>CAXTWH010000007.1:114548-138707 GCA_964247975.1 uncultured Bryobacteraceae bacterium | reverse complement strand
TGGATGTGACCAAGGACGCGGCGCTTCAATGGGGCATCAGTCTTTCGACTGATGAAATGTCGCCCGAATAGAGGAACGAACCTCCGGCGCATCGGCTTCAATGGGGCATCAGTCTTTCGACTGATGAAATGGCTGCTCCTTTATCTTATTCTATTTTCAAGCATCTAGCGACCGGTTTTCGAGCGGTCCTGTTTCCGCCGCCTATTTCACGGCCAAAGTTCACTCAAATCCAACATAACTCATTTCTTTTCAACGCGCGAGCGGTCCCCGGCTTTTCCGCATCACCGGGCCGCTCGATTATCCGAACGGTTAACGCGTGGTAAACACCGGATAATGAGAAATCTCGCCTTCCAGTAATTTTGCCAACAATCGAACCTGAATTTCCAGCAGGCGGCGGTAACTGACGCGGTAATCGAAAAGCGGGTGCGTCACCAGACTGTCCATCCGAAGCTCATAGGCTCGGTAAAACGATTTTCGCGCTTCCGGCTTCAGCATCACAGACGGTCCCACCATAATGAAGTCGCGGGCGGTGATCATGCGGGTGTTGATCGCGTTGACCACCGCTGAATCCACGATCAAGGGGCGGAACGGCTCCATCAGATCGAGCGCGAGGGCGGGACGACCGAACCGGGGCTGATGGTAGAAGCCAACCATCGGATCGAAGCCGACCGCGTAGCAGGCAATTTGCAGGTCTTTCGCCAACATGCTGTAGCCCAGGGATAACAGCGCGTTCACCGGATCGCGAGGCGGACGCCGGTTGCGCCCGTGAAAGTCGAGCCGCATGAACGCAGAAGAATCCGAAGATGTTCCAATTGGGTCCTCAAACGGATCGTCGGTTCCATTCTGGGATTTTTCCTTCAGCAGACCGTTGAAAGCGCCGAAGTACAGCCGGGCGGCGTTGCCTTCCAAGCCCAGCAGTTCGGCCAAAGACTGGCTTTTTTCGGCGCGGTCGGCCATTTCTTTCATTTCGGACAGTGTTTGAGTGGGCGGCTCCAGGTGGTTTCTTAAGAGCAGGGTGCGCCCGTTGCGGATTTTGCCCGCAGTAAGCCGGGCCGCGATGTTCCGGCAGAACCAGGGCTGTTCGGCCATCGCAAACTGCTTCTGCCGCAGAAACACGTTTTTGGTGGACAGGCCGGTGGTGATGCCGTAGAACCAGCCGCCTTGCGAAAAATAGCAGAGCGGGATTCCGGCTTCGCAGAGCGCCTGCACCGCCTGGGTGGTGATTTGAATGTTGCCCATCAGATTTACCTGGCAAACTTCGTTCAAGCGGATTTCCTGCACGGTGCGCTCTTTCTCCTTGGCTTGCAGAACCGCTCCGCTGCGCCCGATGCGAAGCCCCTGGGTGTCGAGGTAGACCGGCTTGCGCTCATCGCGCGGGGTGCCGAGTTGCCGGATTTCGGAAGCGGCGTTTTTCTTCGGGGCCGGTGCTTCGTGAGATAGAAAGAGAAGCAACTGGGCCGGATTCGGTTCGGCCGGCGCGGTGAGGCGATGCACTTCATCCGGCAGACAGACCGGAGCCAGCGAACAACCCGCGCACTTGGGCGAGCCGTCGAGCGGCGGCGGAATTTCGCCGTGCCGGGCCAAGGCCCAGGCATCGTGAATGGCCGCGACCGTTTCGTTCATCAGATCCTCGGTGAACTCGATGCGGACGCGCTGTTTGGTGGTGCCGTAATAGATGACGCCTTCCGCGCAGTTGTAGCCGTTTTCGCGCAGCACCAGGGCTTGCACGGCCAACTGGGCGCGGTCGGCGGGCCAAACTTTCAGTTCGCCGTTTTCCTCATACGGCTTGCCACGCTTGTAATCGACGGGCGTAACCACGCCGTTTTCGATTTCGATCAGATCCATTTTGGCGATCACGCGGTAGGCTTCGCTCGACAGCATGGCCGACCGCGTATGAATTTTGTTTTCCTGTTCGCCGGCGGCTTCGGGCGACAGCAGGCCGGATTTATCCGGTTTATCGACGCGCTTATGCTGGGCGGCGCCTTCCACAGTGTCGGAGCTTTCGACGAAAATGCCCTCGACCCATTCATAGAAGAAAAGGCGCGGGCAGTAAACGAACTCGTTCACCATGCGGGCAGGCAGGTAATCCGGCAGGGTGCGGTTGAGCGATTCTGAAGCATCGCCGGGCAAGGGCAAGGCATAAGTAGCCATAAGGTTATTTATTGTGTAAAAAGAAATTTGCGGCGGAGATTACACCACGATGCAGGGCGCATCCACCAGTGTGTACGGCTTGCCGAGCGAAGTGATGACGCGCTCCCCACGGCCTTCGGAAGGTCCCAGATTGACAAATAGGACTTGATCTTCGTCATGATTGATCAGTTGGCCCAGCTTGGCCTTGAGCAGGGCCAAGTCTTTCGGCGTGAGCTGGCACTCGAACACGGAGTACTGCAAGTGATCGCCGTAGCCGCGCATGCACTGGAAGACTTTGCGGAGACGTTTATCGAGGCAGATGTCGTAGCAGACGAGATAAGTGGATCTCATGCCGGTGAGGTTGGGGGCAAGTGGAGGGCCAAAAAAGGGCCGCGACTCCTTAAGAAGTCGCGGTACTCGGTTAGCCGATACTTACACCTACAATTTTGAACTAGCTTCAAAGGGGCACAAGATACTTTTAGTTAAAAATAGTAAAGACAACTCTTGTGAAGAAGGCAAAAGTCAGCTATCCTCAAAATGAGAAGGTAATACAGCTAGAGCAAAGGCCGTAGTAGAGAAACGACCTTGGCTCAAAGTCCTGTGATGAGGTGATCTATCAATTTCATTTTATCGTGGGCGCTGAATCTTTTCAATACATTTAGAAAGGAGATTGTGTGCCCACAAAACGCAAGCAGCGCAAGCAACCACCAGATCAAATTGCTGGTGTTTCGCAACGTTCTAGGTTACGTAAGCAGTCGCAAAACTTCGAGCGGACAAACTGCTTCCCATTCCCGTCGTTTGACTTATTATAAACACTTGGCGCGTTCCTCGAAACAGAAACGCGCCAAAAAATAATTGTCAGCGGCTTGCAATTATTTATAATCAATCGGTATTTTGTAGTAATTAGATTTATTTCGGCGCATTTAAAGCGCCTAGGAATATTTTTGTCTTTTGAAGAATTTTTCAGAAAAGCAACTGGTCTTGATCGGCCTCCGTATAGCTATCAACAGGACCTAGCGAACAAGCCGTTTTGCGATCGCATCATTCGCGTGCCGACCGGAAGCGGGAAAACTGCGGCGGCAGTGCTGTCTTGGCTTTGGAAAGTTCATCACCAGGAAGCGGGAACTCCGATGCGGCTGGTGTTTGCGCTGCCGATGCGTTCATTGGTGGAGCAGACGGTCCAAAATATACGGAAGTGGCTCAAGAATCTTGGATTCACTGATGAAGTGTGTTTGATTGAGTTGATGGGCGGACAGGAAGGCTTGCGTTCGCGGCAAGGGCAGTGGATCGAGGAGCCGGACAAGCGAACTATTCTGGTCGGCACGGTGGACTTACTGTTAAGCGCGGCGTTGAACCGGGGTTATGCCATGCCGAGAACACGCTGGGCGGCGGCGTTCGGTTTGCTGCATAATTCAGCGTTGTGGGTGGTGGATGAAGTTCAACTGATGGACCGCGCGGCTACCACGTTTTCGCAGCTTAGTTATTTCCGGAAAACTTTCGGTACTCTGCAGCCGGTGTACACCTGGTGGATGTCGGCCACGGTGGAACCGAAGTGGCTTCAAACAGTGGATTTTCAAACACCGCCGGAAGCGACTCTACCGGATGTGAACAGATTGCATGAAGAACTGGGTTCTCGCTTTACGGCAGCGAAACCGTTGCAGAAAATCTTGAAGGCGCTGACGGCGGAAACTGTGCGCAGCGTTCATCAGCCGAAAACGCTAACGATGGTAGTGGTGAATACCGTGAAAACCGCGCGGGCGCTGTTCACCGAACTGGAAGCAAAACCAGCCGGGACGGCGAAAAAGAAAAAGCAGAATGCCGGCAGTAGCGGGGAAGACAATCCGGAGATTCGGCTGCTGCATTCACGGTTTCGTCCGCTGGACCGCAAAGAACAAGCGGAACATTTAATAAATTTCAAACCGGATAGTGAACGCGGCTTAATTGTGGTGGCGACGCAGGTAGTGGAAGCCGGGCTGGACGTTTCAGCCACTACGATGATTACGGAGCTTGCGCCGTGGGCGAGCATGGTGCAGCGCTTCGGACGATTGAACCGCGACGGAAAAGCAGAAAACGCGCAAGCGTATTGGATGGATGTGAAAAGCGCGAACGCCGCGCCTTATGAAGCAGCGCAGTTGGACGAAGCGCGCGAACGCATTGCGAAGATTTCAGATGTCGGCATCAGTACATTGAGCGCAGTTGCCTTGCCGGACCCTGAAAAGCCCGCTTACGTGATCCGGCAGAACGATTTCTGGGGATTGTTCTACGCCGATAAAGATTTGGCGGGTGGATTCACGGACATCTCGGAGTACATCCGCGATTCGGAAGAGCGAACGGTGTATCTGTTCTGGCGCGAGACCAGGAAGGGTCCCAATCACGACGATAAGCAGCCGGAAGCGGAACGGCATGAACTCTGCCCGGTGCCGATTGAGGAAGCAAAAGAGTTCGCGAAAAAGCATTCCTTGTGGGAATGGAGCGAAGACAATGACCGATGGGAGTCGCGGCCCCATTGGGAGCTGGTTCCCGGCATGACGTTGCTATGTAACAGAACAAGCGGCGGATATTCCACACGGAAAGGCTGGACGGGCGAAGCGGGCGATGTTCCGGAACTGGCGCAACAGGAAATTCAGCAAAAATCAAACAACGCGGAAAACGGAGACCCGGACAGCGAAAGCACTGGCTGGTATCCACTTTCGCAGCATTTGAAAGACGCGGAAGAGGAAGCGCGTTTGTTAGGTAAAAATCTGGGGCTTTCGCCGGAGGTCGCCGAAGCATTGTGTCTGGCAGCGCGGTGGCACGATCTAGGCAAATCCACGCCACTGTGGCAGGCAAAAGCGCGAATAGCGGCGCAGAAATCCGGATACCGATTGGAGCAGGGATGCTGGGCCAAGTTTCCGGCAAATCGAAACCGGTTCCGGCCAGGATTCCGCCATGAAGAAGCAAGCGCGTTGTATGCGGCGGAATGCTGGAAGCGCGGGAAACCCGGCTGGAGCGCCTTGGCGGTTTATCTAATTGCCTGCCATCACGGAAAAATCAGAACCGCGCTTGGCGTCTACGGGGAAAAGACCAAAGGTATTTTTGAACTAAAACAAGAAGAACGAGTGATTCATCTGCCGGGCTGGGTGGAGGAGCCGACCGATTTCAATCCAGCCTGGCTTGGATTTGCGCCGCAAGCGGAATACGACCGGAATGCCGGAAAGCTGGTAGTGGATGGGCCGAACTGGACAGAACTGATAGAGGAGTTATTGGGTTCTGAGAACGGCGGTTCAGAGCAGGAGGGAGCGTTAGGACCGTTCCGTTTGGCGTTTCTGGAAAATTTGATTATGTGCGCCGACGTGCGAGCCAGCCGGAAAATAGAAGCAGGAATCAATGCCGTGAAAGTCCAGAAAAGCGAGGCCATTCCTGCCTGAAACTCTGGATACGCTGCGCTTGCCGGGGCTGCGCACCGATACGCTTGGCGGATACCTGGCGGCGCTTGGATTGTTGAATGTGTGCCGCCAGGAATGGGTGGGAATGCGAGGATTCTGGGACGGCTCAGAATTTGTATTAGCGGCAGCCGACCTGAACAAGGAAGCACTGTGCGATTTCTTGCAGCACCGTTGGGTTCCAACGCCTTACGCGCGGTGGTGGAAGGGCGATAGGGAAATTGCCAAAGCGCGTTCCTGGCAGCCGGATTTGCAACTGGTGCGAATGCTGGACGCGCACATTGTTCCACGAGGAGATCGCAACTCGTATAACGACGTTCTCGGTACCGGCGGCAATGTGGGCAAGCGCGATTTTGCCAAGCTTTCCGAAGATTGCCGAGTGCTCGTCAAAAAAGATAAAAACACAGGAGCGTGGCTGGAACAAACATTATTCGGCTGCGAAGGAGTCGAGTTGCCGGTGCTTCCTTCCACCGGAACTTGGTTTGCCCATGCTAATAAAGCATTCAATAGTGGATGGAGCGCGGCGCGCGAAGGGCAGCTTTCGCCGTGGTCTTATCTGTTGGCATTGGAAGGAGCGTTGTTGCTGCAAGGCGGGGCGGCGAAACGTTTAGGCGCAAGAACGAAAGCGTATGCGACGTTTCCGTTTATGAGCGAAGCCGCGCCGCCGGAAAATGCGAATGAGTTAGGCAAAGAGCGTTCGGAATTTCGGGCGCCGGTGTGGACGCGCGCGGCTACGTCGGAACAAGTTATTCTGCTGCTGCGGCGGAGTCAGGCGAGAGTGGGCCAGCGGGCAGCCCGCGCTCCATTCGAATTTGCGGCGGCGGCGATGACGGCCGGCACGCAAATGGGCATTGATCGTTTTGTTCCGTTTCTGCTCAGGCAAACAACCAGCTCCAACACTTATGAAGCGCTGCAAGGCGGCATCGAAGAAGTAAAGCCGCTTGAAGATGAACAATTAAAGAAAAATTTGATCGCAATCTGCGACTGGGCGGAAGGTTTGCCGGAAGACCAGGCCAGTTCGCAGAAGTCGGTTTATTACGGGCTGCGCGGTCCGATTAACAAAGCTTTGCTGGGCGTGGCCCAGGAGCCGAAGAACTCAGAGAAATGGCGCGCGATGTTGAACGCTATCGGCGATGTGCAATTAAAAGTGGATCGCAGTAAAAAGCACAAGGAGCACGCAAAACCGATATCGTTCCTTCACCCGGATTTATTCAAGGAAGGATGGCCGGGGAATCTATCCATTGAAGCGCGGATTGCGCGTTCGATTGCCAGCATCCGTTACGGGCGATATCGTTTATGCCACAACATTTTCGGCTTTGATTCGGAGCGTCCGCAACAATTTTTTGAACAGCGATCATCGGTGGTGTGGCATGGGGGCGAACCGGCGCGGGTCTTAGCCGATGTGCTGGAACGGCGCTTAATCGATGAGCCTAAAGCACAAGAGGCATGGCAAGCAAAAAAGCCGAGATCGCCTTTATGGGGCGCTTACCCGTGTTCTTTAAAAGACGTTGAGGCGTTTGCCGCAGGGCGAGTGAACTTAGAACTGATCGTGAAACTCATTCCCGCGTTTTCCCTGATTGATTGGGGGAAAGAAGCATTGCCCGACGAGGAATCCGATCAAAAAATGCAGGGCGGCTCGCCGGAGTTTCTGTTGCAAGGATTATTTCGACCGTTATTGACCCGCAGCAAATTCACATTGGTCAGCAACACAGAAGACATTAAGCCGGATGCGATGCGGGCGCGGACGGCAGTGCGCTTGTTGCGCGGCGGCTTATGGCAGCAAGCCTTCGCGGTGGCGGATCGGGCGTATGCAGCGGCGGGCATTCGAATTATCCGCTGCCCAAAGATTGATGTATCGGGCGACCTGATTGCGGCGGCGCTGCTGATTCCAACGTCTATCCGCTCCACCCGTATCGCGTTTCGCCGGTGGATTCAGAAAACAAAAAGGTAGGAACATGACAACGTTAGATATTCTGCGCGGCAAGCAAACGTGTTTGATTGCCCAAGCCCATCTGGAGCCGGTCGGCGGGTTGAAACGATTTCAACCGGCGGGCTTTCCTGAGATCGGTCCCGTGCTGTATGACGATCCCTCAGGCAGCAACGGACGAATCTGCATTGTGGACAGCGCGGCGAGCATGGCGAACCATCTGGAAACAGTATCTTTAGGCGGCGGCGAATCTATCGCGCTGCATGAGGATTTAGCCGGGCTGCCGTATGTTCTCTGCGAAACGCAGGACCACGGCGAGCGCCGGGAAGTTTGCACGACCTTCACCGAAGGGCATCGGCTGGCTTCGGATTATTTTCTGAAAGCAACTGTATCGGGCCAGAACTTCCGCGATCTTTTGCGAGAGCGGATGAAGGTTAAAGAATTAACGAAAGATAAAAGATATTTCTTTTATCCGGATAACTGGGGAGATATTTACAAAACGGTTTTCCGCTACGATCCGAATTCGCTGGTGCATGGATTGATGTTTGCGCGTGACGGAATCAAGATCAGCCGCGTATTGACAGCGCATCATGAAGCGCATGGCGCGGAGCGTGTTCTCAGCTCAGGCGTGAAATTCGATCAGTTGGGCGTTACTCTATCCGGCCAGCCGATTTTTTCGGTGGAACAGGAAACGGCGGAGAAAATTGTCGCCACGTTCATTATCGATCTCGGTTTGCTGCGCTCTTACGGGCGGGAAAACAACGGTCTGACAGAGAATGATAAGCGGTTGCTGCTGGAATTGTGCCTATGGAAAATTGAACAGTTGACCGATCGCGCTTTCCGTTTTCGCAGCGGCTGTTATTTAAAGCGCAAAGGGGAACTCGCATGGTCGGATGAACGGGATGCGGCAGTAGCAACGCCAAAAGCAGCCATTCGCGAGCGTATTGCCGAGTGCCGGGAACGGTTGGGAGATTCGCCCACCAGGGTTCTGCTTCCGGTGGAAGAACTTTACCGGGCAGCAACGGAAAGCGCCAAAGAGAAAACCAACAAAAAATTAAAGGGAAAACAGGATGATGCTGAGTTGGTAGGAGCAGGTACAAACAGCAACGAGGAATAATGTCCCTTTTGATTGAACAACGTTTTCCGCTCGGACGCTTTCATGCCAGCAGATGGCGGGAAAATGCGTTTGCCGACCCGTATGGGGAATGGCCTCCCTCGCCGTGGCGATTGGTTCGAGCGCTGGCGGCGCGCTGGTATCAGTACAGCCGCGAAACAGGCGACCGGGATGAAGAAAAGATAAAGCGTTTATTAAATACGATTGCTTCCGAACGCCCGGTTTATCATCTGCCGGAAAGCGCGTTCCGGGGACCGTCTCTCAAGCAATATCAACCTACTGGTGAATTTGCCTGGTCTGATCCCAGCGCAGGTTCCGGCGCGGTGAAACAGAGTAAGACTACTTTGTTTCCCGATAGTTATTTTGCGTTCACTTCCACCGATCAAGTGATCTGGCGCTGGGAGACTCTGCTTGTTCCAGCGGAGGATTTAGAACTGTTAAAAGAACTGCTGACGCGAATTACTTATTTTGGCCGCGCGGAAAGCTACAGCCGATTGCAACTGGCTCAGGCGGAGTTTGCGGTTAACTGTCAGCCAAGTTCTGGAAATGACGGCGTACCGGTTTTATGCTTTAAGCCGAACAGTCCGCTGCGGCTCGATGCCTTGCTCGCCCGCTATTCTGATCAGAAGCCGGTAGCGGATGTTTCCGTTCCGCCCGGCACCGAATGGGTGTTCTATCAGCGTCCGGTAAGAAGCGTCAGTCAAAGGCAGAATGCGCCGCGAACATCCGTTTCGGAAGCAAAACCGCGTTACGTTCAGTTTTCCATCGGCGGACACATTTACCCGCCCAAACGACAATGGATTAGAATCGCTGAACGTTTTCGCGGACGAGTATTGCGCGGAATTCAAGAACAGCCGGAACTGCGGGAAAGACTGGCCGGCAAGAATGAGGATGGAACGATGATGAAAACAAATCATCGTCACGCGTATTATCTGATTTGGCCAGATGAGTACGGCAATCCTGCCCGGCTGATTGTGTGGAGACCGGAGCCGTTTAGCCGGGAAGAGTTGGCTTGCCTGGACAAAGCAGCGGAAAAGGCAATCTCCTGGGCGGATAGAAGATTAAGCAGCAAAGATTCAGAACAAGATAGAGTCGTGCGTTTGATACCGCTGCCTTCGGCAACGCCTTTGCCCAAAGACATGCAGGGAACATCCAAACAATGGACCAGCGCAACGCGATTTGTGAGGCCGGCCAATCGACACACGCGCGGCAGGAACGGGCGTACGCGCTTAAGCGAAGAACCAGAACAGATTTGTGCGCGCTTGATTGAATTGAATTGGGGTGTTCGTCCAATACAAATAGAACGGATTGATAGCAGCGCCCTTTGGGTGCGACTACATGAATCAGAAGCGGAAAAGAAGACACGCCTCGCGGACGGAAAACGGAACGCCAAAGCAGGACCTGGATTCCAATTAAAAATTACTTTCGAAGAGCCTTTCCAAGGGCCGCTCATGGTTGGAGATTCCTGCCATTTTGGACTTGGACTATTTCGGGCTGACACCAATTCCAGCGAGTGAACTATTCTGAAGATTGAGGCAAGAATGACTTGGGAAAACTGCGATCTCGTTGAATGCGTACCGGGCAAGATGGGCGGCAGGCCGGTGATCAAAGGCACTCGCATTGAGCCTGACACCATCCTGACGGATTACGAACTTGGCTCGCCCATCGAGGAAATTCACGATAACTTTCTTACGCTGCCGCTTGACGCAATCCGGAAAATTATTGCCTTTGCATTGTTTCAGGCATGGCGGAGAGAGTGGGATTCGAACCCACGATAGAGTTTCCCCTATACACGCTTTCCAAGCGTGCGCCTTCAACCACTCGGCCATCTCTCCAGTTCACCGTTAAACGCTGCGCACGGAAACGCAGCGCGGGAAACACGATATGCTCTGGAAACAGTTCGGTTCTGATTGAACCGCTTCCAGTTTAGCATTCACATCCGTTTCCGCCCGGGATTAACAGCTCCTAGGCCAAATCGAATTTTTCCAGGTGAATCTGCACATCGCCGCTCACCAGCACCGGACGACCCAGAATCTCTTCCAATTCCTCCAGATACTGATTGTCTTTGGATTTCAGCGCGCGCGCTACTTCCGGGTTGCAGCGCAGCACCACATCGCTGCCTTCAATGGCTGCGGCGATCTTCTGCGCTTCAATCAGAATTTCGCTCATCACGGTTTGCACGCTTTTCACGTAACCTGCGCCTTCGCAGTACGGGCAGGGCGAACAGAGCGTACGCTCCAGGCTTTGTTTGACGCGCTTGCGGGTAATCGCCACCAAGCCGAAATCGTTGAATTGCAAAATCTTGTACGGCGCTTTATCGGCCCGCATCGCTTCTTCAAGCGTTTGCATTACCTTCTGGCGATTGCGTCGCTCGTCCATGTCGATGAAATCCACCACAATGATGCCGCCCAGATCGCGCAGCCGCACCTGGCGCACAATTTCCTTCACCGCTTCGGTGTTGGTTTTAACAATTGTGTCTTCCAAACGATTGGACTTGCCGACGAACTTACCGGTGTTCACGTCAATCGCCACCAATGCTTCGGTTTGATTGATGACGATGTAGCCGCCTGATTTCAGCCACACTTTGGGCCGCAGCGCTTTTTCCAGTTCCTGGGTGATGTTGAACGCATCGAAGATCGGAGCTTTGCGCGTGTACAGCTTGATACGCGCCACCAGCGCCGGTTGAAAGCGCTGCACAAAGCGCAGAATGCTTTCATACATTTCTTCGCTATCCACCCAGACCGCTTTAAAATCATCGGTAAGCTGATCGCGCAGAATGCGCTGCACCACGTCCAGATCGTGATGAAGTAGCGCGGGCGCGGGCTTTTTCTCCGCTTTCTGGCGGATATCGAGCCATAGGTTATACAGAAAATTCATGTCCGCCGCGATTTCTTCTTCGCTGCGGCCTTCGCCTGCGGTGCGTACAATAAAGCCGCCGATGGTACCGACACGGTGCGCTTGCAGAATCTTCTTTAAACGGAGGCGCTCCTCGTCGCTCGCGATTTTGCGCGAAACGCCCAGGTGCTCCACGCTTGGCATGTACACTACGTAGCGGCCCGGCAAGGCGATATGCGATGTAATGCGCGCGCCTTTCTGACCCAGCGGTTCTTTCGCAATCTGTACGATGATTTCCTGGCCGGCTTTTAATAAATCGGTGATGGAAGGCAGCGGACGATCGCGGTCTGCTTTGGGCTCTCGCTGCTCTTCCCGTTCGGATTCCCGTGCTTCCGATCGTGGCGGCGGAGTTGGCAATGCTGACACAGGCGCGGTCACCGTTTGAGTTGAGGCATTGTTCGCTTCAACGCCGTTACTGCCCTGATTAGGGTTGCCCTGATTGTTGGGGCGGCCTCCCCGGCGGCGGCGCATGCGGCGCGACACGCGATGCGGATAACGCCCGCCTTGTTCACGCACCCGGGCCGATTGAGCAGCATCACCTGCTCCCTGGTCAGCCACCAGTTCCGCTCCGGCAGCGGCGGCAATGGCTTCCGCTACAGCTTCTTCCATTTCGCTTTCAACGGAAGTTTCCCCGATAAATTCAACTTCAAGTTCTTCCGCTTCTTCGGAATCGGCATCCAGAATCAGCAGCGTGGTTTCCGCTTCCTCTGGTTCCGGCGCAAGATCCAATTCAATCTCTTCTACTGCTGCTGAATTGATGGCGCTTTCCGCTTGCGCTTGCACAATTTCGGCAAGCACTTCCGCTCTGGCTTCCGCAATCAAGCTGAGGTCTTGTTCATCCGGTTCGCTTACCAGATGAATGGTTGAGCTGTTGTAAGATCCTTCCTCCTCAATATCGTCCTCGGCTTCTTCGTCCTCGTTTCCTCCTTCTTCCGTGGCCGATTCAGTTTGGGCGAATTCTTCCGGCGCTTGCGCGGCAGCAGACTCGGACTCGATGGGCGCGACATCCGGCTGAGGAGTTTGTTCTTCCGTCAATTGTTCCGGCATTTTCAGCGCGGATTCCGGTTGTTCCGCCGGTTCTGTTGCTGTTTTTTCCTCTGCCGGTTTGCTGTGTTCCGCTTCCGCCTGCTGACGAGGAGCAGCAGCAGAAGCAGCCGTGTTGCGGTATTTTGCTAATGACTCGCCCGGCAGAACCAGCACATCGCCGAGCTGCTGATCTTCCGCTTCCTGTTCTTCCGGTTCCGCAGTCTCCACTGTTTCCTGATCACCGGTGGGAGGCTGCGCGTATTTATTTTCCGGGAAACCGCGCCCGCGGGTCCGACGGCGGCTGCGGCGCGCACGGCGGTCGCGGGAAGCGGGATCGCCGGATCTTTCGTCCGTTTCTTCCGATGAAGGCGGCGGAACTGCCGCAGTGAAAGCTGCTGCCTGGGTGGGCTGCGCTACCGTTGCAAAACCCTTTACCGGTTCTTCGGCAGCAGAAGCAGCGGCGCGGTTCATCTCCGAACTGGTGCGCTCGCGTTCACTGGTTCGCTCCCGTTTCGGCTCAAAGCGGGGCGTTTTGGCCGGTTTTTCTTCGGCAACCGTATCGATATCCGGATGTTCTTCAAAGAAATCGGAAACGTACAGGAACGTATCGCGTTCCAATCCCAGGTCCACAAACGCCGACTGCATGCCGGGCAGAACTCTGGTGACTTTTCCTTTGTGTATGCTTCCAGCCAGGGAATACTCATTGGCCCGCTGAAAGTAAATTTCAACTAATTGGTCTTCTTCTAAAACTGCGACCTTGGTTTCATGGCGACCTGACGCGATCACCAATTCCTTACTCATATCAATCACCGCCTTAGGGCGGATGAGAGACTCAGATTTTCGGATAAGCAAGGAGGCATCAGGTCCGCCCGCAGTTTATTAGGCTGACTTAAAACTTGTTGCCAGGTGCTAGGACGGAGTCTTGCTCAGGAACGCCCCTTCCCTGGATGGATTACCGCAACGTGAGTAACCTTTAACTTCTTAGCATCCGAATTCCGCTGTCTTGCTCAGTCCGACCCCTCAATTTATTTTGTCGAACTCGACTTCAATACTAACTAACTTGCCACACGTCTCAGCCGGACGCTGTTGACCAGGCCCAACATCAAAAATACCGAAAGCACATTGGATCCTCCCGAACTCATTAAAGGAAGGGGAATCCCGGTGACCGGCATCCGGCCCACCACCATGCCCACGTTTACCAGAACGTGAAACGCCATCAGCGCTCCAATACCCATGCAGATGTAAACGCCTTCGCGGTCGCCCGCAGTTTGCGCGTTTTGAATAATCTGCATAATCAACAAAAAATACAACACCAGCGCCGCCACCACGCCGACAAACCCATGTTCTTCCGCGAAAGAAGAAAAAATAAAATCGGTATGCGGCACCGGCAGGAAACCAAGATGCGTTTGCGAACCTTGCGTTACGCCCCGTCCCCACATGCCGCCATTACCGACCGCGATTCTGGATTGAATCACCTGAAATCCTGTTCCTTTGGGATCTCGCTCCGGATCAATAAAACTGGCCAACCGGTCCTTCTGGTACGGCTTAAGAAAATGATAACCGATCGGCAATGATACCAGCAGAACTAAGGCGATAATCAACAGATACTTCCCGCGCAAGCCAGCCATCAGAATGCCTGCTACCAGAATGGGCAGATAAGTAAGCGAGGTGCCTAAGTCCGGCTGTTTCATCACCAGCAGCATCGGCACCGCCACCAAGCCGCCGATTTTGGCCAGATCCTGCCAGACCACATCCTGGCCCAGGCGCAGATCGGAAAAATAACGCGCCACCAGCAGCACAATAATAATTTTGGCGAACTCTGAAACTTGCAGCGTGAAACCGGCAATGCCGATCCAGCGCGTGGACCCGAACACGCGGCTGCCCACAAGCATAGTGGAAAACAGCAGAAACACGGTGGCCCCATACAGCGGGAACACGTGAGAAACCAGGGAATGGTAATCCAACTGGCTGATCAGCCACATCAGCAGCAGGCCGACGGTGACAAACACCACTTGCTTCCACCAGGCATCCTGCCACTTGGTGCCGTGCGTGGCGCTGTAAATCTGCAAAACGCCCAAAGCGCAGAGCAGCATCGTCACAATCAGCAGATACCAGTCCATCCCGCGCAGCAGCCGCGCCGTCACTGTCGGTGATTCCCCCAAGCCAAAACAGCCGGAACGCTGAGCGGCAACAACAGGCGCGAACGGAAGTCGCGGGTAAGCTGTGGCTGACCTTTCGCCGAACGCTCCTTCTTATCGAAGTAGGCTTTCAGAACGTCGCGCACAATCCAGGAAGCGCGGTCGCCATGTTCGCCATTTTCATATAAAGCCACCACTACGATTTCCGGCGCTTCCTGCGGCGCAAACCCCACAAACCAGCCGTTATCTTTTAGTGACTGCCCCAGTTTCGTGCCTTTCAACACCTGGTTCGAAGCAAGCTGTGACGTTCCGGTTTTGCCGCAAACCTTCACATTCGGCAGCGCGGCGAACCTGCCGGTGCCGCCCTCATTCACCACTGCGCACATGCCGCTGATCACGTCCTGCACGTTTTCCTGTTTGAACTGAGCTTCGCGCAAAACGACCGGCTTAGCGGTTTTCAGCATATGTGGTTTTATCCACCTGCCGCCTACCGATAAGCCACCAATGGCGGTTGCCAGTTCAAGCGGTGAAACCGTCACCGCTCCCTGGCCGATTGCTACCGAAATGGTTTCTCCGGCATACCATTTCTGGCGGTAGTTCCGCATTTTCCAACGCGTGGAAGGCATGGTGCTTTCCCGCTCGTTGGGAAGATCGATCCCGGTCTTCGATCCGAGGCCCGCCATCTCGGCATACTGCGCAATGCGGTCAATGCCCAACCGGTTGCCGGTGTTATAAAAGAACACGTCGCAGGACTGCGCAATAGCCCGGTGCAAAGTAATATCGCCGTGGCCGCGTTTTAAATGGCATGCAAAATAATGGCCGTAGAACGAAGCACCGCCCGAACAATGGAAATCGGTTTTGTCATCGATTATGCCGGTTTCCAGACCCGCTAAAGCCACAATCGGCTTGAAGGTCGAGCCGGGCGCGAACTCGGCTTGAATGGAGCGGTTCATCAGCGGCTTGAACGGGTCGCCGGCAATCTCCTGCCAGTCTTTCCGGCTGATGCGGCCCGTGAATTTGTTCGGATCAAAGGAAGGCCGGCTGACCATCGCCAGCACTTCGCCGGTGCGCGGATCAAGCGCCACCACGCCGCCGCGTTTGCCGTCCATTGATAATTCCGCTACCGATTGCAGGTCCAGATCCAGCGTCACTTGCAGGTCTTTGCCGCCCACCGCATCTTTAGGCTTGTCCACCTGGCGTTCGCGCCCCATGCTGTCCACCAGCACTCTTCGCTCGCCGTCTACGCCGCGCAGAAAAGAATCGTACTGCTTTTCAATGCCGTCTTTGCCGACAATGTCGCCCGGATTATAGTCAATAAATTGCGGCTGGTTCAGTTCGCTTTCGCTGATCTCGCCTACGTAGCCGGTAGCATGGGCCGCGTAGCCGTCCTGCGGGTACAGCCGCCGCCACGACTTAATCACTTCCATTTCCGGGAATGTTGCCACGTCCCGGTGCGATTCCACCCAGGCCATTTCATCGCGCGACAGCTCGTCTTTAATCACAATCTGCGGGCGCGTTCCCATACGGCGGATTTTCTCCGCCAACTCGTTGTAATCCAGGCTGAGGGCATCCGCAATCGCAGGCAGGTGTTCTGACTTTAGTTGGTCCCGGTTCAACAGCACCGAATAAGAAGCTTTGTTATCAACAATCACCCGCCCGTCACGGTCCATGATTTTGCCGCGCGGAGCGAGAATAGGCGTTGATTTTACGCGGTTTCGTTCCGCTGCTTCGGAATAAACATCCGGGCTTTGCACTTGCAGCGCCCAGAACGCGGAAATCAGAAAAATGAATATCGCAACAATGAAATATTGAAAAACGGCAATTTTTCGGGTCGCCGCTTTGGTGCTGTCGTGAAGCAGTTCATCCGGCGAAACGTCCTCACGCTCACGTTGACTTTCAAGTAAGGCCACAAAAATGTAGGTCGGGGCATTCGGCTTCCAGCACCCGATATATCCATTGTAGCCAGGAATTGAGGTTCTATATAGTTTTTACCGAATTTTGCTTGGGACAGTAGCAGCCACATTGGACCGGAAACAACCGTTCAGAACATAACTGAAAATTACAACTTCGGTCCACAACGGATCTGAAACCGGTATCCGCTCTTTATAGCCCTTGCTATGCGGTTTGACTGCTTTCAACAGTGTTTCAAACCCTTTGCGCCGCGCTTCGACACGCATAGGGTTTGAGAGAATGAGCGACAATGGCAATGCAGCGGAACCTCTTAGCACGAATAATGCTGCTTATGTTCCTCATCGCCCCCTGTGCTCGGACTCAACCCCTTCCGCCGCTCGAACAGTCGCCGTGGAATTTGCTCGTTGCTGGCGGCAAAGGTATTTATGGGGCCAAACCCGTTTGTCGTCAACTTCGATCGTTCTCCAACTCGCCGTTGTTGTTTGACTTCGAGCAGGACTTCTTTGGCGTCCAGGCAGCCGACCTAGAGGTCACGACCGAAGCAACACCCCTCGATGAGATTGGAGGGCGAAAGGTGATGCAAATCATTCAACGTGTGAGAAGGGCCCGTGAAAATACCAACACGTTGCTGAAGCGTTTGGTTGTCCAGCGCGCTGACAGTGATTTCTGCGCCATCTACCAACAGGTTTACGACGCTGCCCTGATAACTATGAAACCAGCGTCCGTCATAGCGATTAATGGCAAGCCTGTGTTGAAGACCCTGGATCAGAATGGAAAAGAGACCTGGAATGAAGAGTATTGGGCTTTCGGCGATAATGGGCCCATTCACCTTGACCCGCATCCGGCCTACCAACAAATGAAGGCGGCAGTTCCCGATGGCGAACGCCTCTCACTAGGCCCGTTTAATTTAGAACAGAGTTGTCACAAAGTGGATGTCTGGAAATCCAACGGCGACTGTCAAGCTTGCGGATCGTTTGATGGGGTGGTACTAGCGAAGCTCGCAATTCGTGGCGAACAAATATCGGCTACCTGGGTTCACCGGTTCCCTTCTCAAGAAAGTGAAGCGTGTCCGCCATGACCAATTCGGCATTATCGAGAGTGCAATCCGAGTATTGCTTAGCGGAATGAAAAACGGCTTAACAGCGAGGACCGACCGTTTATGCGCCCGACAATTTCATTCTGTCCAGAATCAGATACAAAGGCACGGCTACCACCGAGTTCAAAGCCGCTTGCAGCAGAATTTTCTGCGGGTCAAGCGGCACCGGCTGCCCCAATAACGCGCGCCGCATAATCCAATAAAAAAACTGGTGGAAAAAGAAGAGAAAAAAGGTGAGCAGAAACCGAACCACCACGTTATCCACATCAAACCGGGAACTGAGCGAGGCCGCAAAATAGCCTACCAGCGTTTTAGCAATTCCATACATGCCTAGCGGCAGGTGTGAAAGTGAATCCTGCGCCAAGCCCACAAACGCGCCGAAAAACAAAGCGGATAACTGGTTGTGGCGCATCAGCCCGAAGTAGATGGTGATTAGAAGCGGAACTTCCAAAAATTCCGTGTTGGGAATCAGCCTCGGAATATAAACCTGGGCGATGATAGCCATCAGCGTCAGGCTCAACAGCGCCACAACCTGAAAGCGATTGAACCAGTTGTCGCGCGCCGGTTTCGGAATTAGCTGGTCGCTGTATTCGGTCATCGCTGCGAAGCATCCGTTCCGGCAGGAGCAACAGCTTCGGCAGCTCTTTTGCGCGGTGAGCCAAGCGGCATCGGAGGGCCGGGAACGGTTCGTGGCACGGGCTGTGCCGCTGCTGGCTTTTCCGTTTGTTTCGGTTGCGGACGCTCACCCAGCACAGTAGGCGGAAGATAAGGAGCCGGTACAGCCGCCGGCATTTTCTGCGCCGGAATTGGGGACAGCGTTGAAGCATTGTTCGGCGATTTCGAAGCAGAACCAGCGCCGGGAGCGACTTTCGCTTGTTCCGGCGTCGCGGCTGGTGCTGGGCTGTGCTGCGCAAAATCAGGCATATTCGATCCTACGGTTCCGTATTCATGTTTTTCTTCTTTGCCCAGCTCCTGATATTTTTGTTTAATCTGGTCCGCTTCGGTCGCCAGGCGCGGCGCTTGGATATCACCTGCTACATCATCAGGCGGTCGCGGCAAGCCCTTGGCCAATTGCGGCTCCGGCGGCGTGGTTGGAATCTGCTGATGCACTCCCTGCAAGATCACCAGCACTTCATCCACGCTGCCCGGCGATCCGCTCAACGCCAGATGAATTTCTTTCATGAACGGCCCCGATTTCACCGCCGACACAATGCCTACCGGAAACCCTTTCGGAAAAATGCGATCTTCCCCGGACGTGTAGAACCATTCCCCTTTTTGCACGCCTTCCTCGTTCTGGATGTATTCCACTGTGCAATTCAATCCGTTGCAGTGCAGCGTGCCATGCACATGCCCTTTTTGCGATTCAACGCCGACCGCGAACGTCGGGTCCGTTACCAGCAAAATCTGCGACGCCAGCGGATACGCCGCAACCACTTTTCCTACGATCCCATCCGGCGTCACCACTGCCATGCCTTTTTCAATGCCGCTGGTGGAGCCGCGATCCACGAAAACCACCTGCGCCGAGGAGGCGGTTCCGTTGCCGATCAATCGGGTGGCCACCGTGCGCGAAGGCGTTTGGTTCTGGAACGCGCTTAACACGCGAGCGCGGTCCGCCGTTTGCAACTGATTGCGAAAGTAAATGTTATCCAGCTTCAACCGGCTGTTTTCGTCGTGCAGCTTACGATTCTGCTCCCGAACATCCAGCAGAATGAAGTAGTCGTTCAGAAATCCGATAGTATTGTGGCGCACCGCTTCCACAATGCCGGCCATCGGAGTCACTGCCGTCACTGCCCATACCCGGATTAACTGCACATCCTGAGTGGTCCGCACCTGCCAAGCCAGCAGAAGCAACTGCCCCACCACTACCATCGCCAGAACAATAAGGTTGCGATACCGGCTCAGAATGGTCTCGACAACGCGAGGTTCCTGTAAGCGCGTACCGTCCCGGTGCAGGCCGTTATAGCGGCGGACAACCATACTTGAATTTAAACAAATGGACGCTTACTCGATCACAATGCGGCGCAGAAGCTTGAAATCGGTCAGCATTTTTCCTGTTCCCAGCACCACGCTCGCGAGCGGATCACCCGCAATCGAAACCGGCAGCCCTGTTTCTTCGCGGATTCGCTCGTCCAGATTTTTTAACATAGCGCCGCCGCCGGTCAGCACAATGCCCCGGTCGCTGATGTCTGCGCTCAACTCCGGCGGCGTGCGCTCCAAAGCCACGCGGATCGCGTTCACAATCGTCGCTACGCATTCCGACAAGGATTCACGAATTTCGCTGTCTTCCACCGTGATCGTTTTCGGCACGCCCTCAATTAGGTTGCGGCCCTTGATTTCCATCGTGATCGGACGATCCAGCGGATGCGCCGAGCCGATCTGAATTTTAATCTGCTCCGCCGTGCGCTCCCCAATCAGCAGATTGTATTTGCGCTTCAGGTACTGCATGATGGCATCGTCCATTTCGTTGCCGGCCACGCGCACCGAGCGGGAATACACAATGCCCGACAGCGAAATCACCGCGACATCGGTAGTGCCGCCGCCGATATCCACCACCATGTTGCCGGACGGCTCGGTAATCGGCAGCCCCGCGCCAATAGCCGCCACCATCGCCTGCTCTACTAAATGAACTTCGCTCGCTTTGGCCCGGTACGCGGAATCCACCACCGCCCGCTTTTCCACCTGCGTGATCTCGCTCGGAACGCCGATCACAATCCGAGGATGCACCAGCATCTTGCGGCCATGCGCTTTTTGGATGAAATAATTCAACATGCGCTCGGTGACTTTGAAATCGGCGATCACGCCGTCTTTCATCGGGCGGATAGCGACAATATTGCCCGGCGTGCGGCCCAGCATATCTTTAGCTTCCCTACCGACCGCTTCCACCTCACCATTAGTCTTATTGATCGCCACAATCGAGGGCTCGTTTACCACGATGCCTTTTCCTTTGGCGAAGACCAGCGTGTTAGCCGTGCCGAGATCTATGGCAAGATCAGACGAGATAAGACTGAAAACAGACCTGAAATTCATGAAAGAACTGATGATGGCTTACGGCGGGAAAGTCGCTGGCATTGCTGTTGTTCAACTTGCGCAGTTAAACGGTAAGCGATCCGTAAAACAAAAAACAGGAGCGAGCCTCCCGCGATCAATCACGAGAGTAACATAAAAGTGAATCTGCATTTGGAATATAGAAACTGCTTCATCCATTATTCCAGCGGATTGCCGCAAAATTGAAACACGATTTTATTATTGACCAAACTAAGCACCCGAAAACCGCTCCGTTTCTGACTCGCCGTCAACTGCTCGCCTGGGGTGCGGTTCTGCCCTGGGCTGCCTGCCGGCGCAAGCGCGCCACCGGTTTTCCCGGTTTCGCTTTGGTCACGCTACGCGGTGAAAACAGTTTGGCTTTTGTGGACCTGAATACGTTTCACTTTGCGCATAAGCTTGATCTGCGGAGCGCGCCTTCCGCGGTCAGCGCCGATGCCGATTCTGCTTACGTCATCACTCCAGCTAACGGCTCGGTTCATGTGATTGATGCTAACGCGCAGCAGATTCGCGCTTCGCTGCGGCTCAGCGATCATCTGGATCTTTTCCGGTTAACGCCTATTCGCGGCCAGATGGTGGGTATTTCGGCGCAGGGGCAAGAAGCTGTCGCGGCTGATGCGCGTAGCGGGAAAGTGACGCTGCGCCGTAAACTCAGCAGCGCACCGGTGGATGCCGATGTGAAGCTCCATTCAGAAAAACAGCATTGTTATCTGGCGACCGCAGGCGGCTCAAGCGGAATAGTGGAACTGATTAACCTGGAAAATGGCGTTCACCAGAAACGCCAATTGGAGGGCAACATTGGCGCTATTCGCTTTCGCAAAGACGGGCAACTTTTATTTGCTGCTAATTACCAGGAACAGGCTTTGGTTGTTCTGCAAACAGAAACGCTGCAAACCGTTTGCGAGCTGCCGCTTCCCATGCGCCCGGAAAACTTGTCGTTCAGCGCGGAAGAAGGGCAGCTTTTTGTTTCCGGCACCGGAACCGATTCCATTTCCATCGTGTATGTTTTCGATACGCTGGAAGTGGAGCAAACTATTCTGGCGGGCCGCGCGCCCGGGGCAATGGCTTGTTCCGATTCGCCGCGCTACCTGTTTGTCGCCAGCCGCGCCGGTTCCGACATCAGCATCTTGAGCATTGAAACTCGCAAGATGATCGCGTTGACCCAAGCCGGCGAGCGCCCCACGCGCATTGCCATCACGCCCGATCAACAATATGCCCTGGTTCTAAATGAAGGCAGCGGCGATGTGGCCGCAATTCGGATCCCCGCCATTCGGGGCAATCGCCTGCGAAACGGCGCTTCTTTGTTTGCCATGATTCCGGTCGGTGAAAACCCTACCGATCTGGCCATCTTCTCGCAACAGGCTGCTTGAGTTTTCTTTATTGAGCAGGCTTCCGGAACGGAGTTAATTCTTGGCAGGTGGAAATCTGGCCCGATTGAAGTCCTTTGCGGAACCAACCGGCGCGCTCTTGTGATGTGCCGTGCGTAAATGATTCCGGGTTCACGGAGCCCGTCGCCATTTTTTGCAGCCGGTCGTCGCCCACCGCCGCCGCCGCGCGCAGCCCGGCATCAATATCGTTTTCATCAATGATTTTTCGCTGCTGCGTGGAATAGCCCCAAACCCCGGCCAGACAATCCGCTTGCAGTTCCAAGCGAACCGATAATCTGTTCTGCGCTTGCGGGTGTTCCTGCTGCAAACGCCGGATGCCGCGCTCAATGCCTAACAAATCCTGCACGTGATGGCCGATTTCATGCGCCACCACGTAAGCCTGCGCAAACTCGCCCGGCGCGCCGAAGCGGTTCTTCAATTCATTGAAAAAGCTCAGGTCCAGGTACACTTTTTGGTCGCCGGGGCAGTAAAACGGGCCAATCGCGCTTTCCGCCTGTCCGCAAGCCGAAGGATAAGAATTTCGGAATAACACCAGTGTTGAGCGCCGGTACTGCACCTGCGCTTGTTCGGGCAGCACGCGCGTCCAATTGTCCTGCACGTCGTTCAACACGAACTTTATAAACTCAAATTCCGGCTGCTCTCTTTGGTCCTGCACTGTATTGGTTTGGCGCTGCGCCATCGGCGCCTGAGAAGAACCGGAAAACAAGGTAAACAGGTTCTGATGGAAAACCAGGCTTAACAAGCCCACCACTAAAGTGCCGCCAATTCCCAGATGAGTTCCGCTTAAACCGCCGAAACCGCCGCCCCCGCTGTCGTCGCGCCGGTCTTCAATATCATTGCTGCTGCCGCCCGGTGTCCATTGCATTGGTTAATTAATCTCGTTTGTTAACAGATTCGGCTATTTGCTCTTTGCCAGGCTGGCCGGCCACGGCTCTGGAACACCGGCCAAGGTTAGCGTCGCGCCGAGCAGCGCCATATTTTTGCTGAAATGAATCAGATTATGCTGCTTGGCTTCTGCATCTTCATCGTTCCAGAAATCGTGCATCAGCGCCGAAGCAGCACCCAAAAACCCGATCAGTGACACCGCGCCCCATTTCGGTTTCACGCCCAAAATGATGCTGGCACCGCCGATGGTAAGCATCACTGCCGAAGCAACCACGCCGGCTTCCGCGTTTGGTACTCCCTTGAAGCTGGCATATTGCGTCATCTGTTCTTTATTTCGGAAATGATTGATGCCGTTATAAAGAAAGAACCCGCCGAATACCGCCCGGCCCAACAGAAATGCAGTTTTCATTTTCCTCGCCAGCTATCACAGTTCGATTCAAAAGAAGCATGTCCCGTTACGCGGCACTTCATTTCCTGAATGGTTTGCGTTCTAGAGCAGATGAAAATTCACTTCCACCGTGGCTCTGACGCTCACTGGCTTACCGTTTAACTGGCCCGGCTTAAAACGCCACTGTAAAACAGCGTCAGCCGCCTTTTTGTTCTGCTGCGCGCTGTTTCCTGTCAAAACTTTCGGATTTCTCACTTCGCCTTTAGCAGTTATGACGATTTGGATTTTTACCGCGCCTGTGGTGAAAGCGTCTTCCGACTTCGGATCAAACTCCGGTTCCACTACGTGAATCAGCTTTGGAGCCTGCACGTCGCCGCCAATATCGTACACCTTTTCCGCTTCTTTATTCTGGTCTTCGGCAGCTTGAACCGGTTGACCACACAAAGAATACAGGATGAATAGTGTGATAGCGGCAAAAACTACTTTTCTGAAAATTCGCGCAACCTCCCTGAAAAGCATGTAAGGGAAGACGAAGCCGCTTTCCAGGAAGACTGCACGATAATGTAAACTTTTGTGAAAAATCTAGCTGAAAGTTAAACTTATGCCGTGCAAGACAAGCGTTACATTTCTTGTAGCCGCCGTCTAACCTGGGGAGAAAAGGAGAACGCCAATGGATAGAACAAGACTGCTTTTGCAAAGTTGTACGTTTTTAATGGTATTAAGTGGGATGCAAGCTTTCGGACAAACTCTCACTTGTTCTTCTGATGACGGTAAACGCCATTACTGCAATGCCGACA
>CAXTWH010000007.1:11783-114448 GCA_964247975.1 uncultured Bryobacteraceae bacterium | reverse complement strand
GCTGGGGCTACGACCAACGAGGCGTTTGGGTGGATCGCGGCTGCCGCGCTGATTTTACTGTCGGGCAAAACGGCTATGTCGGCGGGCGTGACCGCGGCGATTATCGGCGTGATCGAGATGGCAATGATCGCGGGCAGAACAGCGTGGGCCAGACGTTAACTTGTTCTTCCGATGACGGTAAACGCCATTACTGCAATGCCGACACCAGCGGCGGCGTACAGATGACTAACCAGCGCAGCGGCTCGCCTTGTCGGCAAGGCGAAAGCTGGGGCTACGACCAACGAGGCGTTTGGGTGGATCGCGGCTGCCGCGCTGATTTCGTTGTCGGCCAGCGTTAAATTTCACTAGATACGAAAGATAAAAAGGCCGGTGTTGCCGAACGACACTGGCCTTTTTCCTTACTAAAACGTTTAAGCTAACCCTAACTGCTTGCGTCCTTGCGGCGTTAAATCGGCTTCCGTTCCCCGCCCTCTAAAATCCACTTCAAAATTGTCCGGCGCAAAATCCGGCGGAGTTTTCCCGGCCAGAAATGCCGGTGCTTGTTTTGCCAGGTAAGCCGAATTTTTCGCGCAGCCCGGCGTTGACGCAATGTACATCACATTGCTGTACCCTGTGCCGCGATGCTCGTTTTCCACCGCATGAACCACATCGGAGTGCCAGAAAACCGTGTCGCCGGGCTGCATCGAAGGAATCGACGTAAGCCCCTGCAACAACAAGCCATGCCACTCCGGCTGCACCGACAGGGCGCGTCCTGGTTTTGCGCCGCAAAGCTCATCTTCCGGAACATCGTCCTGCAAAGCCCGCAGCAGCACATATATCATGGCATTCGCCAGTGGAATCAATTGCAGCGTGCCGTCGCCCTGCCCTTGCCGGGTCAGCGCCGTCCAGCCTTGAAAGGTGCGAAACATGGAACACACCGCCGGCGAAGGAACCTCGCGCGCTTCGGGCCGCCAGGCTGCGTCAAACGGATCGTACTCGCGCCACTGCCCGGAAAACACATGCCGATAAACGTTGCGGAAATTTTGGTCCAGCCATCGCTCCACCGAGCCGCCATCCACATGCGGCGAAAGACCCAGTGAACTCGACCCCGGCGGCCGTCGCCGAATGCGATCGGCATAGACCGGAACTTCCGTTGGATCGAAATGCTGTCTGCCTTCGCTTTCCGCTTTCCATAACTGATTCAAAAACACGCGTACGCGGGTAAGCGCATCCGATTGCCGCGCTTCCACCTGCGGCTTCGACCAGTAAATGCCATAAATCTGCGGCTTGGCCGCTGCCAGCGTGCCGAAGTATTTATCTTCCGCCGCGTGGGCTAGCTTTTCGTTTAAACCGTTTTCCTCTACATACCGGCCAATCTCTTCATCCCAGGCTTGAGCCTGCGCCGGGTCAAACGTTTTTCGCACCACGCACGCGCCCCGCTGCTTGACTTGTTCGGCTGTTTCCGGCGAAACGCTTCCAGCAGCAATATCTGCATAGTGAAGAACAGGAATCACCGGCGCGCCCATATCGCGTTCTCTCGCAATGGCATTGATCTGCTGGCGTATTTCCGCTTCCACCTGGCAAAACACTTCGCCATAATTCGGCAGCATCCGCCGCAGTTCTTTTTTGGTGCTGCGGATCGCTTCGGGCAGGTTGTCGATTTCAAACGGCATGATTAGCTATCTCCTAAAAATCGAGTGTAATCAGTTTGGAAAATCCAAGCTGATACGAACCGGCCAAGTATCGATACAATTCAGACAATGTAGTTTATGAAGCCTCAGTTTGAACGCGTCACGTTTCCCGCCGGCTGTTCGCTTCGCGTTTATCATCGCCAAGTGCCGGAAATTCCTTTTGAATGGCATCATCACCCGGAATATGAGTTAACTTTAACGCTCAACAGCCGGGGCTGGCGTTTTATCGGCGACCACATCGGCGAATACAACACGCTCGATCTCGTGCTGGTTCCACCCGACATGCCGCATACCTGGGCTTCCACCGGCTCGATTGATGAACAAAACCCGCACACCGCCATCGTGATCTGGTTTTCGGGAAGTTGGGCGCAGCGCATGGCCGATACCTGCTTGGAATATTCCGCGCTGCGCAAACTGCTGGAACGCAGTGAAACCGGCCTTCACTTCGCGCCGCCTGCCGGAGAACATATGCAAAATCGATTAAACGAACTGCTGAGCGAATCGCCCCGCTTGCGCTTGCAGGCTGCGCTGGGAACACTAATCGAACTAGCGGAAACAGAAGGATTTTCTCCGTTAGGAACGCCGCGCCTGGCAGCCGGACGTCCCATGCTGCACGATGAACCGGCGCAGTTGAATCGAATTCTCGATCTGTTGCACCGCCGTTTTCGCGAACCGCTACGGGTTCAGGATTTATGCGAAGCCGGCAATCTCTCGGCCCGTTCCCTGCACCGCTTTTTTCTGCGGCACGTCGGCGAAAGCGTTACTAATTACCTGTGCCGGCTCCGCATCGGACGCGCCTGCCTCATGCTGGCCGAAACCGATCTGCCAATCAGCGTAATCGCTCTTGAATCGGGTTTTGCGAATCTGGCGAACTTTAACCGCCAGTTCCGCCAAACCCGGCAGATGACTCCCAAAGAATTTCGAAGTTACTTCACCAAACACGGTCATCTACCGGGCCTAGTGCCCAGGGTAAACCTCGCCCAACGCCCGCCTTCGCTGGAACATTCAGCCCAAAAAGGAAAAAACAGGAAAACCGACACGGCTTGGTAGCGCCTAGATAATGAAATCGCTCCGTTATAATCTGGAACCTAATAGGATGAGATGTTTGATGGTGTCTGCTCGTCACAACCGTGTAATCCCGCGTTGTTTCAACCTTCCTCAAAATAATCCGAGTCGATCCGCTTCAACGTAAACGTTTGCGTTGCTGTCACCCCGACGTTATGCTCAATCATTAAATCCGCCAATTGCTGGCCGTCAATAAGCACGATTTTCTTTTCGATTCTTTGCACATAGTCAGTTGCATCCTGCGTGAAGGTTGATGTCGTGATGAACACGCCCTTACGCGCCCGAAAGCCTTCCAGACTTCCGGCAAAAGCTTGCACGAGGGGCCGTCCTACAGGGTCTTTCCATCTTTTCGCTTGCAGGTAAACCACATCGAGCCCAAGTTTGTCTTCTTTGATAATTCCATCAATTCCACCATCGCCGCTTCCGCCTACTGCTTTACCGGCGTCCGCCGCAGAACCACCGTAGCCCATCGCCACCAGCAGATCAACAACTAGCGTTTCAAAAAACATCGGTGTTGATTTCCTCACTGCTTCCAGCACATCATTTGCAAGCGCCTTGCGAAGCACTTGATAAGCGGAAGCCAACACTTCTTCCGGTGTTTCTGTTGCTTCGATCTTATGGTCAATCTGATTAGTGTTTACTGCTTGTCCCGTTTGGAACGCAGCAAACTCAGGAAACTCTTTCAACACGTTTACGGAAATCTTATTCGGGTGTCTTTTCAACAATTCCCTTCCGCGATCGGCAATCTGGAACACTCCACGCCTGACTCGCCGCAATGCACCGGCTTTCGTGAGATAAACAGTACTCCACGTTACCCGATTCACAAAAACAGTTTGTGATCCGCTGGGAATCTTCTGCTCAAGTTCGTCCGGTGTAAACTGAAGCATTTTCACGACCTTCTCGCGTATTTCACTGGCAGCATGGTCCGCTCCGTCCATCACGGCCTGGAGTACAGGCACAAAGAAGCTTTGAAAATCCGGTATGGGCATTCGGTTCCTGATTTTAACGTGTGCGTTCACGCCAAGTTGTCCGCGTCAGACATCTTAAACATGGTGAAAAACTCTCCCGTGGCCCTCATCACCGCCGCCAGTCGAGGCATCGGCGCAGCCTGCGCATGTAGTCTTGCCTCCGCCGGTTACAGCGTTTCGCTTCTCTCGCGAACGGAAGGCGTAGTCAAACTAGCGCAGGAATTGAACGGAATCAGCCTGCAAGGCTCCGTCACTGTGCAAGCCGATCTGGAAGTCCTCGTCGAAAAAACTTTATCGGCTTACGGACGCATCGATGCCGTAGTCAACAACACCGGCGACCCAGTCCGAGGCGATCTGCTTTCCTTACCTGATGAACAGTGGCGCGCCGATCTTGATCTTATACTCCTGAACGTTATCCGCATGGCTCGACTGGTAACGCCGATCATGATCGAACAGAACTCCGGCGCATTCGTGAACATCTCGGCCGCTGATGCTTATGAACCGGACCTGCGCTTTCCTATTGCCTCCACCTACCGGGCTGCCTTAGGCGCATGGACCAAGCTTTATTCCGATCGCTATGCCGCACATGGCATCCGCATGAACTGCGTGCTGCCAGGCATCATTCTGCCTGATCATTCAAGCGAGCATCGAGAAGATATTCGCGTTGCTGTTCCCATGCAGCGCCCCGGCACTTATGACGAGATAGCAAACCTCGTTGTGTTTCTGCTTTCCCCAAGCGCTTCCTACATTACAGGCCAGAATTTCCGCGTGGATGGCGGTCTCACCAGATCGGTTTGAACCTGTTTGCGTAACGTGTCCGTTATCGCACTTCCAGCACCGAGCATGCCCAGCAACTCTCCCGCACAACAATAAAATGACAATAATCGAAGGAACGGTAAATCCCACAAAACCTGCCATCAAGCAGCCCGACCCCGCAGTTTTCCGGTAGAAACACCCACGCCCGGTTCCAGTTCCAATCTGAGAACAATTTGTTTTGATTCTTTAAACTTGTTCTTTCGATATCCAGGAGATCTGCTTATGATTGACGCTTCACAAATTACCGAACACATGGAAGTGGTAGGCTCTGACGGCCAGCACGTAGGAACCGTGGATAAGTTGGCTATCAAGCTCACTAAAAACGACTCGGCCGCCCAAGGCCAGCACCACATTCTTTCGATAGACACAGTCGCCTCAGTGGAAGGCAACAAACTGGTCCTCAACATCCCCGCTTCCCAAGCCATACAGGAAGAAAAAACTCTCGCATAATCCAAATAGAGGCGGAGCCGTACTGGTTTCCGCCTCTATTACTAACTCTGTCTGCTGGGGCAATTTACAGCAGTTTCGTCAAACCGCTACTGATACTGAAAACGCTTATGTAGATGTTAGTATCGACATTAATCTAAAGTACTAATTACTATATAATTTGCTGAGGGTGGTTCTCAGCTACTACAATTCATCTCTTCCGATTCAGGTTGGCATCTCTCGCCTGCTTACACTATGGCAGCTTGATATATTCCGATGTGAGAGTGCTTTCGGCTGCGTCACGCCCTACGCGCCCCAAATCTGTTCATGCGTGAATGGCATCTGTTCCGGGAAAGTTTCTTCCGGCAATCCTGTTTCCCGCGATGCGCGAACTCGTGCGATCTTGTAACTTGCCTGTATTGAGAGTGTCATTTCCGACAGCATTTTCAGACTGGGATTCTCGTCCAGTAGTTCGAACAGCCTGAGCCGCTGTTCTTTAACCGTCAACTTCCAACTACGCGTTTCCTTGTCCGGTTGAAACTGCTGTTTCAGCAGATGCACAAGCAGAATTTCCAGGCGCTGCCGGATAGCTCGTCGTTCTTTTCTTGCCGAGTCCGCGATCTCGTCAGCTAAAGCGATGCGATTAACATCGACCAACGGCAATCCAGAATCGCCGCTGCCGTGTCTTCTGCCCAACCTGCGTAGTCGGTTTCGTAGTCGCGCACAGTTTAATCCCTATTCTCTAGCGTCCCATCGTAATAGCTGAATTCGACACAAACGATAAAAGAAGCCCAGGATCAATACCTAATACGAGTACACCGAGCGCAGCCGCCCAGATAGCGATGCGCGTTCCGGGCGCGAGCGGTCCTAACTGCGCGGTAGCTTCACCAGGATCTTGCATGTACATGGCTACCACAATCTTCAGGTAATAATAAGCGGCGATGGCACTGTTAATTAAGCCAAGCACTGTTAACCAGACCAGGTGCGAACCGAGCGCGGCGCGAAACACGTAAAACTTGGCGAAGAAGCCGCCAGTTAATGGTACGCCGATCAGCGAGAACACGAAGATAGAAAGCAGCATGGCAGTGGCGGGTTCGCGTCTGGCTAACCCGGCTAAATCTTCGATCCGCACGAAGCGTTCGCCTTTAGAAGCGACGTGGCTGACCACTGCAAAAGCGCCGATGTTCATCAAGGCATACGAAGCCAGATAAAACATAACGGCTTGGATGCCGAGCTGCGAATTAGCGGTGAAAGCAACCAGCACGTAACCGGCGTGGGCGATGGAACTATAGGCAAGCATCCGTTTCACGTTCGATTGGGTCAGGGCGGCGAAGTTGCCGACGATCATGGATAACAAAGCGATTGCGCCCAGCAAAGGAACCCAGCGCGCACTGAAGGAGCTGAACGCGGTCATGAACACGCGGAGGAACACGGCAAACGCGGCTGCTTTGGGGCCAGCCGACATGAAGGCGCTGACCGGGCTGGCCGCACCCTGGTACACATCGGGCGCCCACATTTGAAACGGAGCCGCTGAAATCTTAAACGCAAACCCAACCAGAATGAATGCTGCCGCCAAGCCGATCAGCATAAAAGTTGGCGTAATGCTTTGGGTTGACAAAACGCGGCGGATTTCATCGAGGTTCGTGGAGCCGGTAGTGCCGTAAATCCAGGCAATGCCATACAGCAGAAAAGCGGTGGCAAACGAGCCGAGCAGGAAGTATTTCAACGACGATTCATTGTTGCGGCGATCGTTGCGCATGAAATCGGCCAGGATGTATGTCGCAATGGACGAAATTTCCAAGCCGATGAAAACCATGATGAGGTCGTTGGCGGTGGACAGGATGCACTGGCCGACTAACGAGAACAGTATCAGCGAGTAGTATTCGCCGGTTTCCGCCCGTTCGCGGCGCAGATACCCAAACGAGGTCAAAACGCAAAGGAAGCCGACTACGAGAACCAAGCCGCGAAAGAATGTGCCGAACGCATCCACGGTCAGCATGTTTTGAAATGCCTGGCCGACAGAGCTATAAGCATACAAATTGCCCAGGAACGCCGCAATAATAGCGAACAATGTTAAACCGCCCAAGGGCCTTTTCTGGTTCTCATTCGTCACGGCTTCAAGCATCATGATGATGATGCCCAATACACACAAAATAATTTCCGGCAGAATGCGAACGTATTCAACGCCGCTCGGAAGATAATTACCGACCATGTTGCGCGTCCTTGTACCCAACCGGAGTGAGAGGAATTGCGGCAGGAGCGGAGTTACTCCGTACCTTTAATTCGAGGTTCATTTTTGATTGATCAAGCAAATGTTGATTAGCAGCGGAGATGGGCCGGAGAAACGGATTGGTGTAGCAGCCAAGCCAGACCATCATGATGATGAGAGGCAGCAAAGGAATCCATTCGCGGGACGACAGATCGGGCATACTGCCCAGATCAGCCTGCCGCTTGCCCAGAAAGGTTCGCTGGTAAAGCCACAGCATGTACACAGCGGAAAGAATGACGCCGATTGCCGCCCACACAGCCCAGTTGAAGTTTGCGAAAGCAGAACCTTGCAGCACCAGATACTCGCCAATGAAGTTACTCAGAGTGGGCAGGCCGATGCTCGCGAGCATGGCGATCATGAAAGCGGCGGCTAAACCGGGAGCAGTAGCCACAACGCCGCCGAAATCTTCAATGGCCATTGAACCGCGACGCTGTTCCAGATAGCCAACCAGAATGAACAGCGCGCCGGTGGAAACGCCATGCGCCACCATTTGAAACACCGCGCCGTCAGCACCCTGTTGTTGGAACGTAAAGATGCCGAGAACGATGAACCCCAGATGGCTGACTGAAGAATAAGCAATCACTTTTTTGACGCTGGTTTGCACGATGGCGAGCAGCGCGCCGTAGATGATACCGATAATAGCGAGCACGGCGATCCAACCGGCGCAGCGATGCGCAGCAGCGGGAAACAGCGGCACGCAGTAGCGAAGCAGACCGTACGCACCCATCTTGGACATCACTGCCGCTAGTAAGAAAGTGGCGGTCGCAGGAGCTTCGGAATAAGTAAGCGGCAGCCAGGTATGGAATGGAAAGATAGGAACTTTAATAGCGAACGCGGCAAAGAACGCCAGAAATAGCAGCAATTGTTCCTGCCCAGTGAGCGTTAATGAACCGTTATTCAAAGCGGCTAGAACTTGCGGGTAGTCGAACGTTCCGGCTTTGTTCGCCAGATAAATGATAGCTCCGAGCATCAACACGGAACCACTCATCGTGTAAACGAAAAATTTTACGGCAGCAAAGCCGCGACGGCTGCCGCCCCAACCGCCGACCATCAGGTACATCGGCACCAGCGCCACTTCCCAGAACACGTAGAACACGAATAAATCAAACGCGGAGAAAACGCCGATTAAGCCGAACTCAAACAACAACAGCAGCGAGTAGAAGGTTTTGTGGCGGTCTTTAATGAGGATACTGGCCGTCCAAATGCCTATCGGCAGCAGCAGCGTAGTGAGAATGATGAGCCAGATGTTGATGCCATCCACAGCTAGGTGGAAATGGATGTTGATGGCATCGACCCAAAGGCGATTAAACGCGGAAGTAGGTTGCGCTGGTCTATCAGCTACTGGACCAATCAAACCGAGCGAAGCAAGGAATGTGATAACAGAAAACAGCAGCGCAGTAGGCCAGGCCGCTTTGCTGTTTCTGGGAAGAAACAGGAGAACGAAAAAACCGATTAGCGGAAGAAGCAGAGTCAGTAGCAAAGTATTCATCGTCCGCCTCCGGTGAGACTGAGAATGATAATAAGGATCAGCGACCCGGCAGTAACCCAGGCAGCGTAGTTGCGAATGGTGCCGGATTGCATCAGTTGGAAGATGCTGCCCACACCGCGCACACGGCGCCCACCGCCGTTCACGGCTCCGTCAATGAAACCGTCATCGACACCTTTCCATAAAACGAAGCGCGAAGTAAATTCAATCGGTTTAACAATCAAAGCGTTGTAGATTTCATCCACATAGAACTTGTGGTAGATCAGCCGATAGAGCGGCCCTTCGGTCATGGCCGCAGAGGCGGCCGGCTTTAACAAGTACATGTAAGCGGCAATGGCGATGCCGATGATTCCGGCGAGCATGGAAATCATAGCTAATGATGTTTTCTCGATTTCCGGATGTTGATACATGGGGGCGAGCCAGTTAGGAACGCTTAAAAAGCCGCCGATAATGGACAGCAATGCCAAGGCAATGAGCGGGAGCGTCATCACAGCAGGCGACTCATGCGGGTGATGATGCCCACGATAAGTGCCGAAGAACGCCAGAAAGAACGCGCGGAATACATAAAAAGCCGTCATGCCGGCGGTGACAACGCCGACCCAATACATCCAGGGAGCGTATTGGTAAGCAGCCAGCAGAATCGCATCTTTGCTGTAGAACCCGGCAAAAGGCCAGATGCCGGAGATGGCAAGGCTCGCTACCAGCAGGGTGGCAAAAGTAATCGGCATGTATTTGCGAAGGCCACCCATGTTGCGAAGATCCTGTTCGCCGGAAAGCCCGTGAATCACGCTGCCCGCCCCCAGGAACAAAAGAGCCTTAAAGAAAGCATGGGTCATTACATGAAAGATGCCAGCCGAATACGCGCTGACGCCAAGGCCCAGAAACATATAGCCGAGTTGGGAAACGGTGGAATACGCGAATACTTTTTTGATGTCGTTTTGTTCCAGGCCGATGACGGCGGCGAGCACGGCGGTGAGAAGCCCGATGATCGCTACTACATGCAAGGTAGCGGGAGCGTGTTCGTATAAGAACGAAGCGCGGGCAATCATGTATACGCCTGCCGTTACCATTGTGGCGGCATGGATCAAAGCGGAAACCGGCGTAGGACCAGCCATCGCATCCGGCAGCCAAATATATAAGGGGATCTGTGCTGATTTACCGGTAGCTCCGACAAACAAAAGCAGTGTGATCGCGGTGAGCGTGCCAGCGCGGGTGCTATCCGGCACGGATTGCAAGGCAGCGGCAATTCTGCCGAAATCGAGCGTGTTGAACGTAAACACGATCAGCAACATGCCGAGCATGAAGCCGAAATCACCGATGCGGTTGACGATGAAAGCTTTTTTGCCCGCATCGTTGGCATAGTTCTCAGTGAAATAAAAGCCGATCAGCAGATAAGAACAGAGGCCGACGCCTTCCCATCCCACAAACAGGAGCAGGAAGTTGGAAGCCAGCGCCAGAATCAGCATAAAGAACATAAACAAGTTCAAATAGCTGAAAAAGCGGCTGTAGCCTTCTTCGTGCGCCATGTAGCCGATGGAGTAAGTGTGGATCAGCAGGCCGACGCCGGTGATGATTAACAACATTACAGCGGAAAGCCGGTCCACCGTAAGGTCGAACCCAATGCGCAGATTGCCGCTTTGAATCCAGGAAAAATAAGCTTCCGAATGCGGCGCGGAGATTGGATACAGGGCGGAAATCACCCAAAGCACATAGGCAAAAGACGCCGCAACTGAACCGCAAGCAACTAAATTCACAACTTGCTTGGAAAGGCGGCGTCCGAATAATCCGTTGATCAGAAATCCGAGCAGCGGGAAAAGCGGTATAAGCCAAAGAGTCATTTTGATGTGTGGAGTTTACAGCTTCATGGAATCGATTTCGTCGATTTGCAGGGTGTTACGGTTCTTGAACACCGTAAGGATGATGGCTAAGCCGACGGCGGCTTCGGCGGCGGCCACCACCATGACGAAGAAAGCGTAGATATGACCATCCACCTGCCGCAATTGGTACGAAAAACTGACAAACGAAAGATTGACGGCGTTCAGCATCAACTCAATCGACATGAACACGGTAATGATGTTTTTGCGAAGAATGAAACCAGCGATGCCCAAGGTAAACAGAATAGCGCTGAGCATCAGGTACCAGGAAAGAGGAACATGAGGCATCTCAGTCGATCTCCTTGCGGGCCAGAACCACGGCTCCGAGGATGGCAATCAGAATCAGAACGGAAGTGACTTCAAACGGAAGCAGGTATTCGGTAAACAGCACGCGGCCAATCTGCTGCGCGTTGCCGCCCACCCAGGAGCCAAATTCCACGGCGCGCAGCGGCGGCAGCACAACTTTAATCAGAAATCCCATGATGCCGACGAAAGCAAGCAGCAGGGGAATTCCGGCAATCTGTGCAAACCAGGATTTGTTGCTTGGCTTTTCCGACCCGGCGTTTAAAAGCATGATGACAAAAATAAACAGCACCATGATTGCGCCCGCATAAACAATTAACTGGGCCGCGGCCAGGAACTCTGCGCCAAGCATCAGATAAAGAACAGCCAGCGAACCCATCACTCCAATTAAGGACAAGGCGCTGGTAATGGGATGCTTCTGCAGAACCAAATTCAGGCCGCAAGCTACCGCAACAATGGCGAATATCAGAAAGAGTATGGTGTCCATCAACGTTTTAGGAACTAGTTACCGCAACCAGAAAGCCTGTGATCAACAGATTAATCAGCGCCGCCGGAAACAGAAACGTCCAGGCAAAGCGCATCAGTTGATCATAACGGAAGCGGGGCAGCGTGCCGCGCACCCAGATAAACACAAACAATAAGAATCCGACTTTGCTCAGAAACCAGAATACAGGAATCAGAATTGAGTTTAAAACAGGAACAAAAAACAGCGCGGCCCCTATAAGCGCAATCACACCCACAATCGGAAGCGTAATGTTGTCCCATTTGCGGGCCGGGTTCAGACCGTGATAGAAGGCGATGCCGGCCACAACCAACAAAACCAGAACCGGAACGGCGTTGGAATAAGGAGCAGGAAACAAAGGCTGCCAGCCACCGAGAAACAACAGCGTTCCAATACAACAAACGGTCATCATGTTGGCGTATTCAGCCATAAAAAACGCGGCAAACTTCATGCTGCTGTACTCGGTATGGTAGCCGGCGACCAGTTCATTTTCCGCTTCCGGCAGATCGAACGGAATGCGGTTGGTTTCCGCGAATGCCGCAATCAGATAAATGATAAAGCCGAAAATTTGCGGCCACGGGCCTTGAAAAACACTCCAGCGCGGAATGAAACCAAGCGCGTAGCCGCCTTGGTGGTTGACCATCTCGCGGAAGCTTAAAGAATTCAACAATAATAGCGGCGCAACAATGGCCAGCGACATCGGTAATTCATAGCTGATCATCTGGGCCGAACTGCGCAAGCCGCCGAGCAGGGAGTATTTATTGTTGGACGCCCACCCGCCGAGCGCAATGCCATAAACGCCGACCGAAGTGATGGCCAGAATGAACAACACTCCGATGTTCAGATCGGTAATCTGCATTTGGGTGCGGTAGCCGAAAACATTGATTTCCGGCCCGAACGGAACAACCGCAATGGAAAGCAGGCAGAGCGCCACCGCAATAGCCGGCGCGAGCAGATAAAAAAACCGGTTCACATGCGTAGGCATCAAGTCTTCTTTAGTGAAGAGCTTTACCGTATCGGCAATCGGCTGCAACAAACCATGCGGACCAGCGCGGCGCGGCCCCACACGAAGCTGAATATGGGAAAGAACCTTGCGTTCAATCCATTGCAGGTAGGCGAGCACCGTCATGAAGAAACCCATGACCAGCGCGGTTTTGATAAGGCTGATGATGATAAAGGTCATTGTTCCCTGGTAGCTGCGGGCAGCTTGGACTCGCCTGCGACCGGCTGCCCGTAAAGGGTTCCGGGCGCTTCCATGACGACGTTCAAAGTTTTGCAGAAGCGGCCGAGCGTGCCGGAATGGAAAAGATTATTTTGCGCTGAAAACACCAGGTCCGGGCGCGAAGAGCGCACATTGCCGTTGACGGGCGAAGTGATCGCCGCGCCGCCAGTTTCCAGAATCATCATTGGCACATCGTAGCCGTGTACTTGTTTGCGGATTTCGTTAAACACCGTGTCCGATTTCCAGATGCCGATGTTCGTTTTCATATCACGCGATAGCAGGCCGATAATTTCCAGATCCGATTTCGGACCCATGATTCGAGCCGCCGGTTTAACGCGCTGGATTTCGCCGCATACATTGGTCACTGTTCCCGCTTTCTCATAAGCAGAGCTTGCAGGCAGAATAACATCCGCGCGCTGCGCTGTTTCAGTCAGGAACAAATCTTGAACCACGACAAAAGCATTGGAAGCCGCAAGATTCTGGCGGGACAACGGATTAGCGCCGACCACCCAAAGCACATCCAGATCGGGCGCGCTCAGAATCTGGTCGTAGGCCAGACCCGGTTCCGGGGCGTTCTGGTAGCCGGGCAGCAGATCCGGCAGCAGACCCATATCCGCCGCGCCGCGTGAATTGGAATAATCCACCAGCGGCACATATTTCACCGGAATGCCCAGGGAATCGGCAAAAGCCACCAGGCTGCGAACGGCTTCGCCTTTGACGCTGTCGCCGTAGAGAACCACCAATTCCGGCAAAGCTTTTAACTCATCGCGCAGCGATTCCAGTGTTGAAAGCTCCTCGCCGGCCGCCGCGTGCACAATCTTCTTGGCGTACTGTTCCTCGCGCACCGCGCCCGGCACCACCGCGTAGATCGCGGCTTTGTGATGCCGCCAATTAGCGCGAAGCTGGAAAGCCAGCAAGGGATGCTGCTGCGCCAGATCGCTGCCGATAATTAAAGCCGCTTTGGTGTTGTACAGGTCGGCCACTGTTGCCAGCGCATTGCCTTTGCCGTGCAGCGCATCCATCAGCGTTACCACGTCGCCGGTGCGGTGATGATCAATATTGGAAGTTCCGAGAACTTGTCGCGCGAACTTTTGCAGATAATAGTTTTCTTCGTTGGTGGTGTGGTTGGAGCCAATGACGCCGAATTTGCCGTTGCGCGCTTTCACTTCCGAAAACTTATTAGCTACGACAGTCAGCGCGTCCGCCCAGGAAGCTTCAGCCAGCTTTCCGTTCCGCCGAACGAGCGGCGTGGTGATGCGGTCCGGGTGCTGAGTGAAATCGAAAGCGTAACGGCCTTTCACGCACAGGAACTCGCCGTTAATGCCGGATTGATCTCGATTGTTGCCGCGCATGATGTGACCGTTGCGCACGCTTAAAGTTGTTTTGCAGCCGTTGGAACAATGAGTGCAAGTAGTTCCCACATGATCCATCTCCCAAGGCCGCGCTTTGTAGCGGTAGATGCTGCTGGTGAGCGCGCCTACTGGGCAGATATCAATGCAGGCGCCGCATTCGTCGCAGTTCAGATGATCGAATTCATTGGGGATAATTTCCGCTTGCACACCGCGGTTGCCGACGCCAAGCGCATGAACGCCCAAGCCCTCGCCGCAGATTCTGACGCAGCGATAACAAAGAATGCAGCGGGCCGGATCGTAAAACACAACTGGCGACCATTGCCGTTCGTCATTATGGTGCTTGGTTTCCACAAACCGGCTTTCGCCCGCGCCATAGCGGAACGTCATGTCCTGCAGTTCGCACTCGCCGCCTTTGTCGCAGACCGGGCAATCGAGCGGGTGATTGGCCAGCAGCAGTTCAAGCATTCCCTTACGGGCAGCTCTCACCTGCTCGGAGTCGCTGTAAACCACCATGCCTTCGGCTACCGGCATCGTGCAGGCTGGTTGCAACTTCGGCATTTTCTCAATTTCTACCAGGCACATGCGGCACGCAGCCTGTAAGCTAAGTCCGTCGTAATAACAGAACGCCGGAATTTCAATCCCCGCGTTTTTGGCGGCATTAATCAGCAGCGTGCCTTTTTCTGCTTGTAACTGCCGGCCATCCACCGTGAATGTAACTAAATCTGCCATTTCACTTCCGTTTTGCTTCTACGCATTGCTTCTATACTAGGGCGAGTTCAGGGAACGGCGTCACCGGACGCGACTTCCTCAAATGTTCTTCGAACTCATCGCGAAACTTACTGATAAAGGCCATTGTCGGCATCGCCGCTGCGTCGCCCAAAGCGCAGAAGGTGCGGCCAAACATGGATTTCGCCAGGTCGTCAATCAATTGAATATCTTCCTGGCGGCCTTCGCCCTCATAGAAACGAGTCAGCGTTTTCTTCAACCAGGTAGTACCTTCGCGGCAGGGAATACACCAGCCGCAGCTTTCATGCTGGTAAAACTTGATGGTCCGCAAAGCTATTTGCACGATGTTGGTGTCTTCATCGAGCACCATTACCCCGCCCGATCCGGCCATTGTTTTCAGCTTGGCCATTGAATCGTAATCCATCGGCGTGTCGCATTCTTCCGCTTTCAAAACCGGGCAGGACGAGCCGCCGGGAATCACCGCTTTCAGTTTTTTCCCGTTGCGGATTCCACCGCCTACTTCATTGATTAGGCGCAGCAGATTAAACCCGAGCGGCAGTTCATACACTCCAGGTTTATTGATGTGGCCGGACAAGCAAAGCAAGCGGGTGCCACCGTTTTTGGGCGTGCCGAGGTCCGCGTATTTTGCCGCGCCCATGCGCAGAATCACGGGAACGGAGGAAAACGTTTCGCAGTTATTCAACAGTGTAGGCGATTGCCAAGCTCCGACCACCGCCGGAAAGGGCGGCTTTAACCGGGGAATGCCGCGCTTGCCTTCAAGCGATTCCAGAAGAGCCGATTCTTCACCGCATTCATAAGCGCCCGCGCCGGTATGCGTGTACAAATCGAAATCCCAGCCGCTGCCCAGAATGTTTTTGCCGAGATAGCCGCGCTCATAAGCTTCCGCAATGGCCCGGTCCACGATGTCGATCAGGTAGCGATACTCACCGCGAATAAAGATATAGCCTTTGTTCGAGCCGACAGTCCAACCGGCAATCGCCATTCCTTCCAGCAACTGGTGTGGATCGAACTCCATCAACAGCCGGTCTTTGCACGTGCCGGGCTCGCTTTCATCCGAATTGCAGATGACGTAGCGGGGCTTGTCCGTGTTGCGGGGAACAAAACTCCACTTCATGCCCGTAGGGAAGCCCGCGCCGCCGCGCCCGCGCAGATTGGAGATTTTCATTTCTTCAATGATCTGTTCCGGCGTCATCTGCAATGCCTGCTTAAGAGCGACATAGCCTTCAGTAGCCAGATACGTGTCGATACTGGCGGAATTGGGCAGCGTGAACCGCTGCGAGATCACTTTTACTTCCAATGAACTGGGTTCGTTATAAGGCATGGCGTTGCTTACCCTTGCTGTGCGCTCCGCAGTTGCCGCAGGTTGTCAACCAGCCGGTCAAACTGTTCGGGCGTCACCTGATGATAAAAATCGTAATTAACCTGGATCGCCGGAGCCCACGAGCAGGCTCCCATGCATTCCACTTCTTCCAGCGTAAACAAACCGTCGGGGGTAGTCTGTTTATGAGTAATACCCAGCTTGGCGCTGGCATGATCGAACAACTCCTGCGCTCCCACCAGCATGCAGGAAAGATTGGTGCAGATCTGCACGTTGAACACGCCGAGCGGCTTACGGTGAAGCATCGAATAATAACCGATCACTTCATCCACCTGCATGGGCTGAACGCCAACGCGCTTAGCTACTTCCTGGATTACTTCTTCCGAGACTTGCCCCACTTCATCCTGCGCGTATAGAAGCATGGGAACAATTGCCGAACGTTGGCGGCCTTTCGGATAAATTTCCAGCAGCCGCGCGAATTTTTCTTCAAGAGCAGGAGAAAAAGTCATAACGAATTAGCGGTCTACGTCTCCCAATACCAAATCAATGCTACCCATCGAAGCAATGGAATCCGACAATAAACGCCCTTCAATCATTTTAGGAATCGATTGCAAGTTGGCAAAACTGGGGGTGCGCATAAACACGCGGAAAGGACGACTGGTGCCGTCGCTGACCACGTAATACGCCAGTTCGCCGCGCGGTGATTCCACCACCTGGTACACTTCGCCGGGCGGAACGCGAATGCCTTCGGTGACGATTTTGAAATGGTAAATCAGGCTTTCCATCTGCGTTTTCATCTGCTCGCGGTTAGGTAGAACAATACCCGGCGCGCTCACGGCGTACGGGCCGCTCGGCATACCGGCCAAAGCCTGTTTCACGATGCGGGTGCTTTGGCGCATCTCATCCATGCGCACCAGAAAACGAGCGTACACGTCGTTTTCCGTCCGTGTCGGAATTTCGAAGTCGAACTTTTCGTAGGAAGAATACGGCTCGTCTTTGCGGGCATCTACTTTCAAGCCGGCAGCGCGCAGACAGGGGCCGGTAACGCCCAGATCGATCATTTCTTCCAGTGGAATAATGCCGACACCTTTGGTGCGTTGAATCCAGATCGGGTTGTTGTTCAGCAGTTCCTCATACTCATCAACTTTGCTGTCAAAGCCGTTGATGAATTTGGCTACTGCTTTCTGCCAGCCGCGTGGAGGCTCCAGCGCCAAACCGCCGATGCGAATATAGCTGGTCATCATGCGCTGGCCGGAGAACATTTCGAAAATCTTTAAGATTTCCTCGCGTTCGCGGAAACAATAGAAGAACGCCGTCATCGCGCCCATATCAAGGGCATGAGTGCCGAGCCAGACCAGATGGCTGTTTAACCGCTGCAGCTCGCCTAACATGACGCGCATCCACTGCGCCATTTCAGGAACTTCCACTTGCAGCAGTTTTTCCACCGCCAGCGCGTAGCAAGTGTTGTTAATCAGGTTGGAAAGATAATCAACCCGGTCGGTCAGCGGCGTGACCTGATGCCAGTTTTTTGCTTCGCACTCCTTTTCAATGCCAGTGTGCAGATAGCCGATTTCCGGACGCGCCCGGAGGATGGTTTCGCCTTCCAGTTCCAACAGCACGCGCAACACGCCATGCGTAGAAGGATGCTGCGGCCCCATGTTCAACGTCATGCGGCGGCTTTTGCTGCCGGGCATCGGTTCTTCGACAAGCGTGTACGGATCGGGAGTATTCAGTTCGTGCTCGGCATCAAGCGGCGCTACACGAGCGTAATCTTCTGTTTTCACAATATATTTCCTTCAACAACTTCCGAACTGCGCCTGAGAAAACGCTTTAAGCTTCTTCTGAGTACGTGTATTTGTGGCCATGCACCGGATAATCTTTCCGTAGGGGATGGCCTTCCCAATCCGCCGGCATCATGATGCGCTCCAGGTTGGGATGGTTCTGGAACGGAATGCCGAACAGGTCGAACACTTCGCGCTCATACCAATTGGCAGTGGTCCATACATGCGTCACCGAAGGAACGCTTTCGCCTTCCGCCACTCGCAGCTTCATCCGCAGCCTGCGCCTATGCTTTAAGGAGTGAAAATGGTACACCACTTCAAACCGTGGCACCTGCGGCCACCAGTCCAGCGCGGTTACGGAGCTTAACCGTTCAAAGCCAAACTCATTTTTTAATGCCTGGCAGACTTCCAGTAAGCCAGCAGTTTGAATCACCAGCGCCGCTTCGCCTAACAACAGGCTTGCTTCCACCACCGCGCTCGGAAAGCGGGCATCAAGCGTTTGCAGGGTTTGATCCTGCTGCAACGGTTCAGGCAGCATTTCGCGCTCCTTCCTGCACTTGCTTGGAGGGCTGCTCGTCCTTATCTTCCACTGACCAATCCAGCACGCCTTTTTTCCAGATATAAAAGAATCCGCAAAGCACCAGCACAATAAACAAAAGCATTTCAGTAAATGCAAACATTTTCAGTTCGCGATATACCACGGCCCACGGATACAGAAAAATTGCTTCGATATCAAATAAGATGAACAACATCGCTACCAGATAGAACTTAACGCTAAAACGCTCCCGGGCATTGCCGACCGGGTCCATTCCTGATTCATACGGCGAATCTTTCACCTTGTCGCGAACTTTTTTTCCGATCAGCGCCGACCCGCCGATCATGCCGCCGGCTACGGCAAGCGCAATCAGAATCTGGACGAGTAGCGGAAAGTAGCTTTCAGCATAAGTAGTTGGCATGTCGTTGATTTTCCCTGCAAAACGCAGCCGGAAACATTCACTATAATACCGTTGATGGGCGAAGAAATAAGTTTATCCTCTCAAGCATCAGCGCAATCTGTTGAAATTACCGTCAATGGAGAGCGAACGCAGGTAGCCCCGGAACTCACTCTGGAACAATTGCTAGGAACGCTAGGAATTGCGGCAGACCGGGTTGCGGTGGAACTGAACCGGCAGATTGTCAACAAACGGAACTGGCCGTTGACCCGTATTAGCCCCGGCGCACAGCTTGAAATTGTGCAATTTGTGGGTGGCGGATAATTCCTTGTCAAAAATTGCTTGACTGTTATCTAAACTACTCTCTTTGTTCTTGACAGCGTTTGTTCCTGGGATAAAATTGGGAAGCTACCTTCCAAAATCAAATCCGGGGAATATGTTCAAAACGCGCAAGGCACGTCCTGATTCAGAACAGCCGGAACGCACTTTCACCAGCACCGAAGTGGCCCGAATAGCTCAAGTCAGTCTTCGGCAACTGCAATGGTGGGATGAACGGAAAGTCGTTTCGCCACGTCATCAAGGCCACAAGCGATTCTATTCGCCGGAAGAAGTGCTCGAAATTACGATCATCGCCGAGCTTCGCCGGAAAGGGTTTTCGCTGCAAAAAATCCGCCGCGTGCTGCGATTTTTACAGCGGGAAATGGGTCGCCGGTTGTCGGAAACAATGGCAACCGATTCCAAACTGCATCTGCTCACCGATGGCAAATCTATTTTTCTGGAAGATCAGCACGATCGCATTATTGATCTGTTGAAACAAGCGCGCCAGCCGATGTTTCTGGTCTGCGTCACCGACCAGATGCGTCGCTTGGATGAACCCGGCAAGAAAACCGCGCAAAGTGAAGGAAACACAAGCTCCCGGCGTTCGCGCACGGCGGTTTAAGAGCGTCTGGACGCTGAGGAACTTTGCCATGCCATCAACGATCTGCTCCTGGTGGCCCGCCAGTGCCATGCCCAAGCTGCAATAATCCCCGGTTTTGGTGTTAAAGAACAACGATAAAACTGGATGGCAACCGAAGCGACCTTTTTTCTGAGCGAAGAAGCTTATTTAGCGCATGAGCGCCAGGCGATCGGCCGCAGCGAGCATCTGAAAGGAGACGTGCTGCTGATGGCCGGCGCGAGCTGCCGGCACAATCTGATCACCATGAACCTGTCTGCCTTGTTTTATAACCAACTGCGTGAGAAGGAGTATTCTGTATACGCCAGTGACCAGCGTGTTAAGGTGTCGAAGACCCTGCTTTACGCCTATCCCGATGTCGTGGTGATTAGTGGTGGGAAGCAGTTTGTGGACGAGCAGCAGGACACTCTCCTGAATCCTGTGTTGTTATTGGAAGTCTTGTCGCCTTCCACCCAAGACTACGACCGTGGTGCAAAGTCTGCGCATTACCGCACAACTACTTCGCTTCGTGAATATTGGACGGTGCATCAGGATGAGCCCTGGATTGAACAATGGAGCCGCGAAGAGTCGGGTTGGCGGCTACAGGGGCAGCAAGAGAGCTGGAATCGAGTTTTTCCTCGGTAACGCTGCCCTGGTTGCAGATTCAGATGGTCGAGGTTTATCGCAAAGCGCACGAAGGATTGATGATCACCGGCTAGAATCGTGCGCTGGCCACTGAATTACGACCACTTAACTGCCCCCCTCAACGCTCCTGCCGGCGCGCTCGGCGGCTATCTCGCCATTTTATTCAGGGCGGCTTCGTCGCCGGTCAGCTTATCAAGCATCGCGTTGACGCTCATCATCAGTTCGCGGTCTAAGCCGTGGAATTCATCCAGGGATGCGCGATCCGCCCAGTTGCCCGCTTGGATGCTTTCGCATAAGCGCAAAATTTCAACATCCGTTTGGCGGCGGCTTAATAAGCGGCTGGAAGCGGCTGGGCGCGTTCCTTGTTTTCCGGTGTGGCCTGTCATATGCTCCGCTCCTTTGCCGGAAACACCGGCCTTCATTAAACTCAGGCTAATGAATCTAATTACCACTTGTCTCGGCAGCTTTGTTATTCAGTACCCTGCCAGCCTCAATGTTCTCTTTCTGTTTATTTCAATTTGAATTCGAAGTAATTTCGAAACTCCTCAGCACTCCCTGAGCAAGGCCCGCCTCGGCGGCAACGCTAAGCAGAACAATGACCCCGGAACCCAAACAGCGTTCCATTCTGAATGGCATCCGCCGCCACAGCAGTAAGCCTAGAATAAAATTACGTCGAGCTCACCTTGTTCATTCCTAAGGAGGCCAATTTGCGTTTTGCCCACCACAAATTCTGGTTCGTTTGCTGAACAGGAGGTGCCAATGACTTCTCTTTCCGGCCTCGCTGAGGCTGAAGAGCCAGGAGTGGAACAAACAAGGCTGGATCAGGATTGCTGAAGGAGAAGCTATGGAGTGCCTCAAGACAGGAAAATAAGTGTTTAGCTGGTATCAGAAGCGGTAGTGCGCAGGCATCCGGGCGGCGGGGCAGAAAAGTTACCGGGACGTTTTCCAACAGTTTTTGGATTTGCGGCTTCAGGTCACATTCCTTCATCAGACTATCACCCACCAACGTAAGTTGTGCCTGTTGAGTATGGATGCGAATTTCAAGGCAGCGTTCCAGTGGAAAGCGCAGATGATGATAATCAGCTTTGCTGTCTATCGCTAGGTAAATTACTGATTCGGATACCCCGAGCAGTTTCGTTTGAACGCTTTGTTGACGACACATTTCGCACAAGGCTTCCGCGCAATCCGCTAGGCTTGCTTGCGCAAAAGGCGACCGGATCTCAAGAACCGTCATTCCCAGTTTGCAAGCAATCGATTTCACCGGGGTGCTGCTGCCGCCAGAATCGGAAGCGATCCGGGTACCGCCCAGTTCCGGCCGAAATGTATTTTTCAGAACAATAGGAATACGCAGTCTTCGGGCCGGAGCCACTGTATCGGGATGAAGAATTTTGGCGCCAGCCTGCGCCAATTCTTCTGCTTCCTGATAAGAAATCCGTTTCAAACAATAGCCTACCTTCAGTTTTGGGTCGCAGGTCATCATGCCATCCACATCTTTCCAGATCTGGATTTCTTCGGCATTCACTCCTGCGCCAATCAGCGTGGCTGTCAGGTCGGAACCGCCTCGGCCCAGGGTAGTGGTTTCACCCTGTTCAGTGGCACCCATAAAACCGCCAATTACGACCACGGAACTTTTGGCCATCTGCGGAATTGTCCACCGAACTCTCGCCAAAGTTTCCCACTGTTGGGGAGTAGCCTGGGTAAAGTGACGGTCAGTCAAAATAATCTTGCGGGCGTCCTGGTGAACCGTATTAATCTGGCAACTCCGCAATCCGGCTGCGACGATCCGGCTTGAAATCTGCTCTCCCAGGCTGAGCACCTGGTCCCGCAGAGCCGGTGTAACAGGAGCATTTTCCTCGCAAACTTCCAGCATTTGTATATGTAAGTCGCGGAAAACGGCCCGTAAATATGCATCCATCTCCCGTAATTCCTGTTTTTGAAGGAGTTCTTCAGCAACAGTGAAATGATATTCTTTCAACTCTTCCTGCAACTTCGAGACAGCGTGCGTATTTCGCTGGCTGGCGTTGGCAAGAAGGTCCAACAACCTGTCAGTTGTTTTTCCAAGTGCCGAAACCACCACTACAGGATTACGGTCAAGCTGCGATTGAACGATAGAAGCAACTTGGCGGATGTTGGCGGCCGACGCTACGGACGATCCACCAAACTTCATGACGATCATGGACTTATTCCTTCAGAGTGGTTGAACAGTTTTTCCTGTTTTTAACCAATCATTAACCTCAACTTACCGGTAAAAGGCTGAAGAAGTCATAAGCAGGCCATAAAGACTTAGTAAAGGTTCTTGTTTAGCTGAATTTTCATTCATTGCAGAGGAAAACTCCAAAGTCCGGCGCTTCTCGACAATTTCTCTGGGAAAATCAATCCTTCTCCCAAACTCTCCTGCCGGTTTGCCGTCTATACTGGAGAAAGCAAAACCGGGGAGGTTTAATGGCAGCCCAGCGCCGCGCATTTTTTGTTGTTCCTATCTTTATTCTGGGTTGTGCCCTGGCTGGCGGACTGCTCGGTTCGAGCGGTCAATCCGGTAGTCCTGTTATGGCGGCTGCCGGTTCCGACGCGGAAGTCAACACCAGCCTAAATTCTTTCTCGAAAGTTTACGACTTGGTTGAAGATAATTCAGCCGACAAAGTATCTCCCGATAAAGGCATTTACAAGGGTGCGATTCCAGGTATGCTCCGAACTTTGGACCCGCACTCCAACTTCTTTGACCCGAAAGACTTCGCCAGCATGCGCGAAGAACAGAAGGGCCGTTACTATGGCGTCGGCATGCAGATCGGGCCGCAGCCGAAAACCGGCAAAACAATGGTAATCGCGCCATTTGGCGGCTCGCCGGCTTACAAAGCAGGTATTCGCCCCGGCGATGTGCTGATGGCCGTCAACGACAAGCGGGTGGATAACCTGACCACGCCGGAAGTGGCCGAGCTTTTAAAAGGCCCGCGCAGCACGAAAGTGCAGATTGTGGTGCAGCGCGAAGGCGTGGAAAAGCCGATCACGTTTAATGTCATTCGCGATGAAGTGCGCCGCGACAGCATTGATGCCGCATTCTGGCTGAAGCCGGGCATTGCCTACATCAACATCACGCAGTTCACGGAAACCACCAGCGAAGAACTGGAAGCCGACCTGAAAAAACTGGGCGAACAGAACCTTTCGGGGGGTCTGATTCTGGACCTGCGCGGCGATCCGGGCGGATTGTTGCAGGAAGCGGTTGCGGTTGCCGGTCGTTGGCTGCAGCGGGGCCAAGTGGTGGTGTCCCACCGGGGCCGCGCTTACAACGAGAAGCCTTATCTGGCGCATGGCAGCCAGTACGGTTTGAATTACCCGATTGTGGCAATTACAGATCGCTACACCGCATCGGCAGCGGAAATTGTGAGCGGCGCTTTGCAGGATCATGACCGGGGTTGGATTCTGGGTGACACCACGTTCGGCAAAGGTTTGGTGCAGACCGTGTTCCCGTTAAGCGACAACACCGGTTTGGCGCTTACCACGCAACACTATTACACGCCGAGCGGCCGTTTGATTCAGCGCGATTATTCAAAAATGTCGTTCTTGGATTATTACTATGGACGGCGTGGCGATGCCAAAGACACCCACGATGTAAAGCAAACCGACTTGGGCCGGACGGTGTATGGCGGCGGCGGCATTGCTCCTGACGAAAAATACGAAGCGCCGAAGCCGAATCCTTTCCAGGTTTCCGTGCTGCGCAAGAATCCATTCTTCACGTTTACGGCTCAGTACTTCGGCAGCAAAGAAGCGACGCTGCCCAAAGGATGGGCTCCTGATGAAAAGCTGATGAACAGTTTCCATGATTACCTGATGAAACAGGGTTTACAGTTTTCTGAAGCAGACTGGACCGCTAACCACGAATGGCTGCGAAATCGCCTACAACAGGAAATGTACATCACCGCGTTCAGTTTGGATGATTCCAAAAAACTTCAGGTTTCTGAAGATGCGGAAGTAATTAAAGCGATGGACGCGCTGCCGAAAGCCAGCGATCTGCTCGCCAAAATGAAATCGCATTCGGAAGTGATCCGCGCTAGCAGACAGTAGATTGTTTCGGTAGTTGTTGAAAAAAGGAGGACCGGTACACCGGTCCTCCTTTTTTGTTTGATTAAGTTTTGTATAACTATGCGCAGAAACTTAAACTAGCATTGAAACATATTCACTCTTCCTGAAAAGCCGAGGATTTATCATACTACTCACGTTGATAACTTGCCTTCAATCATCAACGAAGGACTTGTTTCTGATGCCGATATGATTGCCAGAAGCCGACCAACCAAAATGATCGTCGCGTCACACATTAAGCAAAGAAAGTTATCTTTTCCAGTCAATTGCCATCCGGGTGACTGTGTCGGTGCTACATCCCATCCTATTTTTGTTCCCGTTCGGTCATACTTGTTTGATTTATATGTGCAACCCTGAACTTGTCTATCGGGGCGGCCAAAATGCGGTTGTTCACTTAGAAGCTGATATGCGGATCGTGGTTGAGTGAGCGAATAAAGTTAACAAGCGTCGGGCTTTGTCTCTTTCCAATGCGGGAGCTCGTTACACTGAATTCCGTAAAAGCTTATCCAATCTGAATGAGGTAAATTGGCCGGCTATCGCTGCTGCTGATTTCAAGCCACCCGGCATCAAAGAAGGCAAACAGGCAGAATTTCTTTTACATGATTCATTTCCTTGGCAGATGGTTAGTCGGATTGGCGTCCATTCAAGTGAGATTGCCCAACGTGCCCATACAGCTTTAGGTGATGCACGGCACAGGCCCGTTATTGAAATTCGAACTGATTGGTACTTTTGAGAAGGAAGTCTATATGTCGAGTACAAGACAGGAGACATTCTTGCTGAAGATGCTGAAGCGCTTGTTAATACCGTCAACTGCGTAGGCATTATGGGCCGTGGCATTGCTCTACAATTTAAGAATGCATTCCCGGAAAACTTCAAAGCTTATAAGCAGGCATGCGCTCGTGAGGAAGTTCAACCGGGCCGCCTGTTTGTCTTTGAGAACCATAAGCTGAGTAATCCCAAGTACATAATTAATTTTCCAACTAAACGGCACTGGCGCGGCAAAAGCCGCATGGAAGATATTGAAGCCGGATTACAGGCCCTTACCTTGGAAATTAATCGAAAACCTGAGATTGATTGTCTTTGAACCTAGCAGCGCACCTGAAACGCGCAATGTGGTTTTCTCAAGTAATGTGCCGAAGATGACACCTGAAGCGACAGTTTACCGAATACCAGATTAAAATTGCCCTATCAGTGCTTTTGGCTAAAGGCTAAGTCAGGCCCGAGTTTCCGATGATTGTAAAATGAAGATCCAACTTGGTTGATGTTCTCTCGGCTTATTCTTTGCACCTTTGCTATTACTGCTGTCCAGAAAGTAATGGCTCAGATTTCCGGACGTGTTACCGATCCGGTTAATAATCCGCTTGCCGATGCGGAAGTTCGTCTGCTTTCCAGCCCGCTCCGGCAGGAGATCGCTCAAACGAGAACGGATGCAGCGGGGTTGTTCACGCGGAACACAGTTCCGCCTGGGGATGCGCTGCTCGGCATCTGGCTGCATGGTTTCCGTTTCAAGCTGGTGAATGTCACGATTCCAGCAACGGGTCATAAAGAAATGGGAACGCTGCTCCTTTCCTTCTTGAGTTGCGATTCGCCCGATATTATGTGCGACAGCTTTGGTTTAAGTTCCGTAGATCCGCCCTCATCCAAGCGAAGAACGATAACACTTGAACGCAACTGCGGCGTGGATCTGGAACACGGTAAAACTGTTTGCACCGATCCAGAGAAACACTATTCGAAAGTGGATTTCTCGCTCATCAGCGAGCAGGATTTCTTCTACTTGAAACCATCTCTAAACGTTGGATTGGTGGTTAATCCCCCGCCAGCGAAAACCTGCGCGCTTTCTTCCTGGGACCACGAACGCTTCAATCTAACAGGACTTGGACCGGGCATAGAATTTTGCGTACACACCGCCAAAGGCCGAAATGCTTACGTCTACTTGCCAGAAAGGGTGAAGCCCGGTTCCCAGTCCATTAAGCTGTTCTACGCGGTTTACAAACGCTAAAAGCAAGCGAGCAACTTTAAATCACTTCCGCCAGTTCGCGCCATTTTTTGTTCTGTGATTCCGCTACGCCCTCATAGGTCAGCATTCCTTCATACGTATTCACGCCTTCGCTGATGGCGGAACTATGCTCGCAAGCCGATTGCAGTCCTTTATTGGCTAGGGTGAACAGATAGGGCGCGGTCGCGTTTGTTAAAGCAAACGTAGATGTATGCGGAACAGCGGCGGGCATGTTCGAAACACAGTAATGAAGCACGCCATCGACGTAGTAGATCGGATCAGTGTGCGTGGTCGCGTGCGAAGTTTCAAAGCAGCCGCCCTGGTCAATTGCCACGTCCACCACCACTGCGCCTTCGCGCATGGCGCTGATCATGTCGTGCCGAACCAGCTTCGGCGCGGAAGCGCCCGGAATCAGCACTGCGCCGATCACCAGATCCGCCGCCCGCACCGCTTCCCGAATGGTGTAAGTGTTTGAAGCCAGCGTCAGAATTGCGCTGGAATAAATATCGTCCAGTTCCCGCAGCCGGTTCAGGTTCCGATCCACTACAGTGACATTCGCGCCCAGGCCGCAGGCCATTTTAATTGCGTTGTGGCCGACTACTCCTCCGCCTAGAACCACTACGTTCGCCGGAGCAACTCCCGGCACGCCGCCGACCAGAATGCCGCGCCCGCCATTAGGTTTTTCCAGGTATTGTGCCCCCACCTGCACGGCCATGCGCCCGGCTACTTCGCTCATCGGCGTCAATAGCGGCAGCGATCCATCCTTTTCCCGAATCGTTTCATAAGCCACCGCGTTCACGCGCGAACGCAGCAGCGCGTCGGTCAACTCCGGCAAAGGAGCCAGATGCAGATAAGTGAATAAGATCAGGTCGGGTCGAAAAAAGCCATATTCCGACGGCTGCGGCTCCTTCACTTTGATAATTAAATCCGCTTGGCTCCAAACTTCCGCCGCGCTGCTCACTAACTGCGCGCCTGCTTCGCGGTATTCCTGATCGGTAATGGAACTGCCTGCGCCCGCGCCGGATTCCACTAGAACTTGGTGGCCGTTCTCGCAGAGCGCAGTCACCATGCTCGGAACACAGCCCACGCGAGTTTCATGATCTTTAATTTCTTTGGGAACGCCGATAATCATTTTCGGTTCTGCCTCCAACGCTTTATTGAGGAACTGTCGCCTGCGAGTTCACCGGTTCTTCCGTAACCGCAGGCATCGGCGGAGCCGGATTCAACGGCACCGGTGAGGTAACTGCCGCGCCATCGTGCTTTGGTCCTAAGCCTAACTGAATCAGGCTGAGTGAACTGATTTTTCCGTCGTTGTACAACTGGTGATCGGTTTGGAACTTTTGCAGCGCGGCGGTGGAATCGTCGCCCCACTGCCCGTTCACCGCGCCTTTGTAATAACCTTTGTCCGCCAGCGCTTGTTGTATTTCCTGATACCGCTCCGGGGTGGGATGGGTTTGATAAGACGATGCCGGAGGTTTGCGCTTCGTCGCCGCATAACGGCTTCGCTTTCCACGAACACCGGTAGAGGCGGTTTTCCGCGCCGCGCCGGTTCCCTTATCTACCGCCGCCGCAGAATGCTTACGGGTAACAGCGGAGTGCAACGGCTTTTTCGTCGTCGTCGCCACAACGCATACGGGCAACAGAAAAAGCGCAACAACCGAAAACTTCATGCACCTGCCACCAAAATTTTATCAATCCGATGCTACACAACAGATCATTTATTCCAACGGCAGCCTACCGGAAACATACAGCCGGGCCGACTGGCGCGCGCTGCCCTGCCCCAAGCTACGAATTACTCGGAATGCCACCGGCTGGCCCGGTTTCAAGGTTTGCTGAATGTGCAGCACATCTTCAGGCAATCCTACATCCTGGCGGTTAATTGCCAGAATAATGTCGCCTTCCTGAAGTCCGATGTCTTCCGCAAACGATCCAGGGTCCACGCTCGCTACCTTCACGCCGGTTTTCGCTTCCAGTTCGGCTTTTTTGCGCTCCGCGTCGCTTAAACGGCTGATGCCGATGCCGAACTTGGCCTGCACAGCTTTTCCCTGGGCTTCCGGTGCTTCCTGCTGTTTGGCAAACTGCGGTTGTTCTTTCCACACCTGGCTTCGTTCCGCAATCGGCACTTTGAAATCCATGCGCTTGCCGTCCCGGTCCACCGTCAATTGGGCAGTTTCGCCAATATGCATATCCGCCACGCGGCTCACCAGGTCGGTTCCATCCTTTACCGGATGGTCATTGAGAGCCAGCACCACGTCGCCTTCTTTGATTCCCGCTTTTCCGGCGGGTTTGTCACCTGGTGCTTTTTCCACAATCACGCCATGATCCAGGCCGAACGCAAGCAGCGTGTCTTTGCTGTCGCCCTGATTCCACTGAATACCGATAGAACCGCGCACCACCCGGCCATACCGGATAATGTCGTTGTAAACGCGAACCGCCGTATTGGAGGGCAAGGCAAAGCCGATGCCTTCGTAGGCTCCGCTGCTGGTAGCAATCAGAGTATTGATGCCGATCACTTCGCCGCGAATATTCAACAGCGGCCCTCCGCTATTGCCCGGATTGATGGCGGCGTCGGTTTGAATAAAGTGTTGAAACTGTTGTTGCGATCTAAGATTCGGCAGGTCCCGACCAGTGGCGCTGACGATGCCGGCAGTCACCGTGGTTTCTAAACCAAACGGCGCACCAATAGCCACTGCCCAATCACCTACTTCCACGCCGTCGGAATTAGCTACCTGAACCGGCGGCAGTTGGCGCTTGGAATCGACCTTAATTACCGCTAAATCGCTTTCCGGGTCGACACCTACTACATGAGCGCGGTACTCGGTATCGTCATTGATCAACCGGACTTTGATACGATCTGCTTTATCTACCACATGATTATTGGTAAGAATGTAGCCGTTCTTGTCCAGAATAAAACCGGTGCCGCTGCCTTCCTGCCGGAACGGTTTGGCGGACTGTCCTTGCCCTTGGCCGCCAAAAAATTTGCGCAACATGTCCTGGGGGTCTTTCGGCGCAGGCTCGGAGCCTTGGTCTTCGTCCTCGTCCGGGGCTTTCTTGCCGTGCGCTTCCGGTTTCACCAGATAATCGGAATGGATGTAAACCACCGAAGGCTCCAGTTTTTTGGCTAATTTACTGAATTCATTACCCGTGGCAACCACCTGCGGAATTGTGATCGGGGTAGCATCGGGAGCAACCGCAGAGCCGTCCTTAGCCGCTCGGACACCGGTATTAATCAGCGTTCCCAGAACAATGCCCAAAATTAAAGTGCATAACAACAGCACAACGCTTAACAGCTTCTGCTGCTTCATCTTTTCCAGGAACGACATGGCGAGACAACCTTTCCGAATGCGGCTAATTTCAGTATAGGTATTCTTAGTCAAGATTTACTGTGAGACATCTCATGACACCAGACTTTTCATCTGATGTTAACGCCGCGCCAAGGGCTTCAATTCCACCAGCAGAATTCCGCCTAGGATAAGAGCGCCGCCTACCAGCGACAAGCGCGTGAAGGCTTCGCCGCCGAGCGTCACTGCGGTCACAAGTGAAAACACTGGCTCCAATGCGAAGATCAGCGCGGCCCGGGAAGCCGAGGTAAACTGCTGGCCCCAGGTTTGCAGCGCGAACGCCAGCGCGGTGGCAAATACGCTGGTCAAGAACAGTGCAAAAACCACTTTTCCTGACCAGAAAACTCGCGGCGGCTCCACGAGTAATGACAAGGCGGAAAGAACTGCCGCGCTCACAATCTGCCCCAAAGCTACTGCCTCAAACTGTTCACGCTGAGAATAATAGCCGAGCACCAACAGGTGAAACGCAAACGCCAGCGCGCACCCTAAAGTGAGCAGGTCGCCGGTGTTGACGCGCAGTTCCAGCGTGGGCGCGGCCAGCAGAACCAAACCGGCAGTAGCCAGCAGAATGCCGCCAAGTTCTGAGATCTGCGGCATCCGGCGATACACCACGGCGCTGATCAGCGGCACCAGCACAATATACAAACCGGTCAAAAAACCCGATTTCCCGGCAGTTGTGTATTTCAAGCCGTAAGTTTGCAGAATGTAGCCGGTCCACAGAAAAACACCGGCCAGCGCGCCGCCCCGCAGCCCAGCTAGCACTTGTGGAGCGGTGGAGCGTTGAAAGGAGCGAAAAAACAATAGCGCCATGCAGAGCGACGCCAACCCGAACCGGATTGCCAAAAAATAAACGGTGGAAATTTCCAGCAGCGCGGATTTCACCACCACAAACGTCGTACCCCAGATCAACGCCACAATAGCCAACGCAAGATCGGCCTGCCAGCGAGCCACCGCCGCTTCTTTGATTGTGGTGGTGGTAGTCACGAACGATTAAACCGTGGGAGGAGTTTCTCCGTCGCTGAGTTCAGTTCCCAGAACCGCGAGGATGAGCAGAATTCTGCGCAAACCGAGTTCGCGGCCTTCCGGGTGAAACCATTCCTGGGTAGTGTGTGCGCCGCCGCCCTGTCCGCCGGTTCCCACCGAAACAGCAGGCAGTCCAAGCGAAAGCGGAATGTTAGCGTCAGTGGAAGCGCAGTTGATCCTTGATCGGATTTGCAGATAACTGTCAGTACTTTGTACCGCTCGCAGCAGCAAGGAGTTAGGGTCCAGCTTGCCGCCCGGCCGCGCTCCCAGCTCACGGATCTTGCCGGAAATCCGGGAAGCGCGAGCGCGTTTGTTTTCCCCTTCCAGGGCGCGTTCAACGGAATTTGTGAGCAGACCGGCCAATTCTTCCAGAATTTCGCCATCTTCCGAGCGCAAGTCAAGTTTTGCCAAAGCTTTGGCAGGAATTGAGTTTACGCTGGCGCCGCCTTCAATAATGCCAAAATTATAAGAAAACCGGGGCAGGCCCGCTTCGTTGCGGTTTTCCGCCGCTTGCACAAACAGGCTCACCGCATGGCTCAACGCATGAACCGGATTCGCGGTTCCCTGGTCGTTCCAGCTATGCCCGCCGGGGCCTTGCACGATAATTTCATAACGGCGGCTCGATAAAGCTTGGGCGGTGATGTGTTCGAGCGATGGGCCATCCAGCACCAGAAACGAGCGGACGCGCTCCATTAGATTTGATTGGCGGCAAAGAAATCTCATGCCGCTCAGGTTGCCTTCGCCTTCTTCGCCCACGTTCGCCACAATCAACAGCGAAGAAGCCAGTTTGTGCAGTTCCGGGCGTTCGGAAAGAAGGCGAGCCAAGGCGATTAATGTAGTTAAACCGGACCCGTTATCGGAAACGCCCGGACCATGAAACCGGCCATCCGGACCAACGCTGATGTCTTCGGGCCGCTGCGGAGCTAATACCGTGTCCAGATGGGCTGTTACTGCCAGTAAAGGTTCGCCGATTGAATCCGGCCATATGGCGACCAGGTTTCCAGCCCGGTCAAGCACAGCGTCCCAACCGTAGCGGCGCAACTGTTCGGCCAACCAGCGGGCGCGTTTCTCTTCAAAAAAGGTAGGCGCCGGAATCCGGCAGATGGCGAGATGCTGCTCGTTGATCCACTGGCGTTCACGCGCAAACCAGCGCTGCGCTTCGCTCCAAACCGGCCCTTCCGCCAGTTGCGCGATGGTCCGGTTGCCGGACGGAGGAACCCGGCGCGCCAGGTTCAGTAGCGATTTGGATTGGGTGGCCAAGAGTGCAAACCATAAGGATACCGTGACCCGGCGCAATCCGGTCCGGTTGCTAGACTGTTTCTTTGTTTCCTGCCGGTCTGCGTTCCTTGTTCACTGCCGCCGAAGTGGTTGTCATCGGCGATCTGATGCTCGACGAGTATCTGTTCGGAACCGTAAACCGTATTTCCCCGGAAGCGCCTGTTCCGGTGGTGGATGTACAAAATCGCCGCTATGTGCCGGGCGGCGCGGCCAACGTCGCGGCGAACGTGAAAAGCCTGGAAGCCGACGTGAAGCTGGTTGGGCTCTGCGGCGAAGACCGCGCCGCCGAAATCCTCCGGCAAGTTCTTGAAGAAGCTGGTATTGAACACCGCTGGCTGGTTTCCAGCCCCGGTCGGCCCACTACCTGCAAAACAAGGGTAATAGCCGGTCAACAGCAGATCGTTCGATTTGATACCGAGAGCCGTTCGTCGATTGAACCGGAAGAACAAGCGAGGTTGCAAGCTTGTTTTCAGAAAACAATATTAGAATCAGACGTTTGCATTCTTTCCGATTACGGCAAAGGATTGTTTTCGCCCCAATTCTGCCAGGAACTGATTGGGTTCGTTTGTGCTAACAAACGCGAAGTGATTGTGGATCCGAAAGGAACGGATTATTCCAAATATCGCGGCTGCACCTTAATCACGCCCAATCTGAAAGAAGCCGGGCAGGCCGCCGGATTGAGAATTGACAACGAGGACGATCTGTTTAATGCCGGTCAGCAGCTTTTAACACTGTTGAATGGGTCTTCGGTGCTGGTGACGCGAGGCGCGGACGGCATGACCTTGTTCCGTCCGCAACAGCCGCCCTTCACCATCCCTACCGTTGCGCAAGAGGTATTCGATGTGGTCGGCGCGGGCGATACCGCCGTGGCTGCTTTAGGCGTTTGTTTAGCCGCGAAACTGCCTTTGGAAATCGGCACGAAGCTGGCGAACATCGCCGCTGGAATTGCAGTCGGAAAACAAGGAACCGTGGCTGTTTCGTTGAACGAAATGTTAAGCCATGCGGAAACACGGAATCTTGTAGCCGGCTTGGTCGCCTAACACACTGATACTATGCCTGAAACGGCAAACTGCATCTATACTAGGAGTAAGCTCCTGGTGAATCTATGAAAGCGTATGCGAAGTTTGGCATTTTGACGGCTCTGATTGTGGGTTCGCTCGTCTGGCTCGCCGTTGGCGGCGTCAGCGAAACGCAGACTTACTACAAAACCATTCCTGAACTGCAAAAAATGGGTAATGCCGGGCATGGTAAACGTTTGCGGGTAGCTGGCGATGTGGAAGACGGGTCAATTGTAAAAGCGGGCGCGGAAGTAACATTTCTTCTGCATCAAGGACCGCAAGAGTTGAAAGTGGTATATCGCGGCACCGATCCGCTTCCTGACACTTTTAAAGCCGGAGCACAGGCGATGGCTGATGGCCGGTTGGGAAGCGATGGCGTTTTTGAAGCAAGCAAGATTCAAGCCAAGTGCGCTTCCAAATACGAAGCAAAACCGCCGCAACAGTTGTCGCATCCTTCCGCGATACCTACCAAGGTCACGCAAAAAGCTGCTCCAGTGCTAACGCCTGCGGCTGGCTAAGTTTAACCCTTCGATAAAGGAATTATTCATGGAAAATCTGGGCGCGCTTTCTATTCTGCTCGCCTTCTGCCTGGCGGTTTTTGCGGTTGTGGCCGCTCTCGCCGGAAAGTATGGCCGAAGGCCGTTCCTCGTTATCAGCGCGGAGCGTTCCGTTTACAGTGTTTTCCTGCTGTTGACAGTTGCTTCCGGCTTGCTCGTGTACGCGCTGCTGGCTGGTGATTTCCGGCTGTCTTATGTGTCTTACCACAGCAACCGGGCGATGTCGCCTTTGTATAAATTCACTGCCTGGTGGGGCGGGCAGGAAGGTTCGCTGTTGCTTTGGGCGTGGCTGCTGGCTGGTTATTCTGCGTTAGCGATCTATACGAACCGCCGCAAGTTCCGCGACATGATGCCTTGGGTGGTAGCCATTCTGATGACCACCGAAGCATTCTTCACTAGCCTGATTACGTTTCTGGCTAGTCCGTTCCAAGTGTTCATGTCGGGTAAGGGGATTATTGGCACTCCTGATGGGCGCGGCCTTGATCCGCTCTTGCAGTGGTGGACGATGGCGATTCACCCGCCGATGTTGTATTTGGGCTATGTCGGCTCGGTAGTGCCCTTTGCGTTTGCGATGGCTTCGCTGATTACGCGGCAGCCGGGCGAAGGCTGGATTCACACCACGCGGCGCTGGGCGATTGTGACCTGGCTGTTCCAGACTACCGGTATTACGCTTGGCATGGGCTGGGCTTATTCGGTTCTGGGTTGGGGCGGTTACTGGGGCTGGGACCCGGTAGAGAACGCGTCCGTGATGCCCTGGATCAGTGCCACCGCTTTTCTGCATTCCGTGATGATGCAGGAAAAGAAGGGCATGATGAAAGTGTGGAACATGGTGCTGGTGTCCGCCACGTTTCTGCTCAGTATTCTCGGCACTACGCTCACCCGCACCGGTTTGGTGCAATCCGTTCACGCTTTCGCGCAATCGCCGATTAAGCCGTATTTCACTTCGTTTCTGTTCTGCTCGATTGCGCTGATTGCTTACGCTATTATTCGCAATCTGAAATTCCTGCGCAGCGACGCAAAGCTGGAAAGCGTGGTGTCGCGTGAATCAAGTTTCCTGTTTAATAATCTGATTCTGCTGGCAAGCTGTTTTGCGATTCTCTGGGGAACGCTGTTTCCGGTAATCATGGAAGCGCTCACCAATGAGAAGGAAACGATTGATTCGCCGTATTACCTGCGCGTGGAAGTGCCGATTGGCTTGTTTCTGCTGTTGTTAACCGGCATCGGACCGTTGATCGCCTGGCGGCGCAGTTCGCTGGACAGTTTACGGCGGGCGTTTATGCTGCCTACGCTGGTGGGCATCGGCGTAGCGGCTGGTTTGATGGCTAGCGGCATTCACCATCCCACGGCTTTGTTATCGTTTGCGCTTTGCTCATTTGTGGTGATGACTATCCTGATGGAATTCTGGAAAGGCTCACGCGCGATTCAAGCTAAAGAGAAAATCGCGCTGCCGCGAGCAGCGGTGGAACTCACTTGGCGCAACACTCGGCGCTACGGCGGTTATCTGGTTCATCTGGGCGTGGTAGCAATTTTTATTGGCTTTACCGGCTCAGCGTTTGATCTGCACGAAACCCACAACATGGGGCTAGGCCAGACTGTTCACTTCGGCCATTACGACTTGAAGCTTCTTCGCGTGAACGACAGCAGCAACGATAATTATGAATACAGCCATGCGGTAATGGCCGTTTCGCGCAATGGAAAGCAGATTTCTACTCTGGAACCGGAGATCCGCTTTTACCAGGCGAGCCAATCGCAGAATTCGATGGTGGCGATTCGCCGCGCGTTGAATGAAGATCTTTATCTGAATTATGCCGGCGTTCTGCCGGACGGCAAACGCGCGACATTCCAGTTCTACCAGTTCCCTCTCGTGTCCTGGATCTGGATCGGCTTCTGGATTGTTCTGTTCGGTACGATTATTTGTTTGATTCCCAGCAAAGTGCGTTATCAGTACGCACGCACGGAGGTGGTTGGACTTGCTCAAAAACCTGCAACGGTGGAATCTTAAACTTTTCGCCGCTTTTCTTTTCACAATTATTGTTCTGCCGGCGCAGGAGCAGGACCCCACTACCTTGTTAACTCCAGGCGTGGCGCGAGTAGGCGAAAAGCTGGCCTGCCGCTGTGGTACTTGCCGCAATACGGTGGCAACTTGTCCCATGATCCGCTGCCATTACACCGAGCCGATGCGGGCGCGGATTAAAGCCGCGCAGGAGCAGGGCCAAAGCGATGCCAATATTCTGAATGCCATCGTAAAGGAAGCAGGCGTAGTGGCTTTAGCTGCGCCTCCCGGCGAGGGCTGGGGCTTGTTGACCTGGCTGATGCCGGGTGCGGCTTTGTTCGGGGGCTTTTTAGTTTATTCCTGGTGGGTGCGCCGTAACAGTCAGCAAGAAGCAGTGCCGGTGAATGATGTGGATCGGGCTGTGCTCGATCGTTTTCGCGACCAGATCGATTCAGAGTTAGGAGAGCCGGAGGACGCTCAACAGGGGAACAGGCCGAACGCAAGGAGATGATTATTGTTCTGGCCGCCGCGCTGGTCGTTGGCATTCTCTTGTATACATTGTTTGTTCGTCCGCAAGATATTCCCGCGCCGGTGCCGGTTTCTCCGTTGCAGCATCTAGAAGACCGCAAAGCTGCTATTTACGACAATCTCCGCGATCTTCAGTTTGAATACCGGCTCGGCAAACTTTCCGATGCCGATTACCAGCGCACAAAGCTGGTTCTGCAAAAAGAACTGGCCGGTGTTTTAGCGGACATGGAAGAAACCACCAAGCGCCTTGGTTTAACTACCAAGCAAACAGCGCCGACTGCTAAGACGAAAGCGGCCGACGCTACCAAGAAATGCCCGCATTGCGGAGCCAAATTTTCAACAACCATGCGCTTCTGCGGCGAATGCGGGAAGGCGATGGCATGAGTAGAACCGTTTTGTTTTTGGCACTACTGGCAACCTCTCCTTACTTGTTTGCCGCAATTGACGGCACGGTGACGAACGGCACAACCGGCCTGGTGCAACCCGCAGTTTCCATTACGCTAGTGAAACCTGGTCAACAAGGAATGCAAACGCTCGGGCAGACCGCGAGCGATGCGCAGGGCCATTTTCATTTTGATCAGGACCAGCCGGGCGGCGGACCGCAGTTGTTGCAAGCGCAGTATCAGGGCGTCACTTACAACACGCTGTTAACACCGAATGTGCCGACCTCCGGCGTGGATGTAAAAGTATTTAACGCAACCAAGTCCCCGGCGGAAGCGCGCATTACGCAGCACATGATTGTGGTGCAGCCGAACGAAGGCCAGACGCTGGTGAACGAAACCATCATTGTTCAAAATGGCAGCAACCTGACGTTTGCCGATTCCAATCTGGGCGGGGCGCGTTTCTTTCTGCCGCCGGCAGCAAACGGGCAAGTGCGCGTGCAAGTGCAAGGGCCGAGCGGAATGCCGCTGCCCCGGTCTGCCGAAAAAACCAAAGAAGATGACGTTTATAAAGTTGACTACCCGGTGAAGCCTGGGGAAACGCAGTTTAACTTAAGTTATCTTCTGCCGATGGGTTCGCCTTCGGTTCTGCGAGGACGAGTAGTCAACATCAAAGGCCAGCCTGACGGCCCGGTGCGTTTTGTTGCGCCTGCCGGAGTGACGATGGAAAGCTCAGACATCAAATCCCTCGGCCAGGAACCGCAAACACAGGCCACTATTTATGATCTGCTGAAACCCGCTTACGCCATTAATGTAACCGGAGTGGGCAGTCTGAACAGTGGCGCTGCCGACCCGGGCGATGATGCCGACCGGCCACAAGTGGAACAAAAAAATCCGCCGGTGTATCAGCATCTAGGCTGGCTGGTTGGTTTGGCTTTGGCCGCATTAACAGCCGGCTTAGTGACGCTTTACCGTTCCTCGCCGGTACGCGACATTGGGAGATAATCCACCATGTCTGCGGTGATCGCTCTCGAAGGCGTTTGGAAGTATTACGGTGATTATCCGGCGCTTCGCGATTATACGCTGCGGATCGGAGAAGGCGATTCTTGCGCTCTGCTGGGTCGTAACGGCGCGGGCAAAACAACTTTGCTGCGAGTGCTGGCGGGATTGTCTCCTTATCAGAAAGGAGACATTTCAGTTTTCGGCGCAAAACCGCGCAGCGATCAAGCACGGCGAACTACCGGATTTCTCGGGCATGGCATCGGTGTTTATGAAGACTTAAGCGCACGCGAGAACCTACGCTTTTTTGCCCGGGCAGCGGGTAGGACTGATTTAGATCAACACCTTCAGGAATGGCTCGAACGGGTGGACCTGGCGCGAGTAAGCGATATTCCAGTGCGGCAGTATTCGCGGGGCATGCGCCAGCGTCTAGCATTGGCCCGCACGTTTTTGTCGGAACCGAAATTGCTCTTACTGGACGAGCCGTTTACCTCGCTCGATGACCGCGCCATCAAAATGTTGAGCGAGCTTTTGCAGGAAGCGCGAAATCGCGGAACAACTATTCTGTTTTCCACGCACCAGATTCGGGAAGCGATGGTGATTGCTTCGCAAGTAGCTTTAATCGAGCAGGGTAAATTACGTTATGCAGGCGAGCGGACCCAGGCTATGCTCGATGATCCGGCGCTGTTGTACCGCGAATACACAGAATTAGGCGGCGTTTAAGCTTCCCGATGAACCCGCTGCAACAAGCGTGGGCAGTGGCCCGCAAGGATCTGGCGATTGAGTTTCGCACCAAAGAATCGTTGAACTCGGCGGCGGCCTTTGCGGTGGTGATCCTGGTGTTATTCAGTTTTGCTTTCGACCCCGGCGCGGAAGAAACCAAGGCGATTGCGGGCGGCTTGTTGTGGCTGAGTTTTACTTTTGCCGGAGCGTTGATTTTTAATCGCGGCTTTGCGCGCGAACAGCCGAACGAGTGCCTGGAAGTGCTGCTGGCGTCCCCGCTTTCCGCTGGAAGCCTGGTGATCGGCAAAGCCGTAACCAGCCTGGTTTTGCTGCTGCTGGTGGAAACTGTATCTTTGTTTGTGTTTGGCATCTTTTTTAATGTGAACTGGGTGCTGCACCTGTTGCAGCTTGGAACAACATGTTTGCTAGGGACTTGGGGCGTTTCGATTGTGGGCTCGGTGTTCGGGGCGCTTACGGTGAATCTGCGTTTGCGGGAAATCATGCTGCCGGTGGTGATTTATCCCCTGCTGATTCCGCTGCTGATCAGCGCCATTGAACTAACGAACTACGCATTAACAATCGAGGGCTGGGGCAGCAACGGATATTTGTGGTTGCGCGTGCTAATTGTGTTTGACATCATCTTTACATCACTCGCAATCGCCTTGGCCGAAACGATTTTGGTGAACTAGAAGAGAAAGAGTTTTTCTATGCGTGACAAATTAACTTATGCGCTGCTGGCAGCAGGTGGTTTGTTTTTCTTTGTGAATTTGTACCAGATCCTGAACGTGCTGCCGGATGAAGCGGCCCAGGGGGCAATTTATCGAATCTTTTTTCTGCATCTTCCGGCGGCGATCACCTGCTTCACCGGGTTCTTCACCGGCTTGCTGTTGAGCATCGGTTACTTGTCGACGAAAAATCTGGCGTTTGACTCCATTGCCGCTTCGGTGAACGAAGTGGCGCTGGTTTTTGCCTTTGTGAATGTGGTCACGGGCAGCATCTGGGCCCGGATCATCTGGGGCATCTGGTGGACCTGGGATTACCGGCTCACCTCCATGTTCGTGTGCCTGCTGATTTACTGCGGCTATCTGCTGCTGCGCCGATCGATTGATGAGCCGACGCAGCGCGCCCGGCTTTCCGCGGCCATGTCAATCTTCGGATGCGTCGATATTGTGATTGTGTGGAAGTCGATTGAATGGTTTCGCACGCAGCATCCCGGCCCGGTGTTAAGCATCAGAACCGGAGGCGGCGCGATTGACCCGTCGATGGAAGCAATGGTCTACCGCAATGTTTTCGCGTTTCTGCTGATTGCAGCAGCGATCGTGCTGGTGCGAACGAAGCAGGAAGAAACAGAACGCGAGATTGATGCTATGCGCCGACTAGCGCACGCTTAAAAGGAGACAACCAAATAATGGACGCGCGAAACTTTTTGTTCATGTTCTATGGCTTTCTGGCGGCGTGGCTGATTGTGTTCTTTTACGTGTTCACGCTGGTGCGCCGTTCCAGCCGCTTAAAACGCGAACTGGAAGATGTGAAGCGCTTGATGAGCGCGAAAGAAACCGGCCAGCAAACTAGATTCTGATTCGAACATGGCGATGTTCTTGCGGCTCGGGAAGATCATTAAAGATGAACGTGGTTGCGGCAAACACTACACGAAATAACGAGCCACTCACGTTAAAGCGGCGTTAATACGTCCTAGCAATTATTCTGTTTCGTTCTGGGAAGGGATACCACCTTGGTTTTCCTCGTTTTTCTGTGTTACTCTGAGCGGGATCTTCGTCCTACAAATCGCTTGTTGTTTTAAGTTCGTCACTTCACTGAGTCTGATACTTCACAAGGAGGATCGATTGAAGCTTTCTTCGTTTCCGGCGCGCTTCGGTTTCAGCGCGTTGCTCTCATTACTAGTAGCAGGACAAGCATTCGCTCTGGAAAAATACAGGGTAAATGGGCGCGCTGCTGCGAACCAGACGGTGGAGTTTGAAGTGTATATGCCGCTTCAACACACTGTTGAGCTTGACCAGCTTCTGGTTTCCCTGCATACACCGGGTTCAGCCAACTATCACAAATGGCTCACTCCGCAACAGTTTAATGCTCGATTCGGCCCTCGAACAGCCGACGTGGCCCGAGTTACAGAAGCGTTAAAGCGTTATGGGTTGAACGTGACCAGAACGCACAGCCACGGCGTTCATGTGGAAGGCACGGTGAGCAACGTGGAAAACGCGTTTGCGACATCGATTATGAATGGCGTATCGGCGCGGGGAAGCCGGAAACTGATCAGCAGCAATGCGCTCACGCTTCCCGCCGCTCTCACCCAGACGGGAGCCCAGGTTGTTCATTTCTCGCCGGTGATACGCAATCGAGTTTATTCCCATGCTAAGCCGGTAAGCGAACCCGAGAACCGGAAAAGCCCCAAAGGCGGATACTGGTTCACTGATTTGAAGCAAGCTTACGGTTTCCCTTCTTATCAATCGCTAACCGGAAAAGGTGTCAATATCGGCATTTTGATGTCTTCCGACTATAACGATACTGACATGCAGTTGTATTTCGGCCACGAAGGTTTGAAACCTCCCGTGGTAGTGAGACGCCCGGTGCTGGGCGGCGCAGCCTTTGATGTAAACAATAACGGCGGCTCGGTGGAAGTTTCGCTCGACCTGCAACAAACGGGCGGCATGGCGCCGGACGCAACGTTATATCTGTACAATATTCCCGATTTGTCGGACCAGGCTATTATTGCCGGTTATCTTCAGATCGTAGAAGAAAACCAGGCTGATATTGTCAGCTCATCCTTTGGCGGCCCGGAAGCTACATATGGCCCGGATTACAACAATGGCCAGGACTTTACAGGCATTCTGCAGGTGTATGAATCATTGTTCAAACAAGGTAATGCCCAGGGCATCACATTCGTGGCCAGTTCCGGCGACAATGGCGCGCTGGACTTGCCACCGGTAGAGTATTTCACAACCACTCCCCAGAATCCGCCCCAGGTCACAGGAACGTATCAGGTGGGCGTGGAATGGCCTGCGGTCAGCCCCAGCGTTACGGGCGTTGGCGGAAGCAATCTGATTACCACTTATGTTCCAGGCAGTTTGGAATCGAACTACATTCGTGAAAACGCGGATGGCGATCCGCTGGAACCGGAAGATCCTTACAACTTCGGCAATCTGATTGCTGCCGGCTATTGGGGTTCGGGCGGCGGCAAAAGCGTAATTTTCCCGAAGCCTGACTACCAGCAACTAGTCCGAACCGGCTCCGCTAAATACCGCACTGTTCCCGATCTTTCCCTGCATATGGGCGGCTGCCCGGTCGGCTCTTACCAACCTTGCGGACCGGATCGCAGCTACGATTACGTTTATGCAGGCGGCAATCTGTACGGCGTGATCGGTACCAGCGCTTCTGCGCCGGATTTTGCGGGACTACTCGCCTTAAGAGAACAGTATGTGCCGGGCCGCATTGGCAATGTCAATTACGTCATCTACCGACTGGCGCAGTCTCAGTTTAACGGCACTGCTCCAGTGAATTATTTCCGCACCGGCGTTCCCGGTTTCAACGGCTTTTATCACACACACGCAGGTTATAACCTGGTACTAGGCAACGGAACATTATTCGGCAAAGAATTCATTGATGCCGCTGACCTTCCTGCTGCCGGTGACCCGGGAACTCCTTCTAACCCATAATTTCTTTTTAAGTTGTGGTCTCCAAAAAGGAAACTTGGCGATTCTCGTCAAGTTTCCTTTTTTTATGAACGCTTCCGTAAAGAAATAATAGGGTGCGAGGAACCTGCTACTTCAACGCTGTACGGCGCATCGAAACAAACAGAAGCCGACTACCCAACATGCGAAGCACAACTGTTTCATCCTTACAAGAATTTTCTGCTTTGCGCCTTTTGTTGTAATGCGCTCCTGCAATCAAACTAATTGGGCCGCACGGAGTGTTTTCCTGCTTGGTCTTTTGTTCGCAATCCCGCTGTTTTCAAACGATGGTTCCAATGCGGATTCACCGGTTGATGTGCTTACGAATCGTTATGACAACTGGCGTTCGGGAGCTAATACGCGCGAAAAGAAACTCACGGCTCAGAACGTAAATAACAAAACTTTCGGCAAGCTTTTCGAGCGTGAAGTAGACGGCGATGTGTATGCGCAGCCTTTAATTAAAACGAGCGTTCCCATCGCCGGTCGTGGACTGCGAAACGTAGTTTATGTAGCGACCACCAACAATCGCTTGTATGCTTTTGATGCGGATCTACCAGGGGAAGGCGATCCTTATTGGCAGGTCGGCAGCGAAGTGTTCGGCGCGCCTGTTCCTCGCGCGGAAGTGTCAGATTTAAAAGCTCCTGATGAGTATCTGAATTTCGAGCATAATGTGGGCATCGTCAGCACGCCGGTGATTGATGAAAGCAGCAGCACGATTTACGCCGTAGCGAAAACCAAGCTGAGCGGAGTTTACCTGAGTCGCCTTTTCGCATTCGATCTAGCCACTGGACGCCAGAAAACCGAGCTCGGCAGCCCGTTGTCGATTTCCCCTACCGCTTTAGGCAATGGCGTGGGTAATGCGGACGGCAAAATCACAATGGATGGGCGCAAGCTATTCAACCGAACCGCGCTTCTTTTGCAGGACGGTGTTCTTTACGTTGCTCTCGGCGCGCACGGCGATGGGGAACCGCGCTTCAATTATCACGGCTGGATTGTGGCTTACGATGCGCATCATTTACACCAAGTCGCTGCGCTTTGCACTACTCCGGACGGCATTCAAGGCGGAGTCTGGCAAAGCGGCGCAGGTCTATCGGCGGAGCCGCGCGAAGGCACTTTTCCGGTGATCTACGCGGCGGTCGGCAATGGCAGCACCGGCGGCAGAAACTTCGGTCAATCCGTTTTGCAACTCTACCCCGGCGAACTGATGAGCGTCAAGCAATCATTTACTCCGGCCAACGCCGGTGAAATGAACGATCTGGATCTGGATATTTCGACCGGTCCTTTATTATTGCCTGATCTGCCGTTTATGCTGGCTTGCACTAAAGACGGCAAGTGCTACCTGCTGGACCGCGTTAATATGCATCTGGTTCAGGAATGGCAGGCGGCCACCAACAGCGTTGGTTCCGGGCGGCCAGCCAACATACACGGTACGCCGGTAGTTTGGCGCGATGCAAACAATAATCTGTTTATCTTCTTATGGGCTGAGGAAGATTACCTGCGGGTGTACCGTTTTGACGGTAAGCGTTTTGTTTCGGCAGGCCGCAGCCCGTTTCCGTCGCCGATGATGAGCATGCCGGGCGGCATGTTGTCGCTTTCGAGCAACGCTGCTGCGCCCGCCAGCAGTGTTGTGTGGGCGTCCATTCCGAAAGGCGGCGACGCCAATAATGGAACCGTAGAAGGAGTTTTACGGGCTTTCAGCGCGGCGGATTTATCACAGGAATTATGGAATAGCGAGAAAAACAGCAGCCGCGACCGATTGGGCATGTTTGCGAAATTCTGTCCGCCAGTGGTGGCGAATGGGAAAGTGTACCTGCCGTCGTTTTCGCCGCCTGCGAAATCCGCGCAACCGCAGCACGGCAAATTAGTAGTTTACGGGCTGCTGGAAAATCAACCTGTTACGAGAATTATGGGTGATGCTTTAGCACTACTGCATTGAATCAAATTTAGTGGGCCTCATTAGGTTTAGTGGGCCTCATTAAGGCCAAAAATTTGCGAGTGGAAGTTATTTGAAACAAACAAGAGTATTACAAGAAAAAACACTTAATCAAAAAAACTTTCGAACTTATAAAAAAAGCTTCATAATTGAAGTAGCGAAAAAGAGTACGACTGAGTCTCACGCTCAGAGTAACGGGTTTTACAGAGGATGACAACAGATACCCTACACGTACATGACGGCAGCGAAGAATTACGGGTAGAGGTAAACGGCTATTTGAGCGGACAGTTGACTGAACAGCTCGAAACAGCCCGGCAAACTTCGCAATCCAGCGTTTTCTGGCGCCAACTGGTAGTAGATATTTCTTCTCTCAAAGGGTACGACCTTGAGGGACACCACTTGCTGCACGAAATGTATCAACAAGGTGCGGTTTTCGTGGCCCCTACTCCCCAATCTCTTGATTTTTTGGAAGAGATTGCTACAGGAATCAGCGCCAAAGCTGTTCCGGTGGCTGTTAAGCACACTCCTGACCGCTCTCTGTCCCCACGCTCCAGACACCGTTCAGGACTGAAAACACGCGAGTTTAACGCGCAATCCCGGTAGCGATGAAGCGGGATTGTTCCTGTTATCGAAGTCAATTTCGTCTTCTGGCCGCGCCGCCTACCAAGCCCAGATCAATAATAACGGCCACAAACAGTATCACAAATGAGGCGGTGTTTAAAACGGTATGCGAATTGACGAAATAAGTGTAAACAATCAACGTCAACGGCAAAAACAGAAAACCAAGTATTGGAATTAATACGGAACTGTAAACGTGGGCAAAGAAGTTTGTCAGCAGGTAGAGCAAAACAATGGCCACCCGGGGAAACACTACCACTAGAATTGCAAATAAACAAGGCATCTCGTACTACGGCCTAGCATAACTCACGGTAAGTACTTGAATCGCCTTGGAAAACACCGCCAGTCTGGTACAGTGCGGAAAGCGGTGAAATGAGTGTTTTGAAGAAGCAGTGTTTCCGGCTGTTGTTTGCAGCCTATTTCGTCTGGTTGAGCACGCCTTTTCTGCATGCTCAACATTACCTTTTCAAACAATTCGGTCAACTGGAAGGGTTAAAAAATCTTTCTGTTCGCTGTCTTACCCAAACTAAGCAAGGCTTTCTTTGGATTGGCACCGAAAACGGCTTATTCCGTTTTGACGGGCAGAATTTTACAAAGTTCACAACCGCGCAAGGATTGCCGAGCAATTGGATACAAGCCGTCACCGAATCCCAAAACGAAACGCTCTGGGTGGGAACTTCGGCTGGTCTAGTAACTTTGCAGAACGGCATCTGGAAACCGCTTCGGCAGGATTCTCCGATCGTGGTTCACGCGCAATCGATTGCTTCCGACCCCAAAGGCGTGGTTTACATTGCCGCTATTGAAGGACTGTTGGAAGCGACCTGGGGCGGCGACTTCTGGAAAGTGGAGCCGGTGACGGGAGCGCCGCGCATTCCTACGCGCACCGTTTACCCGGATAACACCCAGCTTTGGTTCACGGCTTCCGATTCACTGTGGAATCTAAATAACGGGCAGTTAAAGCGTTATTCAACCGCCGAAGGATTGCCGAGCGATGAAGAATGGAATGGCATGGCGCGGGACCGCCACGGCGATCTGTATCTACGCAGCCGTAAAAGCGTTCGGATGATGCGAAAAGAAGGAAGTCGCTTTCAGTTCATTGCTCATCTGCCGAGCGGAAACTGGAGCGATCAACTGAGCCTGGATTCGGCTGGCGAGCTGGTGATTCCGACTGATGAGGGTCTGCGGCGGGTGGATGGTTCCTGGTGGGCGGGAGTTAAAAATGGACTGCCGGACGACCCGATCTGCTGCACCCTGACTGATAAAGAAGACCAGCCCTGGATCGGCACAGCCAGCCAAGGCTTGTTGTTATGGGCCGGGGCGCATGGCTGGGAAGGCTACAGCGAACAGGATGGTTTATCCGGGCATATTGTGGAAACCATTCATCGCGACGGGCAGAACCGGCTTTGGGTGGGAACCCGGCGCGCGCTGAACGAACTGGTCGGGTCCAAACTGAAATCGGTTGGGAAAGCGCCCTGGTTGAACCAGATTCGCTCCGTTCGCTCCACCCTGGACGGCACAATCTGGATTGCCACGCTTGATAACGGACTGGCCGCGCTTGATCCGGCTACGGGCAAGCTGCGCGTGATTGAGGTGGCGGAAGGTTTTTCAGGGCAGCGCATTGTGGGGCTTGACGTGATCGGCAAGGACCTCTGGGTGTACACACGGCAAGGCGTTTTCATCGGCACTTGTGCGGTTGCGGGCGGAAACACAGTTACCGGCTGGCATTTCCGGCGTTGGACTGCGCTGGAAAGCTTTGCGCCGGAAACCAAAGAAGGATCGGTTTACCGGGTATTGATCGACCGGCAGGGCCGGACCTGGGCGGCAACCCTGGCCGGCTTATTTTTGAAAGATCAGGAAAAATGGCAGAAGTTTACCTGGCGCGATCGTTTGCTGGAAGATGCGGTGGCGTTCATGACGGAAGATGCCGGGGGACGAATCTGGATCGGCTATAACACCAATCTGGGAGTTTCGCGGCTGATCTACGAAAATGGCCATTTAGGGATTGAGCATTTCACGCAGAAGAATTATCTGACGAGCGATGCCATTAATTTCGTGGAAAGCGATCGGCGCGGCTGGGTGTGGGTTGGCACCGATGCCGGAGTGGACGTGTGGAAGCCAAACGGTTGGCGGCATTACGGCACTGAGGATGGGCTGATCGGCTCCAACACCAATTTCAATGCGTTCTTTGCCGATACCGATGCTTCCATCTGGATCGGCACCAGTCGCGGTTTGAGCCATTTTGATGTTTCCCAGGAAGTTCCGCCGACCGGAATTCCCGCCGTCGCCATGACTGATATGGAAGTGGACGGCAGCCGCGTGGAAACAAATCGCTTGAATAAACCGCTTCCAGCCGGGGCTACCGTGAAGCTGCGCTTTTCCGTGCTTTCCTTCAGCGAGCGGCAACATGCGCGTTTCCGCTACCGTTTGCTTGGTTTAAGCAATCAATGGATTGATGAAACCGATGGCGAAGCCGTATTTCCGAACCTAGGCTGGGGCACTTACCATTTTCAAGCCAAGGCATATCACCCGGAACGAGGCTGGATCACGCATCCGGCTGAAGTTTCGTTTCAAGTGGAACCTTACTGGTGGCAAGCTCCCTGGATGATTGCGGCGGCGGCGGCGCTGCTGATTTTTGGAATTGTGACTGTTTGGCGATGGCGCGTCGGCGTGTTGGTAACGCAGAAGAATCTGCTGGCCCGGATGGTGGAACAGCGAACGGCGGAGATCCGGACGGAAAAAGTTACGGTAGAACAGCAGAAAAAGCAGATTGAAGATCTGCTGGTGGAAGCGCAGCGCGTCAACCGTTTGAAAGATGAGTTTCTGGCCAACATCAGCCATGAAATCCGAACGCCGCTGCATGGCGTGCTCGGCATGACGAGCCTGGCTTTGGGAACTCCGCTCACCGAAGAACAGCGCGATTACCTGCGATTGGCGGAACAATCGGCGCGATCCCTGCTGTACTTGTTGAACGATATTCTGGATTTCTCCAAACTTCAGGCTGGTCGGCTGCTGCTGCAGAAAATCCCATTTTCCCTGCGCGAGTGCGTGGAAAAAGCAGTGGGAACACCGGCGATGGTAGCAGGGAAAAAAGGACTGGAGTTTCGGGTGTTGGTAGCGGACGATCTGCCGGATGCGGTGGTGGGCGACCCGGATCGCCTGCAGCAGGTGTTAAGCAGTCTGGCCAACAATGCGGCTAAATTTACGGAACAAGGGCGTATTCAAATTCTGGTTTTCCGCGACCCTGCCGCGCAGTTTAAAGATCGGATTCATTTCAGCGTGCGGGACACCGGCCCAGGAATTCACCGCGAAAAATGGTCGCTGATTTTCGAGCCGTTTCAGCAGGTAGACGGCTCCCCGACCCGGAAGTTCGGCGGCACCGGTTTAGGACTATCTATCTGCAGCCGCTTGGTGGCGCAGATGCAGGGCGAACTGACGCTCGACAGCGAAGTGGACGTCGGCAGCACGTTCAGCTTTTTTGTTCCTTTATCCGAACCGGAAACGCCGCCAGCGTCTGTGGGCCATCCACGCCGGACTGCGCTTGAGTTGCAGCCTCTTCGCGTGCTGCTGGTGGAAGGCAACGAACTGAATTTGAAAATCGGCATGCGGCATCTGGAAAGGCAAGGCTGCGCCGTGACCACTGTTCCTTCCGGAGCGGATGCTTTGGAACTGCTGGAACAAACGGCTTTTGATTTGATTGTGATTGACCTGGAGCTAACGGGCATGAACAGCCTGGAGCTGGTGCGGGAAATCCGTTCCCGCGCCAAGGGAATTTCCCGCCCTTCGCTGATTGCCCTTACGGCCAAGCCGACGCTGGCGGAAGAAAAAAAAATTCTCAGCGCCGGGGCGGATGCTTACCTGAGCCGGCCTGTGCAGGCGGTAGATTTGCGGCGCGTTCTTCAAAGCAGCGCCACCAGTTAAACTGTTATAAGTGTTCAAAGTAACAGTTCTGTTACGCCGCGCTTTTCTGCTCAATCCGGCGTTCCGATTTGTTATCATTCCACCGCATGCAAGCGTATTCGATCGGCGTTGACCTGGGTGGAACAAATCTTCGCGCGGCGGCGGTCAGCGAAACCGGCCAGATAATTGATAAGATATCCAGCCACACGCATTATGCGGGCAGCCGCGACCTCATCATCAACGACATGGCAGCCGCCATTCAGACTGTGCGCGATCAGGTGGGCGCGGACGGCTTGCAAGGAGTGGGCGTCGGCATTCCCGGTTATATCGAAGCCGATACCGGCGTGGTAATCGGATCAGCCAATCTGCCGAGCTTTACCGGATTTTCCGTGCGCGACGAATTGCAAAAGCATCTGAACACGACCGTTATCCTGGAAAATGACGCGAATGCTGCGGCATTGGGCGAGCAATGGATGGGCGCGGGACGCGGCGTGGACGAATTGGTGTTGTTGACGCTCGGCACCGGCATCGGCGGCGGAATTATTGTGGGCGGGCGGATTCTGCGGGGTTACCTGGGCATGGCCGGAGAGTTCGGGCATATGACGGTAATCCCGGAAGGCAATCCTTGCGGCTGCGGCAACAGCGGCTGCCTGGAAAAACACGCTTCCGCTACCGCCATTATCGCAATGGCGCGTATGCTGCAGTTGGGCGAAGATATGACGGCGGAAGATGTTTATAAACTTGCGGTGGGCGGCAATACGCGAGCGCGACAGTGTTTCAGATCAATGGGCCGCGCACTCGGCATTGCACTGGCTAACATGATTAACGTTTTTAATTTCCCCTTGTATCTGTTAAGCGGCGGAGTGCTGGCCGCTTGGGATCTTTTTTATCCGCCTATGATGGAGGAAATTCAAACCCGATCCTACACGTTCAGCCGGACCGGAACGCGCATTGAAAAAGGAACGCTCGGCAATGAGGCCGGGTTAATCGGAGCGGCTTATCTGCCGCTGCAGCGCGGCGCTCTTTCGGTGGAACAGGCGTATAAAGGACAAACGGTTTAATGTATTGGCTTGGTCTCGATATCGGCACCGGCGGCTCGCGCGCGCTGCTGGTGGATGGTGCAGGAACGGTTCGTTATTCCTATACGGCGCTGCATGAAGACATGACAATGGCTCGCCCCTTATGGGCGGAACAACATCCTGACGACTGGTGGCGCGCCGCCCAGGAAGCCATTCAGGGTGTTCTAAAGGCCGCCAATAGTTCCGGCGAGGCGGTGCGGGGAATCGGATTAACCGGCCAGATGCACGGTTTGGTGCTGTTGAATGAAAAACAGCAGGTGATACGCCCGGCGTTAATCTGGTGCGACCAGCGCAGCCAAAAGCAGGTGGATGCCATTAATGCTGCGGTCGGGCGCGAGCAGGTGCTTGCCTTTATCGCTAATCCGGTTCTGACCGGCTTTACGCTTCCGAAGCTGTTGTGGGTGCGCGACGAGGAGCCGTCCAATTATGAACGGGCGCGTCATCTGCTGCTGCCGAAAGATTATATTCGGTTCAAGCTGACTGGCGAATTTGCAACCGAAGTTTCCGACGCCAGCGGCACCGCGCTGTTTGATGTGGTTCACCGGCGTTGGTCCGCCGGAATGGCGGAAGCGCTTGGTATTGATTTTTCCATTCTGCCGAAGGTGTATGAATCGAGTGAGATAACGGGCGTGGTGAGTCAGGAAGCTGCCGAACGGACCGGCTTGAAAGCAGGAACGCCGGTGGTGGGCGGCGGCGGCGACCAAGCGGCCAGCGCGATCGGAAACGGAATCGTTGAAACGGGCGCGGTGTCCTGCACGGTTGGCACCTCAGGAGTGGTGTTTGCTTACCTGGACAAACCCGTTTACGACGAACAAGGCCGGGTGCATACTTTCTGCCATGCCATGCCTGACACCTGGCATGTGATGGGCGTGACGCAAGGGGCCGGACTAAGCCTGCAATGGTTTCGCAACCGGTTTGCCGCCGGAACCGCATACGATGATTTAACCGCCGAAGCCACGCTTTCGCCGCGCGGCGCGCAGGGGCTTTTCTGGCTGCCTTACCTGATGGGCGAGCGCACGCCGCATCTGGATGCCTTGGCGCGAGCGGCTTTTGTGGGATTGACCGCCAAACATCAACGAGCCGACCTGACACGCGCAGTGCTTGAAGGCGTTTCGTATAGTTTGCGCGATTGCCTGGAAATCATCAAACAACTGGACGCGCCGGTGAAGAATGTGCGGCTTTCCGGCGGCGGCGCCCAAAGCCCGTTCTGGCATCAGTTGTTTGCTGATATTTTCGGCGTTCCGGTGGTGACGCTGCACACGCAGGAAGGCTCCGCTTACGGAGCAGCATTATTAGCTTTAGTGGGAACCGGCGAATACCGCAGCGCCAAAGAAGCCTGTGCGGCAGTGATCAAAGAAGTGAACAACAAACGCGCCGAACCGGAAGCCCAGGCGTTCTACAACCAAGCTTATCGCATTTACGCTTCTCTTTATCCGGCTTTAAAGCAGGCATACCAGGATATCGGCCAATTGGATGCCTGAACCGCTACCCCAATATTGTGATCTTGCCCTGCCGGTGCCTATCGATCAGTTGTTCACTTACCAGCTCCCCCAGACGCTGCAACACCGGGTAAAGCGCGGCAGTCGTTTGCTGGTGCCTTTCGGCACGCGGAATCTGGTGGGCGTGGCGATGCGCGCCCATAGTAATACGCCTTCGTATCAACTGCGCGACGCCTTGCGTTTGCTGGATGAAGAGCCTGTTCTGGGCGACGATCTGCTGCAACTAGGCAAATGGATTGCCGAATATTACTGCGCTCCGATCGGCGAAGTGTTGCGCGGCATGATTCCTTTAGGCGGCGAAGCGCGGCGTACAACCACTTATGCTCTAACTGACCTGGGGCATGATGTGGCGCGGCAGTTGTTTACCAGTGAAGCCAAAGATGCGCCAAGCGTGATTCTGCGCTTGCTGGCCGATAAACCGCGCAGCGCGCAATACCTGGCCGGAAAAGCGGGTAACAGCAAACAAGCGCTGCGTAGTTTAACGAAGCGCGGCTGGATTACTGCTGAAGACCAACACGCCGACCGCGACCCATCGCGCGTGTCAGCCGAAAAGCTGCAGGTGGAATTCACGAAAAGACCAGCAGAAGGAATAAAGCTGCGCAAGGCGGAACGCGAACTGCTGGCTTTTTTGGAACTTCATCCCGGTCCGCACAATTTGGGGCAGTTAACGGAAGTATTAAAAGACGTTGCTTCTGCCGGGCGCGCTTTAGCGAAACGAGAGTTGGTTCGGCTGGAGCTGGAGCCGCTGCAGCCGATTCCCGGCTTTGAAAGGCCCGCGCCTGAGTTGAACGACTATCAAATGAAAGCGGTAGAAGCGATTCAAAGCGGATTGGAAGCGCATGAATTCCGGGCTTTTCTGCTCGAAGGCGTTACCGGGTCCGGCAAAACGGAAGTTTACATGCGCAGCATTGAAGCGGTGCTTGGCCTGGGCCGCAATGCGTTATTGCTAGTTCCTGAAATTGCCTTGACGCCCAGCGTGGCCGGACAGTTTTTTCATCGCTTCGGCAATCAAGTGGCGATTCTGCATTCCGCTTTCAGCGAAGCGGAACGGGCTAACCAATGGCGTCGCATTCAAAATGGCGGGGCGAGAGTGGTAGTAGGAACACGATCCGGCGTGTTTGCGCCGGTCCAGAACCTGGGACTGGTGATTGTGGATGAAGAACACGACGGCAGTTATAAACAGCAGGAAGCGCCTCGTTATCATGGCCGCGATGTGGCGCTGATGCGAGCCAGAGAAGCGAATGCAGTGGCTATATTAGGGTCCGCTACGCCCAGCGTGGAAAGCCGCTATAACGCCGAAAAAAATAAGTACGTTCACCTGAGAATGCCGGAGCGCATTGCCAAGCGGCCCATGCCTGCGGTGGAAATTGTGGATATGCGGGCCGAGTTTCTGGAAACGTTGCAGCCTGCCACTTTTTCGCGAAAGCTTTGCCAGGAAATTGGTCATCGTTTGGCGGCCGGCGAACAATCCATGCTGTTATTGAACCGGCGCGGATTTTCCAGCTTCATGGTGTGCCGCTCCTGCGGCGAGCGTTTGAACTGCATCAACTGCGCTGTGAGCTTGACGTTTCATCGGCGCGACCGCCGCATGTTGTGCCATTACTGCGGCCATGCAGAACGAGTGCCGGAGCGGTGCCCCCGCTGCGGAAGCGACCACATTCAGTTTCTAGGCACCGGCTCGGAGCGCGTGGAAGAAGAACTACATCAGCTTTTTCCGCAGGCTCGCATTGCGCGGCTAGACCGGGACAGCGTATCGAGCAAAGGCGCGTTTATCCACATTCTGCAAGAGTTCCGCGCGGGTGAAATTGACATTCTGGTCGGCACGCAGATGATTGCCAAAGGGCATGACATTGCAAACGTAACGCTAGTGGGTGTGGTGCTGGCCGATATCGGGCTTTCCATGCCCGATTTCCGCGCGGCGGAACGCAGCTTTCAATTGTTGACCCAAGCCGCCGGACGCGCCGGACGCGGCAGCCTGCCGGGTCAGGTAATTATCCAGACCTTGAACCCGGAACATTATGCGGTGCGGTTTGCCCTGGAACATAATTACGAAGGGTTTTACCGCAAGGAAATTGAATTTCGAAAGTGGCTGCGCTACCCGCCTTTTGCGGCGCTGGCGAATGTGGTGCTGCGCGCGGAAAAACAGGAAGACGCCATGCGTTACAGCGCGGAACTGGGGCGGCTGCTGGCTTTGCCGCCGGAAGGCATCAAAGTTCTCGGCCCGGCGGAAGCACCCGTACCGCGTTTGAAATCGGAATACCGTTATCAGCTTTTATTGAAAGCTTCCAAACGAACGCTGCTGCGCGAAGTGCTGGCAAAAATGAAAGCTTACGCGCTGGAAGCGAAATGGCCGGCGACATCGCTGATGATTGATGTGGACCCTTTAAGCCTGATGTAAGCAAGCATCACCGTGCTGCTTCCGCTTCTCTTCTGATTCCAGCAACCGATTCAAACACCGCCAGCGTTTTACCGGCACTCGCTTCCCAGGTGAAAACTCCGGCCCGGTTTCGTCCGCGTTCCACTTGCCGCATAGTTTCTTCCTGGTCGCTTAATAGATGCCAGATCGTCTGCGCCATTTCCTGCTCGCTTTGTGGATCAAAAAATGAAGCCGCATCACCCGCTACTTCAAGCAGCGGCGCAATGCGGGAACAGGCCAAAGGAACCCGCGCCGCCATTGCTTCAAGAACAGGCAAGCCGAACCCTTCAAACGTGGATGGGTACACAAACACGGTCGCCTTTTCATACAAGCGATAGATTTCCGTTCTGGATACCCAGCCGGTGATGCGAACGCAGGAATGCAATTGAAGCTCATCGACCAGTGCTTCCACTTTGGCTGTTTGGCTGCCGCGCATTCCAGCCAGCACCAGTTTTAGCTTCGGGAATTCACCGCGCAATCCGCTAAAAACTTTGATCAGTTTTTCGATGTTTTTGTTCGGATCGATGGTTGAAACGCAGAGCAGAAACGGATTTTCCGGGTCAGGCGCGCGCTCCAGATGAAAGAATTCCTGTTCGACGCCGTGCGGAATGGCGATCACGCGTTTTTCGGTCAGATTATAGTGTTCAATCACGTCGCGCCGGGTGGTTTCCGAAGCGGCAATAATTTTAGCGGAAGAGCGCACCGCCTGCGCCAGCAGCAGATTCCAGAACGGCAATTCCCGCTTGCGGAAGAATTCCGGGTGATGCACATGTTGCAGATCGTGGAACACCGTCACCGCCGGAATATGCAGCGCCTTCGGGCTGGTAAAGCCAGGATTGAAAACCAGATCGACGTTTTCGCGTTCAATAATGGATGGCAGCGAAGATTGTTCATACAAAATGCGGAGCGGCCGGATTTCCGCTTGAATGGGCTGCGGAAAATGCCGGAACCGGGCGGAAACCGGCGCTAGATGCCGGCCTGTTTCCTGGTTCGTAAACACGAGATATTCGTTTTTCTGGTCAACGCGGGCGAGCGCGTTGAGCAGTTGCCGTAGATAGATTTCGGTTCCGCCCACGCCTCCCGGCAGCAGGTACAGCGCGTTAACGGCAATGCGGAGCGGCTTCATTGGAATTGTTATGCAACAAAACAGCCTGAATTGTCCTAACCGGGACAGGCTTTAGCTGTATTGCAATTTGATGGTAGCAACAATGTCAGGCGATATCTTCCGCCTCAAGCACGACCGCAATTGCGCGCAGAACTGCCCAGGAACGGCCGAAGCCGCCAAGCCAATCCGAAAAGCGTAATTATTCATTGCGTTAAGAAGCTGATAATCACCTAAGCTAATAATTTGGTTATTAAAGAATCTGCGGCTCTGGCGAGACGTCTATACAACTGATCGCACATGAGTAGCCGTTCGCAACCGCCAGACTTGCTTCCCGTTCGACTGAAAACCTCTCGACGAGCTATGGACCGGGTCGCCCTTCGCATGCTGGTGGGCGACCGTGCCAAATTTCTCAGCCTCATCTTTTCTGTCGCATTCGCCACATTCCTCATCTCGCAGCAGGCATCCATATTCTGCGGCTTAATGGATCGGACTCGCGGGCAAATTGCCGATGTAGGAGATGCGGATCTGTGGGTCATGGATAATGGAACGCGCTACTTCGATGAAGTGTATCCTCTCAGCGACAACGATCTTTATCGCATACGCAGCGTACCAGGCGTTGCCTGGGCTGTGCCTTATTTTCGAGCGAACACCAATGCGCGCGCCAATAACGGCGCCTTTCGAACTGTCACCGTAAACGGCCTGGACGATGCATCCCTGGCCGGCGCGCCGCATTCTCTGGTTATGGGTTCGATTGAAGCTCTCCGTGAGCCCGATTCGGTTATTGTTGACCGGGCTGGTTTCGGCTTTCTGTTTCCTGGCCAGCCGCTGCGTCTAGGCGATATTTTAGAAATCAACGATCATCGCGTTCGCATTGTTGGAATCTGTGTGCCATCGGTTCCGTTCACCTCAGCCGCTCTCCTTTGGACGCGATACAGCGAAGCATTAGGCTACGTTGGACGGCAACGAAGGCAGATGACATTTGTGATGGCCAAAGCGCTTCCGGGAACGCCGATCCACAAGTTGGCTGGTCAGATCCACGAGCGAACCGGCGTCAAGGCGCTCGACTCAAACGAGTTTGGGTGGGCCACTATCTGGTACTACATTGCGAACACCGGCATTCCAATTAATTTCGGCATCACCGTTTTTGTCGCGCTGATTGTCGGCACAGTGATCTCGGGACAAACGTTCTACATCTTCACTCTGGAAAATCTAAAACAATTTGGCGCGCTGAAAGCAATTGGCGCAACCAACGGCAGAATCGTCAGTATGGTCCTCTTACAAGCTGCGGTAGTTGGCTTCGTCGGCTACAGCTTTGGGGAAGGACTTGCCGCGCTGTTCTTTTCCGCCGTCCAGTCAGGCGAGGGTCTCCGAGGAATTGTTCTCATCTGGCAAGTGATGGCGTTAACTGCTGTTGTGGTCGTCGGCATTACTTTCACGGCAAGCCTGTTGAGCGTTCGCAAACTGATTAAACTTGAGCCGGCCGAGGTATTTCGCGGATGAAGTTTTCCCCTCAACAAACCAGCGCCGTCCATTGCGCCGGAGTTACAAAATGGTTCGGTGAGAACGACTCGCGAACGCTGGCGTTGCGCGGGATCGATCTTGATATACCGCTCGGACGGATGGTCATGATAGTCGGGCCATCAGGTTGCGGGAAGACAACTCTGATTTCTGTTATCGCGAATTTACTGGATCCCACGGAAGGCTCAATCAAATTGATGGGTACGACAGTATCAGACCTGAAACCAGAGGAACAGATTTTATTCCGCCGCAAAAATCTGGGTTTCGTCTTTCAAGCTTTCAATCTTCTGCCTGCCTTAACAGCGGCGGAAAATGCAGCGATGCCGATGTTCGTTGCGGGCATGAACTGGGACAGTGCGGTAAGGCTTTCCTCACAACTACTATCTGAACTTGGGCTCGGCGAAAAACTGAGTTCCTTGCCTAAGAAGCTTTCGGGCGGTCAGCAACAGCGCGTGGCTGTGGCTCGCGCGCTGATCCACTCGCCGCGAATTATTATCTGCGACGAGCCTACTTCCGCGCTCGACGCGGAAACAGGGCATACGGTAATGCAACTGCTTTCTTCGGCTGCCGTGCGTCCGGATCGGGTTGTCATTGTGGTTACGCACGATAGCCGCATTTTTGAATTTGCCGACACCGTCGTCTCGATGGAGGATGGCCGCGTTGTATCGGTAACACCGGGCGAGGGCAAGGCACGGCAATATGCAATGCCGATTGGCACAAGCATCCAGGGAGGTTTGCGTTAACTCACGATGATTCGAAAATGGACGCTATCGGCGCTGACATTGAGCGCGCTTGGTTTTGCTTTGTTTTTTGCGCTGAAGTCGCGAACCCAGCCTCCCCCTCAACTGCCGCCCGGTCAACCGGCGAGCGCGGCAGCTACAAACCTCGTCGCAGCAACCGGTTTAGTTGAGCCCCAAAGCGAAGTGATTCAACTATCGTGCGCGGTTTCGGGCATGGTAACAACAGTGAACGCGGTTGCCGGGGCGGTTGTGCGCGCGCGCGATCCGCTTTTTCAGATTGATGATCGCGATTTAACGGCGCTTCTGGCATTGAAGCAAAGTCAGGCCGCTGCGTCGCAGGCCCGGCTGAACCGGCTGCTCGCCGAGCCCCGGCCCGAGGAGCTTCCTGCCTACGCGGCTCGTGTTGCGCAAGCGAAGGCGCAGATGGACGATGCCGAATCGCGCAACAACTTGATTCTGAGCGTAACCGATCCGCGCGCCGTAACGAGCGAAAATGTGCTCGGACGCAAGCATGCGCTGGAAACGGCGAAAGCTCAATACGCTCAGGCCGTGGCCGATTACGAATTGAAGAAAGCCGGCGCGTGGAAACCGGATCTCGATCAGGCCCGAGCCGATCTAGCTCAGGCTGAAGCCGACATTGACCAGACGCGCCGGCTGTTAGAACGTCTTACGGTTCGAGCGCCGATGAGTGGAACCATTTTGCAGAGCAAGGTGCGCCCGGGCCAGTACGCCAACTGCGCCGGAGCCGATTCCTTGATGCTGTTTGCGGGAGGAAAAAGTTATAACGTTCGGGCGCAAGTGGACGAAAACGACGCGTGGCGCATACGGCCCGATACGGACGCGTACGGCTTCGTGCGGGGCAACACCGCCCGGAAGCTGCCTCTGACGTTTGTTCGGTTTGAGCCTTATGTTGTTCCGAAAAAATCGCTTACCGGCGACACCACCGAACGGGTCGATACGCGCGTGCTTGAAGTGTTATATCGAATTAACCAGCCGCTCGGAACTGTGTACGCCGGGCAGCAGATGGACATCTTCATCACCACCCCGGTCCATTCTCCTCTTGGCGCTGATCGCTCGATTTCAGGACCGGCGCAATGAAGCGAGTCGTGGCGCTCGCGATCCTTTTGGGAGGCTTATCTAGCTGCATTGTCGGTCCTCATTACCAAAGACCTGTTGTTTCCGTTCCGCCCGCCTTTGCAAATCCATCCGGTTCCGCTCAGAATGAACCGCTGAACGCTCAGTGGTGGCGAGCATTTGGGGATCCAGAACTTAATTCCTTGGTTCAACGCGCGGTTGCAGCAAATCTGGATCTTGAACAAGCCACTGCTCGCGTCGCGCAGGCTCGTGCCAATGCTGGTTTGGCCCGAGCCGCTCTTGCGCCGGATTCGGAATTGACAAGTTCGGCGACACGCAATCGGCAACGTTTTTTTACCGGTCTGCTCTCGAATGGCCAGCCGGATCTTCGCGCCGTACCCTATAACGATTTTCAGTTCGGTTTCGATGCAAGCTGGGAACTGGACCTTTGGGGACGGGTTCGGAACGGCTACCGTGCCGCGAAAGCCGATCTGGCGGCGCAGGAGCAGGACCGGCGCGACGTGCTCGTTACATTGTTGTCCGAGGTCGCTCGCAATTATGCGGAGCTGCGCGGCTCGCAGCTCCGCCTTGCCATTGCGGCCAACAACCAGCGCGATGAACGAGATATTGTTCAACTCACAACAGTGCGGGCCAAGGCGGGTCTTGCCACGGAGCGGGACGTTGCACAGGCAAAAGCCGCGCTTGATGCTTTGGAAGCCACAATTCCGCCGCTTGAAGCGGCAAGACTGGCGGCGCTGCATCGATTAAGCGTTCTTGTCGCGCAAGAACCTGAGTTCCTCCGCGCCGAATTATCCGAGTCAGCCCCGCTTCCCCTGCTACGAAGTCCGGTCAGCGCGGGCCTGCCTTCAACCTTGCTGGAACGGCGTCCTGACATTCGGCGATCAGAAGCACAACTGCAAGCTGCGACGCTGCGCGTAGGTGTCGCTCAAGCCGATTACTTTCCAAGATTCACAATTCGGGGCAATGGCGCTCGCGACGCAAGCCAATTTCATGACCTCTCGCTCGGAGCCGGAAATCTATTTGGCGCCGGTCCGTCCGTCAGTCTTCCCTTATTTAACAACGGGCGAATTCGATCCAATATCAGGCTTGAACAGGCACGGATGGGCGAAGCGGCAGCAAGATTCAAAGCCGCTGTTTTGAATGCACTGGAAGAATCCGAGGACGCTCTGACTCGCTACAACCGCGAACAGGAGCGAACGGCAAAACTGAATCACGAAGTGGAGCAGGACAGGACCGCGCTTGAATTATCTCAGGTTCAATATAAGGCTGGCCTGATTGATTTCGTAACTGTGTTAACCGCGGAACGGGATCTGCAAGCGGCTCAAGACGAAGCGGCGCAAAGTCAAATTGCTGTCACAACCGACTTAATTGCACTATACAAAGCACTTGGTGGAGGCTGGGGGATTTCTCCCGGCGCATTATTAAAGCCGTAACTAGCGGTGCGCTGCCGGAGTTATTTTGGCCCTGAAACGCCTGCAATTCTTAATGCAATCCAGCCAGTATTCTTGCTCGAATATTTTCCAGACGAATTTGTTCAATTTAGTGTTAGCCTGTGAGCGGAAGTTGATTTTTTGGAAAGGGAAATTCGAAATGGATAACGAAGGAATGAAACAGCTACTGGTGGATGGCATACATGCCGTGCAGGGGGCGTGCGCGCAGGGGCGGCAATCCGCCGATGAGATTGAGAAGCATGCCACGGACCCGCAGCTAAAAGCCGAACTGCGCCACGGAACCGAAGTCGCCGAGCGCTGGCGCCAACGTCTGGAAAGTGCCGAACGGGCAACTGGGGACAGTTCGAGCGCTCCGACCGACAACGAAATCGTGAAGGCAATTCAGCATACCGGCGAAAAAGTCAGCCGTCATGCTAAAACCGATGTCGCGCGAGATCTCGGCATCGTGGCCGCCGGACAATTGGCGCTGCACTACTACATTGCCTCGTTCGGAACGCTTCGGTCATATGCCGAAAAACTCGGACTGCAAGATACAGCCTCAGCAATGGCCCAGTGTCTGGAAGAAGCCAAAGCAGAGGATGAAAAGCACACGAAACTAGCCGGAGCGATTGCCGGCCGCTAGTCAATTTCGCCTGGCCTGTTATCCGCAAGAAAGCGGGCCAGGCAACCCCGGAAATGCCGCCTTGCCGGCTTAAGCGGCTAAGTTGGTAAGGTGCCTTCTGATATTAAACCGAATCGTCTGCGCGGCCGGCCTCGCGATCGGAGTAAGCGTGAAGCCCTGCTGGACGCAGCCAGGACGCTTTTTCTCGACCAGGGCGTTGAAGCAGTCACAATGGATTCAGTTGTCGCCAAGGCAGGGGTGGCTCGCGCTACGCTCTACGCTAATTTTCCAGATAAGGAGGCGCTGCTGGTTGAAGTAGTATTGCGTGAATCACGCCTCATCGTCGCCGATAATTTTGAGCATGCAAGCCACGGCCAGGACCTGGAAACAGCGCTGGTCAGCTTCGGCATCAGCTTGATCACCTTTCTTTCCGACCCCGAAATGATCGGCTTTGAGCGCTTGATCTATGCCGGATCGCAGAACCATCCGGATCTGGCTTTCCGTTTCTTCGAAGCCGGTCCGGGTCGCGTTCGCCGCATTATTGAACGGTTGATCGCATCCGCCGCCCATGCCGGAGAACTCGTCACCAATGACACAGAAACAGCGACTGACGATCTGATCGGTTTGTTGCAGGGTTTCTTTCGCGTGGAACTCGCGTTTCATGCGCGACCGCCTCTTACGCCAAGTCAAATCCGGCAACGGGCCGAACGCGCCACACGGCTCTTTCTACGGATCTACGGTCGGATGCAACACCAATGATTTTAATAGACTATTTCGTCTATTAAATAGCTTCTGAAGCCTGTAGCTTGCATCTTATTGTTCGTGATTACACCTCCATCGAAGCTTCGATTTCCTGCCACGGCAAGTAGAATTTTTTCTTTTCTGCTGTTCGCCGGCATGTTTCTGGCAACTTACCTATCGGCTGAGCCGGTTGTAGTGCATTTTCCTGAAGGCGCGATTCAGGCGTATCTGGTGTTGCGAGATCCCGACGGCAAGTTACTCGCTTCCGGGCTGCTCACCCAGCTTGTGCGCGGCGATCAGACAACAGCTCGCCTGGTATTCCGTTTCAAAGATGGATCGATTGACGATGAAACCGCCAGCTTCTCCCAAAAAGGACATTTCCAACTGCTAACCGATCATCACGTTCAGCGCGGGCCGACATTTCCTAAGCCGATGGACGTAAGCATCGACACTTCGAGCGGCCAAGTAACGGTTCGAAGTTGGGAAAAGAATCAAGAGAAGGTTGAAACAAGCTATCTAGAGCTTCCCGCCGATCTGGTGAACGGGATACTTCCAACAATCTTGAAAAACACACCGCCGGACGCGAAAGACCTGAAGTTCAGTTTTCTGGCAGCTACTCCGAAGCCGAGAATTGTAAAGCTGGCCGTGACCGCTGCTGGACAAGATCTATTCTTCACTGGCGGTACCCGCCGCCAAGCCACTCATTTCAATATCAAAATCGACTTGGGAGGAGTGGCAGGCGTTGTTGCGCCCTTGGTCGGAAAGAAGCCGTCCGACATCGATGTCTGGATTGCCAAGGGAATCGCGCCGGCCTTTCTGCGGCTGGAAGGCGCCATGTATATCGGTGGGCCTGTCTGGCGAAGTGAGCTGACTAATCCCGTCTGGCCGGCATCGTTGCAGGAAAAGTAATCCGTAATTGGCTGAATTAGCGAAAGGTATCTTATGCTGTTCCATTCCATCTTTAAAAAATTCTTACCGGCTGTTTTTGCGCTTACGCTTTTCTGCTTACCCATTGAAATGGCTAGAGCAGTTGCTTCAGGGACCGCTCATGTTTTAGTCAAAGTAACCGGACTCCGAAGCGCGAAAGGCAAAGAACAGATTCGGCTTTGGGCATCGAAGGACGGTTTTCCCAGCAATGAAGCAAAAGCTTTTCGCCGCGCCACGGTGGAAATCGGAAATGGCGAAGCTTCCGCCGAATTCCTGAACGTGCCTTACGGAGAGTACGCTGTGGCTACATATCACGATGAGAACGGAAACGGGAAGTTCGACACGCGATTTCCCGGGATACCGACCGAAGGATATGGTATTTCCAATGACGTGCGCGGCAGATTCGGACCGCCGCCTTTTGAACCGGCGCGGATTCCAATTCGCACCCCGGAATGCGTGGTCGCGATTATTACGCGATACTAGAACACAGCGAAGTCTATTTTGAAGCGGCCCGGCGCCAAACAGTTTTGGATTGTTTTACAGTCAAAGTATGCCGTTAGTGAAAGTGGCCGCAATCAAGGACGTGCCGCCTGGTCAGGTGATTGAAGTGCAGGCGGGCAATCGGGAACTGGCGCTCTGCAATGTAGGAGGCAAGTTGTATTGCGTTGATAATTTGTGTCCTCATGCCGGCGGCCCGTTGGCCCAGGGAGCCTTGCAGGGTGAAATGCTGGTTTGCCCGTGGCATGGCTGGGAATTCAATTGCACCACCGGAGCAAATGATCAGGATGAAGATTTAACAGTGGATCGGTTCAAAGTGCTGGTCGAAGCAGACAATATTCTGGTTGAAGTTCCCGAAAGCTAACTGCCTGTTGTGCCTGAACTGCCTGAAGTTGAAACTGTTGTTCGTTCCATCCGCCCGTTTATTGAAAACGGTCTGATTCAAAAGGCTATTCTTTCTTCCCGCTTCGTGACCAAAGGCGATTTTGAATCAACTGCAAACGCATTAGCGGGCCAGCGCATTCATTCAGTGAAACGCATGGGCAAGCATATTCTGGTGGAGCTTGATCGCGGCCTGCTGCATATTCATTTGGGCATGACCGGCAAACTCCTGTGGAATGGAACGCCCGGTTCTTACACCAGAGCCATTCTGGAGCTTGATCGCGGCGTTCTTCTGTTCGACGATATTCGCCAGTTCGGGAAGTTTAACTATTATCTCGAATCACCTGCCGGCGTAAAGCGATTAGGACCGGATGCGCTGGAAGTTTCTTTCGAGCAGTTTTTCAGTGAACTGCGCCGCCGAAACACCGGGCTGAAGTCGCTGCTACTCAATCAAAGCTTCGTGAGCGGCATCGGCAACATCTACGCTGATGAAATGCTGTTTGCGGCGCGCATTCATCCCAAAACCCGCTCCCATCGCCTGGCACGGGCGCGCGCCGCAAATCTTTACGAAGAAATGCGGAGAATTCTGGAGCTTTCCATCCACCACGGAGGTTCATCGATTTCCGATTACGTGGATGCGAATGGATCAGAAGGCAGCTTTCAGATGCAGCATCTTGTTTACGGCAAGCAAAACGATCCTTGTTCCCGCTGCGGCGCTTCAATCCGGCGGATTGTGGTTGCGCAGCGAGGCACCCACTATTGCGCGGCCTGCCAACGCGCGTAACAAGGAATTTACGCAGTGTTCACTTTTTATTCACTTTCATTTCTGCAACATTCTTCTTTGTAAACGTTTCATTATGAATTCATAGAATCAGCATTCCTTCTAAACATAATTCCGACATTCTGGCTACAGGAGACCAAGGCGTCAACCTGCATGGCCGAAACAACCATTCAACTGCTTTGGAAAGAGCGGAGTGTTCATCCGAAATTTCGCGCTGGCGTGTCGTTGCATAGCCATACCATGTATTCCGAGGAAAGTTTGGGGATTATTCCGCATTACACGAGTAAGATTCCGTTTCTCGGTCGCGCAGTGCAAGCCGAACTGCGTCGTTATCAATGTTCCCGGAAAGAGCCGCTTGATTTAGCCGGCGCTTTCTGGACTCCGCCGTTGTCGCCCAAGCAGGCGCTGCGGCTGGAACAAAATCAGCTTCAAGATACATTTCAACTTCCGGGTTTTGTTTCGCTGACCGATCATGACAATATCCGGGCCGGCACGCAGTTGCAGGTTCTCGATGATTTTCAAGACATCGCGATTTCCACCGAATGGACCATTCCATTCGGGCCAACCTTCTTTCATCTTGGTTTGCATAATCTGCCTTCCGCAAACGCGGCGCAGTTGTTAAGCGATCTGGCTGCCTATACAACTTCTCCGCAGGAAAAACAGTTGGCGCAGTTGTTTCATTCCTTGAACGCCTTGCCGGATACCCTGATCGTCTTAAATCACCCGCTTTGGGATGAGAAAGGCATCGGGCTGCCGGAACATGCTCAGGTGTTAGGGCGATTGCTGGAGCGGCATGGCCATCAGTTTCATGCTTTGGAAGTGAACGGGCTGCGAAGCTGGAAAGAAAACCAAAAGGTAATCTGGCTGGGCAGACAGGCTAGCCTTCCTGTTGTTTCCGGCGGCGATCGTCATGGTTTGGAGCCGAATGCGATTGTGAATCTTTCCCGCGGCGGCAATTTAATTGAGTTCATTCACGAGATACGACAGGAGCGGCGAAGCCACCTTGTTTTCATGCCGCAGTATCATGAACCGCTGCGCACTCGTGTTCTGCAAACCATGATTGATGTGGTCCGCGATTATCCCGATAATCTGGATGGACGCCGCTGCTGGTCTGACCGCGTTTATTATCGTCCTACGGAAGACGGCATAGCTCTTCCGCTTTCGCATTTCTGGCCGCGCGGCAAACCGTTGTTGATTGAAAGCTTTGTGCAGGCTATGCGCTTGGCGGAATTTCGAGGCATCCGATCAGCGCTGCGGTTTGCGCTTCACGACCGTCCGCTGTGGTCTGACCAGGAGGCGTCCACTTGAATTTCTGCCGTCGGATCGCTTTCTTTCCCGACACCTTTCACGAGATCAATGGCGTAGCCCACACCAGCCGCCATTTGGAACAATATGTTTGCCGCCAGCGGATTCCGTTTCTCAGCGTACATGCCGGTGAAACATCGGAACGCGCGGAGCATGGCCCGGTTACAATTCTTCAACTCCAGCGCGGCCCGCTTTCTTTTCCGCTGGACACGCATCTGAAATGCGATCCTTTTCTGCTGCGCTATGCTCCGCGCGTGATTAGTGAAATCAAACACATGGGCATTGAGTTAATCCACATTACCGGCCCGGGCGATATGGGACTGCTCGGCAGTTATGCGGCGCGGCGGCTTGGTTTGCCATTAGTGATGGGCTGGCATACCAATCTGCATGAGTATGCGGAAAAACGTTTGCAGGGATTGATCCGCTCCGCTCCGCCAAACTTCAAAAAACACGTTTCCAGCGTGGTGGAAAAACAATCTCTCAACATCCTGGGCTATTTTTATCGCCGCGCGCAAGCCATTCTTGCTCCGAATCAGGAACTGGTGCGATTGATGCGGAATTTAACTGGCCGGCCTAGCTATCTGATGCAACGCGGCGTTGACACTCAATTGTTCACTCCGGCGCGGCGCGACCGAACGGATTCCCGGTTTCGCATCGGCTATGTGGGCCGCTTAACCCCAGAAAAGAATGTTGCGTTCCTGGCTGAATTAGGAAAAACTTTGAAAGCCGCCGGACGGGATTTTGAGTTTCACATTATCGGCCAAGGAAGCGAGCGCGATTGGCTGCAAGCTCATGTGCCCCATGCTGTTCTTCCTGGTGTTTTAACCGGCGAAGCTTTAGCGCGCGCTTACGCCAATCTGGACCTATTTGTGTTTCCTTCCACCACCGACACCTTCGGAAACGTGATTTTGGAAGCGTTGTCTTCCGCAGTGCCTTGCATTGTGACCGCTCATGGCGGCCCCAAGTTTCTGGTTCAATCCGCCGTTGCCGGCTACATTGCCGCCGACTTCCCCAGTTTTATTCAATCCACGGAAAGCCTGATGAACAATCCCGAAATTCACCAGAAAATGCGTCAAGCGGGAAGGCAATATGCGCATGGCTTATCGTGGAACACTGTGTTTGAAAAAGTCTTCAGAGTGTATGAAAGCTGTTTAAGACCGCGCAAGTCTACGCGAAAAGCTCCTGCCGACCATCGCCTATATCAATCCGCTTAACGGACCGGAGCGTTGCCTAAATTGATGCAGGCCACCCCGCCGATGATCAACGCTAAACCGAAAATTTTGGATCGCGTAAACGGTTCCTTGAAAAACAAGTAAGCCCAAAGCAGGGTCCAAATGTATCCCAACGAAACCATTGGGTACAGAATGGTCAACTCGCCTTGCGCGACGCCCATGACGAAAAACACGGAAGAAAGCAGATACAAACCGACGCCTAAAGCCAGTCGGTAATTTGAAAACAGTCCCTTGATGCCGGGACGCATGTATTCAGCGCCAAGCTTTAGAAAAACAGCGCCGAACGAGCCGATAAAAGAAGAAATTAAAACCAGAACAATGGAACTAAATGGCGTTACGGTTCTCATGCTGTCGCCTTGCTTCGGGTGAGTTTTCCGCCCAGAATCGAAACTCCGACAACAATGAGCGTTATGCCAACAATCCGATACATGTTCACGTGTTCAGCCAGCAGCAGCGCCGAAAGAAATGTCACCCACACGTAGCTAAGCGCGATAATCGGCCATAGCCGGGAAAGCTCACGGCCTTTTAAAGCATAAGCCATTAAAATTGTGTTCACGCCATACAAGGAATAACCGATAAACAGTTTAATATTTTCAACAATCCGAAAGCCGAAGCGGAACACCAGCATCGGATCGTGAAGCACTTGGGCGAGCGTGAGATGAACTCCTAATTGCCCGGCTCCTGCTTTAATAAGCAATTGCGCTGCCGCGCCGATGAGCGTACAGGAAAATACAAGAAGAAACGATTGACGCGCAGAAGGCGCGCTAACGTCGTTAGGAGAAAGAGAAGCCGATGGTGCGCTCAAAACAGTTGTTCCAGCCGAATAAGGTATCGCCTTTCACGACTTTCCCTATTTTACCGTGTTGAACATCTTTCGCTCAATCTTTGAACGGCTGCAAAACGCTCTTCCGCTCAGAATACGGTCTTTTTTCGAGTCGAAAACGGTAAAGAACAGTTCTGAACCGCTTTTAACAGGAGTTCCTTTACGTCCGCGCATCAAAACCTACTCCGGCGCAACAGGATTTGTGTATCAATATGTGTACCAAGGGCAACACTCTGGAAGCGATGGCATCACCTTTGCGTTTTCCGCCACTAGCGATCGGAAAACATGGACCCAAGTTTCCGTGTTCATTGATCATCTGGTGTTGGAACAATTAAAACAATTAGATACCATTACCCTGACGGACACGGAATGTTATGCAGTTGCTAAGCTGACGTTGTTTGAATTCTTCGACCAAACAGAATCGCTTGTCACAACTGTTCCGCTGCGGCCTGATGCAAACGCAGCGAAAGATAAGCTGAATACGTTGGGACTTCTATAAAATAGAATGCCACCCCAATGATGAAACATTTCTACAACTTTCTTTGGGCTGTTTTGGCCGTGCTGAGCGCAGTATGTTTGTCGGTGATCGCGAAAAGCCACGACGAACCGGTAAACAGTTTTTGGATTGTGTCGGCGGCCCTCAGCATCTTTCTTCTGGGTTATCGCTTTTACGGCAAATTCATTGCTTCCAAGGTAATGCTGCTTGATAACCAGCGAGCCACCCCCGCAGAACGACTGAGGGATGGGCACGACTTTGAGCCGACCAACAAATGGATTTTGTTCGGCCATCATTTTGCCGCGATTGCCGGGCCTGGACCGCTAGTGGGTCCGACTTTGGCAGCTCAATTCGGCTACCTGCCTGGCTTGTTATGGATTTTGTTCGGAGCCGTGCTCGGCGGCGCGGTGCAGGATTTCACCATCCTGTTTTGTTCCATGCGCCGCAACGGCAAATCGCTAGGGCAGATTGCGCGGGAAGAAATCGGCAAAACCGGCGGCATGGTGGCCCTAGTAACGGTGCTGCTGATTATGGTGATTCTCTTGGCGGTTATCGCTTTGGTGGTAGTCAACGCGCTGAAAGGTAGTCCCTGGGGAACGTTCACCATTGCCGCCACGATGCCGATCGCAATCTTTATGGGGATTTATCTTCGTTATCTGCGACCCGGCCAGGTGCTGGAATGTTCGCTGATTGGGTTTGTTTGTCTGCTGCTGGCTGTGTTCGGCGGTCAATGGGTGTCGCATTCCGCGCAGTGGTCTTCCTGGTTCACGCTATCGGGGCTGGCGCTCACGTTTTGCATTGTTGCTTATGGCTTTCTGGCCAGTGCCTTGCCGGTTTGGCTGCTGCTTGCGCCGCGTGATTACCTCAGCACTTTTATCAAACTCGGAGTGGTGTTTCTGCTGGCTGTGGGGATTCTGGCAGCCCGGCCCGAACTGCAACTGCCGCCGCTCACTCAGTTCACCAATGGCTTGGGACCAATCTTTTCCGGCAAGATCTTTCCGTTCTGCTTTATCACGATCGCCTGCGGCGCGGTTTCCGGCTTTCACGCTTTAATCTCATCCGGCACCACGCCGAAGATGATTAGTCGAGAATGGCATGCCTGGCCGGTCGGCTACGGCTCCATGCTGCTCGAAGGATTCGTGGCAATTATGGCTTTGGTAGCGGCAGCGGCTTTGAATCCAGGTGTTTTCTTTGCGGTGAATTCACCGGTCGGGGTGGTTGGCGCTACGCCAACAGCAGCAGCGGCGACGATCACCGGTTGGGGTTTTCCCGTCACGGCAGCGCAGATGGCGCATTTGGCGCATCAAGTAGGAGAAGCCACTTTATTTGGCCGCACCGGCGGCGCGCCTTCGCTTGCTTTGGGCATGGCCCACATTTTTGCGCGCACCGGCGGCAGCGATGCCATTATCAGCTTCTGGTATCACTTCGCCATTATGTTCGAAGCGCTTTTTATTCTGACCATTATTGACGCTGGCACGCGCGTAGGGCGCTTCATGCTACAGGATTTGTTAGGCCACATTTATCCTCCTTTGGGACGAACCGGATGGATGCCGGGTGTAATTCTATCGAGCGCGGCAGTGGTGGCTGCCTGGGGCTATTTTCTTTACCAGGGCGTGCTTGATCCGCTCGGCGGCATTAATTCGCTGTGGCCGCTGTTTGGCATTGCCAATCAATTACTCGGCACTATTGCTTTTTGCGTCGCTACCACGGTGTTTTTAAAAATGCACCGCGCAAAATACTTGTGGGTGACGCTTGCGCCTTTGTTATGGCTGGTTTCAGTGACGTTCACGGCGGGCTGGCAGAAGATTTTCTCGCCGGAGCCGCGGCTCGGTTTTCTGGCGCAGGCCAGTTCGCTGCAAGCTCTGATTGCCGCCGGAAAGATCGCCCAGTCTAACGTTCCGCCGACGGAAACACTTATTTTCAACAATCGTCTGGATGCTGTCATCTGCGCCGTTCTGATGCTTCTGGTAGCGATCACTCTGCTTGATTCCTGCCGCGTTTGGCATGGTCTGCTGCGCGGTTCGCGTTCCTGCCGCAGCACGGAAACACCGTTTGTTATATCCGGGTTAGGAGCCGAAGGCGCATGAAACTCCTTCGGAAATGGATGGCTTACCTGCGCGAGTTGGCAAAAGAGTTAGCCGATGAAACCGCCTACCGGCGCTACCTTGAGAATGCATCGCTTGAGCATTCGCCCGAAGCATGGCGAAACTTTTCTGATGCCCGTTTTAAACAAAAATACCGGCAAGGAAAATGCTGTTGAACTAAAGTTTACTCTTCGTCGTTGTTCCGGCTGTCACGGATGCTGTCTGCGACTTCAGCCACAACCTTCATCGCTTTCACGTCATGCACTCGTACAATATGTGCGCCTTGCAGCACGGCCGCAGCTACCGCTCCCGCAGTGGCAAATTCGGTCGCTTCTGCCGTATCCTGCTTCAGAAAATGCTTTCGTGACGGCCCGAGCAGAATAGGCCGCTCAAATGATTGCAGTTCAGAAAGCTGCGCGATAATTTCCGCATTCTGTTCGCGACGCTTTCCGAAACCAAGGCCCGGATCAATCACAATCTGCGCTCGCTGCACGCCTTGGCGCTGCGCCCGGTGAACTGCCGCTTCCAGGTCATGGGCAATGCTGCGCATCAGGTCTTTCAAAGGCGGCAGCTTGTGCCAGGTTTCCGGCATACCGCGCATGTGGTTCACCACCAGCCCCGCATCCCATTTGGAAACGGTTTTCGGAAGAAGCGGGTCCAGCACGACGCCGGAAGGATCGTTGATGATTTCCGCCCCGTGCTCCAAAGCTTTTTCGGCGACGGCGGCTTTATAAGTATCAACCGAAATCGGAATCCGCAGTTTACCTTTTAATCGCTTTAACACAGGGATTAAGCGGCGCAGTTCTTCTGCTTCGCTGATGCGAACCGAGCCGGGTTTGGTGGATTCCGCGCCAATATCAATAATGTCAGCGCCCTCGTCCTCAATCTCAAGCGCGCGCGCAAAGGCCCGCTCAGGCTCAGCGTATTGGCCGCCGTCGGAAAACGAATCGGGCGTCACATTCAGAATGCCCATAATCAGGGTTCGATTGCCCAGCCACAACTCACGATGCTTCAGCTTCCATGTAAACCGTTTGACCATTTTGTTTTTTAACTGTAGAATAAGTACCGGAAATCACCTCCGGTTTTAAACCGGCGATTGCTTCCGGCAGCTAGTTCGAGTTTGGCAGATCGGCTTTTCGGAAATGCAGTGTGGTTTCGGAATGAGTCGGTTCGCGCCGATGAGATGTTTTTTTGATACGCGGCTTCATTCTTTGCGCCAGAAAAGGCTCGGCCAGTTTTAAGTGTTCCGACAAGAATGCCGCCAAACCAGGCGAGTTTTGCTGCAGGCGAATCAGATAATCGGCAGCGATTTCTTCTGGACAATCGAGCAGAGGTCCAGTCCAGCCAGCGCGGGCGCCGCGCGAAATGTCGTGAAACATATTTTCAGCCATTTCCTGCAGCAGCGCATGAAGGTGATGGCCGGATATGCCGCCCTTTCGCAAGGCCCGCTGCGCAGTAGCAAATAAGGCCCGCGGTAGAGTTTCCGCAAACGCGCTAGCCGCGAAATACAGGTACTTAGAGCCAGGCTTAAATTCCACAACGTTAGCATCAACGTTGTTCAGCAGTTTTTTTGATCGTTTTACGGCGGTGTACTCTCCTTCCAGGACGAACCATTGGTTCGAGCTGGAAGAAACCGCCAGCATGGTCGCAACCGTTGCGCCACGGGATTTCAAAGGAGCCAGAACTTCGCTCGGCAGCCAACTTTCGCAAAGCAAGAATGATATGCCGTTCAGCTTCAGTTTGGATTGAGAGAGTTCTTTCACCACCTGCGGCACGCTTGCGTCCGGTAAACGAAGCAGCACCAGATCACAGGTTTCAAAGGCTTCGTAATTGTCCACCGGCGTACCGGCGCGAATGAAATCTGCCGCCCGGTGCGCCACGCTCAAAGCGGAAGCTTTCACCGGCCCGATGTTCTCCACTAAGCTGGCATAGCGGAGAACGACGGATTTAGTGACGTTACCCTGCACGATAAGGCCGAGCTGTTGCGGCGTCTTCATAAGACTCACTTGTTTTTAATGCTTTAATTCGATCCCGGTACTGCGCGGCTTTTTCGAACTCGAATGCTTTGGCCGCGCTTCGCATTTTTGCTTCCAGATCTGTGATTAATGCTTGCCGCTCGTCAGAACTAAAAACCTCAGCGGTTTCCGCCGGTTCTTCGGCATCGACCGTGACGTAATCGGCTTCCGCAATGGCCACTAAACTCATGTCGATCGGCTTGATAATGGTCTGCGGCGTAATATTGTTTGCTTCGTTGTAGGCTTCCTGCAAACTGCGGCGACGGTCCGTTTCCGATATCGCCCGCTTCATGCTGTCGGTAATCACATCAGCATAAAGAATGGCCTGCCCGCTCACGTTTCGCGCTGCTCGGCCAATCGTTTGAATCAATGATCCGCTGGAGCGCAGAAACCCTTCCTTATCGGCGTCCAGAATGGCGACCAGTGAAACTTCCGGCAAATCAAGCCCTTCGCGCAGCAGATTCACCCCGATCAACACGTCATAATTGCCCCGGCGCAGATCGCGTAGGATGCGGATGCGGTCAAGCGTGCTGACTTCCGAATGAAGATAAGCGCACTTTACCCCGACTTCGGTGTAGTATTCGGCCAAATCTTCCGCCATGCGCTTGGTCAGCGTTGTCACCAGCGCGCGTTCATTCCGTTCCGTGCGCAAGCGGATCTCATGAAGCAGGTTATCCACCTGCCCTTTTACAGGTCTTATATTTACCGGTGGATCAGTTAACCCGGTGGGCCGGATAATCTGTTCCACCACTACGCCGCCGGATTTTGTCAGCTCATACGGACCCGGCGTGGCGGAAACATAGATCACTTGGTTGGTTCGGTTTTCGAATTCTTCGAAGGTGAGCGGACGATTATCGCGCGCGCTCGGCAAGCGAAATCCATATTCCACCAACGTGTTTTTTCGCGACCGATCGCCGTGAAACATTCCCTGCAATTGCGGAACAGTCTGGTGGCTTTCGTCGATAAACAACAGCGCATCATTGGGCAGATAATCGAGCAGCGTCGGCGGAGGTTCGCCCGGCAAGCGACCGGAAAAATGACGCGAATAGTTTTCAATTCCGTGACAGAAACCGATCTGTTTGATCATTTCCAGATCGAACATGGTGCGCTGCCACAAACGCTGCGCTTCAATCAGCTTGCCTTGCGATTCCAGTTCTTTATGCCACCACTGCAATTCATTTTCGATGCTTTGCAAAGCCTGTTCGCGGGTGGGCGCGTCCATTACATAATGCGACTTGGGATAAATCGGCAATCGCGTATAAGTCTGCCGCACCTGCCCCAGCAGCGGATCAATCTGGCTCAGGGATTCGATCTCATCTCCCCATAACTCAATGCGATAAGCATTATCGTCGTATGTGGGATAAAGCTCAATCACATCGCCGCGTACGCGAAACGTGCCGCGCCGAAAATCGGTGTCATTGCGCTCATACAAAATTTCAACCAGCTTTTGAACAATTTCCTTACGGCTGATGCGCTGTCCTTTTTCGAGCATCAACAACATGCCATAGTAGGCTTCCGGCGACCCTAATCCATAAATGCAACTGACGCTCGACACAATGACGCAATTGCGGCTTTCAAACAAAGAGCGGGTAGCGGAAAGACGAAGTTTGTCCAATTCTTCGTTGATGGTGGATTCTTTTTCAATGTAAATGTCGCCAGCGGGAATGTATGCTTCAGGCTGGTAATAGTCGTAATAGCTGACGAAATATTCCACCGCGTTGTGCGGGAAGAAGGTCTTGAATTCGTGATAAAGCTGCGCCGCCAAAGTTTTGTTATGAGCAAGCACCAGCGCTGGCCGGTCAAAGTTTTCAATGATCTTGGCCATTGTGAAGGTTTTGCCCGAACCGGTTACGCCCAGGAGCACCTGATCCGGTTCGCCTTCCCGGATGCCCCGGCAAAGCTGATCGATAGCAGCGGGCTGATCGCCGCGCGGCTCGTAATCCACACCTAATTTGTAAGACACGACCTTAGTATAAGGACAACAAGGAGCACAATCGCTCTCGTTCCGCATTAAATTCGCAGCCAACCAGCGCAATCACGGATAGTAGATACATCCAGATTAAAAGCGCAATCACCGTAGCAGTACTTCCATAAAAGAAATTGTAATGTGCTAAATGGCGCATATACCAGCCAAATAACACGGTCGCTACCAGCCACAAAGTAGTGGCCACAATTGCGCCGGGCCAGACCAGCAGAAAACGCGACGTTGGCTGGGTATAAGCCCGCGCTTCTGAATTTCGATGGTTCGGCCCGAAGTAGTAAAGAAGGCCGGTGACAAACACGGTAGTGGCAAACCCAATCAGGTACCGCAGAAAATAACCGGCCACCACCAGCGGAGTTCGCAGTTCCTGGTCGTTTTTTCCAATTCCAAAGGTATGCAGCAATGTTCCTTCGCTTCGATTGCCGAATAAAATTAGCGCGGAAGCCAGCAGCGAAGGCAGCGCCACAATTAAAACCAGGAAGATGGCCATCGCTCGTTGTTTGATGAAAGAACGACCGGAAGGAATGTGGTAAGCAGCATCAAAACCTTCCATCAAACTGGTCATAGCGCCGGAGGCGGCCCATAGGGAAACCACAATCGCGCTAACCAAAACTAGAGCCGGGCGGGTGCCCTGCTCGCGGAATCGCGATAAAACCAGTTCTTCAGTTCCCGGCGGCACTATCTTCATTAGGAAGTCTGACAGAAGCCCGGCTATGGATTCAGCGCGAATCTGCACCAGAATGGCAGCTAAAGTGGTCAGCACCGGAAATGAACACAAGAGAACCGAATAAGCCGCGCCTTTTGCCAATCCGTAACAGTTATCTTCATGCGCCGCAATAAAGGCCCGCCGCACCAGCCAGAGCGTTCGCGGAATCAGCGAGGGTTCAATAATGATGGGCGTACTGATGCCGAGGTTGGAAGGCGCAACCATATTGGCCTGCTTCAATTTTTCCATCGTTCGCCCCGCTGCCATATCGTATTTTCGCAGATATGCCGCGGCGATGCTTAAGGGCGGCGTTTGCTATGCTGACTATCGGTAGAGGCGCGGCGGTCAAGAGTACTGGCGTTTGCAAGAACAGGGCAGATCCTGAAAAGCGCAGGGAAAGGGACCGAAGCTGGAACAAAATCAGCACCGCCGAAGTTGCCGGGCCGATCTGTGGGCTAGGCAACTGGTGGTTCGGGAGAAAACCCGCCCACTGTCATTCGTCATGGCGTGTTTGCGCCAGTCAATGAGGACGAGTGGAGCGCTATCGGAGCAGTTTTTCCTGCCTCGGTGTCCCTCCATAAATCACCACCCTGAACGAAAGAGCGACTCATGAATGTCTTTGAATTGACGCGCCGTTTAATCGACATCGAATCAATCACGCCGAATGAAACCGAAGTGGGAAATTTTCTGTTTCAATTTTTGTCGGATCTGGCTCATCGTCATCAAGGACAGGTTGAACGCATGGCGGTAGAACCCGGACGCGACAATGTGTTTGTGCGGTTCGGCGAACCGGTCGTCACCTTATCTACCCACATGGATACCGTGCCGCCTTTTATTCCGTCCGGCGAGGACGACGAAAAAATCACCGGGCGCGGCGCTTGCGACACCAAGGGGATTATCAGCGCCATGATCGAAAGCGCCGAGCGTCTCCTTCAAGCCGGCATCCGCAATTTCGGATTACTTTTTGTGGTGGGCGAAGAACGCAACAGCGCTGGAGCATTGATGGCCGCGAAAAATCCGCGTGGCAGCCGGTTCATCATCAACGGCGAGCCGACCGAAAATCAATTAGCTTTGGGCTCCAAGGGCGCACTGCGGTTTGAAGTGACCGCCAAAGGGCGCATGGCGCATTCCGCTTACCCGGAATTAGGCGATTCCGCCATTTTGAAGCTGTTGAATGCGTTGAATCGCATTCGCGAACTACCTTTGCCGGTGGACGATCTGCTCGGCCCCAGCACGCTAAACATCGGAACTATCAGCGGCGGACGAGCGCCCAATGTGATTCCCGACGAAGCCAAAGCGGAAGTATTTATCCGCGTGGTGGGCGATGTTTCCGCGCTGCGACCGTTGGTCACTGCGGCTGCGCTGCCGGACTGCGAAGCGGCGGAAGCGCTGTTTATTCCCGCTGTTCGCTTGGGCGCGCTGGAAGGCCTCAAAACTACGGTGGTGGCTTTCACCACTGATATTCCTGCTTTTAACGGAGCCTGGGGGCAGCCTTACCTGATCGGCCCCGGCAGCATTCACGTCGCCCATACGCGCGGCGAATACATTCCGAAAAACCAGCTTTTGGAAGCGGTGAACATTTATGAGCGGATGGTCCGCCAACTCCTCCAAGGACAATCATGAAACAGATCGAAGTCGGCATTCTGGGCGGCACCGGCATGGTGGGCCAGCATTTTATCCGCTTTCTGGAAGGGCATCCCTGGTTTAAGCTCACCTGGCTCGGCGCAAGCGACCGCTCGGCAGGCAAGAAACTGCGCGATGCTACAGCCTGGCGGTTGGACGGCGAAATGCCTGCAAACGCGGCGGATATCGTGGTTTCCGATTCCAAACCCGGCAATGCGCCGCTGCTTTTGTTTTCCGCGATGGATGCTTCGGTAGCAACCGAGATTGAACAAGCGTTCGCGCAGGCCGGGCATGTGGTGATATCGAATTCCCGAAATCACCGCATGGAAGCTGATGTGCCGCTGCTGGTGCCGGAAATTAATGCAGACCATCTCGGCGTTCTCAAGCTGCAACAACAGAATCGCAACTGGAAGGGCATGATCGTCACCAACCCGAACTGTTCCACCGTGGTTCTCACGATGGCTTTAGCGCCGCTTGCACAATTCGGTATTCGATTGGTAATTGCCGCCACGCTGCAAGCCGTTTCCGGCGCCGGTTATCCGGGCGTGCCGTCGATGGATATCCTGGCAAACGCAGTTCCGTTCATCGGCGGCGAAGAAGAAAAAATACAGGGGGAAACGCAGAAAATTCTCGGCAAATTTACAGACGGCCGCTTCCTGCCATTGGGCGCGCGCGTAAGCGCTCATTGCCATCGAGTTCCCGTGGTGGATGGCCATACGGTAGCTGTTTCAGTGGAATTTGACGAGAATGTTTTGTCGGATGACGCGCGGCACGCAATGGAAAATTTTCGCGGGCTGCCGCAGGAGCGCAATCTGCCCAGCGCGCCCGCGCATCCGCTCATTTACCTGCCCCAGCCGGATCGTCCGCAGCCGCGCCGCGATGCGGTTCGCGAACGCGGAATGGTAACGTTTGTCGGGCGCCTGCGGGAATGCCCGGTGCTTCATCTGAAATTTGTGGCTTGCGGTCATAACACCATTCGCGGCGCTGCCGGAGCTGCTGTTCTGAATGCTGAACTGATGGTTTCAGAAGGTTTGCTGGGATAACAATTCGACCATGATTGTGATGAAGTTTGGCGGAACTTCCGTGGAGTCCGCCGAAGCCGTTGAACGAGTTATCAAAATTGTGCGGGACCACCTGCCGCGCCGCCCGGTTGTGGTGGTTTCAGCAATGGGCAAAACCACTAATAAATTGCTGCTGGCCGCTACCGAAGCGGCTGCCGGACGGCGCGATGCGGCATTAACTTTGGTGGATGAAACCCGCTCGTTGCATCTGGCTGATGGTCTTGCTTTAGCGGGAGCTTCCGCCGCTGATCTTGACCGCCATATCCGGTCGCATTTTGAATGGCTGGAAGAACTGGTAAAAGGCATTTCGATTGTGGGCGAGTTGTCGCCCCGTTCCACCGACGCGATTGGCAGCATTGGTGAACGGTTGTCCAGCCTGGTAGTCAGCTACGCTTTCCGCGCTGCCGGAATTTCAACTCAACACGTGGATGCGCGGCAAGTGATCGTCACCGACGATCAGTTCACTCACGCGCTGCCCATCTTTGAAGAAACTTATCCCCGTCTTCAGGAGCGTGTTCTGCCGCTGGCGGAAGAATCGGTAGTGGTGATGGGCGGCTTTATCGGTTCCACCGTTGACGGGCAAACCACCACGCTCGGGCGCGGCGGCTCTGATTATTCGGCTTCGATTGTGGGCGCGGGCATCGGCGCGGAAGAAATCCAGATCTGGACCGATGTGGACGGCATGTTAACCACCGACCCGAGAATTGTTCCCGGCGGGCATCGGGTAAAACACATCACCTTCGCGGAAGCGGCGGAGCTGGCTTACTTCGGCGCAAAGGTGCTGCATCCTGCAACTGTGGTGCCGGCCGTGGAAAAAAATATTCCCGTGCTGATTTTGAATTCACGCCGCCCCGGAGTGGCCGGTACTCGCATCACGGCGGAAGCGGTACCATGCAGAAATCCGGTGAAGTCGATTTCCTGCAAACGGAATATTACCGTGCTGAATATCCGCTCCACGCGAATGTTGTTGGCGCATGGTTTTCTGCGCCGCATCTTTGAAGTATTTGATCGCTATAGCACAAGTGTTGACATGGTTTCCACTTCGGAAGTCAGCGTTTCCTTGACGATTGATAATACGGAGCATCTGGAGCAAATCTGCGAGGAGCTTCAATTGTTCGCTGATGTGCAATCGGAAGCGCAGCAGGCAATTGTCTGCCTGGTGGGAGAAGATATTCGCCACACGCCCGGTGTGGCGGGCCGGACTTTTGAAGTGCTGCGCCGCGAAAACATTCGGATGATTTCGCAAGGAGCGTCGCTGTTGAACCTTGGCTTTGTGATTGCCGAGGAAAATCTGACGGCTGCCGTCACTGCTTTGCACACCGAGTTTTTTTCCGAACTGGACCCGAACGTGTTTGACTAAGAAAACCACTAGAATGACGAATGGGATGAAGCTCGCGCTGGTCGGGTACGGCAAAATGGGCAAACTGATGGAACAGCTTGCGCCGGAGTTCGACTTTGCTACGATTCTGCGCATCAGTGGAGCGGATAACCAAAACGGCCAGGGAATTACGAAAGAAGCCTTTAACGGAGTTGACGCCGCGATTGAGTTTTCAACGCCGGAATCCGCGCCGATGAATTTAAAACGGCTGGCGGAACTCCGCATTCCCACTGTGGCGGGGACAACCGGCTGGTTCAGCCATTTAAAAGAAGTTACTGAAGCGGTGGAACAGAATGAAAGCGCATTGGTGTGGAGTCCGAATTTTTCGGTGGGCGTAGCGGTGTTCAGAAAACTAGCCATGCTGGCCGGTGAACTGCTGCGAAATCAGAAGGAATACGGCGCGTGGGCCTGGGAAATTCATCACGATCAAAAGAAAGATGCGCCTTCCGGCACCCTGCTCCATCTGGTAAACGCGTTGCAAGAAGCCGGTTACGAGCGCAACATTGACGTTGGCTCAAACCGCGCCGGACGGCATCCCGGCACTCATGAAATCGGGTTTGATTCAGCGGCGGATACCATCACTCTGCGCCATTCCGCCCGAAGCCGTGAAGGATTTGCGCGCGGCGCTCTTCAATCAGCGCAGTGGATTATCGGCAAAACCGGCGTTCACACGTTTGAACAGGTTTTGTTTGGCAGGGAAGCAGCATCGAAATAAAAAGGATTGGCGAGTAATTCTTATGTTTACAGGTTGTGGAACAGCATTGGTGACGCCCTTTCGCCGCGACGAAAGCTTGGACGAAGAAGCGCTGCGTAAACTGATTCGGCGGCAGATCGAGGCGGGTATCGATTTTCTGGTTCCCTGCGGAACCACCGGCGAAAGTCCAACTCTGGAACGGGAAGAGCACCTGCGGATTGTGGAAGTCACGGTAGAGGAATGCCGTGGCAAGACTCCTGTGCTGGCCGGAGCCGGGGGCTACAACACCAAAGAAGTGATCGAGCTTGCCCGAAGTTTGGAAGCCATCGGCGCGGATGGTCTTTTGTCGGTAACGCCTTATTACAATAAGCCCACGCAGGAGGGTTTATATCAGCACTATAAGGCGATTGCCCAATCAACCCGTTTGCCCATTATCGTGTACAGCGTGCAGGGGCGCACCGGCGTGAATGTGGAGCCTGCTACGCTGCTGCGTCTTTCGGAAATCAAAAACATTGTGGGCGTAAAAGAAGCGTCAGGCAATGTAGGTCAGATGTCGAAAATCGTATCCACGCTTCCTGCTTCGTTCGCGGTGCTTTCCGGTGATGATGCGCTAACGCTTCCTTTAATCGGACTTGGCGGGCGCGGCATCATTTCAGTTACTTCCAATGAAATTCCCGCAGAAATGACCCGCTTGACCCAGGCTGCTCTTGCCGGCGACTTCGCCACCGCACGCGCGCTCCAATGCAGATATCAGGAGTTGATGGACATCAATTTCGTAGAATCGAATCCTATTCCGGTGAAATACGCTTTGTCAGCAATGGGCCTACTGCAACCGATGTGGCGTTTACCGATGACGCCGCCTTCCCTAGTTTCACAACAAAAGATTGAGGCAGCTTTGCAGAAGGTAGGACTTTTAACCGGAGCACACGCGTGACTGCCGCGATTACCGAATTGCGTACACGCCTGGAATCGTTGTGGGAACAAAAACCTACTTCCTACAGCAATGCCGACTGCGAACTGTTCAGCCGATTTTTAGGGCTTCTGAATCGCGGCGAAATACGAGCGGCGGAACCGGACAAAACGCAAATTACTGGCTGGCGCGTGAATGCCTGGGTGAAGAAAGGAATTTTGCTTGGCTTCCGCATGGGCGGGCTGATCGAGATGTCTTCGCAAAGCGGCGGAGCGCAGTTCTTCGATAAAGCCACTTATCCGCTGAAGCACTTTTCCGCACTCGATGGCGTTCGCATTGTGCCAGGCGGCTCAAGCATTCGAACTGGTTGTTATGTAAGCCGGGGCGTCACTTGCATGCCGCCCATGTACATCAATGTTGGCGCTTACGTGGAAGAAGGAACAATGGTCGATTCCCATGCCCTGATCGGCAGTTGCGCCCAGATCGGCAAACGTTGCCATATCTCCGCCGCTTCGCAGATCGGCGGCGTGCTGGAACCGATCGGCGCGGTGCCGGTGGTGATTGAGGACGATGTGCTGGTAGGCGGCAACTGCGGCGTTTATGAAGGCACTATTGTGCAACGACGGGCCGTTCTCGGTACCGGCACTATTCTGAACCGCTCCACGCCGGTTTATGATCTGGTGCGCGAACGGGTGTACCGCGCTACGGATGATTTGCCATTGGTAATTCCTGAGCAGGCTGTAGTGGTGGCCGGTTCCCGCGCGATTCAGCATGGACCGGGAAAAGAATGGGGCTTATCTCTTTACACTCCGATCATTGTGAAATACCGCGACGAGAACACGGATGCAAAGGTGCAGTTGGAAGACTTGCTGCGCTGAAATTGCGCATGGGCCGAACCTTGTCAAACAGGTATGGCATTCCGGTGATAACCTTTTCAAAGGGAACCAAAGCCAATGGCATCGCAACTGATTGCGCCGGAAATCATCGATGCCAGCCGATTCGAGCGCATTGACGGCCAACTGGTAGAGCGACCTGTGCCGGATACTCCCCACTCCTGCATTCAAATGCAGTTTGTATTACTGCTGACCCAGGCTCTCCAAGGCTCAAAAGGAAAAACCTTTCCTGAATTGTCTATCACGCGTCCGGGACATGCAGAGAAGGATGACCCCGACTTTTTAACGCCCGATGTTCTGGTAGCATACCCGCCATTCCGCAAAGCAAAAAACCTCCATCTGGCCTGGCCGGGCCGGGATTTCTGGCAGTCGAGGTTCTTTCTCCGGGGCAGGAACTATTTGATAAAGCATTGCTGTTTGCTGCCTGGGGTACGCCGCATGTTTGAATCGTGAACCCGGAAACTCGGCTCGCGTTTGAATTTCACGGCGGCCCGGCTTTCACAACTCAGCGGAAACGCTTACAAGCGGGCGATCTCAGCCTAAGCTTGGCGGATGTTTTCGGCGTTCTCGATGAAATCGAGGAACAAGAGTCGCAGCCTTCTTAAACTTTTTCGGTTACTGCTACGGCTGCTTGCTGCCCGGTCGTTCTTTCGAATTCAGCGGCACATAGCCGTTGGCAAGCTGCCGGTTACGCGGATTGCAGTTGATGTAATAGCCTTCGTCCGTTCGCGGATTGAACACGGAACTGCCGGCTTTGTTGCCTTGGCAGGCCATTTCAATCGCTCTGGTAATTTCCGCCCGGTTCGCCCGTTTAAAGTGCGGCTTCACTGCTCTTAATCCTTCTTGCGCAGGATCTTTTTCCAGGGGAATAAAACGCTCGAAATTGCTTCGCTTATCGGCAATGCCGCGCCCGTTCTGCGCCGAACAGGCAGCTACGGTGAGAAGAATTGCAATTAAGAGATGTTTCGGTGACGCGCTCATAAATCTCCGCATATTGTTACTCGATCGATAAGACTCCATAAAACTCTATTCCTTTCTGAGATACTCACAAGAACAACCGAACTGTATGAAAAAAGCCATCGGCGACAACATGTTCCCGCAGGGTATAAGTTTCGAGGAAGGTTTGAAACTGATAAAGCGCTCCGGATTCGACGGTGTTGAACTCTGGCTGGGTGCTTCCGCCTGGTTTCAGATGGAAACCACAGATGTGGAACTCCGGGCGCTTTCCACTAAAATTCAGAATGCTGGTTTAACGGTTTCTCATATTGCCAACTCGCTCGATTGGGATGAGAATATTTCGTTCCGCGATCCGGCCAAACGTGAAGCTGCTCATCGTCACATTGAACGGCAAATCGAAGCGGCCCAAATCTTTAACACTGATGCCATTCTGATTGTGGCTGGCATTGTGACAAGCGATATGCCCTATAACGAGGTATACGTACGCAGCATTGAGGGACTGAAAAGCCTGGGCGATACAGCCCGAAAAGCAAAAGTCAAAATCGGCGTGGAAAACTGCTGTTCCGAACAACGATTTCTGTTAAGTCCGCGTGAATTCAGAACATTCCTGGACGACGTAGGAAGTTCCGCTGTCGGCATTCATCTGGATGTCGGAAACATCCACGATACTGGCTTTGCCGAGCAGTGGATTGAAATTCACCGGTCGCGCATTACTCGCATTCATTTAAAAGATGTGATGAAACATCGCGGGCGTTGCGGGCAGGAAAGCGTTTACACCAATTTGTTTTTGGGCGATAACGATTGGCGCGCGATTCGCAATGCCCTCACCAAAGTGAATTATAACGGCTGGCTGATTGCTGAAATGGAATCCCGTTATCGTTATGCGGCTGATCAACAATTTTTCGACACGTCGGCAGCTATGGATCGCTTAATCTCCGGTCAACTATAGACTTCTTATGACTCGCCGTGACTTACTGCTTTCCACCTTTGCTGTGCCGCTGCTTGCTGATAGTGTAGGCCACTTAAATAAACAGTCCCACGTTGAATTTATTGTGGGATCGCATTGTCTTGCGGAAGAATCCAGCCAAGGCTTTAAAATGCTGATAACTGAACATGACCGTTCCGCGCTCATCATTCTTCCAGCAGTTCGCTATATGACTTGGGAAACGGCCCAAGTACTGCGTCGAAAAGCAGAAAACGGCTCCTGGCTGCTTTGGGAAAGCGGACTCGCCTATTCACCGGAACCGGAAATCGAGGCACAGCGCCGAATTTTGAATGAACTGTTCGGCATCTCCGTTACTGCTCTCATTCCGGCCCACCCTGTCAATGAATATGTAATGTATTCGAAACCATCTCCGGTGTTGATTCGACCTTTTGGAAAGCCGGCAGAAGTTAACTGTGCTCCTGAAGAAAATCTCGCCGCCTTTGCCGGTCATGTTGTAGCCTGCCGAAAACGGATAGGCGCAGGCGGCATTACATTTCTCGGTTCCCTGCTCGGCACCAGTTTGCTTTCTGGAGATGCTGAAGCAAAGATGATTGCCTCACACCTGTTGAGTTGGCCAGTTCACTGCTTTTCGACGCTATGAGGGTGAGCCTTACTCAAGTTATCGAGAAATTGTGCTGTTAGCCTTTGAATCTGCTCCAGCGCCCCATTCATCTGTGTTTGCCCAATCTGCGATCCTTTGCTGATTAATACAGGCATCTTTTGTAGCGATGCCTGTCCAGAAGGTGTTTTGTAAAATGCCACGATGTCGGCCAATTCCTGTTTCGAAAAAGTCTCGTCGTAAATGGCAACAAACTTCGGTTTTAGCTTGTCCCAGCTCATCCGGTCAGCTATGATGTCAAACATCTGATTTTCAAACTGAGAAAGCTCCGGCTGGTACTTGGCTGCATCCTCGTTTCTTTTGCTGAGTTGATCCCGAAAAGACTCTTCAAAACCCTTGGAAAATGCTGTCTTGTATTGTTCCAAGAATTGAGTCATCAACTTATCAGGTTGTGTGAGGTGGATCATTTCTTCGATCAGGACGGTTTTTGCAGGATCGCTCGGTGTTGAGCGGGATTCTTGCGCATGCGCAAACTCCGAAAAGGATGTGAAACAAAGAATGGAGATTATAATTTTTCTGCACATATTCGGCAGTATATTGAATACTTTTAGGAACCGGCAAATCTCGCGATAAATGATTAATTCTTCGTTGAGCTAAATAACCAGCGAGAAGCGTAAATTAAGATCGGAGTGTGTACCCGCGCCACAGTACAGTAAATCCATGCCGGTATCAAAGTGGGGTAGCAGCTTGGCTATTCGCCTTTCTGAATCCGTTGTGGAAGCATTGAAATTGAGCGAAGGCGACGAGGTCGAAATTACCATTACCCGAGCACGCGATTTCAGAACAGACCGTGGCCAAAGGCGAGAAAAAGCTCTTGACCGGCTCCGTCAAGCAAACTGGACTCTCCCGGCGGATTGGCGGTTTGATCGTGAAAAAGCCAACAAGTAGTAGAAATCGTTTTGCGCCAAAAACTTCGGCCTATTTCACCCTGTTCGCGCGAACAAGCCGAAGTTAAATTACCGAGCAGACCAGCCGTTAAATCTTTACCGTTTTCAGGTATTCGCGGAACTGCTCGCCCAGATCATGGCGACCCAGAGCAAATTCCACCGTTGCTTTCAGGAATCCGAGCTTGTCGCCCGCATCGTACCGTTTGCCTTCAAACTTAAATCCGTAAATCGGGCGGCTGCGCAGCAAATGCTTCATCGCGTCAGTTAATTGAATTTCACCACCGCTGCCCGGCTCAATCGATTCAATGGATTTGAAAATATCCGGCGTCAGCACATAACGCCCGATGATGGCTAAATTTGAAGGCGCATCCGCCGCTTTCGGCTTTTCCACCATGTTGTGAATCCGGAACAAGCGTCCTTCCGTGCCATTGTGCGGAACCGGCTCGGCATCCACCACGCCATAAGCCGAAATCTGTTCCTTGGGTACTTCCATTAACGCCAGCACCGGCGCGCTGTAAAATTCGTAAATATCGATTAATTGCCGGATGCAGGGTGTTTCCGCGGCGACAATATCGTCGCTCAAGACAACCGCGAACGGTTCATCCCCGACCAGTTCCTTGGCCCGGTGCACGGCATGACCCAGGCCCAACGCTTCTTTCTGGCGAATATAGGAAACGTTGGTCATCTCGGAAATAGAATGAGCGAGCGACAACAGCTCGCTTTTGCCCTTGGACGCGAGCAACTGTTCCAGTTCATAGCTGATGTCGAAATGGTCCTCGATCGAGCTTTTTCCTCTGCCTGTGACCACAATGACATCTTGGATGCCGGAATGAATAGCCTCCTCCACGCCATACTGAATCAATGGTTTGTCAACCAAAGGAAGCATTTCCTTGGGTATTGCTTTTGTTGCGGGAAGGAATCGGGTTCCCAGCCCCGCCGCCGGGAATACGGCTTTTCGGACTTTGGCAGTCATCAACAGTCATTGTACGCACTCCGGTGGGCGAAAGCTGCCACTCGCTGTTTCCCGGTTTGTCAGCGGGAACTCAACTGTGCTAATCCTAGGGTTTGACCGCACGCTTCCCGAGGTAAATTTTCAGAAAGCATCATGGCTTACGTAATTGCTGAACCCTGTATTGGAACTAAGGACACGGCCTGTGTCGATGCCTGTCCCGTAGATTGCATTCATCCGAAAAAGGATAGCGACAAGTTTGAGGGAGAAGAAATGTTGTACATCGACCCTGTCGAGTGTATCGATTGTGGAGCCTGTGTGCCCGTTTGCCCTGTTTCCGCCATTTTCGCTCTTGATGACCTCCCTGAAAAATGGTCCGAGTTTACTCAGAAGAATGCAGCCTTTTTTGGCCGCTAAAACTTAGATTTCAGAAGCGGGCTGAGCTTGAAGCTTGGCCCGCCCTGCTTTTAAATTCTGTGTGGTGCTTTATGGCCCAATCGAAACCACGCGACCAGCCAAGGGAACCGGCTTGCCTACCAAATGCAGAACAGTTGAACCGAAGTTAAAACTGTCGTAAGGCTGATCCACTTTTCGCCCTTCCGGAACCCCAACGCCTGCCATCATCCAAACCGAATGGGTGGAAATTCTTAGAAAACTGCCATGATTTCCGCCCGGATTAAAATTCCGCACGTTGAAGTTCCAATGGTCTGCGGCAAACACATGGAAATCTGCTTGCACCAAGTTTCTCCGCCGCAGCTCCAACTGCTGCATCAGCGTGAGCGGGTTATGGTAAGGCAACGCTTCCGCAGGAGGTCGCAGTTCTTCCGTAATGCCAATCACTCCATTAGAATATTGGCAGCGGTGGATCGCTTCCATCCACTCGCGTTCGCTATGCCATTCATTCAACCATTGGCTTCGCGCCGCTCCTTCCGGCAGTTTTAATTGGGGATCTTCGTAAAGCCTGAACGGAAAATTTTCTTTCCATTCCGCCGTCTGCCAGGAAAGATCGCCATTGGCTGCTGCCGAAAGATGCTCAACGGGAATCAATCGAATTTGCAGCGAATCACTTTGTCTGTTCACTAGCTCAACCAATTGATGCTCGTCGTCGCCATAAAGCCAGATAGCTTCCGTCACGGGCTGTTTTTCTGAAACGTGTTCTCTGACTTTTTCTGCTGTTAATGCAGTTACGCTGAAATCAACTGGATGTGGCGAAAGCTCCGGCTGTGGATTATTACGAACTACCTGCGAAGCAAACAACGGAAAATAATCGACGTGCCGGAACGATAAAGCTTCATCAATCTCACCAAAACCATTTAAAACCAGCCCCGTTGCGCTAGGACCCACTACGTAATGCTGCAAATCGTACACGCTGTTGGGGTCGCCCAATGACATTTCCGGTATCAGATCGGAGATTTTACTTCGTAATGGTTCTATGGAACTGGGATGAAGCGCCAGCAAAGCTTTCAGATGATCCAGATAATTCTCGTATTTGCCCCGCTCCTCCACCCAGTGGCTTAATTCGCTTGCTTTCCGCCGAGTCTCTTTATCCACTCCTTGTTCGCGCTGCTCAACTGACCGCCTTTTACCTTGTGCTTTCAGCTCTTGTTGGCGGATTTTGATTGCTTGTGCGAGCGCACCTAATTCCGCTCCCAGGCTTTGTGTAGTTTTCTGCCAGGCATCGCGCTTCCGGTCAATTAGAAATTGAAAATAGCGTGCCGATGCCGGTCTAAGATTCATCGGCAGATCACTGCGGCTTAACTGCTGCAGTAGAATGTGAATGCGGTTTAAATCAGAGTTGCGTAAACCTACCGAGGCCCGCTCATTGCCATCCAAATCAAGCCAAGCGGTTGGGTACTGATCGGCTTGTTCCGGCAGATAAAGCGAAGCGGTGCTGGGGTTAATTACTCGGAACACCAACGGATCAAGCCCGGACAGTTTGTAATCACTCAACTGGTGCCGGTCCGTCACTACATGATGCGCCCCGCCGATGCGCGAGTTGAGCAGGTCAGGCAGGCTGAAAGTTTGGCTGTAAACAGATGGCACATTGTTCATGCCGTGGTCGGAAACCATCGCAAACACAGTTTTATTCGCTAACGAACTCCTCTGCACCGCATTCCACAGACGCCCCGCCAGAGCATCTAAAGCCGTCAGTTCATCGCGCAAAAGCTTCGGGTCGTTTATGGAATGCCCTATATGATCAACATCGCCGGTAAACAGATCCAGGTAGACCACTTTGTTATTGGCCAGGCAGTCAATTAACTCGTCTTCCACTTCTTTAGCCAGTCCTTCGCCAAGACCTAGCCCGGATTGCGGATCTTCCACATAAGAAAGCAGCGCGTGTGACGAGAGCCCCTGTTTTAACCCTCGCTGCAGAGTTTTCCAATTCACGCCGCGTTGAAACAATTGAAAACTTTGAAACCGATCGCCATAAGCAAAAGCATCGCTTAACAATGGAACGCCAGCCTCGTCCAGTACTTCCACACTCGGCATATCAACCTGCTTCTGCCGCGCATACCCCAGATAAAACGGAAAGAAGTTTAAATAATCGTAAACTCTGCCAGTGTAGCGATCGTATTCCACATTGCCCTTGATCAATAACGGGAATCCTGTATCGAGCATGGACCAGGATGGCGCTGAAAGGCTGATGCCTCGCGTATAAAAATTTTCAAAGATTGTTCCGTGCCGGGTGAAGATTTCGTTCAGCCACGGCAGGCGTGGCTTGTCTGTGGCCGGATTCTGCTCCTGCATGGTGCGAAACAACAAATCCTGGTTTAAACCGTCAACTTTCAAAATCAGGAGGCGCTTTGCTGTTGCAGCCTCCTGCGCTTCTAATGCAGACACAACAAACAAGCAAAAGGCAAGCGCTATTGCAGCGCGTTTCACTTGGTTGCAACCACCGGTTCGGTAACAGGAAGGCTGGCCGTTTCGGTGCCTTTGTTCAACGGGCCATTTTCTAGCGGCAGTGTTGGGGTCGTCAGTTCAGCTAAAGCTTTATGGCAATCGGCGAGTATATTTGCATCGGTAACGTTGGCTTGAATGCGGGAAATCACCAGTGTTGCCCGGCGGCGAACTCGGGAAGGCGTTCCTGCCTGCGCCAGTTGGGCCAGTTCACTGATGGAATTTTCAATCCGCGGCAAAGGATACGTAACTTCCGGGCGCGGTCCTGCATCAGCTACCTGCTCCAGATAGCTAGTCAGCGATTCGATCTGGCGATTCTTAACTAAAATCGCTGCGTTTTCCTCATTCGCGGGAGCCCGCTGCGTGTAAGTTCCCAGGGAAAGATAATGCAAAGCGTTGCTGGAAATCTGCGCGCGGTAGCCTTGGCCAAAAGAGGCAATCTCCTGGCGTCGGTCGCGGTCTAGCTTAGCCGGTAATCCTTGTTCTGCTTCCGCAGTTTTCTGTAGCGCATTAAAATGACTCCGGGCCAAAGTTACTTCCGCATCAGCCGAAGTTTCCAAAGGATTTATAGAAACGACTCGCACCCTCTTTTGGAGTTCCTGGCGAAATGTCGGATCTAGAGTTGTATTCAACGCTAATGCCACGCGAAATTCAGAGTAAGAATCAAGGCGTTGTGCCTGGTCCTCCGCTGAGCCATGTCGGGCTCTGACAAACTGATAAGCCGTATTGCCGGCAAAATAATACCAATTACCAAAATGTGACAGGCCCAGAACGCCGCTGACAATCTCCTCCGAAGCTCTTTGAAATATTTCCTTGTACTTCGGACCCATGCCATTGCGGAAATTCACCATCAGCAGTGGCGCACCCCGATAGGTCAGGCTATAAACAGCCAACGGAATCAGCGTCACTTGCCGAGCGCCAACTATGCCTTCAGGAAGCAATTGGCCATTCGTATTCAGCCAGCGTGTCGTTTGATAGCCTTCCCAGGTTTTTAGCTTGGCATCCCTCCACGGGTCTGAAATATGAAGCAGCTTCCAGGTTTCATCCAGCGAAACGCCAGGCGTGGAAAATGTCGTGTTTACCGGAAACCAGAGTACGGCGTGTTCCTCAGCGTTGTTGTTTAAAGGCAGAGGCTCAAACAATAAGCCTGCTCGTTCGGCGGAAGTTCTTAATAGCTCCCAGTTTCTGCCCATAGCCTCCATTCTTTGCTCGTCACGCTGCCGCACAACGCGCTCTAGCTGTTTTTCTATTACAAGACCACCCAACATATTTTCCATCAGGTTAAGCCGCGCTGTTACGATATCCAGTTCACTTTGGGAAAGACCTTCGCCGTTATCCTGTACAGGAGCTTCGCGCAGAAACGTGAGGGCTTCATCAATATGCAGCCGCTCATTGTCAGTTCCATTCGCTTCATAAGTGCGCGTTGTAGCGCGAAGAGGCATACCGACAGGATCAAATGCCGTCCATTGCACTAGATTGCGCCCAATTGACTTCCAGACCTGCGGCAGCGGTTGGCTCAAATCAACCAGCGGCTTCGGTGGTTTGTTTGACGGTTGCGCTGGACCGGCATTAAGCCGCCAGAAGAAAAACGGCATTGCGGATAATAAGCGTTGATCAAAGCGCGGGGATTGATATGTAAGAAGCCATACGTATCGAAGACAGTCCGTGCCGGAAGTTCCATCGACCAGTCTGTCCCGTAGTACGGCCACTAACGGCACATCGTCCTGACCTCCCGAACTATTTGCTGAATTGCCAAACCGTCCAAACAGAGTCAGTAATTGCGCACCGCCGTCCACCGGAGTGGTTGTCCAGTAATATTTAGGCGCAAAACTTTGCATATGAACCGCAGTGAATCCCTGGGAAACATCGGCCGCCTGCGAACGGTCACCAAACCAGAAAAGCACCAAAAAAGCTAAAATAAAAATCTTTGCCCCGAACCTCAGGCTGGAACCGGACAAGTGTTGCACAGTATTTTAGAAGCAATTGGCATGCCATAGGATGCTGAAAGAAATACCTGCTACCTTGCCAGTGAGTTTGCCAGTTTAGACAACAAACCAGCAAAACAAAGCCGCAGTCGGAATAAAGTGGTCAGGACCTCCGAATGCGGCTTAAACAGGAAACTTTAAAATGCGGCTTAAACAGGAAACTTTAACAGGAAGCTTTGAACTTTTTACTATTTCGCGTAGCTGACGTGCCAGATAGCTTTGAAGCCGTCATCGGTCACAAATAACGATCCATCCTGGCCTACCGCTACGCCGACCGGCCTTCCCCATACCTGTCCATCTGCCGTTACAAACCCGGTTAGAAAATCTTCGTATGCGCCCGTCGCTTTTCCATTTTCAATTGGAACCCGAATCACTTCATAACCGGCTCGGGCCGATTTGTTCCACGAGCCATGCTCCGCCGCAAAAATCTGGCCGCGATACTCAGCCGGAAACTGCTGTCCCTCATAAAAAGTAAGCTCCAAGGAAGCATTATGCGGCTGCAGGAGTACATCCGGCACTGTTACTTTTCCTTTTAATTCCGGGTGTGCGCCTTCATGCCGAGGGTCCTGGTGGTCGCCCATGTAATACCAGGGCCAGCCGTAAAAGCCGTCCTCTTTCACATGCGTAATGTAATCCGGCACCAGGTTATCTCCCAAGCCGTCCCGTTCATTCACGGAACACCACAACTGTCCGGTTTCCGGTTGAATCGCAATGCCGACTGGATTTCTGATGCCCGCGCCATAAATCTTCACGAACTTGCCTTCCGGCGTATATTCCAGAATATTAGCCCGCTGTTTTTCCGCCGGATGCGTATCCGGGTCATCCACATTCGAGCGCGAGCCTACAGAAACAAACAAGTTCTGGCCGTTTAGGGAAAACGCCAGATCGCGCGTCCAGTGGCCGCCACCGCCCGGAATTTCCGCAATCACCGTTTCCGGTTTGCCTGACGCTTCCAGGTCGCCATTATGATAAGGGAAGCGCACCACGGAATTTGTGTTCGCCACGTAAAGCCACTGCGGGTTATCCCCAAGTGGATAAAACGCCATGCCGAAGTTCTGGCGCAGGCCGGTGGCAAAAGTGGAAGTCTGCTGCGGTTTTCCGTCGCTGCTCAATCCGCGAAACACCAGCACTTTGCCGCTGTTGCTTTCCGCCACGAACAAATCGCCATTAGGTGCTTTTCGAATCTCCCGTGGTTCATTTAAGCCAGTGGCGTAAAGCTCCACTTTAAAACCGTTCGGCGCTTTCGGCCAGGCTCCTTCCGGTTTAGGCACCACTGTTGGACTGTTCGAAGCCGAGGGTGTCGCAAAGGGCTTCGGCAGATCCGCTACCGTAATTTTTCGGTACAGGCCCGGTTTTTCCTTTGAATAGTCTGTAAATGCAGCTTGGCCGGTTTGGATATTTTCGTTCGAAGAAGCCGGTCGTGCCTGTAAAGCCAATGCACCCAAGCTTGCTGCTGTGGCTGCTGAAAGAAGGAGTGCTTGTCGAGTTATCTTTCGCATTTCTGCTGTCACCTACTTTGCAGTCTAATGCAAACGGTTTCGGGGCGCGGTTCTAACCGGCGCAGATTTCCGCTAATAATGGCAAATCGACGTTGCCGCCGGTAATCAAAACCCCCACTCGCTTTACATTTGACGGCAGTTTCCGGTGCAGTGCCGCCGCGCAGGCCACTGCGCCGCTCGGTTCAACCACAATCTTCAAGCGGGTCAACAGAAATCGAACGGTGGATTTGATTTCTTCCTCGGAAACCAGCAGCACTCCATCGCCCATCTGCCGCACCAAGGGAAATGTAATAGCTCCCGGTTTGGGAGTTCGCAAGCCATCTGCAATAGTTTGCGGCGGCTCAATGCCGATCCTTTCTCCTGCGGCCAGCGACTGCGCCCAATCATTTGCCAGTTCCGGTTCCACGCCAAACACCTGTATGGATGGGCTGATCGATTTTGCTGTAATCAGCGTGCCTGATAATAACCCCCCGCCGCCCAGGCAAACCAGAATGGCGTCAAGGTTGGGAACTTCTTCCAATAATTCCAGCGCCGCTGTGCCTTGTCCGGTAATCGTCCAGGAATGGTCAAACGGCGGCACCACTGTTGCGCCGCTTTCGGCTGCAATACGTCTTCCGATCTCCTCGCGGTCTTCTCGTAGCCGGTCATAAAGAATAACCTGCGCCCCATGTGAGCGTGTTGCTTCCACTTTGGATTTCGGCGCATCGGTCGGCATCACAATGGTTGCTGTCATGCCTAGTTGTTCCGCGCCAATCGCTACGGCTTGCCCGTGGTTTCCCGAAGAAAACGCCACTACGCCGCGCTTTTGTTCTTCCGCCGTCAGCGACGAAAGGAAATAAGCCGCGCCGCGCATTTTGAATGATCCTCCGCGTTGAAAGTTTTCGCATTTCAGAAAACATTCCGCGCCGGCGGCTTGATTCAACAAATACGAAGTGAGTACCGGCGTTCGGTGAACCAAATCCGCAATCTGTTTCGCCGCACTTTGAATATCGACCAGAGTTGGTTGCGTCGTCACGCTTAATAACCTGCTTTTTTATCCACCAAAAATTCCAGCGGCTCGTTTTTCAGAAAATGGTGGAAGTTCGTTACAAAGCGGCGCATCGCCAAGTCCAGCCAGTCCGGTTCGCGCGTCCGGTCAGTGCAGTGCGGAGAAATCAGCACATTCGGCATGTCCCACAAAGGCGAGTTTTCCGGCAGCGGTTCGTGTTCAAAAACATCCAGCGCAGCCCCGGCAATCAGTTTATTTTTCAAAGCGCGGATCAGCGCCGCTTCATCGATCACTGAACCCCGGCCCACATTAATAATTACCGCGCTTGGCTTCATCGCTTTAAACTCCGCATCGGAAAGCATATGTTTGGTTTCCGGCGTGTTCGGCGCTGCCGCAATCACGAAATCTGCTTCCCGCAGCATGTCATGCAGCCCGGTTAAGGGAAAAGTTTCATCTACCAGCGAATCGCTTTGCGACAACTCCGGCCTCCGCCGCGTCGCTAAAATTTTTGCGCCTAATCCTTTGGCGAGCATGGCGCATTCCCGGCCAATTTCGCCTAGCCCGACGATCGCCACGCAACGCTCCGGAATCCACTCCACCAGAAACGTTTCCCATTTATGAGCCTTCTGCTGTTCGGTCAGCCGGGGAACGCTTTTGGCGAAGTAAAGCATGCCCAACACTGCGAACTCAGCTAAAGAACGCTTGAACACACCACGCGCGTTCGTTAACGGAATATTGCTGGCGGCCAGTGCCGGAAATAAAATGTTTTCCACGCCTGCCGACAGCGAGTGAATCCAACGCAGTTTACCTAGTAATGACCAAACCTCCGGCAGCGCGGTATTGCGCATTCCCACAGTTAACATCGCTTCCGCTTCCGGCGCATGTTGGCGGAGAAAATCATGGTCGATCCCGATGTGGAACTCCGCCAACTCCCGGATCGGATCGAGATTTCGCAGGTAATAATCGCCCGGAGGGCATTCAACCAGAATCATAGGCTTCGTCATATCTACAAAAAGTGTAGCGACAACGTTGCTGCTGTTTCGCATTCCACCGGCCCGCTGTTTTGTTTCGCTCGCAAGAGACTACACTGAAAGTGTAGTTTTCATGCAGTGTAACTGTGGAGCACAACTTCCTGATGACGCGCGGTTTTGCCACCGCTGCGGCAAACCGCAATTTGAAGAAGATGTAGCGCGATTAGAAGAGCAAACCGCGGCGCAAATTCCACCGCCGCCGGTCGCGCCGCCGATCAGCATTGATTTCGGCAATAAACGCGCTTTGTTTGTTTCAATCGCGGTTGGCCTGTTAACCCTGCTGGTGTTTACCACCGGCTCGGTGCTGATACCGGGCGCGCTGCTGATTCTGCCTTTGTTTTGTTTCGCCGGTTATACAGCGGCGCGCTGGTACATCAAGCAAACCGGCGAAGCCATCACCCCCCAAGGCGGTGCCCGTCTCGGCTTCATGACCGCGCTTTGGGCGTTTCTCGTGGTAGCCCTGTTCAGCGTTGTGTTTGCCGCTTTTATTTCCAGCCCCGAATGGCGCGATCAGTTGATTTCTGTTTTGTCTTCCCAGCAAAGCAGTACCGCTAAGGAAATGTCGAAGATGCTGCAAGACCCTAGGCAATCCATTCTGGTGCTGATGGGCGGCCTGCTGGTGAACTTCTGCTTGTTTACGTTCTCCTCCATGCTGGGCGGTATGCTGGGCGTCCGGTTCAGCGCCAAGAAATAAACTTTCCTCATTTGTTACTCTCGTCCCATGCCAGAAAAGAAATCATGGCGGGATAAGCTCCCGTTGCCGCTTGCTTCCGTGCCGGAAAACGATCTTTGGTGGATTGCGATTGCCGTGGTCGGCGCGCTGCTGTCTGGCTTGGGTTTAAAAGGAATTTTTGACCGCTCGTTTCTGTTCGTTTTCTGCTTTATTCTCGCTGTTCTGGGCTTGGTTCTCATTATCCTGGCACTGATCGGAATTGTGAGAGATCCTTCTAAGCGCCATCTTCGTTTTCATTTGAGAACGTTGAAGGCTGATGCCGATTACTTACTCAAAACTTATCAACGGCTTGATTATGAAGACCGCGAGCGTGTGCGTTTTCCGCTATCTCCTTCTTCCTGGCCGCGCTTCGGCGAAGTGTGGGACGACATCAGCGTTTACCTGTATTCTTCGCAGGAAGCATTTATTAATTTATCTTCCAAAGCTCGCCTGCTTTGGGAAGAACTCGGGCGCTCCGACACGCCCCGCCTCTGCAAACTGCAAAACAGCGCCACTATGCTGGAACTGACCGATTCCCTGGATGAGTTTAAAAACCAAATTCAACAACTGTTAAGCAGAAGAACTTGATGGCCTTCCTATTCCGCACTCTGCAATCGCTTTTCCGATGATGCGCGGCACGCGCGCGCCAGTTCGCTTGGTCCAATCCGAATCTAAACGAGCCCACTGCACAGCTCGATTCTCGGGAGAACGAATAGGATCAATCAATTTGCTACGGAACAGATAAGCAAAATTACAATGGTAATGCGCCGGTTCCTGCTTGGCTTTGTTCGCCGGAATGGCATGAACATCAACATCAAGCGGCATGTTGTCAGTGGCGACGACATCGTTGATTCCGCATTCTTCTGCTAACTCCCGAACTGCTGCAGAATAAGGAGACTCACCAGCTTCTAAATGGCCGCCCGGCGGTAGCCAGAGCTTCAGCTTTTTATGAAACACAAGCAGAATATAGAGGCCGGAATAATCAATCACTGCCGCGCTGCCGGTCAGGTGCAAAGGAAAGCTTTTTCTTGAAGCGGTATCCTCTTGTTCTTCCAAAGCTCGGAATAGCCTTTTTAATCCTTTCCGCTCTTCCGGGTATTTTTGCAGGTAAGCGTCAAGAATCGAGGCTGTCCAGGCATAAACCGGAGTCATGGTTGATCAATATCCAGCCTCGCTCTTGTTACCTCATCAGAAACGGCCACTTCGGGATGTAATGGAAGTGATATCGGGCAATCAGCAGATACACTGTTATCGCGGAAGCAGCCAGCAAACCCAAAATCGCCAGCAACACCGTATTCCAGGGGAACTTTCTGCCTTCGCGCTTCAACACAATCAGATAGCTGACGAACACGCCGATAAAGAACAGCGCGCACATCGGCACCGCAAACAACATCAGGTTGAACACATCCGGCGTTGGCGTCACAATCGCCGCTAAAATCACAATCGCCAGAATGGCATAGCGCGAGTTCCGCAGCAGAAATCGTGGCGACGCAATCCGCAGCAGCGTCAGAAAGACGATCACCACCGGCAGTTCAAACACCAGCGCCACGCCTAATACTACGTTCACAAATAAATCGAAGTACTCGTTTACCGAAACCATCGGAGCAATATTGATATCGCGCCCAATGCCCAGAAGAAATTCAATGCCGTACCGGAATGCAACATAGTACGCGAATATGCCGCCGGTGATAAATAATCCTGCCGTGCTGAGAATGAAAGGCACCGCCATGCGCCGTTCGCGTTTATACAAGCCCGGTGAAATAAAGGCCCAAACCTGATAGCCAAGCCAAGGCGCGGATAAGAACAGCGAAACCAGCAGCGGCATTTTCACCCACACAATGGAGAAAGTTTCCATCGGCGTAATCTGCACCAGCTTCGGAGTGAAGCCCAGATGCTTTAACGCCTCAATCGCGGGACTGGAAACAATCCGCCAAAGCGGATCGGTAAACGTCAAGCTGACCACAAACGCGATCGCCACGCCGAAAAGCGCCCGCAGAATGCGCGAGCGCAGTTCTTCCAGATGTTCCATGAAAGACATGCGCAACATGCCTTCTTCATCGGGTTCTTCCTCTTCATCCGTTGATGGCGGAGAAGGTGGCGGAGGCGGGGGCGGTGATTTCAGTTTAGGCGCGGCAACGGCTACTTCAGTTGTTGTGGCATAAGCAGGAGGAGGCTGGTAGCTGGGAAGCGACTGCCCCGGATGCGCGCTGCCGTAGTTTTCCGGCGCTGGCGACTGATACGGCTCGCTATGGTAGGGGTCCTCCTGGAATGTGTTCGGATCAGGCGGCAGTTCCGCCGCTTCGGTTGCACCGGAAGAAAACGCATCCGGAGAAGAAACTACGTCTGCTTTTCCTTCTTCGGATGCATTGGTTGAAGACAAAACTTCATCGCTAGGGCTAGTGAGCCCCTTGTTTTGGTCTGACATTTAAATCCCAACAGAACTCTACGCGGGATGGGTTTCCTCTGAGGAAACCGGATGAGTTTCGGTCGGATAAGTCGAAGAGCGAGCTATCGTTCCCGCAATCTTTGGAGCAGTTGAGTGTTCATCCCGGCTGGCCGAAGCGTCCTGTATTGCGGTGGCGCTGGCAGTGGTTGGTTGAGATGCGCTGGTATCCGAAGATCCAGATGACTGAACAGAATCTGAGCCGTAGTGGTACTCGTTGTCGTAAGAATAATGGCTGCTGTTGTAACTACTATTGGTGCTGCTCGTATACGAATTCAACGATTGTTTCAACGACTGATTTTCTTTGTCCAATTCGCTCAGGTGAGACTCAAATGTAGCTTTTAGCTCATTTGAAGCGCGGCGGAATTCCGTGATTGCTTTTCCCAGCGTTCGCCCCAGCTCCGGCAGTTTCTTCGGACCGAAGAGAAGCAGGGCGATTACGAAAATCGCAATCATTTCAGGGACACCGATCGGACCCATGAAGTCTCCTTTGCTTACTGACGCTTTCAGGATAGCGAGTGCCCTGCGAAAGCGTCAACCAGACCAGCATGCCTAAACTCCTGCATCCTGGCCCATTCTTGAGATGCCGCTTCTTCCGCGTTCGATATGATACGAAATACGGAAGAATGCGATCTTCTTTTAGAATAGCGAAGTTTGTTTTCCTTTTTCTTTTGTCCGTCGCGGTGGGTACCGTTCACGCTCAGGTGACAATTAACCAGGCTGGCGACCACATCAGCGTTCAAATTAACCAGCAGCCGTTTACCGATTTTTATTACGGAGCGGCTTATCCCAAACCTTACCTTTGGCCCCTGCGCACAGCATCGGGTACTGTCGTAACACGCAGTTTTCCTATGCAGCCGCTGGAAGGCGAATCTCATGACCATCCCCACCATCGCGGTTTGTTTATCGGCTACGGCGAAATCAACGGCATCAATTTTTGGGAAAACGAAGTTTCCTACAAAACGGAGAACCGGGGCCGCATCGTCGTCCGCAGCATCAAAGATTTAAAAAGCGGCGCGAAGTCCGGTACGGTCAAAACCATCTTCGAATGGCATGATCCGGGCGGGGCGAACCTGATGGATGAGAACCGGATCATGACTTTTTACAATGAACCGGACCGTCGCGTAATCGATTTCGATATTACTTTCACCGCGAAAATCGTCCTGCAATGGGCTGATACCAAAGAAGGCTTTTTTGCGATTCGGCTGGCCGACAGCATCAACGAAGAGCACGGCGGCAAAATGGTGAACTCCCTGGGCGCAACAGGCGAAAAAGAAGTGTGGGGCAAACCGGCAGATTGGGTAGATTATTCAGGTCAAATTAACGGTCAAGCAGTGGGAATCACGATTCTGGCGCATCCTACCAACCCGCGATTTCCTCCACGCTGGCATTCCCGCGCGTACGGACTTTTTGCGGTAAACCCCTGGGGATTGAGGGATTTCACCGGCGACAAAAACGCTGAAGGCGGCGGTTTGCGCCTGGCTCCCGGAGAATCCGTGCGTGTTCGCTATCGAGTCATCGTTCATGGCGGCGATGTAACGCCGCTCAACATCCCGGACCTTTACCGCGAGTATAAACAGAAGGTGAAGTAAAATCTTCTTCAGATTGGACTAGAGCCTGCTAGATCCGGTGAAAACTACGCAAAATGTCTTTGGTGCTGTAGCGAAGCGCAATCGGGCGGCCATGCGGGCAGGTCATCGGATACTCGCATTGGGCTAATGCTTTCAGCAGCCACTCGATTTTGGGCGGCTCTAATTTCATATTGATCTTGATGGCAGCGCGGCAGGCAATCGTAGCCGCAATGCCGCTGCGGATTTCTTCCAGCGAAGCGGTTCTGAATTCCGCTTCCGCCGTTTCTAATATCTCGAAGATGACCTGTTCCACATGCCCTGTGTTCAAACCGGCAGGGGCGGCTTTCACCGCAATGGTTTTTTGCCCGAACGGTTCCGTTTCAAATCCTGAAGCATTCAACTCATCCGCAATCCGCGCATATTCAAGCTGCTGATTAATGGACAAACTCAGCACAATCGGCATCAATAGATGCTGAAACTCCGAGCGCCCGGCAGCGCGGTTACGCAGCACTTGTTCAAACAGAATGCGCTCATGCGCCACATGCTGGTCAATAATCCATAAGCCGTCCCGCCCTGCCGCAATAATGAAGCTTTCGTGCAGTTGTCCCAAAGGCCGCAGATCAGGCAGCGCGACCAAACTATCCACTCGCTCCCACTGCGCATCCAGATGGCTTAAATCACCATGCGTATCGGGAACGCGTTTACTTAATGCAGGCGGCGCTGCCGGCATAGGTGCAAGCTCTTCCGTCATTTGCACCGTTTCCCGCACAGGCTGAACGACCGCCGGCACCGTAATCTCCGGCAGCGCACTGCCGACTGTCGGCTGAAGCTGTATCTCACTCGGCAAATCAACCGGCTGCGCTTCCACCAGACGCGAAAATTCTGAAAACGGCAGCACCGCCGCCTGTTGTCCCACAAACGTTCGGGAAGCCGTGTCAACTCTTGGCGCAGATGCCGGCATAAACGGCGGCACAGGCGATTGCGGCGGAAGCGGCATGCTCGAAGCAGGGCGCTGCGCCATCAGCACTCGGCGAATGCTATCCCGCACGAAATCATGAACGAACGTGCCATGCAGAAAGCGCACCTCAGTTTTCGATGGATGAACATTTACGTCTACTTCCGCCGCGCTGCAATTCAAAAACAAAAGCACAAAAGGAAAGCAGTTCGGCGGCATCAAATTCTGAAATGCTGCGGAAATAGCGTGCATCAACAGTTTGTCGCGGATCAGGCGACCGTTCACAAACAGAAAAATCGAATTCCGGCTTGTTTTCTGCACATGCGGCCCGGAAACCAAGCCTTCCAGCATGAAGATGCTGCCTTCTTCGCTTTCCGATTCTGCCGGTAGTTCGCGCTGGCAAACGCCCAGGTTAACCAGATTGTTCATCGTGTCGGACCCGAACACTTGAAACGCGCGCTCCTGCACGTCGCTCACAGGAGTAACATTCAACAGTTCGCGCCCATCATGATACAGTTCAAATCGTTTTTCCGGATGCGCCAGACTGTAATGCGTGACGAGCGACCCGATATGAGCCAACTCGGTTTGATCGGAGCGCAAAAACTTTTTTCGCGCGGGTACGTTAAAAAACAAATCGCGGACGGAAATAGTTGTGCCGGTGGCGCGCGCGATTTCGTCGCAGCGGAATAATTTTCCGCCCGCCAGTTCGACTGCCGTTCCGGTCTGTTCTTCCGCTGCCCGTGTTTCAAGCAGCAAGCGGCTGACGGAAGCAACCGAAGGCAGCGCTTCTCCACGAAACCCCAGTGTTTCAATCGCAAACAAATCTTTCACATCGCTCAATTTACTGGTGGCATGGCGTTCAAAAGCCAACAGCGCGTCATCGCGCAGCATACCGGAGCCATTGTCGGCAATTCGGATCAACCGGCGTCCGGCAGCTTCCACGTCAATGCGGACTTCGCTTGCGCCTGCATCAATGGAATTTTCGAGCAGTTCTTTCACTACCGAAGCGGGACGCTCCACCACTTCGCCGGCGGCGATTTTATTGGCGACATTATCGGATAAAACTCGAATGCGACCCATAAGCGATTATCATTCCAAATAAGAAAGCCGGTCGTGCCGATTCCGCTCTCCAATAAGAAAAGCAGGAAACCGAAACGACCGGCAGATGTGGGCAGGCTTTTGGAGCTTAACCGCTCATGGCAGCTAAAAACTCGGCATTGCTGCGCGTTTTCGAAAGCTTGTCAATCAAAAGCTCCATCGATTCTACCGGCGAAAGCGGGTTCAGCACTTTACGCAGCACCCACACGCGATTCAGTTCTTCGCGCGGCATCAGCAGTTCTTCTTTGCGCGTACCGCTGCGATTGATGTCGATTGCAGGAAACACGCGCTTATCCACCAGCTTGCGATCCAAATGGATTTCCATGTTGCCGGTGCCTTTGAATTCTTCAAAGATCACATCATCCATGCGGCTTCCCGTATCCACCAAGGCCGTCGCTACAATGGTGAGTGAGCCGCCTTCTTCAATATTGCGGGCCGCGCCGAAGAATCGCTTGGGGCGCTGCAAGGCGTTCGAATCAACGCCGCCGGAAAGCACCTTGCCCGAAGGCGGAACCACCGTGTTGTAAGCGCGCGCCAGACGGGTAATCGAGTCAAGCAGAATCACCACATCGCGCTTGTGTTCAATCAGCCGCTTGGCTTTTTCAATCACCATTTCGGCCACTTGGACGTGCCGGGCGGCAGGTTCATCAAACGTGGAACTGATCACTTCGCCCCGCACCGATCGCTGCATGTCGGTGACTTCTTCCGGGCGCTCGTCAATCAACAGAACAATCAAGTTCACTTCGGGATGGTTCGTGGTAATTGAGTTCGCAATGCTTTGCAGCAGCATCGTTTTTCCGGTGCGCGGCGGAGCCACAATTAATCCGCGCTGCCCTTTACCAATCGGAGTCAGCAGATCCATCACGCGGCCGGAATAATTATCTTTCGCCGTTTCCATTTTGATCCGGCTGTTGGGGTACAGCGGAGTCAGGTTGTCGAAGAAAATCTTGTTCCGGGATTCCTCGGGCGGTTCAAAGTTGATTGCGTCAACTTTAATCAGCGCAAAATAGCGCTCGCCTTCTTTCGGCGGACGAATCTGGCCGGAAACAGTATCGCCGGTTCGCAGATCGAAGCGGCGAATCTGAGACGGTGAAACGTACACGTCATCAGGTCCAGGCAGGTAATTATATTCCGGAGCGCGAAGAAAGCCAAACCCGTCCGGCAGGCATTCCAGCACGCCTTCTGAAAAGATCAAGCCGCTTTTTTCCGCTTGCGTTTGCAGAATTTTAAAAATTAATTCCTGCTTGCGCAATCCCGCGCCGCCAAGCACGCCAAGGTCTTTGGCCACTTGGTTTAACCGAAGAATACTCATATCCTTCAGCTCCACCAAATCCAGGGTGGGCGTTCCATTCTTCTGCTGGCCGGTATTGCCTAGGGAATGCCGCAGCCGTTTATTACTTTCAACGCTGGCTGCGGAAGTTTCATTCGGCTTCTCGCCTTCCGGCCGCGTTTCGGGAGCTTTTGCTTCCGCTGGTCTGTTATCAACAGGCAGAACCGCCTGCGCTCCGTCACGGGGAGGGCCGGAAGCAGAACGGGACTGATCCCCGTTTCTTCCTTCTCCGTTTCTTGTTTCATGAGCAGCCCGGTGTTCGCCTGCTCCAGTTGCGCGAGTGTGGCGATTGCCTTCACCATGCGCCCGGGAGCGCAGATGGCGCTCAGGTTTCGTTTCCTGAACTGCCTCTCTGCCATCTGTCGGCTTGCCCGTTCCATTTTCTTGCGGCTTCGCGTCTGCAGAAGCCGTTTCCGCAGTGTTATCAGTGGGCGTTCCTTCGGTGGAAGCCGCGGGGATTACTGCTTGTTCCTGATCTTCGAGATGATTTGCCAAATTTCCCTCACTCCCCGGCCCTCAGGGGCCGAGAACGGAATAGGCTCCTGATCCGGCAACTGCTTCCGGATCCGAGCTAACTCCGATATTTGCTGATTTTTGCTTAACTTATCGACTTTCGTGGCGATTACCTGGTACTGACGCCTGTGAAACTCTAACCAGGTTTTAAGTTCCACATCCATATCCATCCAGCCGCGCCGGATATCCAACAACAGAAAGCACAAAGCCAAACTTTTCCGTTCTAAAAGGTACGATTCAATCAGCTTTCGCCACTTTTCCTTTTCTGGTAACGGAACTCTGGCGTAGCCGTAGCCTGGCAAATCCACAAAGTGAACGCCGGGTTTCACGCTGAAGAAGTTGATCATCTGCGTACAACCCGGCTTTGCGCTCGTAAAAGCCAAACCCGGTTTTTGAACCAAAGTATTCAATAAGGTGGACTTACCCACGTTACTGCGGCCCAGAAATGCAATCTCTATCGTATCTGAACTGTTTATCGGCTCCACAGGAAAATGCCGGGCGTTAGGCGCGCTAACGATTAAATCCGGCATGGTTCCTGTTTGGATTTCCGGCATAAACCCACTTCCTGACAATAATCCGGCAGTTCTTCCCGAATTAGTGGGTAAAGTTCTCTTCATTCGGACGAGCGGTTAACTCAGCAGCCGTCGGAGCCTGAGTAACCGGAAGGGTCACCAGATCACGCTCCAAAGCGAGCTTCAACACTTCGTCCATTGATCCTACAAAATGCATCTTCATTTCCTGCCGGATATTTTCAGGAATATCCGCCAAGTCCTTCTCGTTATCTTTGGGAAGAATAACTTCGAGGATGCCCTGCCGAT
>CAXTWH010000007.1:8507-11773 GCA_964247975.1 uncultured Bryobacteraceae bacterium | reverse complement strand
ATGCCTTGCCGATGAGCGGCCAGCAGTTTTTCCTTTAAGCCGCCAATCGGCAAAACTCGTCCGCGAACCGTGATTTCACCTGTCATAGCAATATCGCCCCGCACCGGAATTCCAGTTAACGCGCTGGAAATGCTGGTTGCCAGCGTAATTCCAGCAGAAGGTCCGTCCTTCGGAATTGCTCCTTCCGGCACGTGAATGTGAATGTCCAAATGACGATAGAAATCTTTCGGCAGCCCTAAATACTGCGCCCGTGAACGCACATAACTCATTGCTGCCTGGGCCGATTCCTGCATCACGTCGCCCAGCTTGCCGGTCGTGGTCATTTTCCCACGGCCTTCCATCACTGTTGCTTCCGTAGTCAGAATGGAACCGCCTACTTCAGTCCAAGCTAAACCGGTAGTCACGCCTAGCTCGTTCCGTTTTTCCAGTTCCATATCGCGGAACCGGGCCGGACCAAGCAGTTCGGTAATTTTGGGGCGGTCTACCATGACCTTCTCAATCGGAATCAAAACAAGCGGTTCTTCTTTTTTCGGCTTTTTGGATTTCTTGGTTTTTTTGGTTTCTTCTTCCGCCACGGCCATCGGAACTGCTTCTTCCTCGATAACTTCCGGGTTCTCTAACGAGACAGGAGCATCTGCCCCGTCCGATTGCGCGTCCACCACCCGGCGAGCGACTTTGCGACACACATTGCCGACTTCACGCTCCAGGTTTCGCACGCCCGCTTCCCGAGTGTAGGATTGAATCAAGGTTTGCAAGCCGTCATTGGCAAACTCAATTGTATCTGCCGGTACGCCGGTGTCTTTAATCTGCTTCGGAACCAGAAAACGCTTAGCAATTTCCAGCTTTTCAAGTTCGGTGTAGCCCGAAAGCCGGATCACTTCCATACGATCCTGCAGCGGAGCCGGAATCGTGTGCAGCACGTTGGCCGTTGCGATGAAGAACACTTGACTCAGATCGTATTCCACGTCCAGGTAGTGATCCATGAACATATAGTTTTGTTCCGGATCCAGCACTTCCAGCAAAGCTGCCGAAGGGTCGCCGCGGAAATCCATCGACATCTTGTCGATTTCGTCCAGCATGATCACCGGATTCTTCGTTCCGGCTTTCTTCATCATCTGAATCAACTGGCCGGGCAGTGCGCCAATATAGGTGCGCCGATGGCCGCGAATTTCTGCTTCGTCCCGCACGCCGCCGAGCGAAAGGCGAACGAATTTGCGTCCGGTTGCTTTCGCAATCGACATGCCGAGTGAAGTTTTACCCACACCGGGAGGCCCAACAAAACACAGAATTGAACCTTTCGGATTCTGCACCAATCGGCGAACTGCTAAAAATTCCAGAATGCGTTCTTTAATTTTTTCTAGGCCGTAGTGGTCGCTTTCAAGCACTTGGCGGGCAAACTTCAGATCGCGAATTTCTTTGGTTTTCTTCTTCCACGGCACCGCCAGAAGCCAATCCAGGTAATTCCGTGAAACGGTGGATTCCGCAGACATCGGCGGCATCGCTTCCAAGCGCTTCAACTCGGCTGTTGCCTTGTCAAAAGCGTCCTTGCTCATGCCGGCGGTTTCGATCTTCTTCTTTAATTCGTCGAATTCGCTTTTCTCGCCGCGTCCCAATTCCTTCTGAATGGCTTTGATTTTTTCATTCAGGTAATATTCTTTTTGGGCGCGTTCCATCTGGCGCTTCACGCGGCCCTGAATGGTCCGGTCCACGTTCAGCTTTTCAATTTCAATATCGAGCAGTTCCGCTACGCGAGTTAATCGGTCGATCGGATCGAAAATTTCGAGCAGTTCCTGTTTTTCTTCAATTGTCAGTTGAAGATTAGCGCCCACAGTGTCAGCCAGCTTACCAGGATCGTCTACCCGGATCGCTGCAATCATGGTTTCGTAGTTCAGATTCTGGCTGAGTTTAACGTATTGCTCAAACAAATTGGTGACCCGGCCCACTAGTGCTTCCAATTGGCTGCCTTGTTCCACCCGGAATGAAGTGGTGCGCACCACCGAACGGAAAAACCCTTCATCTTCTGTTACGGAAACAACTTTGCCGCGTTCAACGCCTTCCACTAGAACCTTGATGTTTCCATCCGGCAGCTTCAAGTTTTGAACGATGTTGGCAATGGTGCCAACGCTATAAATTTCGTCCGGCCGCGGTTCGTCAATCGTGGCGTCATGTTGAGTAGCTAGAAAAATCTTGCGATCTCCAGCCAGGGCCTCTTCCAGCGCGCGAACGCTCGATTCCCGTCCCACCACAAAGGGAGTCATCATGAAAGGAAATATGACAACGTCCCGGATCGGCATCATTGGGAGACGCTTGGTATCGGTTTTATCTTTTGTCGTGACCATGCAATTGGATTACAGTGTCCCCCGGACGGGGGAAATGCAGAATTTCGGAAAACCTCGAACTTGAGAGCGGATTAAGAAGAATTTCAACTAGGCTCTTCTAGCCTGCCTTCTCTAAAACCGCCACGTTGATTTTCTGCGAAAGCACCATCTCCTTCGTAACAACGAATTCTTTGGCCTTTTTAAAGGTCGGGAGATAATACATCAGGTCCAGCATCAGATCCTCTAGGATCATGCGCAGACCGCGAGCGCCTACTTTGCGTTCCATAGCCAAAGCGGCTACAGCTTCCAAAGCATCGTCGCTGAACTTCAGTCTAACATTTTCAAACTCAAATAGCCGCTGGTACTGGCGGATAATCGCGTTCTTCGGCTTGGTGAGAATCTGCACCAGCGCTTCTTTTGATAAATCTTCAAGCACCGCCACTACCGGCAGGCGACCAATAAACTCCGGAATAAAACCGTATTTAATCAAATCAACCGGCTGCGCTTGCGCCAACAGATCACTATCGCGCTTTGTGGCAATATTGACGCGCGGCTTCCCTTCTTTGGTTTCCTCCGGCGCGGCAAAACCAATCGACTTGGTTCCCACCCGGCGAGCTACCGTCTTCTCCAAGCCCACAAATGCGCCGCCGCAGATGAACAGAATGTTCGTGGTATCAACCGGCGTAAATTCCTGGTGCGGGTGCTTGCGTCCGCCCTGTGGCGGAACATTGGCTACAGTTCCTTCCAGAATCTTCAGCAGTGCTTGTTGCACGCCTTCGCCCGAAACGTCGCGCGTGATAGATGGGTTTTCGTCTTTACGCCCAATCTTATCAATTTCGTCAATGTAAATGATGCCGGTTTGGCATCGCTGCACATCCCAGTCCGCATTCTGTAACAAGCGAAGAATGATGTTTTCAACATCTTCGCCCACATAACCCGCTTCCGTCA
>CAXTWH010000007.1:0-8497 GCA_964247975.1 uncultured Bryobacteraceae bacterium | reverse complement strand
GCGTAGTGGCGTCCACAATCGCGAACGGCACATCCAGAATTCGAGCCAGCGTTTGGGCCAGCAGAGTTTTTCCGGTTCCGGTCGGCCCGATCAGCAGGATATTCGATTTTGATAATTCAACCTCGCTGCCCCGCTGCTTGTTCATTTGAATCCGCTTGTAGTGGTTATACACTGCAACTGCAAGCTTCTTCTTGGTGGCTTCCTGGCCGATCACATACTGGTCCAGGTATTCTTTCAATTCAAGAGGCCGCGGCAGCTTACCCGGTGTTCCGTAGGTCTGCTCCTGCCTGTCATCCTCGATGATCGAATTACAAACCGCTATACATTCGTCACAGATATAGGCACGAGGGTAATCACTGGGTGAAGAAATGAGTTTACCGACAACGTCCTGGCTTTTGTGGCAGAAAGAACAACGGAGGGAATCATCAGATCCGGCGCGCTTCAAGCTGGTTCTCCCGTCCTGCGTTTGGAAAAGATCAATCGATCCCTTGCATTAACTAGAGCTAAGATACGCCCCCAGTATAACAAGGAAAACCTGATTTGTAGTGAAGAGTTGCGGGCGAAAAAAAAGAGAATAAATCGTCTGATCTTCCTGATTCTATTTGGCAGTTTCTTCTCTTCCTTCATTGCGTACCGGCTTGCACGGAAACATTCGGCGAAACTGAAGCCTGAATTGTGGTCCAGGGATTTGCCTTTAAATCTTGTAGCTTAGGCACTTGCCAACCGTACTCAGGATGTTCTTTTAAATGTTTACCGGCGTTGAATTCTATTCCGCAGGGATGGCCCATGCCTGCCGCAAATGACATTCGCGCCGCCATGTCGCTATCAGCTACTTTCACTTCCGCTACTCCGGCAGGCGCATACGGCCCCTGCCAGCCGGGAAGTCCCCGGTTCGACCTGTCAATATGCCCGCAGATTGTCCGCTCGTTCGGGTCAATTTCGTGCGTGATGACGTCGTAATGGTCGGTTTCAAATTTCTTGCCTGCAGCCACATCAATTCTGCCCTTGTATTCCGCCATTAACTGGTCCCAACGGCGATGCCGCACCGCATCAGGAGTATCGGGGTCAGAGGCCGGGTAATCTGTTTCGTCCTTAATCAACTGCGGGTTAATGGGAAAGTTCGAGCCAACAAAGTACCCGTCCCGGCTTCGTTCCAGGGTGACGTGCTTCAACCCAAGCTCCAACCGCGCTATCTCACCGGTTTTGCGATCTCCTACCAGCCAGGTATTCGCATAGCCGCCGTTGTTGCCGTCTTTCATGATGCGGGTAAAATCGTCGATGGATTCGGCGTACTGCATGGCTTTCCGGGCTCTGGCGAACTCCGGAACACCATTGGCGTTAAAGCCGTGGAAATTGGAGATCGTGGTTTCCGTAATCATGATTCCCGCATCGTTAAGTCCAAAATCGTCGCCGCTGTGGATCAGGCCGGGCATGCCGTCCATCAGAACGTGATGGCCGGAGCCGGGAACAATGTCGAAGATAACGTTCCAACGGCTGGCCGTCAGGTAATCGGTCCAGTTGTTATGGCCGATCACAATTTTGCCGTCTTTGGTGTAAGCGCCGGTAGCAATAAAAGCGCTGCAATGTTCCGCTACGCTTTTGGTGACCGGCAGCCCATTCCGGCGTTTCAGGTCATTCAGGTAATAATCAAACTCCATGTAGACGTTCATGGCTGTCAGGTCAACCACATCTAAACGGCTTCCCTGCGCTTTCAAGCCTTCCGCTATGCCTTGTAGTTCCTGCTGGTATTCTTCCGGAACACGAGGCCAGAATACCTGTTGCGCCAAGACGCGCAGTTCCGGCCAGGTTTTGCCCGTATCATGCAAAGTGCTGAGCGCAATCGCCTGCTGGTTGTCCTCAATTTCGCGGGCTAACAAGTAACCATGCTGGAAACCGATGCTGGACGGCTTGCCTTGCAGGTGGACGCAAATCCAGCCGGCCTGCGCCGGCTTCCGAAACCCGCCAGCCGCCCGCGCGTCAGGATCGGCTTGCAAACAACCAACGCAAAGGAGCAGAGCGAGAACAGAAAGGAAACGGGACGACATAAGAAGCAATCCGTCCAGTATAGACAAAACAAAACGTGCGGCATCCGGCAAACGGCACGCATCTATATTAATGAACGTGACACACGCGGTTGAATCCCCTTTAAATCAACGTGAAAAGCATTTAAACGGCCTGTACATGATTGGCCTGGTCACCACGCTGGCTTTTGTTACTGTGACATTCGCCGCGCTGATTCTAGTGTTTTTCATCCGGGCCAGAGTTCCTTTTAACTGGAAGCCGATTCTGCTGCCGCCGCTGTTGTGGTTCGACACGGCGCTTCTGGTGGGAAGCAGCATTACTTACGAAATAGCTCATCGCAAGCTGCGGGTGAATGACCAGCGGGGCTTTTACCAGTGGATGAAAGTAACTACCGGTTTAGCGGTCGCGTTTCTGATCGGTCAGCTTGCGGTGTGGGTCCAAGTTCTTGCCTCCGGACAGTTGGTGAAGAACAATCCCCACTCCTCCTTTTTCTTCATCTTTTCCGGCATGCATGGCGCGCATATTCTGGTAGGCATTGCGGGGCTGGTGACGCTGCTTCACCGCACCCATGAACCGGCCAGCGGTCCTCGGTGGCAGATGAACACCAGGGTGCTTGCGAATGCGATGGCAATCTTCTGGCATTATCTGGACGGACTCTGGGTTTTGCTGCTGATTCTTCTTCTGTTAGTGCGGCGTTGAAGCTACCGCTTAACGCTGGGAAGCAGTTTCCACCCATCGCTCCACAATTGCGACCAGTTGTTCTGCTTGAAAAGGTTTCGACAGATAGTCGTCCATTCCGGCTGCCAAACAGCGTTCCCGTTCTCCCACCAGGGCGTTAGCGGTAACCGCAATAATTACTGGCTGCCGCCCTTCCAGAGAACGAATCTGCCGGGTCGCTTCCAATCCATCCATCACCGGCATCTGGCAATCCATCAAAATCAAATTGTAGGGGTTGCTGCGGTGCGCTTCCAAAGCCTCACTGCCATCAGAAACCAGATCAATTTCGTAACCGGCGCGCCGCAGAATCAGCTTGCCCACTCGCTGATTGATGGAATTATCCTCAGCCATCAGGATATGGATAGCTTTTTTATCGGAAGCGGCATCAGGAGAACTGTTTCTGCTGACGCTGCTTTCACTTATTGCCGCAGCGCGGGGCGAAACCTGCTGTACCGGGATGCGGCACCAGAACACAGGACCGGTGCTATCTTGCGTGTGCAGCCCAACGTCGCCGTTTAATAATTGAACTTGTCTTTTCAACTCTGCCGGAAGCTCGTAATCCGACCGGGCGGATTGTGATTCTACGGGGGCAATGGCTGAGGCGACTTCAAAGGTAAGCTCCAGATCAGGTTGGCGCTCGCGCGAGGAAAATATGGAAAGCTGGAGCTGATTGGAGTGCGTGCGGTCCAGCGCCGCAGCCAGCAGACTTGCCAATAATCGTTTCAATCGCCCGGCATCCCCGACCACTTTTTCCGGAAGCGAGCTGTCCCATAAGCAGGAAATCTTGATTTGGCTTTCGCTACGAATGCGGGAGAAGTCATCAATTGCTTCTTGAATAACGTCACGAAGCAAGAACTCTGCCGTGTCTAATGTGAGCTTGCTAGACTCCAGGCTCGACACTAATGTTGGTCCTTAATATAACTCCACGATAGTACAAACCCGTTGCCCAAACTACGAACCTGTTTTCTGCCAGGAACGTAATCACTTCACGACCGCTTCGTCACGGTCCACTTTGCCGTCGCGGATATGGATGATGCGATGAGCATGACGTGCGATATCCAGCTCGTGTGTTACCAGCACAATCGTATTTCCTTCCTGGTAAAGCTGCTCGAACAAAGCCATAATCTCGTTGCCGGTGTTGGTGTCGAGCGCGCCGGTGGGCTCGTCCGCCAGCAGAATCGCAGGCTTATTCACGAGCGCTCGCGCAATCGCCACGCGCTGGCGCTGGCCGCCGGACAGTTCATTCGGCTTGTGAAACATGCGTTTTTCGAGATCCACTGCTCGCAGCGCATCTCGCGCCCTTGTTTCCCGCTCCGCCGTGGGGATACCGGCATAAATCAAAGGCAGTTCCACATTATGCAGCGCGCTGGCGCGAGCGAGCAGATTGAATGTTTGAAAAACAAACCCGATTTCTTTGTTTCTGATGCGGGCCAGCTCGTCATCGTCCATTTCGCTGACCAGCTTGCCGCTCAGAAAATAGTGGCCCTTGGAAGGAGAGTCCAAACAGCCGATCAAATTCATCAGCGTCGATTTACCGGAACCGGAAGGCCCCATGATGGCGACGTATTCTCCGCGATGAATTTCAATGTTTACGCCGGAAACCGCATAGATTTCCTGGTCGCCCATCGTATACGTCTTCCACAGATCGTATGTCCGGATAACAATGCCGTCGCGACGAAGTTGCTCGCCGCGCTCCACTAATTCTTCAACTGCCGAAGCCATTCGCGATTAGATCCTTTTATCCCGGAACGCTGTTTACGCTTGGGCCGGCGCTGCAGGAGCTTTATTATCCACTTTTATTTTTGCGTCGTTTCGCAGAGTTCGAATTACCTGGTAACTTCCGGTCACAATCTGGTCGCCTGGCTTTAAACCGGAAAGTACTTCAATATCGGTAGAGCCGGTAATGCCGGTAGTAACTGGCTTAAATTCGGCAGTTTGCCCATTCACCACAAACACGCCCTGCACTTCTTCTTTCATTTCCTTCATGGCCGCAGGGTTAGAAGGCGGGGGCGGCGCAGGCTGTCCCGGCTTGGCTGGACGCAGATCGCCTTTCTGCCGTATGGTTAAAGCCTGAATCGGAATCGTCAGCGCATCATGGCGGGTAGCAGTGGTGATTTTGGCAGTACACGAAAGCCCAGGCCGAACCCGGTCTTCCGGCACCTCCAGCACAACCACTACTTTAAAATCTTTGGCTTCCTGAGTGGAAGTCTGGCTTTGAGAAGCGGCAACGCCGGTAGAACGCACCAAAGCAGTATCGCCAATTTCAGTGACTCGGCCTTTAAACGTCCGGTTCGGGATAGCATCAATGGTGACTTCCGCCATCTGACCCAAAGCAACACTCACGATGTCTGTTTCATCTACCCGAACCTCCGCCGTAATCTGAGACATATCGGCAATGGTCATGATGGTGGAAGCAGTGGAACTTTGAATGCCGGGAACCACGGTTTCACCCACCCGCACCGGCAGGTTCGTCACAATACCGTCAAGCGGCGCATAAGCGTTGTACTTGTCATAAACGACGTTGACCTTCGACAGCATGGCCTGCTGTTGCGTGATATGTTTCTGAGCACTGGTCAGTTGAGCAGCAAGCTGAGCGCGTTGCGATTTGGCTTGAGACAATCGGCTTTCTGCTCCCTTTTCCGCCGCCACCGCACCGTCGTAAGCCGCTTTCTTCGCGTCAAAATCCTGGCGGGCCAGCAGTTGTTCTTTAAACAATTCCTGGGCGCGCTTGTAATCGGCCAATCTTTGTTCCGTATCCGCTTTGGATTTATCCAGATCGGCAGCTAAAGCCTCGATATTGTCGTCCTGGGCTTTTACAGAAGCTTCCGTGGCTGCTGAATCGGCCAGGGAAGAATTCAGCGATGCCTGTTGCGCGTTCACATCAGCGTGGGCATCAATAGCATCAATGTGAGCCAATAACTGGCCTTTTTTGACCCGGTCGCCTTCTTTTACAAAGATAGAAGTAAGCGGCCCCATCTGATTGGCGCCGATATTAATGTAGTTCTTGGGTTTGATTTCGCCGGAAGCAGTAACAATCGATGTCAGATCCTGGCGAACAGCCTTGCCGGTCTGCACCGTGACGATTCCCCGCTGGCTCATTCTGATGCTGGCAAATACGCCGGTCGAAATCAGGACCAGCAACGCAATCAGAATGACTATTTTCCACTTTCGCTTCACCTATGAGATGCTCCCGCCCCGTTCAGACGAATGATCTCCCACCTTTGTTCCTAAAATCTGAGATTTTCCCAAATCTTACCACGCTGGCTTTCCCTTTCAGCGGAACAGCACCTATTTTGAATAAGTTGTCTTACACAGGAGCTAGGGATAAATCGCGCATGGAGCGTCGACTGGCCAGTAAATCAGCCACCGCTTCGCATTCTGTTACTAATTCTGTGAACTGCTGCGGATAAAGGGATTGATACCCATCTGACAAAGCACGATCCGGGGTCGGATGCACTTCCACAATGAGACCGGAAGCTCCGGCGGCAATGGCCGCTAAGCCCATCGGCAGAATTTTATCCCGCTTGCCGGTGCCGTGGCTGGGGTCCACAATAATCGGCAGATGGCTGGCCGCTTGCACGGCAGGCACGACGCTCAAATCCAGCGTGTTGCGAGTATGATCAGCGAAGGTCCGCACGCCGCGTTCGCAAAGAATTACATTGTAATTGCCTTCGGCCAGAATGTATTCCGCTGCCATCAGGAATTCTTCAAGCGTCGAAGACATGCCGCGCTTCAACAGAATCGGCTTACGCGACCGCCCGGCGCGGCGCAGCAGCGAGAAGTTCTGCATGTTGCGCGCTCCAATCTGAACGCAATCGGTGTAATGTTCTACCAAATCAAAGGTTTCTATATCAACTGCCTCGGTGACAATACCTAAGCCAGTTTCCGCGCGCGCTTCGGCCAGGTAAGCAAGCCCTTGTTCGCCCAAACCTTGAAAGCTGTAGGGCGAAGTTCTGGGCTTATACGCCCCGCCGCGCAGCAATTTTCCGCCGCCGGCTTTCACCACGCGAGCCGATTCCAAAATCTGTTCGCGGCTTTCCACCGCACAAGGGCCGCCACAGAAAACAATCCGGTCGCCGCCTACCGGCACGCCGTAAATTTCAACCACCGTGTTTTCCGGTTTTGTTTCGCGGCTGACCAGTTTATAAGGTTTTGAAACCCGTATTGCTTCAAAAACGCCGGGCATTCCCTCGAATTCAGCGGGATCAATCGCCCCCTGATTCCCGGTAACGCCAACGGCGGTGCGCTGTTCGCCGGGAATAATATGCGCGCGATATCCGAGAGATTCAATCTTCTCCTGAACGCCGGAGATTTCCTTTGGGCCGGCGTGGGCCGTCATCACAATCAGCATAGATATGTCCTTCTCAGCGTAACGCTTATTGGGAGTGCATGGATATTCAGAGATTTCTCAAAAGCTTTCTTCCACCAGAAGCTGTTCATATTTACCCTCCGGCGTGATGTAAACATTCAGGTTTACGGTTTTTTTGGCAAACTTCGCTTCGTAGCTCCGGTGCGTCATGCCGCCGCGCTGCGATTCCCGCTCGCGCGTCACAGTTTGAAGCTTTCCCAAAGGCTCAAGCGATTTCCGGTAATCAGCCAGCGCAGTTTGGTTGAAATAAAAATTCGCGTTGCCGGTAAATAAAGACCGGTTAATTTTTCCTTGCCCAAGGCCATTCAAAATTCCGGTAATCTGATTGATTTCTTCAACGGAAGCTGGTTTATTCTGCGGGTTAACCAGCAAGCGGCCAATCTGGCGGGAAACGGAAGAAATCACTTCGGTGCCGTCCTGGTTGGAGCACACGATCACCGCCGCATTTTTAGTAGGGAACACCATGTTGATTGCCAGAAACCCGGACACCTCACCACCGTGATAAATCATCGGAACTCCCTCTAAATCGCCCAATTCCAAACCAAGGGCATAATGCGTTGAGTTTCCATTTGCCAGCTTCACTTCGTCGGTAAACTGCTGATACGATTCGGCATTCAGGATTTTCTTCGCCAGAAAAGCAGCATCCCAACGGGCTAAATCGGAAGGCGTCATGCATAATTCGCCGGCGGCAAAATACCAGCCCGGTCCTTCTCGCAATGCCGGTCGCGGCGGCCCTAAAGCATAACGGGTGTAAGCCACTGCGTCTTCCGGGGTTTTATCAACCGAACAATCGCCGGCGGTCGGCATCCCAAGCGGATCGAAAATCTGCGATTTCAGAAAAGGCATCAGCGGCTGACCGGACGCTTTCTCAAAAATCCGGCCAGCCAGCACAAAGTTCGTATTGCTGTATTGCCAGCGCGTTCCGGGGTCGAAGTTCAGCGGCTTCCGAGCCCATTGGTTCAGGATGCCTTCCGGCGAAATCTGTTTGGTCCATTCCGGGATGATGTAATCCTGCGGAGCGTAGTCTTCGTAACCGGAGGTATGGGAAAGCAGTTCACGAACGGTAATCCCGTTTGCCTGGGTGAGATCCGGAAAGTATTTGGATACCGGATCACTTAAAGCAATCTCGCCTTGTTCAGCCAGAAGCAGAATCGCGGCAGCGGTGAACTGTTTGCTAATCGACCCCACGGCGTACCGGGTAGCGGCAGTGGCTTTTCGATCCGGGTCCAAAGCGGCATCGCCCACAGCATTGGCATAGGTTAGCTTTCCGTCTTGCACCACCGCCACGGAAATGCTCGGTGCATGGCTCGCGGCCAGTGACTTTTGCAGAATCTGGTCAATCTGAACGCCCAAGTTCGGGGCCGTTTCCGGCGGCGGAGCAGCCCACCC
>CAXTWH010000006.1:0-140983 GCA_964247975.1 uncultured Bryobacteraceae bacterium | reverse complement strand
GTCCACTTAGCATGTGCCTTGATCATCTTGCGAAGGGTTTAGGGATAGCTTCTAAGCTCTCCCAGAGGTCTGTTGCAGAACAGGACGTGATGAACCATAGGATTTTGTTTCAGGCTAGTCGCAAAACACACCGCTACACATCGCCAATATATTTCCTGAAATCCCTTGTCAGATGATCGCAATCCCGCTGAAGGAAACTCAGTCGCATGTTCCTTATCGTCCAGAGCTATCAAGCTACCTATAACTTCTTCCATAAATTAGGTTTCCTTTATCGTTACTTAAACATCACTGCAATTTATGCGGTTATCGAAAACTATTTATTATGCTTTTCGAGAACTACTTTATAGATAGCTTCAAGGTTATTTACAACGGAAGTCCACGTGAACGATTTCTCAACTTGTTTTCGATTGTTGTTGCCCATCTCACGCCGTAATTCTTCATTGGTAACGATCTGTAATAGAGCAGTTGCAAGGCCGTCCACATCGTCTGGCCTAACCAACACACCACCATTAGGCGGGAGAAGATAGGGGATACCACCGGCATTTGTAGCGACTACAGGCTTCCCACAGCTCATCGCCTCAATGAGAGTCGTTGCAAATGGCTCACCCAATGATGGAAGGCAGTACAGACCACAGTCGCGCATCAACTCAACTGCTTTCAAACGGGTCACTGGACCTAGAAGGTCAACCGAAGACGTCAAATTAAGTGCCGTCAACGTCCGTCTCACATTATCGAACTCAGGCCCACCACCAGCAATAATCAAACGACAGATAGGTACTTGCCGCAGAACTTTTTGAAAAGCTTCAAGAAGCACAAAAATCCCTTTTTTCTTAGAGATGTTTGCTAAGAAAAGAATAGAAAAGGCATTATGTGAACCATCTACAGTTTCTTTTTGACGGAAGAGCTTTGAATCAATTCCGTGTTGAAGAGAAAAGATTTTGTGGACCACTCCACTATGAGCAGGAACCTTGTTCAAAGCAGCGGGTGACGTGAGTAGTAGCGCACTGGCATGTCTTTGCTGTAAATAGAGCACCATGGATCTTAAAACATTTATGATTTTGGTCCTCAGATGAGCAAGTCTGCTTTTTCCATTCCACTCATCCGGCCAGCGAGGAACAATAGTACCAAGAACAATAGGCACTCGACAGCCCACAAAGGCCAGACTAAGTCCAGCGAAAACCGGATTCATCTGGTGCAGAAGCTCGATGGATTCAGTTTTTCGAAGTCTGCCGAAGAGTGAACGGACGCGAATCATATACTCGATCCGATTGAGAGGAGATGAAGTGAACGTTTGCTTTAGTTCATAAATTGATACGTTGTCTGGTAAATTTTGTTGGATATCGACTTCACGAACTGCAATGAGCAAGCGATGACCTCGATCAGCTAACGTCCTTATGAAACCGAAAGCGATCAATCCGTCTCCGTTCGGACGATGATCAGTTAAAAGATCAGAGGGATGAAGAATAAAGATAGTGCGATGCTGTCCAACGTGAGTCGGCACGTTAATTTCAGGAGAAAGCACTTGGTCGGAACCAATCTGCTTTCTTGAAGTAAAAGCTTTGTCAAGTAGAGCATTCATTGACATTTTCTCGATATCTGCAACCTTCACTATCAATTTTTAATAAGCAACAAGACGCTGACATTCCGTTTGAACTCTTCTCGCCAGAGCTTTTCCGGAGTGGTGACGAGCTAATTCCAGCACTTGCCAGAATGGCAACCTGTATTTCCAGCTAGTCACAGCGTCTGAGCGCATGGAGATGTGAGTCTCATGAGAGATTATTTTTGAAATCCGTGCTTGCAAAGATTTTTTGTGTGCTTTCCACCATGAATTTATTTCCTCTTGCTTTCCGTCGATACGGGCTGGCTCCTTGCTAAGAAATTCAATGAGAGGAATGGCCTCACTCCAAATTTTTACCGTCGGCAAAGGATGAGGGCCAAAGAGCTGCGAGAAATAGTCGATCGCCGTTCTCCGCTCCACAATGGGAATAGCACCGCATTCCAAGGCTTCATACAATCTGAAACACTCAAGATTCACTCGTCCCATAGGACATGGTGCGAAAATGCTCTCTTGAAGAATGTATTTGTACTGAGCCGGCGGAAGCAGTCTTAAATCTGGTGGATCACTAGCATGGCGGAAACTCGGCTGGATAGAGTCGAGAGCTCTGATCATCTCCGGACGAGAGCTTCTTGCTAGTTCTCCGGCAAAGGACCATATATAGTTGCGCTTTGAAGCCGATTTCAATGGATTATCGGATTTGATTCCATTGCAGTAGCCGAGTGGCAGGACGCAAACTGAATTTGGATTGAAGATATCGGACCAATAATTTCTAAATACAGCTGTGAAATATTCATAGGCCTTATAGCCACCGTGATACTGCTCGTCCGAAAGATGAAGCAAATAGACATTGTTTCTATCCCGGAATTTTTGGTAATACGAAATTGGTTTTTTATGTATAAACTTATCAATTACCAAGCAGTTATCCATTGTGATTTTATGGTCACAATCTTGAACGTGTGTACTGATGTAATGGCCGAACAACTCGTCAATCCACTCGTTCTCTTTGAAGTCCCTATCCTGCCAAATCGCGGTAAGCATTGTTGTCCATTTCAACGAAAATTATTTAGAAGAACCGGTTATTGCCGGTTGTAGTCTCCCGCGTTTTAACTCTCGAGCTACAGCCGATAATGCTTGCTGGATGGCCGTACAAATTTCGTGCATTCGCGGAAGCAAATCCGGGGTGGGTAGTGAGAGTGCCCAGCGGAAACTGACTAAGGTAAGAACTAGCCTGGCAAAACTAGCTAGCAATAGCGCAGATGCGGCTCCAAGAACACCAAACTTGGGAACCCAGAGCAATAGCAAGGGGATGCTAATAAAAATTGCACTTGACTGCAAAATGGTAACAAGACCTGGTCGAGCTAATGCCATGAATGCCTGGGTGAGTACGAGTGTGGCACCGGTCAGTACAACTTCCACCAACAGAATTTCTAGAATCAAAGATGCCCCTCGGTAATCTCGCCCATAAATGAGCGGCAGTAAAAACGGTCCCGTAAAGGCAAGAATCAAGCCAGCAACTGCCGTTAGAGCAGTGCTTGTTCTCGCGGCCCTCTCTGTGACGGCAAGTAACTCAGTTGACGTGAGTGCCACAACTTTGGGAAAGAGAACAGCAGCCACTGAAGTGTGAACTATATTAAGCATCCGAGAAACACTAAGTGCAACAACATACGTACCCATTGCTTCTGCGCTAAGCAAGCGTACAACAAGAACTTGGTCCGCATAAACGGCTAAAGTGCCGCACAGGTCTGCTCCATACGAACGGATGCCGAAACGTAAGAGCAGCAGAGAGTTCGAAATGATGTTGGTAGGAACTAATTTAATATTTCCTACAACTCTCTTGTACAGCCAAATAGAGACGGGTACGCCTCCACTTATATAAGCAATCGCTGCCAGGGTAGGAGTTAACCCATGAACAACTTGGAAGGAAACCAATAAGGTGAGGCTGACCAGCGGAGTTAAGCAGAGTGATACGTTAGAAGCAAAAAAATCACCTCGCGATTCACAATCAGCACGAGTTATGGCAGTAAATATTCCGACTGGAGTAGCTACCATCAAAAATTGCGCCACCAAAATAGTGTGCGGGGGATACTTAGAAAGCCAGAGCGGCATAACAACGATTCCGGCGATAGTCACAATCACCCCAACGATTGCCGCAATGAGGGATGATGCCCAGAATAAACTGCCTTGCCCCTCCTCACGCCTGCTGTAATAAATCAAAGCACTTGGAAGGCCCAAGCTCATGACACTTCCCAGAAAGTTAGGCCACACCGCCATTGCGGCGAGTTCACCTCGCCCAACAGGATGCAAAGTGCGAGCAGTTAAAATGCCAGTTGCTGCGTTAAGCAGGATAATCAACACCCTTGCGCCCATCGACTGTATTACGGCAGTTAAACTCTTATTAGGTTTGATATTCATGTATTTTGCTGTGCCGCGATGTATATGGCAGCAAAGCTCCAAAGAGCGAGGCCGAACATGCCCAACATAATGCTGCCAAGAAGCAATTGTGAGAGAAGCCCTATGCTGATGCAACTTGCCGCCGTCACAAAGGAGGATTGTGGGCCAGCTGGCCGCAACATGGAGAACGCCATCAAGAAAAGGCTAAGCAGATATAATGTGCCGCTGAACCATCCCAAACACAGCAGTAACTCCCAGAAGCCACTGTCATGAGAGCCAAGTGTCGTTTGCGTTCCCAACTCCATAGCACCAATCCCACGACCAAAAGGTTCGTTAAGTGCTATGTCGATCATGTCGCTGTAACCGCTCTCCCGTTCCTGAAAGCTCGTATCGTCCTGCAGGTTGGCAAAGGACTTAAATCGTAGGTTCAGATCTTCACCCGACGGGTTTTCGGTTACCAGGAGAAATATAGAAGTCACTAATAAGCAGATAGTCGCAGTGATTCGTGCTGCGTATCGCTTTTGACGTAAAGCGAACACGGCTACTCCTACAAGCCAGGCCAACCATGCTAAACGAGAAGAACTTAAGACTAATGCCAAATATCCAGGTAAGATAGCGAGTTTCACCAACAAACCCTGTCGGTTAATTAGTAATAACAAGCCAGCGACCAAGACTGCTGCAAACGGCCCTGGCGCGTTCATGGTACTGAATACTCGAATTCCAAACGGCTCTGGCGTCCCTGCCATACCGCCGCTTTCAATCATCCAAAGCTGGTCCCACCCGGGGGCCACTACGAACTGAAATATCCCATAAATGCCCATCAGGAAGGTTCCCCACAAAAAAGTTCGTTGAAGAGAAGGAACGAGGTCCGAGGCAAACTTCCCAGATCTAAAACTGCAGTAAAGGAAAAATCCAAATATAATGGGGGCGAACCAACTGAGCGATGCTGTCGCTAGAGAGGCTAGTGGTACACGTAAAATTCCAACAACAAACCCGTACATTACGCTGCCAAGAGCCAGAAGGAAAGGACGCGCCTGAGGTTTCCAGAGTTCAGCCTCATGGCGGATTAACGCAGGAAAACAAACTAAGGTCGCCAAGGGTGGAGCGAGCAGAATTGGACTGGGGTCCACCCATCCGGCACGGTAATCAACAATTCTTCGTACAAAGGGTGATAAAAACCAGAGCCACCACACAAAACTTACGTAAGTCACAGGTACTCGACAGTACAGACTATAAGCAATTAGGGTGGCAGCTGCCGGATAGATCCAACGAAGGATGCCGCCAACGCCAACTACTATTGACAAAGCTGTAGCCAGAGCGAAACAAAGGGGTAAATACTGAACAAAGTTACTTTTGTAAATATTCAGATGTCCTTGAGATCTACTGATTGAGGGTCGAAATCCGAGCGCGTTTAGACAGTTCAATCTGCATATAGTTCCGGTCATGAACATATCCTAGTTTTAAATCTGGTCGGTTTTGGAGTGTTCCAAGAAGGAATTTGCTGTTGACTCGTGAATTTTACAAAGACGTTCAAGGTGTACGTAATCATAAGGTCCTCATCACGCCACAGCCACTGATGCGCGTTGCGCAGGTTTGCCGAGAGATTCCGCAGATATACCTGAAATGGAACAGAGTAGTTCCATGAATCGAGATTCGAACACGGGGACATCAAAGCTCTCCGCATGCCTCCGAATAATTTGGGAATTCCAGGAACAGTGTTCCAGTTCTTGAATGGCGGCAGCTAAGGATTCCGCCGTGGCCTGATGAAAGAACACTCCGGTGATTCCGGGGATGACGGTTTCGAGCGCACCACCGGCTGCGTACGCCACGATGGGTCGGCCTGCAGCGTTTACTTCCAGCGGAACGATGCCAAAATCTTCTTCGCCGGGGAATAAAAGAGCCCGACAGCGGCTGACGTGAGACTCAACGACACTATCCGGTTGACGTCCCAGAAACTCAACGGTGGGTCCGGCAATTTGCTGGAGGCGCTCGCGGTCAGGTCCAGAACCAATCACGATGAGACGCCGTTTCAGGCGCGTACAGGCTTGTACGGCCAGGTCAATTCGCTTGTAGCCGACAAGGCGGGATAAAACCAAATAAAAATCGTCCTGCTGAGAGCCGATGGAGAAACGCTGCACTTCGACGGGCGGCGGAATGACGGTAGCCTGCCGCCGGTATGCGTGCCAAACCCGTTCAGCAACAGCCTGGGAGTTCACCACGTACTGGTCCGGCTGACGAGCAGCATTTCTATCCCAGTGGCGAAGGTTGTACAGCAACAAGGGCAGCACCATGCGCCCGGCAGTACCGAAGCTTTCACGGGCGGCGTAGTCCTGGTAACGCCAGACCCAACGCATGGGCGTGTGACAGTAACAGACGTGAACGGCATTGCGGCCTACCCGCACACCTTTGGCAAACCCCGATGAGCTGCTGACAACCAAGTCGTAACCGGAAAGATCGAGCTGCGAGACGGCCAGAGGGTAAAGCGGAAAGTAGTGCCGGTACAGACGATCGATCGCGGGAAGTTTTTGCATCCAGGAGTTTTGAATCTGGGCGGAACGCAGGCCAACGGGCAGTTTTTCCGCCTGAGTGACGGTGGTGAACACGACGGCACTCGGCAGCAGACGGTATAAAGCTTCCGCTACTTTTTCGGCACCACCCATCTGGGTGAAGTAATCATGAACGAGAGCGATTCTGGCCATAAGAAGCACCTTTGCCTGAGGGCGGATTACATTGCTCCTGAGCCGCGGAGGACGGCTGGAATGGTACGCAGCAGAATTTTGAGATCGAGCAGGAGCGACCACTGATCGATGTAGTGAAAGTCCATCGATATCCAGTGATCAAAGGTAGTGTTGCTGCGGCCGTTGATCTGCCAGAGTCCGGTGATGCCGGGCTTGACGTGGAAGCGCCGCATGAGGTAGGAGTTGCTGAAGAGGGCGACATCGCGCAGGCTCATGGGGCGCGGACCTACGAGGGACATGTTGCCCACCAGGACGTTCCAGAGTTGAGGAAGCTCGTCGAGCGAAGTTTTGCGGAGAAAGCGACCGAGAGGCGTCACGCGTGGATCGTTCCGCATTTTGAAGATTGGCCCAATAGCTTCGTTGCGGGCTTCCAGATCTTTCATCAGGTGCTCGGCGTTGGCGACCATAGTGCGAAATTTCAGCAGCTTGAATTTACGGCGGCGATGGCCGTAGCGTTCCTGGATGAAGAGAGCCGGGCCGGGACTGGTCAGCTTTACCGAGACGGCAATCGCCAGCAGTACGGGGAAAAGAAGAATAAGGCTGACCGAAGCAGACACGACATCGAAGGCTCGTTTGACAAATTGGGAGAACAAGCGGGAATGACTTTGCAGCTGCTCTGAATTGAGGCGGCTGCGGAAAGGATGCGCGTCCTGTTTTTTCAACTGGAAAACGTGATCGAACTGGATGAGTTCGACGCCAACTTCTTCGGCAATGGTGATGGCTCGCTGGATAGCGGCGTAGCAGGATTTCGCGGGGATGGCAATGACGATGACATCAACCACGTGACGCAGAAGGAGGGTTTCGAGGTTATCAACATCGCCTAAATAGTTGGCGGTGATTTCGGGAAGGGCGGCCTGGAAGGAACCGGTATCGACAAAGCCGCTGATCTGGACGGTGCGGTAGTGACTGGTGCGCAGTTCACGCCAAGCGCGGCGGGCCATGGGTCCGGTACCAAGAATGAGAACCCGACGCTTTTCCTGAAACGGCAAGATTTCGAGAATCCAATAGCCGAAGAACCGGAGAAAAACCAAGGCAGTGCTGAGCAGCCAAAACCAGGGGAGAACGGTATGGAGCGGCGTGTGGACTTTGGAGAACAGAAGAATGGCGGCAAGCACGGCAGTGATGCAGGAAGTTCCTTTCAAGATGTCGACGCATTGCTTGAAGCGGGCAAAACGACCGGATCGATATTCTTCCAGGTTAGAGAAGCAGATGGTCCATGCGCCCAGAAAGACCATGGCGTAGAACACATTTACGATGGTGATGCGTTCCAGGAGAAATGCCTTGGGCCCAACGGGCATACGGGTGAGATTGGCATAAAGCAGGACGCCGATGATCAGGACTAAGGCAGAGATTTTCTCGGCGCTGGTTAGAACAAAGCGGGTAGCTGGTGAAGGCGTCATTTGTTTCAGTTCCGGTTGAAGAAATTTATGGTTCAGTTTGCAAACGTGAAGCTGAGGACAGCGCCACGTTTGGACTGCCGAAATGAATGCTGGCGTAAAGTTGTTCCAGCTTGCGTAGAAATAAGCTGCTGGTGAAATTGCGTAAAGCGCGTTCCCTGCCCTGCGCAGCAAGGCGATTGCGCTGTTCCGGGTTTTCGGCCAATTCTCGAAGTGCCTGAGCTAGACCCGCTTCATCGCCGGAGTGAAAAAGCTTTCCCGACTTGCCGTCCTCGATGATTTCCGGCACACCACCAACCAAACTCGCTACGACGGGAACGCCGCTCAGCATGGCTTCCACCAGAACCAAGCCGAATGGCTCAACACTGGAATTGAGGACGAGGAGTTTACAAACCTGCAATATTGCCGGAACATTGCTGCGTGGCCCCAAGAAAAGAACATGACTAGTAAGGCCGAGACGCCGGGTTTCCGCTTTAAGGAGTTTCAGATACTCGACATCATTATTGAAAACTGGCGCTCCGACGATCAGCAATCGAGCATTTGACAGGCCGGATTCGACCAGTTTGGAGAAAGCACGGAGGAGACCGAGATGGCCTTTACGAGGAGTGATCTGGCCGATGATGCCGATAGTGAAATGGTCGGGCGAGATACCCAACGATTCACGAAGGGAGCGGATATCGCCCACAGGGTTTACAAAACCTGCGGGATCTACCCCGTTATGGATGACGGAAACTGAAGCGCGACCCAGTAACCAACGAGGCAGCTTACCGCAGAAGCTTTCGGTAGTGGCGCGAGAAACACCAATCAGGTGATTCTTTTTCGAAACAAAGGCTAGTGCGCGAATGATTGTGCTGAGCGGATGTCGCGGAAAAATGTCGTGAATATGCCAGATGACGGGAACACGAAGCCCGAGAGAGGCAAGCGACATAACAATTCCAGCGCGAGTACTATTGGCATGAATTAGATCAGGAGCTTCCCGTTTGATAGCGGAACGGGCATCTTGAACCAAACCGACCAGTGAGGCGATGTAAGCCAGCAATCTATAGGGATGCACAGTGAAGCGAGCGCGGAGTTCACGAACAGGCAGATGATCGATCGCCTGATCGCGACAAAACCGGCAGATTAACTCGCTTTCGGGAGCAAGCAGCACCGGATTCAGCTTCGTTTTGTCCAGACCGCTAAGCGTCATGAACAGAACCCGCTCAGCACCGCTGACCTTACCTGTATGGTTGTAGTAAAGAATCCTCATATGCGCCCTGGCCTACAAATTAAACGGATTAATGTACATGCCGAAGTTCGACATCTGGATATAACGCTGCACCTTGGTGAGGCGGCGTTCGGGAACAACCACGATGTCACCGGCGCGGAGAACGATGTCTTCTTTCAAATTGCGGCCTTTCAGCATCTGGCTGACATCGATGAGATGGGTTTCGGCTTCTGTGTCGTTGATGGGCCGGATCAGGAGAACCTGATTGGAGCGGGCGGAAATGCGGAAACCTCCAGCGGTTTCGATCGCCCGGAGAGCCGTGATGGGGCCGCGAAAGTTGAAGCGTCCGGGCTGGCCGACTTCGCCGCCGACGATATAGTAGGGCTTCTCGAAGTCCATCACCTGGACGCTGACTTCGGGGTTGTTCAATTTTTCGCCCGCTTTGGTTTTGACGCGCTCGGTAGTTTCGGCCAGGGTGAGGCCAAAGACGTTGATATCACCAATGCCGGGCAGACTGATGAAGCCGTCGGGCTGAACGGTGGCGGAGTAGTTGTATTCCGGCGTGAGGCGAAAGTTAACAGCAATCACGTCGCTGGTGTGAAGGCGATACCGGGGAGCGCGATCAGCAAAGGCATCAGCGGCGTGAAGCGCAGCGGCGAGGGCGACCAGCGCGAGGGCCGATCCGAAGCGACGAATAAGAGAAGCACAATACATAAAAATCTCCTGATAGGGCTGTGTTAGTGCACCTTCGGCAACAGTTCTCCGCGAACCGGCATCCGGGTTATTGCTTTCCTGATTGTGAGTTCTTCAATCTCCTGAAGCGGCGGCCGGGTAGCCACGCCGGACGAATATGGGATCGGGCGGCGGGGAGGGAACGAAATCAGTTTTTGCTCCTCCGGCAGAATCGACGATAAAGGCGAGCGCGAGAGCCAGCATAAAGCCGAGCACCGCGCCGAGCGCGAGATTCAATTTGAGATTGGGCGACACCGGAACCGGGCTGGAAACGGGAGATTCCACAATGGCGATGTTGGCGAACCTTTCGCGATCGAGCGAATCAGCTAATCGCGCTTCTTCCAGGCGGCGGGAATATAACAAATAGTTTTCTTCGGCTTGTTTCTGCTGTTCTTCGAGAGTGCTGAGGGAAACGGAGTTGCCATCCATCGCGTTGAGCTGCGCGAGATAGCTTTGCACATTGCTGAACAAAGCGGAGCGGCGGCTTTCGAGACCCTTGAGCGCGACCTGACCCTTGACGTAATCGGCGGTGAGAGATTGATGCAGGGTGTTGAGGTCGGTTGTTTCTTCGTGAAACGTTCCTTCTTTGGCTTCAGCCAGTGACCGGCGAGTGTTGCGGATCTGGTCGTCCAGTTCCTGGATGAGCCGGTCTTCGGGCTTGTACTTCATGGCGAGATCGATGCGACGGTTTTCAAAATTTGTTAATTCAGTTTGGAACTGCTGGGCGGCGCTTTGGCTTGGTATCTGCTTCATCTGCGTGGTAACGCGTTCGGAGGTGGAAGCAAGCTGACGACGGGCTTCGGCCAGGCGAGTCTGTTGTTCCTGAAACTGGGCATCGACATCTTTCAACTGCGCTTGATTCTGTTGCAACTGGTCGATGAGATTGGCCTGTTGTTGCGGCATGATGAAGATCTGATTCCTGCGATGGAAGGAACTGATGGCGGCCCGGATGCCGCGCAGTTGAGCCTGGTATTTGCCGACCTGATCGTTGAAAAATTCGTAGCTGCCGGGAGCGCTGTGAACAGCAACGTGCTCGCTGAGATATTTATCGCCGAGATCGCGGACCACGAAGGCGGCGCGATCAGGATCGGTGGTCCGGTAAGTAACCTGCATGAGATTGGTTTTGCGGATGACCGATATATTCAGATCGTTTTGCAGGCGCAGAACAGCGCGCTCGATGGCGAGGCGCGAGGGAGAGGTTCGTTTGATTGTTTCAAACGGCTGATACAGCTTGGCATCGTTGACTACGGTTTCAAGAATGTTACGACTGCGCAGCAGTTCGATTTCAGAATTAACTTGGGTTTCGGTGACTTCGTTCGGGGCGGGCGTGGGCGAACTTTTATCGGGAGTGATGATGAGATCGGCGCGTTCGTTTTTGACGAGGAACTTGATGCGCGACTCATATTTTTTCGGCATGAGAATGGTGACAAGCCCGGCCAGGCCGACAATGCCAAACATCGTGCAGAGCATCAGCCGCCAGTGGCGAGTGACCAGTTTTGCGAGGGAGAGTTCTTGTTCTGCTACCTGCATCATTACGTTTCTTTACCTGATAATTCCTGACAATCAATCTTCAATAAACACACTTGTCCTGTTGACGAGGTTAGCTACGCAGACAGGGCGGATTGCAGACTTTGGTTTGGCGACAGCACAACAGAAGACACAGTTGCAGCCACAAGGCGGCAACGTGGTTCTGTAGCACTGGAGCGGCACAAACTAAACAACCAGTGGTACTTAAGCTCGGTGAATTTTGAGTCTAAAAGTCCTAACCCCCAAGAGTCAACAGGGGGATCTGGAGCGCCGTACTGGTACACACGAAACAGAGGTTAACAGCGCCTGTGAATGAGTACATAGAGAATTAGGCACAGACCCATGAGGAACGTTAGCTAAGTGCGGATTAAGTAACAAAAAAGCGGTTACCGCACTGGCATACCGTTTTTTAATCCGCGCTCGATAAGGTATCTCTGCCGGTACAGACTTGCAGTGATGATTTGGTCTATAGGGTAAGCTGCGCCGCAGTGTTAGAACACTTCAGAAACAGGAAGATGGGGCAAGAAAACTGAGCGTTGAAGGCGAGCATGGGCGTGCTGACCGGGCCAGGGCTGATGCCGCCTTTTTCCCGGCCACGAGTAAAACTCAGTTAAAGGTTTACGCCCTCGCCTGGAACAGGCCGTTGAAGTTGGAGCGAACACTCACAAACACCAAAATCCAAAGAATAGTGGCCAGTGCGCCGGGTCCGATATTGGCGGGGTCCATCGTGGAATGGTATAGCAGAATATTAACGATCACGGGCGCAAGCAGCGTCAGCGCCAAAGGAATGTAGCGTCCCACCAGCAGCAGCACTCCACCAAGAATCTGAATCAGGAAAATCAGCACCATGTAATGCGATACCGATACTGCTGTGAGAAACTGCAGGGCCAGCGGTGATTGGGGCGGCGGCTGGGGAATAAAATGCAAAAAACCGTTTAAGCCAAACACAGTGAACATCAGGCCCAAAAGATAACGCGCAATCGTGGAAGCAATTCTCATAATATCTCCTTTGTTTGATTAACAAGATTCGGCATACACCCACCCTGTTCTACACATGAGGTTAAAACAACATGTGTTGTTTTAAATTAAACCACAACACTTGTTGGATAAGCAACAATAACAGATTAAAATTGTTAAAGCATGTCTTGCAATTCACATGAGGCTAAGGTCGACCCGCGCATCCTGCGAACCAGGCGGATGCTGCAAGACGCTTTGGCTAAACTGCTTTGCCAGAAGGACTTTGACAGAATTTCTATTCAGGACATCGCTGAAGCGTCCACGTTAAACAGAGCCACATTCTATGACCACTATGCAGATAAGTTCGCTTTGCTCGAATGCCTGGTCGGCACGCGTTTTGGCGAGCTGATCGCTAAGCGCAACATTCGCTTCGGCGGATGCGAGGGGGCTGTGAGGGCCATCGCGGTCGGTGTCTGCGATTACCTGGCGGAGATGCCGGGCGTTGAAGCCCAAAGCTCGTCTGGAAAGTCGCTGGAAACAGCGATTGTGGCGGTGGTGCGCGGAATGATTCTGGACGGATTGAGCCGCCATTCTACAGCCGGAAACATAACGCCCGAGCTGCTGGCCTCCACTGCGGCTTGGGCTCTCTACGGCGCAGCTAGAGAATGGATGCGCACACCAAACAGAATGCCGGTTGCTCAGATAGCGGTGATAATTGAAGCAATGGTCGCGCCGATTTTGGCGTTAGCGGACCGGCCACACTGTCAATCAAACTCGACATCCCCAGGTGCAACTATGGCAAACCTGGAAACACCCATCTAATCGCGTTTTAACGCCGCGCTTACATCCGCATTCCGCTGCGCTCGAATAAGGGGCTATGCCCAGCAGAATCGCAGTGCCTGTTTTCAACACTGTGCTGAGGGTTTGTTCATCCAACCTCTCCTTGCCCAAAGATTCTAAAGCAAAATAAATATCATGAATTCCGGTTAAAGCAGTTAGTCGGAAAGTGGAAACAGATAGGTGAGGCAAGAAACTTATTAACTTCTTCCTGCAATTCTTGAAATCGGCAAGCCTAATCGAGATCGTAGAGCAGGTTATCCACTGATTGACTCGCTTTCAGTTCATTTCCGATTCCGCGATACACAGTGGTAGTGCCTTTTTGTTTTCCAGATTATGAATTTTCAGTGACAAGGATCTTCCCCAAAAAACTTCTGCGGATTTTCTCACAAAAATATTGCAAGCTATTTGGAATGAGGATATAGTTTCTTACTGAAAGATAACGGAGGTTTGGACGTGCTGCTTAGAAATCATTTGAACCCACTCCTGAACGATAAACTCTGTCGGTTTCTAAATATTTATGTTCCTGCTGATACATTCAGCCCGCATAAATGCTCCTGGGCGATATGTATTTCAGCATTTTCGACCAACGTCCAAAACCACAGCCCGGTATCGCCGCGATGTCATTTATCCTTTTCTCTTCACTCATTTCAAGCGGAACTGGCAACCCAAGTTGCTATCTGACAATGTTATGAACGCAATTCAATCAATTGCGCTAACGCTTCACTCATTAAGCTGAGTTTCTGCAAAAGACCACCAATGTTTGTAGGAACAGAAGCTTCACGCTTACACCTTTAACTCACCATAAAAAATTTCGAAAGGAAGTTCATAGTGAACTCAACACATCCAGTACAGTTAGGTATTGTGTTCTTGTTTGCGGCCTATGCCAGCTCCGCCCACGCGCAATCCGGGATTGATCCTGAGCGTTTGGCGGGTATTCGCGATCGGCTTTCACAAATCAACAATGTTCTTGCATCGTTTCCTGAAGCCCAACAGAAAACTTTATCGGCCGGGGCGCAGAATCTGATCACCATAGCCCAGGGCTGGAACCGAGTAGATGAAGACTTGGGCAAGTCTCCAGAAATTCGAGCTCGGGCGCGGTCTATGAGCCGGTCTTTGTCGTCAAGCGCGGAAGATGCCGCGCCTGATTTTTCGTTTACACGCATCTCCAACCCCAGTGCGGATTTCATTTTTTCAGTTCTGGGCGGGTTCACTCAAAGTGAAACGTCAACCGCTTGGTGCGGCAACAACGTCGTGACTGGATTCAACGATTCCGGCAGTCTTTATGAAAGCCTCCTCTTCGGCCCCGGCGGCGTCAGCTTCTCCGGAGCTTCTGTTTCGTCCAGTCCACGCGGACCGTTTCGGGATGTCGGGTTCATCAATCCAGGAACGAATCCGGCTAACTTTCTGGCCGGCGATCCGGTTGTAACATGTACCACTACGCCGCGCTCTTCAGGCTTCGGCGCAATCAACACCTTTTACTACTCCCAAATTTTCAGCACGAGTTCCGCTGCTGGTCCTGTAACAGCGATCGCAGTTTCAAGATCAACCGACGGCGGAGCAGCCTGGGAAGATCCAATACCGGCAGTTCAGAAAAGTGGACTCACCCATTTTCTCGACAAGCCCTGGAGCGCCACTGATCCGTCAAACCCGGCCAATCTGTTTGTCACCTATACGGATTTTGACAGCTCGGGTGCCGTATGCCGAACCAGTACCGGACTGCCAATTTCCAGAACCGCGATTGAGCTTGTCAACTCTGGAGATGGAGGCGCAACCTGGACCTCCCCTCTGATAATTGCCGAGTTCTGCGCCGGCGCGCCGGATTTTGCTTCCGTGCAGGGTTCTCAGGTGCTGGCTGATTCACTGGGCAACGTGTCTGTCACCTGGGAATCTTTTGTCGGCATCACCGGAACAACTCGCGCTTTGTGGACACGCCGTTCTACTGACCATAGCGCCAGCTTCGGGTCTGCCGTAAAGATCGATAACGTCACTCCAACCGGCGACGGATATGCATTGCAAGGCAATTTCCGTAACAACGAGTTTCCGTTGATGGCAGTGGACCGCAAATCAGGGGCGTTGTACGTAACCTGGAACGATGGCCGCAACTTTGCGCTGCCCGACCTGGCAACGCCTGACGGCGTGTACCATTATGCTGATGTCCTGGTCAGTCGTTCCACTGACGGAGGCGCAACTTGGTCAACGGCAACTCGCGTCAACGCCGACCCGCTCACGCATTTCTATCGCGGACAATCGCGCGGAACAGACCATTATCTTCCCGGCATAGCCGTTGACCCGACCGGCGCGGTGGGAGTCTGCTGGTATGACCGGCGGGCAGACCCGGCAAACTTTGCCAACGGTCGCTTCTGTTCCATTTCCAACGACGGCGGCTCCACGTGGTCTTCGAATTTTTTCATCAACGGATTTTGGCAGCCTTGGCACGCAATGGACGCTTCTATCAATCCGTATTACCTGGGCGATTATGATTCGGTTGCCAGCGATTTTACTCAAATGAATACCGGCTTTGTAGGCGCTTTTAGCTTTGTGAACACCCTGGCTCTGGTGCCTAATCAGGATGTGGGCGTACTCAGCTTTCCGTAATAGATTTCTCGCTGATAACAATCAGTGGCCAAGTTAATAGATTTCAACGGACTGGCAAGATCGTTTCTCATTTTGCTGCGGAAATTGAAACTGGTGAACCCGGCCACTTAAACCGTAGTTTAAGAATCGGGGTTGAAGACCTCATTACGAGTTCATCTTCCTAGGCAATCGTTTAATAAAGTTTTTGGCTCCGATTTCCCTCCGGGGACACTAGCTCTCTGTTGAAAACGGAGGTCACATGTACATTAACCCTTCTGGCAAATCTATCGTGAGTTGTTCTGGATTCGATATTTTCGATATTGAAGATAGTTCAATAAATTGGATATGGGTTCAGTCGCTCTTATGATGTAAGGCATTCTTTGCTTCTGTCGCATACTAATTTCTTGCTCAGCATCTTTTATCGCCATTGTCCGAAGCACATGATCTTTCATCGTTTCTTTAGGAAAGAGGTCCTCCGTTTTTGTAAGCATGAACTCTACATTGGCAATTTTGTTGTTCAGTGCCGCATCCGGTGAAAATAATATTTGGATAAAACCTATGGTGATTATTACTTTGCAACGCTATTTGAGCAGCACGGACTTAGTAAAAATTTGTCTTGTCTTAGGCAACTGCTGCTTGTGCCAAGGGCATCAATAATTCTGCCTGCTGCCCTTTGAGTTGGGTATAAGCCAGATTGCGGCTTGTCTTTGTTTGAACCTCTTTGTCATTCGCAAATTTTGCATATGTTCCCACTAAATCTGATACAGTTCCTAACAGGGAAGCCAAAAGAGCAGCATCAATGGATGTTAGTGGTATGCGCGATTCTTCTTTTGTAAACTTCAGCACCATGAAAAATAACATGTGGTGCTCGTGGGTTGAGCGGGAGTTTAGGAACTGAGGCACCTAAAATCCGAGAAGGAATTACGCCGGAATAGCGGATCTTCCCTGAAGCCGCTAGCCTGCCATTTCGCTCAGCCGAGCCGCTGCTAAAACGCCAGTTCAGATTTTTTCAAATATTTTCTCGTTTAGTTTCTGCAATTTACCTGGCTTGCTGAAGCAACTGCGGTTTTCGCCGGTTTACACTTTGAACCGGAATCAACATGGCAAAACCGAACACCACCGCTCCCAAGAAGCAGCCGGGCAAAGCCCGCCTCCGCGCCAATCGCGTCAATGCGAAGAAAAGCACAGGCCCGAAGACTGTCGAAGGCAAAAGCCGTTCCGCCCTGAACGCCACCCGCCACGGCATTCTGAGCCAGGTCATCCACCTGCCCGAAGAAGAACTGAACTCCTATCACGAGTTCACCGAACAATATGTCGCTTCCCTGAACCCGGTCGGCATGGTGGAAACGCAACTCGCCAACTCCTGTGCCGATCTTCAGTTTCGCCTCCATCGTCTCGCCGCCGCCGAACACAATCTGTTCGCCATCGGCCACGACGAGCAAGGCAGCATGTGGCACACCGGCCGCGCCGAATCGCACACGGCTTTAACAATGGCCGAAACTCTCCGCCAAGCTGCCAACCCGTTAGCACTATTGACGATTTACGAATCGCGTTTGAACCGCCGTTTCCTGCAAACGCTCAAGCAGCTGCGCGACATCCAGGCCGACCGCAAAAGACAAGAACAAACTGAACTCGAAGAACTTTACCAAGTCGCCGTCGCCCAGCCGCAACTCGCGGGAAAGATAGAGCCAACTCAGTTTGGCTTCGTTTGTTCAAACGAATCTTGGCGTCTCTACCTCCAACGCCGTCATCTGCTTGGAACCGGTCGGAAACCGACCCGCGCCGCCCGGAACCAGATTCGTTTTACACGCGCTGCTTAATGATTGTGCTTCTGCATCGTCCGTCTTAAAACCAAAACTGACCTATTCAAGAATTGACGTTCTATTCATCATCCTGTAAGTTGCCGGCAATTATCTTTGGCTACACTGGGTGTCTTCTGCAAACAGCAACTGCGTCGTTTGGAGCGGCTCAGCAACACTTATTCCCAAACAGGGAACAACAATGATCAAAACAATAACCAGCTATTTTTTCATACTCTTGTTCACTGTCACGATCGCTTTCCGGCTTGACGCGCAAGCGGACTTGGCCAGCTTAACTGGCCTCGTTACGGACCCTTCCGGCGCTTCGGTCAGCGGAGCAAAAGTCGCCGCCCTGAGTGTTTCTACTGGCTTAGCCCGAACTGCGGTTTCCGATAAATCCGGCTATTACAATTTCAGCAGCCTGCCCATCGGCAAGTACCAGATTTCTGTTGACCAGGCGGGCTTCAACAGCGCGACCAGTTCGGTGATGCTCGATCCTTCCCGGCAAAGCCGGCAGGATTTTCAACTGCAGGTCGGCGCAACCGCCACCAGCGTTGAAGTTCAGTCTGCTGCCGATTTGGTGCGCGAAAGCGCATCGCTCGGCACCGTGGTAGAAAACCAGGTGATTGAAGGAACGCCCTTGTTTGAACGTAATTGGGACGATTTAATTCGGCTTGTTCCCGGCGTGCAGGGAAACCGCTACACCGAGCAGAGCGGCGCAACCGCTTCCGGGCGTACCGGCGATTTCACCGCGAACGGCGTCCATTCTTTGCAGAACGATTTCATTCTGGATGGCATCGACAACAATACATTTTCTGAAAACGTGCAGGAACTCACCACTGAAGCCGCGCGGCCTTCTGTCGATGTGATCCAGGAATTTCAAGTAGTCACCAATCCGTACTCGGCTGAGTATGGCCGCAGCCCTGGCGCGGCGGTTGATGTGTCCACCCGTTCCGGCGACAACCAGATACACGGCCTTCTATTTGAATATTTGCGTAATCGAGTTCTTGATGCGAACGATTTCTTCTCAAATAGATCCGGCCTGCCGAAACCGCAGAACATTCAGAACCAATTCGGCGGCTATGCCGGTGCGCCTATCATCCATAACAAGCTTTTCGGCTTCTTCGATTATGAGGGTACGCGCATTGATCGCGGCATCACCCGTATCGCCACCGCAGTTCCCTCTGCTTTCGAACGCGTCGGCAACTTCAGTTCTGCTGCCGCTGCTGCCGTTGGGCTTCCGGCGTACCCGACTATTTATAACCCCGCCGCCAATCAGCCTTATCCGAACAACACCATTCCCGCTACCGCGCTTGATCCTGTGGGGATAAAGCTGATGTCATTTTTTCCCCTGCCGAACCTGCCCGGTGAATACAACAACTACGCCCGCACCGGCGCTCTCACCGACAATAACGATTCTTATGATGCCCGCGTTGATTGGAACCCGAGTCAAAAAGACACTGTTTTCTTCCGCTATACCGGATCGAATCGCAACCGGATTGTTCCCGGAAATTTCGGCGGCATCGCGGACGGCTCCAGCACTTCGGCTTGGGGCGACTCAACGCTCAAATCCTACAGCGGAGCGATAGGCTTGACGCACATCTTCAGTCCCTCTATCGTCAATGATCTGCGGCTAGGCTTCACTCGCAATACAGCCATTGATGTGCAGCTTCCTTTTAACACTCCGCCGCCTTCCACCTATGTTCCCGGCATCCCTGATAATCCTGCCACTGGCGGCGGGCTTCCAGCCATCATATACGCCAATCACGTGTTTCTCGGCTCGCCCGATTACCTGCCGAAGCAACAGAACCCGCAGCAGTTCCAATATCTGGATACCCTGTCCTGGACCAGGAACGCGCACACGCTGCGGTTCGGCGTTGATGTTCGCGCTCCCATGCGCAACGTCTTTCAGGATGAAGCGGACGTGCATGGCAACTTGTCGTTCAACGGTCAGTTTACCTGCCAGCGAAATTCCACAGGACGATGCGCTTCCGGCACCGGCATTGATTATGCGGACAGTTTAGTCGGCTACGTCCAGGGTGCCACGCTGTCTAACTTGTATTTGGTCGATCAGCGAATCCAAATGTATTCCGGTTTCGCGCAGGACGATTGGAAAGTCACTTCTAAACTGACTCTCAACCTGGGGCTTCGCTACGACTTTGCCACTCCGCAATTGTCAGGCAGTAATCAGTTAGCGAACTTCAACCCGGCTGGCAGCGGCTCGCTCATTTTTGCTCAACCGGGCGGCTCGCTCGGTGATCGAGCTTTAGTCAAGATCAACACCACCAACTTCGCGCCTCGCTTAGGATTCGCCTACTCGCCGCTGACAAACACGGTGATTCGCGGCGGCTACGGCATTTTCAACTTGCTATTGGAACGCTTCGGCAGCGAAAATCAGCTTTCGCTGAATCCGCCTTTCCTGGTGCAAACCACCGGCTCAGTATCGAGCACCGTCAATCAGCCTTTGTTCTCATTGCAAAACGGCTTTCCCGCTAGTTATCTCAACCCGGCCAATATCAATTACCGGTTGAGTCATATTCGCGCCACGAACCCAAATTCCACCACCCCCACTGTTCAGGAATGGAGCTTCGGCATTCAGCAGGCATTGCCCGCTCAGATGGTATTCAACTTGAATTACGTCGGCACAAAATCCACTCACCTCAATGTGCTGACCGATCTGAATCAATACAGCAACGGCAAACTGCCTTATCCGAACTTCGGCTATCTGGAATACCAGCAATCCATTGGCAATGCCAGCTACAACGCCCTTGAAGTGTCCGTGAAGCGACGCTTCACCAATGGCCTCTCTTTGAGCGCTGCTTACATGTGGTCCAAGAATATCGACAATACGCCGGAAGAACTGGAAAGCGGCTCAGGCGGAGCGCAGAACGGCTATGACCTAAGATCATGGCGTGGTTTAAGCGATTTCGATCAGCCGCAGCGCTTGGTGGTCAACTATGTTTGGGAACTGCCCTTCGGCAAAGGCAAGCCTTTTCTGACCAGCGGCATTGCCTCCGCTGTTTTAGGCGGTTGGCGTACTTCGGGCGTTTACACCTTCTCCAGCGGACGGCCTTTCACGGTGGTCTCCGGCAGTAACTACTCCAACGCTATTGATGTTTACGGCGCTGCTACCGCCGTGCCGAACGTCATCGGCACTCCGCAAACTGTCGGCCAAGTTGGCTGCTGGGTTTATGAATCTGCCAACAAAGCTTGCCAGGCTGCCCGGCCTAATGGCGTGAACGCATTCCAACTGCAAACCCTCGGCCAGTTCGGCAACGAAGGCCGTAACACTCTGCGCGGCCCTCATACCGATGTTTTCGATTTTGCCCTGATGCGCGACTTCCAGCTTTACGAGCGCGCCAGTCTGCAAGCTCGCTGGGAAGTATTCAACTTGACGAATACTCCGGTCTTTGGTCAGCCGAATAATAACTTGAGCACGCCCACTGCTTTGGGTAACATTACTTCTTTAGCAAGTGATCCGCGTATCATGCAGTTCGCGCTACGTTTTTCGTTCTAATTTTTCGGTGCGATTATGTCGCATTGAATTTGCGGCTGCTCTCTCAATTTCAGCGCCGCATGAGAAAATCAGCTATGCTCAGTTGGGATAAAACACCGGCGCAGGAGTTCGCCGGCAGCATATTCTTTCAGGGCGGCGAGATGGGTGAGCGTATGCGTGCACTCGACTGGTCCCAAACACCTCTCGGACCAGTCGAAGAATGGCCGCAATCGCTTAAAACATCTGTGTCTACCTGTTTGAATTCCCGCTTCGCCATTCTTGTCTGGTGGGGAAAGCAGCTCGTTAAGATTTATAATGATGCCTACGCTCCCCTGATTGGCAGCAAACATCCTCACGCGCTTGGTGCGCCGGGTCGGGAAGTGTGGCCGGAAATCTGGCACATTATCGGTCCCATGCTGGAAAGTGTTATGGAGCAGGGTGAAGCTACCTGGTCCGATAATCTGCTTCTGGAATTGGAGCGCAACGGATACCCGGAAGAATGTTATTTTACTTTTTCTTACAGTCCCATTCGCGATGAATCGGGCGGTGTGGGAGGCGTTTTCACGCCCGTGCAGGAAACCACCGCTCAGGTCATCGGAGAGCGCCGCCTGCGCACCTTGCATGACTTGGCTGAAGCTACCCGCGCTTCCCATGCCCAATGCGCGGAGGATGTGGGCCGGATTGCCGGCGAGGTGCTGGCAAAAAATTTGTACGACATTCCATTTGCTGCTCTTTATCTTTCTAAAAACGGTCAACAAGCTACGCTTGCTGGTTCTGCCGGCATTACTCCCGCTGTGGCTCCTGAAACCGTGCGTTTCGATGATGCCGGCTGGCTTTTTGCCGACCCGGCACAAGCGAAAAAGCCAGTTGTAGTATCGCTTCCAGATGGCTCCCCGGATATTCCTTGCGGAAGATGGCCCGTCCCGCCGAAAGAAGTGGCGGTGCTGCCTCTTGCCCCATCAAACCAGTGGGCCGGATTTATATTATTGGCAGTCAGCCCGCGCAGGCAGTTAGATGAGGATTATTGGAGCTTTTTCTCGCTTATCGCCCGGCAGGTGACAACCGCGATAGCTGAAACGCAAGCCTTGGAAGCGGAGCGTCAACGTGCGGCGTCGCTTGCTGAACTGGTTCGCGCGCGTAAAGAAGCCGCGGAACAAGCTGCGCGTATTCTGGAAGGCATCACTGACGGCTTTCTCGCGGTGAACGCGGAATGGTGCTGTACTTACGTGAACGCGGCCGCCGAACGGCTGGTAAATGCATCGCGAGAGCAGTTGCTGGGCCGGATTTATTGGGAAATGTATCCGGCTACGCTCGGCACGCGCATGGAAGAAATGTGCCGCCTGGCGATGCGCGATCGTGTTTCCGGGGAACTTGAATATTACTACGAGCCGTGGCAGCGATGGTTCAGCATCAAAATATTCCCTACGCAGGATGGAGGAATCTCAATCTATTTCCAGGACACCACTCAGCGTATACAAGCCGCGGGAACTCTGCGGCGTCGAACGGCGGAACTGGATTCGCTGCTGACGCATGCGCCGTTGGGCTTCGCCTTCTTCGATCGTGAACACCGCTATCTACGCATCAACCAGGAGCTTGCCCACATTAACGGCTTGCCGATGGAAGCCCACTTGGGCCGTACGCTGGCCGAAGTCCTGCCGACAAACGCGCCGACAGTGGACCCGATTCTGGAACAAGTGTTCACGACCGGCCAAGCAATGCAGCTTGAAGTGACGGGTGAAACGCCCAAAGAACCAGGAGTGATGCGGCATTGGCTGGCAGGCTTTTACCCGGTAGTTGCCGAAGGCGAGCAGGTTTCCGCCGTCGGCGCATTCGTGTTGGAAATCACTGCGCGTAAACGCATGGAAGAAGAAGCTCGTCGTGGCGAGGCGACGCTGAACGCCGTGTTCGACGCGCTGCCGACCAGCACCGTCATGGCCGTGCCGGGAGGCGCTTTGGTGCGTATGAACCGGGCTAACGAGCGACTTTGGGGAGGCGGGCCCATGTCACGCAATGTTGAAGAATACCGCGAGTGGAAAGGTTGGTGGGCAGACGGTTCCGCGCGGCACGGTCAACCGGTGCAGCCGGAGGAATGGTCTTTAAGCCGGGCCTTAGCCGGAGAATCCGAGCCTGTCCAGATTGTTGAAATTGAGCCGTTCGACGCTCCCGGTCGGCGTTTAACAGTGATCAACCAAGGCGCGCCGATCCGTGATGCGGAAGGCCGCGTCATTGGAGCCGTTGTCGCCCAAACGGATATTACCGAGCGGGTGCGCGCTGAACGAGCCTTGGTGGAAAGCGAAGAACGCTTTCGCACTTTGGCTGACAACATCAGCCAGTTTGCCTGGATGACCGATGAAACGGGCTGGATTTTCTGGTACAACCAGCGTTGGTATGACTACACCGGCACAACCCTCGAAGAAATGCAGGGCTGGGGTTGGCAGAAGGTTCATCACCCGGAGCATGTGGAGCGCGTTACCGAGCGGTTCCGTTCCCACATTACGACCGGTGAGGCATGGGAGGATACTTTTCCGCTGCGAAGCAAAGAAGGCGCATGGCGCTGGTTCTTGTCGCGCGCCCGTCCGATCCGCAATGCCGATGGCAAAATCGTGCGCTGGTTCGGCACCAATACCGACATCACCGAACAACTGGAAATCGAGCGGGATCTACGGCGGGCTAATCATGATCTGGAACAATTTGCTTTTTCCGCTTCCCATGATTTGCAGGAACCGCTTCGCAACGTAGCCATTTACAGCCAGTTGCTGCAAAAACGCTACGGCGCAACTCTGGATGAGCAAGCCGGACAATTTCTGGGTTTTCTGGTGCAAGGCGCGCAGCGCATGGCGAACCTGGTTGCCGACCTGCTTTCGTACACGCAAGCGGCAGTGCTCGACGATGAACCGGTGTCCGCTGTTGATGCAGAGGAGGTTTTCCAGGAGGTGCTGCACAGCCTGCGCCGGGCCATACAGGAAAGCGGTGCTTCTGTGCTTCATGAAACTTTGCCTTCCGTGGCTATCAAGGAAGCGCATTTGCAGCAGCTTTTACAAAATCTGATCAGTAACGCCATCAAATACCGAAAAGACGACGAGCCGCCGCGAGTGCAGGTAGGCACCATCAGGCAGGCTGGCTTCTGGTGTTTTTCGGTCCGTGATAACGGTATCGGCATTGCGCCGGAGTACCTGAACAAGGTGTTCGGCGTTTTCAAGCGCCTTCATGCGCAAACCAGCAAGTATTCTGGAACCGGCATCGGATTAGCAATCTGCCAGAAGATTGTGGAGCGCTACGATGGACGCATTTGGGTGGAATCGGAGCCGAACGTCGGCTCAATTTTCTATTTTACCGTTCCCGCTGCCAGCGATGGAAAATGAAGCGGCGTTTAGATTCGCGCTCCATCGTGCTTGCGATACCTAATGTACATCCTTCTCCGCAGTTCATACTCGGCAAGAGCGCGACATTGAACTTCGGTAGCCACTGCGTTTTTCTCTTCCAGCTTGACATTTAAGATGCTTTCACGATAGACCAGATAAATTATCTGCTCCGGGTTTCGCATATTATGCCGTCTCGCTTTTGCAAAATTTGTCTGTTGTTCTTTGCTCTATTCGCGTTTACCTTCTGCGTTCAAGCAGCAGGTGTGGTTTATCAGGGAACCCAGGGCCCCGGCGTCGGCAAGCATATTGTGATGGTGGCTGGCGACGATGCCGAGTACCATTCCGAAGAAGCACTGCCTGCTCTCGCGAAAATTCTGGCCGTTCGTCATGGCTTTAAATGCACGGTGCTTTTCTCCATCAACCCTGAAGACGGTACTATCGACCCGCGCGAAAAGCGCAACATCCCCGGCCTCGAAGCGTTGAGGACGGCCGATCTGCTCGTTTTGTTCATCCGCTGGCGGGATCTTCCCGATGAACAAATGAAATACTTCATCGATTATCTTGATTCGGGGCGGCCCATCATCGCCCTGCGCACAGGAACTCATCCGTTCGAATTTAAAACCAGCAAGACCTATCGGCAATGGTCCTGGAACAGCACTGTTCCGGGATGGGAAGGCGGTTTTGGACGCAAGATATTAGGCGAAACCTGGATCGCTCATCATGGCGAGCATGGCAAGCAGAGCACCCGCGCTTTGTTTGCGCCCGAAGCGGAAGCCAGCCCGATTTTGCGCGGCATAAACAGCGGCGATATTTGGGTGGCCACCGACACCTACGAAGTGCGCCTGCCGCTTCCCGCTACCTGCCACACGCTGCTCTTGGGGCAAGTTCTTTCCTGGATCGGCCCGGACAGCCAGCCTGTGCCAGGCAAGATGAACGACCCCATGATGCCGGTCGCCTGGACCAACAGCTACAGCGGCGCGAATGGCAAAACAGCACGAGTATTTACCACCACAATGGGCGCAGCCGACGACCTCGAAAATGCGAAGCTCCGCCGCCTGCTGGTGAATGCCGCGTACTGGGCCGCTGGGTTGGAAGCGAAAATTTCCGCTAAAGCCGATGTTGCTTTAGTCGGTGAGTATAATCCTCATTCTTTTTTGTCCGAGGTCTACACGGCTGGCATCAAGCCTTCCGATCTGAAATAATGGAACCTATTTTTTTATCGTTGACACAACTTCTGGAGGAAACCATGCAGTTTCTTAAAAATCATGCTGTTCGTTCGTTCTTTTGCGCCTTGGCGGTTCTCTTATTTGCGCATTTCGCGCCGGCGCAGACGTTTTCCGCTTCCATTGCCGGTGCTGTTATCGACCCCGACGGAGCCGAAGTCAGCGGCGCAAAGCTTCAGCTTCAGAATATTGATACGCACGATCAGCGCGACTTTACCTCAGCTTCCGACGGCACATATAAGTTCGACAATCTGCTGCCGGGAACTTATGAGATTACGGCGGAAGCGCCGGGCTTCAAAAGCTATGTGCAAACCAATATGATCCTGCGGGCTAACACCGCCGCTACGGTCAACATTGCGCTTCAGTTGGGCGCAACGCAACAGCGCGTGGAGGTAAGCAGCGAAGCCGTGCTGCTCGATACCCAAACCGCGAATAACTCTGTGACGCTGGACCAACGCCTGATTGATGGCCTGCCCAACAACACCCGCAATCCTTTGAATTTTGTGTTCTCGCTTGCCGGCACCACCGAAGCCCAAGGCGGCATGACATCCCGCTCCGGCAGCTTCGACCAGAACTTCAGCATGTTCGGCTTAAACGGCGGACGGTCCGGCGGCGCATCCATTCTGGTGGATGGCGCACCTTCGCAAGCCGTGGATTGGGGCGGCCTGATGGTTTCGCCCATCAATGATTCCGTTCAGGAACAACAGATTACTCAGAACGAATACGATTCCCAGTATGAACGCGCCGGGTCAGGCGTGGTAACGCTGATTACCAAAAGCGGCAGCAATCAGTTCCACGGCTTGGTTTACGATTACCTGCGCAACTCCGCGCTCGACGCGAACAGATGGGCCAATAACCGGAACTCCCAGCCGAAAGGCCAGTTCAAGCGGAACCAGTTTGGCGCAAACATCGGCGGGCCGCTTTGGAAGCGAGCCAATCTTTATTTCTTCGGCGCTTATGAAGGCTTGCGTCAGCCCGAAACCGATTCGAGCGGCTTGCTAACCGTGCCGACCGCTGCCGAGCGCAAAGGCGATTTTTCGCAGACTTACCAAGCCGACGGAACGCTGTCGCTGATTTACAATCCGTTCACCACCCGGCAAGTGACCGACGCGAATGGAAACAACTATTACACCCGCGATCCGTTTCCCGGCAACCAGATTCCCTCCAATCTTTTCAACTCCGTCGGCCAGAAGATTGTAAACCTTTATCCTCTGCCCAATCGCGCCGGCCAAGGAGCAAACCAGCAGAATAACTACATTGCCCAGGGCAGTGGATTGACGGAAAACGATAAGTTTGATTGGCGCATTGATTGGAACCAAAGCACAAAAAATCATGTGTTCGCCCGTATGTCGGATCGTGTCCGCCAACAGTACACGCCGCCCTGCTATTTCTGCAACGGCGCGGACCAAAGCGCAAACAATTCGGACCACGGTTTTCAGGTTGTTTTAAGCGACGATTACACGCCCAGCCCTACCTGGGTGGTGAATGCTTATGTGGCAGTTAGCCGCTGGTATGAAGCGCAGACTTCCATCGGCTATGGCGTGGCGAACGCCGGCACAATCGGGCTTTCGCCCAGCCTCTTTCAAGCGCCGATTCTACCATTGATTAATTCTGATTTTTACACCGGTTTGGGCAGCACGTATTCCAGCTATAACCGCTATGTTCGAACTTCTGATACAGCCCAGGTGAACGTCACCAAAGAGCTGGGCCGCCACTCGCTCAAGTTCGGCGCAAATTTTGATCTGGCTCTCATCAACAACATTCAGGAAGTACCGGGCAATCTCAGTTTTTCCACGTCGTTGACCTCCTGCGATCCCAATTCGAACGGCGCAGATCTGCCCTGCCAAGCGTCGAATTCAGGCTCCAACTTAACCGGTAATTCCGTGGCTTCCATGCTCCTGGGACAAGGAACCGGCAGTTCCAACATCAACATGAATCCGGCCATGAGCCTGCACACTTACGGCACTTACATTCAGGACCAGTGGCGTGTCACCAATCGCCTCACCATCAACGCCGGTTTGCGCTACGAAAATCAACGTCCTGCCACTGAACGTTATAACCGTCTGACCTATTTCAACGAGAACGCGACTAATCCACTCAGCACGCAAGTTGCGCCACTATTAGGCCGTCCTTTGCTGGGCGCATTCGAATATGCAAACACCAACGGCAACGGGCGCTACGCCTGGCCGCCCGATAATCTGAACTTTGCTCCCCGCGTTGGCGTTGCTTTTAAAGCTACCGACAAGCTGATTGTTCGCGCCGGAGCGGGCATCTTTTACAACCCTGCTTCCGCCATGATCAGCTACGACAGCCCCGGCCAGTTCCTCGGCTACAACTCAACCACCAACTACATCGGAACCGTGGGCGGACAGGGCTATATTCCGCAAGGCGATGTCAGCAATCCATTCCCCGGCGGACTTACGCAGCCTGTCGGCAACGCCGCAGGAGCCCTTACCTATGTCGGTTTAGGCGCAGGCCAAATCTGGCCCAAAGCCTCTCACCCGACCGGCTACTCCGAGCAGTGGAGTTTTGATCTTCAATACCAGCTTGGCAGCCATTCCGTGGTGGAAGCAGGTTATACCGGCGTGCGCGGCCGCAAGCTAATGTACGGCAATCCTGATTTGAACGCCAATCAGCTTCCCGGTAGCGATCTGGCTTTGGGAGCGCAGCTTGATAATCAAGTTGCCAATCCCTTTTACGGCATCATCACCGACCCGAACAGCGGCTTAAGCGGGCAGACCGTTGCTTATAATCAACTGCTGCGGCCTTACCCGCAGTATGGAGGGCTTACCTGGAATCGCTCATTGCCGGGCGCCCGCTCCGAATTCAATGCGCTGAACGTTAAATTTACTCACGCCTTCAGCAGCGGCTTAAGTTTAATTTCTACGTATCAATGGTCGAAAGCCTTGGATAACGGCTCGGAAGATTATATTGGCTGGGCCACCGGCAACGCCTGGCGCGATTCTTATAACACTAACCTGGATTACTCGGTCAGCGCCCACGACATTCCGTATAGCTTCGCCACTGCTTTTGTGTATCAACTGCCTTACGGCAAAGGCCGGCATTGGGGAAATGCCATGCCGTTTCTAGTGAATCAGGTTCTCGGAAATTGGGAACTGTCTTCCAGCATTCGCTTATCCAGCGGCATGCCTTTATCGAAAGTAGTTTGGAATTATTATGGCAATCCGCTGAACGCTTACGGCTTTCCCGGTCCGGAGATTCCCAATCTGACCGGCAATCCGAAGCCCGCCAACCAGAACGTTAATAACTGGATCAACAGCAGCGCGTACACGGAAACCGCGCCTTACACTATCGGCAACGCGCCTCAACACGATACTCACCTGCGCGAAGCAGCCACCAAAAACTGGGATCTATCGGTAGCCAAGAACTTCGGCAGCGAGCGTTTCAAAGTTCAGTTCCGCGGCGAGTTTCTGAACGTATTCAATCACCCGATTTATGGCGGTTGGGGCTACGGCGGATCGAACATCAGCACCTGCGTTAACTGCGGCGACCTGGGAACTGTTTACGATACGCGCAACGATCCTCGCAACATCCAGTTCAGCTTGCGGGCATCGTTCTAATAAAACTGCTTGGTTAGACTTGCTATAAACTACAGTGTTTAAGAGAAGGAATCTTAAATAGTGTACTGGAGTTGTTTTGCCAGCAGCATTCGAACTGTGATTCTAGCGACAAGCGCTGTTCTGTTGTCTTGTTCGCAAGCAGGAGCGGACCCGATTACGGGCGGCAACACAACAATTGATTTTGATTCTTTCCCGATTGCAGCTTTAGTCGGTTTAGGCATTACAGTTGTTCCTGTCGGCCCCGCTACCGCCGATTTAGGTGCTGCTCCTCCCAATGCGGTGTTTCCAATTACCGGCGGAGACACTGCTACCAGCATTACCCATGCAGGCGGACTTGCTTTCACTAGAAAAAACGCATTTGCCGAAATGCAGAACTTCATTATTCATTTTGCCGGGCCCGATGCAGGCAAGCTAACCGGTGAATTTAGTGCCGGCGGAAACACTTTCGAAAGTTTGCCGTTCTTCGATATCGGAGCCGGCAATGTTCTCACGCTGGATGCCGCTTTTGCCGCCGACCTTACTAGCCTGTATAAAGCACCGGATTTAACGGGACTCCCAATCGGCACGGCAATAATCAATGCAAGCACAGCGGCTTCTCCTGAGCCGGGCAGCATGGCGCTGCTTGGTATTGGCACCATCAGTTTGATTGCGCTTTGGCGAAAAAAGAGTTTTGCGTAACGATGTTCCGGTAGCCGGGTGTAGAATGCCGGAGGGACAATGCAGGAATTCTCCAGGAAACAAAGATATCTGCTGTTAGCTGTTCTTTTTGCGATTACGGTTTCTTTTCAAACGGCTATCTCCTCCCAGCAGTTTTCCGCTTGGATGCATCTGCCTGACCCGGCGGGCGCGCTGCGGGGAGGCACTTGGCCCATTATCTTTCTGCTGCAGATTCTGAATCCATTCCTGTGCCTGGCTTTCGGCTTCTACGTGGCTCTCGTACGCGGCGAGGATCGCCGGGCGTGGCTGCTGCTTGCCGTTCTCATCAGTTTCGGCGTAGCAATGGATGGCATAGACGTGCACGATAGCGTCATGCGCTGGCCCGCGCCGATCAACCATTTTGCGCTGGTATACAGAACTTTGAATTCGCGGGGCTGGGGTATCTGTCTACTGGTTTTTTCAATCTACTTTCCTGATCGCGCCGCTTTCGATAAGCGCCGTCCCGCTTTGAAATGGATTCTGCTCGTTCCGTGCCTTGGCGCGCTGGCGATTGTTGCTCTGGAAACGATCGGAAGAAATGAACGCGGTGCCTGGGAAACAGTGGCCGCAAAGCTACAGGGAGTCTATGCTTATGTTGCTCCTTTTCTGGTTTGGGCTCCAATTCTATCTTTCTGTCTCATTCTACTGGTGAAATTCCGCCAGGCGACCAATGCCGATTCCCGCCGCCGTTTGCGGCTGCTTACTACCGGTTTAGCGTTCAGCGTAATTCCGCCTTTGGCATTCGGAACGCTTATTCATTTCATCCTGCACACGCGCGAAGATGCCTTCGGAAGCTGGGTTGTATTCGTGGCTTATTCTCCGCTGGCGCTGCTGCCGTTGGTTCTCGCCTACGTCACCATCGTCGAGAAAGCCCTGGATGTGCGGGTGGTGGTTCGGCAGGGCTTGCGTTATGCGCTTGCCAAGCGCGGCTTGGTGCTGGTTCAACTGCTGGTGTCGGCGGTGGTAATCTTTGCGGTCGCGATTGAATCCGATCGGGAGAGTTTTACGGCCCGGCTGCTTGTGACCGCCATCGGCATCAGTCTGCTGCTTTCCATCAGTCTGGGCGGGCGGCGTCTGGCTCACTTAATTGATCGGAAATTCTTTCGCGACGCTTACCGGGCCGAGCAGATTCTCGCTCGCCTGGCCGAGAACGTCAGAAACATTCGTGAGCTTCCGTTGCTGCTCGAAACGGTTCGCGCGCAAACCTCGGAAGCGATGCATGTGAATGACCTGGAAATTTTTCTGCGCGACCGCGAGCGCTTTCAACCCGCGCTGGCCTACGACGCTCCGGCCTGGAACCATGCGGCATCCACCGTTGTTCTGGAAAGGGAGCGGCGTCCGCTCAGAATCGAAACGGACCGCTGGCTGATACCGCTGCTCGGGCGCACAGAACTGCTGGGTTTTTTAACCTGGGACCGCGCGTTACCGAAGCGCCCTATTCCACCAGCGATGTTGAATTGATGCAATCGGTCGCCTCACAAACCGCGTTCGCGATTGAAAATAGCAAGCTCACCGAAAAACTGGCTTCCGAAGCCGCCGAACGGGAAGTGGTTCAACGCGAACTAGCTATTGCCAGAGATGTGCAGCAGCGTTTGTTTCCCCAGGAACAGCCTAAAATTCCGGGCGTAGTTTACGCTGCTGCTTGCCGACCGGCGCGCGAAGTGGGCGGCGATTATTATGATTATTTCAAGCTGCCCGGCGGTTCTCTCGGTATTGCTATTGGCGATGTTTCCGGCAAAGGCATTCCGGCTTCGCTGCTGATGGCAAGTCTGCAAGCTGCGCTTCGCGGCCAAACCATGGGAGATGCGCCTTCAGTGGATTGCATCATGGCGAATGTGAATCAACTGCTCTGGGCCACATCGCCAGCCAACAAATACGCCACTTTCTTTTATGCGCAATATGAGCCGCGCAGCCGCAGCTTGACGTATGCAAACGGCGGACATAACGCTCCGTTCTGGTTTCGTCGCAGTGGTGAGATGGTTCGCCTGGAAGCCGGGGGCGCGCCGGTGGGTTTATTTGAAAAGTCGCAATACGCTTGCGAACAGATCAGGATAGACGCGGACGATCTTCTGGTGCTCTATACCGACGGCATGTCAGAAGCCATGAACGCGGACGATGAAGAGTGGGGCGAAGACCGTATAGTAGAGTTGCTTCAAAATAAAATCAACTGCGATCCGGGGCAGATTCTATCCGAGGTTTTTTCCGGCGCCGATGCGTTTGCCGCCGGAGCGCCGCAGCATGATGATATGACCGCGATGGTTTTTGCTTTTCGCTCGTACGCTTCGGAGATTAACTAATGAGTCAAAAATTGTATTTCTAGGCAATCATCAGAAATCGATGGGTGGAAAACTCTTCCACATCTCTCTACGAGCGTCGTTTATGTCTTCATCGCTCAAATCTATTCCAAGGTCTGCCCACAAACCTCGACCGCTGTTTCGAGGAGCTTTATTTTCCTGAGAACCAGCGTATAGATTTCCGGCATAGGCAATTACCTCTTCCTGCTTGTCAGTGGGAAATCCGCGAAGAATTTCAATAATGGTCTGTTCCGTGCTCATCGAGATCTACTGTTTATTATGCAAAATCGTCAAGCGCTCCTTGCCAAGCCGGACGGTTTTGTTCATTTCAGTTGGAATCATTTCCGCAGTTTGAACCTCCGCATAGCGGACAACAAATTTCCGCTTGCTTTTTAGTGTACTATGGGTAATAATACACCTGTGATACCGTTCCGGCTCGCATTTAAGCCTGGCGTTTCGCTTTACGAGCAGGTTGTGTATGCCGCTAAACGCGCCATGATCTCCGGCGCAATGCGTCCCGGAGATCCGTTTCCCTCAGTGCGCTCGCTCAGCAAGGAGCTTAAAATCAACCCCAACACCGCCCACAAGGTTATTAGTCAGTTGGTAGCCGAAGGCATGTTGGAGGTGCGCGTCGGGGTCGGAACAGTGGTAGCGGCAATCGGCCAATCCAGCGCCGCCGACCGTTCGCGTCTGCTGAAAAACGAACTGGAACAACTGGTGGTGGAAGCCAAAAAACTAGGAATGGAGTTGGATGATGTTGTTCGCGCACTGACAGAGCATTGGCGGCGATTGGACCCGATGCAGAACATGAAAGGAATTGAAGCATGAATGCTCCTATCTGCTGCGACCATGTTTTCAAACGCTTTGGTCGAGTTTCAGTACTTAACGATCTGCAACTGGAAGTGCCGGAAGGAAGCATCTACGCGTTGATCGGCGAGAACGGCGCGGGAAAAACTACGCTTATCAAGATGTTGGTCAACATCCTACGACCCAGCGCGGGTGTTTGCCGGGTGCTTGATGCCGACACGCGCAAACTTTCTCCATCCTTGTATGAACAGATCGGTTATGTGTCGGAAAATCAGGACTTACCGGAATGGATGACAGTCGGGTACTTTCTTAAGTATCTGAAGCCGTTCTATCCAAATTGGGATGACAGCTTGGCCGCAGAACTGGTGCGTGAATTTCAATTGCCGTCTAATCGTCGTTTGGGCCAGCTTTCACGCGGCATGAAGATGAAAGCCGCATTAGCTTCTTCGCTTGCTTATCATCCCCGTTTAATTTTGTTGGATGAACCGTTCAGCGGCCTCGATGCGCTGGTGCGCGACGAACTGATTGAAGGTTTGCTGGAGCGGGCAGCAGATACAACCATTCTGGTTTCCTCGCACGACTTAGGTGAAATTGAAAGCTTCGCCAGCCACATTGGTTTTTTGGAAAGGGGACGAATGCAATATTCGGAATCGTCGGCATCGCTTGCCGAGCGGTTCCGCGAAATTCAAATCACTTTTCCGCAGTCGCCTGTTCTTCCCGCTGCCTGGCCCGAAAGTTGGTCCAAGCCGCAGGTGTCAAATGCCGTTGTTCGTTTTGTGGAAAGCCAGTTTGATACGCAGCGAACCCTGTCTATGATTTCAAATTACTTTCACAACGCTTTCAATGTTTCTGTTCAGGCTATGTCCTTACGTGAAATCTTTGTGTCACTAGCTCGGGAACACCGGCGCACTGAGTAAAGGAGAATTCTGGTGAAACAAGTTCTGCACATTTTCGGGAAAGATGTCCGTTATTTGTGGCCGATAATCCTCACTGTGCTGTTGCTCATGATCGCTCACGCTGTTTTCGACGTACGTAGTCTGCCCATCAACGCTCAAGGAATAAATCAGGTCAATACAATATTGACCCTGCTCAACATTCTTCTACCATTAACCATTTTCTTTTTGGTAGCTCAGGTTATTTTTCAGGAACCGTTACCGGGAAACAAGCAATTCTGGCTAACTCGCCCTTATTACCGGACAAGATTACTTGCTGCCAAGCTGCTCTTCGTTCTCGCGTTTATCAGTGTTCCGCTTTTTCTGTCTGATTGTTACATTTTGGCTGTGCAAGGGTTTCCGGTGCTTGGGGCGTATCCTGACCTTCTGCTTAGGCAATTGATTCTGTTGTTTGTGTTTGTTCTGCCGTCGTTCGGCATTGCCACTCTGACAACCGGTGTTGCTCAGTTTATGCTGGCTTGGTTTGTTGTGCTGCTGGCCCTCATCTTCGAACAAATAATCGTAGCTATTCTGTTTCACAGCGGCAACGACGTGGGTGTTGATTTGATAAGCGGATCGACTTTTGTTGTTGCTTTTACCATTATTATCGCCGGAGTTATTGTATGGCAATATGCTACGCGTCGTACAGCGATAGCACGCCTATTTGCGCTTTCGGTTGTCTGTGCTTTTGTGCCGATCACATGGGGAATTTCTTTTCTGATTCATTCCCGCTCCCGTATTCCCGAGCCGCCGCCATCACCGAATCAATTCGGCATTGTTATAACCTACAGTTCTAACAACGCTACTCCGCAAAGTAGTAAGCAAAACACATCAAAAAATAACTTTGTGCAGGTGTTCCTACCTTTGCGTGTTGTTGGTGCGCCACCCAAAACGCTGTTGCGTGGAAATGCCCGTATCAGAATCATCTCCGCTGGAAAGCCTTGGCCTGAACCGAATTTTACTTGGATTGGGGAACTTGAAAGAATTAATAATGACTACTGGCTGACATTGAATTTCGATAAATCAAGGTTCAATATGCTCCGTCAACAATCAGTTAATCTTCGTGCTTCATTTGAGCTTCAAATTCTTAACGACACTGTTGAAACAATCGTGCCGTTTGCCGAATCGTCCTTTCGCGTGCCGGATTTAGGTTTTTGCCGCATCGCTGCACAAGATCCGGAACAACCTCAACTCACCTGCCGAGCAGGGCTCACGCATCCTGTAGAAGTAGACGTTCAATCCGATTCATCACGCATTCCAGGGCAGATTATAGCCGGTTTTCCTAAATCTTCCATACCTTGGGGATTGAGCCCCGCCAGCGATCTTGGCACTCCCAATCTCGCTGAGGTGCAGCCGGGTTCACAATTGGAGTTCATTCCGCGCCGTAACATAGCTGATCTGCGCCTTGCGCTCGATTTTCGAGATGTTCTGTTAGCCAGATACATTGTGCCGCGCTAGATTCGCTTGAGTTACAGTATTGGACCAGGGCAGCCATTGTTCTCACGCTGTTTCGCTCCCACCATGGGACCACAGAGAGGACTTAATCGCTTCAAAATATCCTGCATCTGCTGTTGAGTCATATTGCCGGCCGGCGCGGAACTGTGCTGGGCAGCGAACCACGACATTACCGCTGCTGCTTGCGCCAAATTCCATTGTTCTAGGTTGATGTCGTGTTCGGGTTCAAAGAAAATCTTGTGATTGCCCGCAATCATTTTGGCGTAAAGCGGTTTGGGCATACTGTCAAAAAATCCAATGGTTAAAGGCGCATTCTGTTCCACGTGGCCAAAGGCGTTAGCAACATTAGGCTGCATGCCGGCAAGCCCTTGAACAAGATAGGAGCTTACGATTTCATTAAAGTTGGGCTGTGGAGGCGGGACCTTATGAACCGTAGCTGCCCAAACCGCCGTACGCTTCAAAGACTGCATCATGATCTTTGTTACAACCACTTTACGGGCTAGATCAATAGCTATCACCGGATCATGTGACACGACAATTTTCTTTTCTAAAGCGTATTCCGGTCGCCACTCAAACTTATAATCCGGGTCAAAAGCATAGTTGTAACGCCATCGCTCACGAATTCTTTGTTTAGTCAACAGATTGCCTTGGGCAAAAGACTGCAAAGCGTTTGCCATGTTGACATCCGTTTGCCGCCAATGCTCCGGGCTGGAGCGCATGGCCATATCAACGACCTGAGCCGCAATTTGTTGTTCTTGCGATGTCAACGGAGAGCCGCCGATCACTTCAAGCGTTTTGATTTCATGCTCAATCATGGCGAAACGATTGACCGGCGCTTGGGCTACTACTGTGGCCGCACCTAACGACACCAAGAAAAGAAAATTTACAACCCGCATACGGACATTATAAAAGAGGACCATTTGGTAAAAATTACGTAATAAACCAGTTCAGTAGAGTGAAAAGGTGGTCTGCGATTACAAGAGAAAATTGTGTAGCCGCTCGGTCCCGCACAGTTAAAACGAAGCTCGTTTTCCATATTATGTAATCTCATTTCCAACTGAACTATCACCGCAACCGGATCACAGCCATCCTGCGTTGAAAAGCTAAATCGTTTCAACCCTCGAATAATTCTTGCTTGCTTCTCCATCCGATGGTGATAGTATCTACCTACTACGCCGCGTTTCGCGGCATAATCTCGATTTGGAAAGGAAGCGATTGCCAAGAAAATGAAACGTTTCATTGTTGCGCTCGCCGTTCTGGCCTGTATTCCAGGACTTCCCAACATTGCCCACGCTCAAACAGCGGCGGCTACCATCAACGGAACTGTGGTCGATAGCGCCGGCGCAAGCGTGGCCGATGCCCGTGTCACGATCACAAACCAGGGCACAACCACTAAAACCGAAACCACCACCACCGGCGACGGCACTTTTTCCATGACCGGCCTGCCGACCGGAACTTATAGCGTCACCGTAGTAAGAACCGGTTTTGAAACCTACACGGAAAAAGATATTTACGTCGGGCCTGCTACCACTCGCACCGTGAACGCTTCGCTGACCGTGGGGCAGGTAACAAGCCAGGTCACGGTGGAAGCGGCAGCCGTGCAAGTGCAAACGACCACCGCCCAGTTTTCCAACAACGTGGCGCAGCAGCAGGTGGAAACGCTGCCTTTAAACGGGCGCAATTACCAGAGCCTTTCCGCGCTGATGCCTGGGGTAGCTAACCTGAACGTCGGAAACTCCTCGGCCACTGGCCAGGGCGGTTTTAATACCAGCAACTCCATGTCCATTAACGGTATGGGGACCAGCGGCACTTTGTACCTGCTGGACGGCGTTTGGAACATGAACACGGGCAATATGACCCAAACCACTGTTTTGCCGAACCCGGACAGCATTTCCGAAGTTCGCACCCTGCAAAATAATGTGAGCCCGAAATATACCCTGCTTGGCGCTTCGAGCGTGCAAGTAGCTACGCGGAGCGGAACGCGGGAATTTCACGGCGCGCTTTGGGAGTACCTCCGCAATGATGCGCTTGATGCCCGTAATTTCTTCAGTCCGACTGTTCTCGCTGAAAAACAGAACATCTTCGGCGGCACTATTGGCGGCCCGCTGTTTATTCCTAAGCTTTTCAATACAACCCGGGACAAAACATTCTTCTTCATCAGCGAACAAGGCACAATTCGCCACATCGGCAGCACCCAAACCGGTTTAACGCCGACACAGGCGCAGCGGAATGGATGCTTTACCGATCCGATCACCAATCCTTCCACCAACACTCTGTTTCCGCTCACCAACGGCTGTTACCAGATACCGTCCAACCAGATCAATCCAAATTCGCAGACTCTGTTGAACGCTCTCACGCAGCTTCCGAATTATAATTCCAGCGGAAACAATTTCATCAACACCAATCCGGAAACCATCAACCAGCTTGATTCTCAAATCAAGGTGGACCATAATATCAGCGATAAGGTTCATCTGATGGGCGAATACTTCGACGTCAGGCAAACCGATAATCTTCCTTCGCAGGAATGGGCCGGCTCGCCTTTCACCACCAACAAACAGAATTTCACTACCCGCAGCAAACTAGCCGAACTACAAGCCACAGTTATCATTTCGCCCACAATGGTCAATCAGGTATCAGTCGGGCTGAACGATGCCGTTTTCGATCTGGGCATTACCGGCCTAGTGTATAAAGATCAACTGTCTGCTTTCCAATCCACGCTGCCCTACAACGGCCTGCTTTCCAATCGTTTGCCTCTGGTAAACATTTCCAAAGGCTATTCTTCGTTCGGAGTCACCCAAACTCAGCCGCTGAACCATGCATCCGATGTGGAAGAAACCATCACTGACGATTGGAGCTGGCTACGGGGCACTCACTTCATTGAAGCCGGTTTCAACTTCGTCCACAGCATTAAGCGCCAGAATCAGTTTGCCCAAAGCAATGGAACCTGGACCTTCAGCGGACGCTTCACCGGCGATCCGCTGGCTGACTACCTGCTTGGCGACGCTTCCCAGTTCACGCAGCAGAGCGGCGAACGGCGGCCTTATATGTTCGGCAACATTGCGTCGCCTTATGTTCAGGACACATGGAAAATAAAGAAGCGACTCACGCTGAACTACGGCGTGCGCATTACGTATATGCCGGTGCCCCATGCGACCCTGGCTGAAACTGTTTTCAATCCGGCGGTGTATAACCCTGCCGCGGCTCCGATTGTGAATCCGAACGGAACCATCACGCCCACTGCCAATTACAATCCGCTGAATGGCCTTATCCAGAACGGCGTTAACGGAGTGCCCGATAATTTTTCCGACAAACACAAATGGTACGTCGGTCCACAAGCCGGTTTTGCCTGGGATGTAAAAGGCGATGGCAAGACTTCCCTTCGCGGCGGGTATGGGATCACTTATACGCGCGTGTTCACCGGCGGCGATTGCAGCTACTCGTGCGCTAACAATTATCCCTACATCCAATCTGTAACGCTGACCAACCCTCCTTTTCCCAGTCCGCTTGGTCCGGGCGTTACATCGGTCAATTCAGCGCCAAACCTGAATAGCCAGGATCTGAATCTGAAAGCTTCCAGCGTTTATACCTACAGCCTTTCGCTCGAACATCAGTTTGCGGGCGGGTGGCTGTTCTCGGCTACCGGATCAGGCAATGTGGTTCGCAACCTGCCTTTATCGCTCGATTACAATCAACCGTATCCGAGCGGCGGCTACAATTACAATCCGTCGATCAATACCGGCACTTACGAGTATCTTTACGGTTCTTATCCTGGCTGGGGCAGCATCAATACTTACACAAGCCGTGGCAATGCTTACTGGGATGGATTGCTTCTTTCAGTGCGCCATGCGGCGGGGCACGGTTTATTTATCACCGGCTCCTATACGTTCTCTCATGGTTTGCAGAACGGCTTTACCAACTCCGGATTCGATGCTACCGGCGTGCAGGATTCTCACAACCTGAACCATGAATACGGCAACTCTTCAGTCGATATTCGTCACGTGTTCTCGCTCAGCTACATCTGGAACATTCCGTTTATGCAGAATGCCACCGGATTCAAGCGTACCCTGTTAGGCGGCTGGCGGTATTCCGGCATCACCAGCATTCAAAGCGGTATCGCGCTGAACCCAGGGCTGAGCGTAACTAATCAAGGTTTGGCAACAAGACCCGACGTGGTTTCCGGCCAGAAACTTAGTTATCCGAAAACGGTAGACCAGTGGTTCAACACGGCGGCGTTCGCCGCGCCCGCTTACGGCTTCTTCGGCAATGCCGGACAGGGTATTCTGCGTGGTCCTGGGTTAGTCAATTTCGATATGGCCTTCTATAAAGACTTTCATATCACTGAAAGGCAGACCGTCGAGTTCCGCGGCGAACTGTTCAACATTTTTAACCATACGAATTTCTCCGGCGTCAACACAAGCTTCGGCAGTTCGCAGTTCGGGAAGGTGACTTCCGCTCTCGACCCGCGCATTGTGGAGTTTGCCTTGCGCTATCACTTCTAAAACAAGCGAAGTTCCGGGGAACCATGAACCAATGGCGTTAGACTTGAACCATTGGCGCATGAGTTCCCCGATTCTTGCCGCAGTTCTGGCGCTGCAAGTGGTTAGCGGTTGCAGGAGCCTGCCGGATTTTCAATCGAGTTATGCGAAGGCCGTTCAACCGGATTTGGCCTTGGCGGAACGCGAAACAAATTTTAAACAGGCGCTTCGATTTTGTTCCGCTGATGTGCCGCTTCATCGCGAATACGTTTCCTTTCTGATCAGCAACAAAAATTTCGCCGAAGCCTTGCGGTGGATTGATAAGGCGTTGAAACTGGCGCCTGTTGATCCGGAACTGCATATTAAGCAGGCTGCTTCTCTGCTTGGCCTCGGACGCGCCAGGGAAACTTTGGAATCTCTCAAAACTGTTTCCCCATCGGGCGAATCTTATCTGTATCAAGGCATGGCGCAGCGATTATTGCAGGACCATGCTGCTGCTCGTAAATCTTTCCGCGCCGCCTGGCAGCTCGGCAACAAAGATCCATACGTGTTGTATTCGCTGATTCAAGAAGATTACGCTTTAGCCGACAAGACTGCGGGCCTGCGTGATTTTCAAACTATGCTTGAACGATTCCCCAATTCGGCCTGGGTACACGAGTTGTTAGGCGATGCTTATTTCGCGAAAGATAAGGACGAGGATGCAGCCAAAGAATACCAGCAGGCTTTGGCGTTAAAAGGCGATCTACTGAGCGTAAACTTCCGGCTCGGCTATCTGGCTTTTCAAAACGGAAGCATGAACGCGGCTGCCGAATACTTCCGCAAGGAAATAAAGTTAAATCCCAGTTATGTGGATGCGCGCGTGTTTCTGGCAGAGGCATTGGCGCAACTGGATCAAAGACAGGAAGCAATTAACCAACTGAAAGCGGCGCTCGCCCTGGAACAATCGGAACTGATTTATCAACGTCTGGCTGCCGCGCTGATTCAAACCAACCGCTTGCCGGAAGCGGCGGAGATGCTTCATCAGGCTGAACTGCGGTTTCCGGAAAATCCAGCTTTTCCGGCGCAGCTATCTCGCCTATTGATGAGCTTGAATCGAGTTAAGGACGCAAAAGATGAAGCGGCCCGCGCCCAACGGCTCACAATTGCGCAGCATCAGAAGCAGGAGATTGCGCCAATCCGATGATGCTCTTACTGCTGTTATGGCTGTGGGTCGACCCGAACGGAAGCGAAGCGCTTTCACAGTGCATTGTTCATAAAGATCAAAACTGCGTTGCCTCGCTGTTGGCAAAGCTGCCCGAAGATGCATCGCCGGAATACCTGGCAATTGCCGCTCGCGGCTTTCTGCTGATCGGCAAGCCTGAAGAAGCTTTGCGTACGATTAACCGGGCGGTAGAATCGCAGCCGGACAACTACGGCTTTCTGATGGAGCAAGGCTGGTTAAACCAACGAACGGGCGATCAGCCGGCGGCTGTTCACGCTTTCCTGCTGGCGGCAAAACTCAAGCCCGAATCTCCGGCGGTTTTTTATGAATTGGGAATGAGTTTCTTTTTTGCGCACGAGTACGCCCGCGCCGCTCGGCACTTTAATCACGTGCTGGCGCTTGATTCCAAAAACGATCGGGCTGCGTTCATGCTCGGAATAGTAGCCATCTGGAACGATCAGTTCTCTGAAGCAGAAGCAAGGTTCAAGCAAGCATTAAATCTGCAACCAAACAGCGCCGATTATCTGCTGCATTACGGCGTGCTGCTCGCCAAAATGGAACAAAACGAACGAGCGATGGAGATGATGCTGAAAGCGGAACAACTGGACCGTTCCAATCCGCTCACGCATTACAATCTGGGCAGAGTATACCGGGCGCAAAATAAGCTGACGGATGCCCAACAAGAGTTGGAAGCGGCAGTGAAATTGAGGCCGGATTTTGCGTCCGCTCTTTACCTGCTGTCCGGCGTTTACCGGCAATCAGGAAAACAGGCGCAGGCGCAGGAAACGTTGCAGCGTTTCCAAAAATGCAGCGCCGAAGAAAAAAACAAGGAAGAAGATCCGATTGATGCTTCGGTCAGCCATTAGCAGATTGTTGATTGGGCTGTTGAGCGTATATCCGTCCTTCTGCGGAGAAGAAACGACGGCTTGGCAGAACGGAAAATTCCATATTGATGTGCCGGGTGTTATTAGCCGTTCCGATATCTGTTTGGCGCAGCCGAATCGCAAGGCGAGTGAAGCCATGCCGCTCGGAAACGGCAGGCTCGGCGTAGCGGTATGGTCTGAGAATGGTTTTACCGCGCAACTGAATCGGGTAGACACTCTGCCGAAACGTCTTTCGCCCGGCCAGCTTGTGATTCCCGGTTTGTCGGTGCTTGCTTCTGCTCAAGACTATTCAGGGCGTCTTCACCTATACGACGGAACGTTTGAAGAACGCGGGAACGGCATGAGCGCCAGCATTTATGTGCAGCCTGATGAGGACACGTTAATTGTTGACGTAACAGGCGCAAAGCCGGGCACGCCTCAAACTGCTCAGTTAAAACTCTGGCAGCCTCGCACGCCGCAAGCAAGCGTTGAGGGAAAAGTCGGAGTTCTCGCGCAGAAGTGGATTGATAATGAAGAGCCGGGCGCATCAGGACGCGCGTTCGGATCATTAGCGGCGATCACCGCCGAAGGACGCGATGTTTCTGCCGTTGTAACCGACGCACTGACGATCACTGTTACGGTGACTCCCGGACTAGATGGACATTTCCGTATTCTGGTCTCTGCGCCGCATTATGATGGCAAACAAGATGTGAGTTTATTAGCAAGGAACGTATTGTCAAATTCTTCATCGACATCGCATAAAGTTTGGTGGAATGCTTTCTGGCAGCGTGCAAGTTTAATCAAGATCAGTTCGCCGGATGGCGCGGGCGAGTACCTGGAAAATCTTCGCCATCTTTACATGTTCGCGGCAGCGGCCAGCAGCGGCGGCGAGTATCCCGGTTCGCAGGCCGGTTTAGCGGACCTGTTTTCTTCGGTGCAAGACATTCATCACTGGGACCCGGCTGCTTTCTGGCATTGGAACCTGCGAATGCAAGTAGCGGCAAACCTTGGCGCGGGCGTGCCGGAATTGAATGCGCCTTACTTCCGTCTTTACCGCGAAAATCTAAATAATATTGAACACTGGACGCAACAGCACATGAATGGACTTCCAGGCATCTGCGTGCCGGAGACTATGCGCTTCAACGGTCAGGGTATCGAGTACGAAACTGCATTCGGCAGCGAGCCTGCGACTGCGCTCGATTGCGACGCCGGTTCGCAGCCTTATTACAACGCACGCACGCTTTCCACCGGCGCGGAAGTGTCGCTCTGGATTTGGCAGCAGTATCTGGCGACCAATGACCGGCAGTTTCTGCTCGACAATTATCCGGTGATGGCCGCTTCCGCGCGCTTTCTACTTGCATATGAGAAGCAGGGCAGCGATGGCTTGCGGCATACCAGCCCTTCCAACGCGCACGAAACACAGTGGGATGTTGCTGACCCGACCACCGACATTGCCGCGAGACTGGCGCTTTATCCCATTGTTATTGAGGCAGCCAAGCTTTTACAGCAAGATGCTGATCTGGCGCGGAACCTGCAAGCTGCTTTGCCGGCCATTCCGCCGCTGCCGCACACAGAAGCGCAAGGCGCGGAAGTGATTGCCGATTCTTACAGCCCTAATGCAGTTACTCACAATTACGAAAACATCGGATTGGAACCGGTGTGGCCTTATAACCTGATCAATGATACTTCGCCTTTGTTCGCATTGGCGAAACAGACCTATGCTCATCGTCGCTATCCCGTCAATCAAGATTGGAGCTTTGATCCGATTCAAGCAGCCCGGCTTGGATTGGGCAGCGAGGCGGAAGCGACGCTTCTTAAATTAACAACCAAGTATCAGACTTTTGTGAACGGTTTCGCCAACTGGGGAGGTAAGCAAGGCGAGTTTTACATTGAACAGCAAGGCGTGGTCGCCACGGCATTGCAGGAAGCCCTGGTGCAGGATTACGACGGACTGATTCGGATTGCGCCGGCTATTCCGCCCGACTGGAACTTTGACGGCATTGTTCATGTGCGCGCTCGGGGAAAAGTTTATGTGCAGGTAAGAAATGGCTTGCCTACAACGGTGGCGATTGAGGCCGGATCAGATCAGCCGATCAGCTTTCGCAATCCGTGGCCGCAGGGGCCGGTAGAAGTTGTGAACGGCGTTTCCGGCGCAAAAGTGAAACAGAGCGCGTCTGGAACTACGGTTACGTTTTCGGCTGTAGCCGGCAGCACCTATCTGGTTCGACGATTGAACAATCCGGCAAAGCAGCCGGGTTTTTCATCGGTAAGCGGCGTTCCGGCCAGAGTCGCAAAAAAATTTAACACGGTTCAGATTGGTTTATCTCCGGCTAAAATGTAAGAAGTTGGATTTTGTTCTATGACGGCGACTCGTGTTTCAATCAGATGGCTTGCGTTATGCGCCAGTATCGGCTTGGCGTTTGCGGGGCAGTCAACCGATCAGCCGCTTACAAAAGTCAAAACGTTGTATGTTGAACCGTTAAGTGTAAAAGGCGGCTCGGAAAATCTCCGCAAAGATCTGGTGGCTCAACTGCGAAAGTTAAATACAATTTCGTTAACAGCAAACCAGTCCGATGCTGATGCGGTCTTGAGCGGCAATGGAGAAGTCTGGGTGAAGGGCTATGTCAGTTTGAATCCGCGGGCCGGCACGTCGCCTGCGAATGGAACGCCTGTTTACGCTGGCTTTCTCTCGGTGGAGCTAACAAGCAGCAAAGGCGATACGTTGTGGTCTTACCTGGCAAGGCCAAGCTCGCCATCCGAAAACATTAATAAAGACTTATCCAAGCGGATCGCCAAACAGCTTGCTGCCGCGTTAGCCAGTCTGCATCCATAATAAGATTGCATGGAACTTCGGCTTAATCGCATTGCGATCCACTTACTAATTTTTGTCATTTTCGCCGCAATTGCTCAGGCTCAACCCCTTACCAGCATCAAAGCAGCGGGCGCCACATTTCCTTCGCCGTTGTATAAGAAATGGTTTGCCAACTACGGGCGTCGTCATCCGAATGTAACTATGTCTTACGAGGCTGTCGGCTCGGAAGCAGGCGTGCGGCAACTGCTGGCGGGCGGCGTGGATTTTGGAGCTTCGGACGATCCGAATCTCGTTCGCAAAATGTTTTCCAACGATGAGAACAAATATCTGTTATTGCCGTCGGTGGTCGGCGCGGTTGTTCCGGTGGTGAACCTGCCGGGGCTGGCCGCCGATGTTTGCTTCACTCCGCAAGTGCTTGCTTCCATCTATTTGGGAAAGATTAAAAGATGGAACGATCCGCTATTGAAACAGATTAATCCGCGAATTCATTTGCCCGATCTTGACATTGTTGTGGTTCATCGCGCCGATGGAAGCGGCAGCAGTTTTCTGTGGACCGATTATTTTTCGAAAACCAGTCCGGAGTGGCAAGCGCAGGTGGGCGCTGGCTTTGCTCCGCAATGGCCCATCGGCAAAGAAGCAAACGGCAATGACGGTGTTGCCAAACTGGTGAAAGAATATGGCGGCTCAATCGGGTATGTGGAGTTTATTTATGCTCTGCAAAACCATTTGAGCTTCGGAAAAGTGCAGAACAGAAATGGAGAATTCGTCGCCGCTGATCTGGAGAACATTTCCGCTGCGGTGGCGCATTCGCCCGCGCTCGATGGCGATTTTAAAGTTTCCCTGGTGGACCCGCCGGGAGCCGGTGTCTACCCCATCGCGTCCTATACGTGGATGATTGTTCCGACGCAGATCGCGGATGAAACGAAGCGCGAGGCAATTGTTGATTTTTTAAAGTGGATGCTCGGCGAAGGCCAGAAACAAGCGGCAGCGCTTGGCTATGTGGCTCTCCCGCAGGAAGTCGTTAGTAGAGAGAATTCCGCGCTTACCAGAATTCACTGATCGGCAAATCAGGCAGAGATATTCTTTAGGCAGCCGGGTTCTACAAAGTGGGGAATTAATTTCTGTTTAGAAAGCAGTTGCATAGGCTGTTTCCTGGCAACCCTGCGTTGAAGAAAACACATCGAAAGTTCAGGAGGGTGGCCTCGGCGGTCCATTCATTTATGAATTTTAAGATCATCTTGTTGGTGTTTGGTTTAGCGGCAGGAACTGTGACCGGGGTCGCGCGCGCGCAAGACCCTCCCTCGCGGGTAGCGCGATTGAATTATCTGTCCGGGTCCGTGTCCATGCAGCCGGCCGGAACGCAGGAGTGGTCGCAAGCAGTGGTGAACCGGCCTTTTACCACGGGCGATTACCTGTGGGCCGACGTGGATTCCAAAGCCGAATTTCATTTAAATGATTCTACGGTTCGCATAAACAGCGAAACAAGCGTCGGCTTTCTCAATCTGGATGACCGAACGGTGCAGATCCGGCTGGCGCAGGGCGAACTGGCAGTCCATCTGACGCGCTTGGGAGGCGACGAGGCATACGAAATTGATACGCCGAACGCGGCAATTACGCTGCTGCGCAACGGCGATTACCGGATTACGGTGGACGCGAATGCGCTCACCAGCTTTGTGGTGGTGCGGCATGGGCAGGCGGAGATTACGGGCGGCGGCCAGGCTTTAAATCTGCCGGCTGGGCAGAGCGCGCAGTTGTCAGGAACGGATGCAATGGCTTATGACGTGGAGGTTGCGCCGGGACCGGACGGATTTGAGAATTTTTGTGCTTCGCGCGATGCACGGGAACAACGGATTGCCTTGCAATCGCGTTACGCGCCGACGGACATGATCGGCTATGAAGACCTGCAAGACAATGGAGCGTGGCGCGAAGTGCCGACTTATGGCTGGGTATGGTATCCGCGCGTGACTGTTGGTTGGGCGCCGTACCGCGTGGGGCATTGGGCCTGGATTGAACCGTGGGGCTGGACTTGGGTAGACGATGCGCCGTGGGGTTTTGCGCCGTTCCATTATGGACGTTGGGCGTATGCTGGCGGCGGCTGGTGCTGGATGCCCGGTCCGCATGGGGTAGTGGCGGTGGGTAGGCCGGTAATCGTGGAGCGGCCCGTGTATGCGCCTGCGCTGGTGGCCTTTTTCGGCGGACCGCACTTTTCGGTGTCGCTTTCCGTCGGCGGCGGCGGGTTAGCCTGGGTGCCGCTTGGCCCTGGCGAAGTGTACACGCCCGCGTATCGTGTGTCGCCGAACTACTTCAGGCAAGTGAACGTGTCGAACACGACCATTAACAAAACGGTAAACATCACCAACGTTTATAACACCACTTATGTAAATAAAACGGTGAACGTGACGAACAATAACATCACGAATGTGAACCAGCGGTTCGTGAACGTGCAAGCGCCCGGCGCGGTAACAGCGATGCCGCAGAATGCATTTGCTTCGGGGCGTCCGGTAGCCTCAGCAGGGCAAACCGTGCCGAGGGAACAGGTGGCGCGGATGCAGGGCGCGATGCCGATTGTGGCGCCGCCGGTTGCGCCCACGCGTCAGGCGCTTGCGCCGTTAAGCAACGGACCAGCAGCGCGACCGCCAGCGGCCGTGATGATGAGACAGGTTGTCGCCAGGCAAACTCCAGCGCCCGCGCCGGTTCCATTTGCAGCGCGGCAACAATATCTGCAACAGAACGCAGGGCAGCCGGTAAACACCGCGGCAGTCCGTCCGAACTTTGCGCGTCCTGCCAACACAACCAATGTAAGACCGGCTATTCCGGCAGGTACCACCGTGCAGCAAGTACAAACACAACCGGGAAGCCGTTCCGCCGCCGCCGGTGGCCGCGCTGTTCCGCCTCAGAATGGAGGGAGTGGAAACTATGGAGGACCGCCTGCGCGAGTGGCGGTGCCGCGCCCGCCTGCGGCATACAACGGCATGCAGCAGCAGCAAGTTCAGCCACAGCCGCCACCAGCACAACGCGTAGAACAAAGACCTATGCCACAACAGCCGCCACAGCGAGTGGCGCAGCAGCCAACGCGCCCGGAAACTACTGTTACACGCCCACCTAATCAGAATCCGGAAATGAACCGGCCTGCTAACGTAGCGCGTCCGCCGGAGCAAGCACGGCCGGAGAATCGCGAAGCAGCGCCGCGTCCGCCGGAACGTCCTGCGCCGAACACGAACAACCGTCCCGCGCGGGAAGAGCATCCCAGAGAACGCCCGGAACAGAAGTGATCTACCATTTACTCCGCTCGCAAGGCTTCTACCGGGTCAACCGCGCTGGCTTTGCGGGCGGGCAGGTAGGAGGCAATGAACGCGGCAGAAATCAGCAGAGCCGCTCCTGCGCCGTAAGTGAAAGGATCAAGCGGGTGAACGCCGAACAGGAGCGAAGACAAAAAACGGGTGACGGCCATTGCTCCTCCTAGGCCGAGCACCACGCCGATGACGGTGAGCATCAGCGCGTGCCGCACAAATAAGCGGCGGACTGAGCCGTGCTGCGCGCCCAAGGCCATGCGAATGCCGATTTCACGGGTGCGCTGCGCGACCGAGTAGGAGATTACGCCGTAGATGCCGATTACGCCGAGCAGGAGAGCAACGCCACCGGCTAACGCGAGCATGATAAGCGTGAATGAAGTGCGAGCCATTGATTTGTTATAAATCTCCTGCATCGTGCGAACTTCCGCAATCGGCAGATTGCGATTCACCGCCCAGATCGCGCTGCGAATTTCTTTTAAGAAATTGGCGGAACCGGTGCGGGAACTGCGAATCGCAAACGACATACTGCGCCGGACAAAATGGTTTTCACCATAGAATTGACCAGTAAGAACTGGCCAATAAAGAATTTCAGGCGCATCTTTATCGGCTCCATCGTCGCGTTCGTTTCCTGCTACGCCGACAATTTCGTACCAAGGAGCTTGCGGCGTTAGGCGAACCCTTTTGTTGAGGGCAGCTTGAGAACTGCCCCAGTATTCACGAGCTAAGTTTTCAGAAACAACTATTGCTTGCCGCTCTTTAAAATTGTCTTCCCAAGTGAGATCGCGCCCAGCCAACAGAGAATTGCCCATCGCCTTGAAATAACCAGGGCCGCTGAACTTCACATGGCACATAACTGGAATATCCGAGTCAGGTCGGCCTTCCACAAAGATAGGCTCGTGGTCTTGATGCTCGTCCATAGTGATGGAATTGGAGAGCCCGACGGAATTTACTCCAGGAACATGAGAAATGCTCTCCTGGAGCTCGCTCCATTGTCTGGCAACGCGAAAAGGATCTTTTTCTGCCGTTTCGGGAATATTAATACGAAGCGTTTGGATTTGTTCGGGGTGCGTGAAGCCGGGCTGTACTTGCCGAATCGCTTGAAAGGTACGGATCATCAGCCCGGAACTGATCAGCAGCACCAGCGCCAACGCCACTTGCACAATCACCAGTGAGCTGCGGGCGCGGTGGCGTTCGCGGCTATCGCTCAAGGATCGCCCACCTTCGCGAAGGCTGGTGCCGAGGCGAGTTCCAGCGTATTTGATTGCGGGGATTGAGCCAAATATTAACCCGGCAAGCAGGGCGACAAGAAAGGTGAAGCCGAGCACAACCGGATCAATGTGGATTTCGTTCAGCCGGGGAAGGTTGGACGGCTCCAAAGCGATTAGTAAACGCAGTGCGCCGTAGCCGAGAACTAGTCCAACAGCGCCGCCGAGCAAGCCAAGCACTGTACTTTCAGAAAGCAGTTGACCGGCAATACGTCCGCGGCTTGCGCCCAATGCGGCGCGAATGGTAAGTTCCTGTTGACGGCCCTCGGCGCGTACCAACAATAAGTTAGCGACATTGGCGCAGGCGATCAAAAGAACAATGCCCACGGTTCCCATCAGGAGCCAGAGAACAGAACCAACATCGCCTACCACGTCCTGCTTCAAAGGTCGAACGTTCGGGCCGAGCTTAATGCTCTCCTCCATTTGCAAGCTCATGCCGGGAGAGGGCCGGAATTTTCGCAGCATGATCGGTATCATGCGAGCTACGTCGGCGTTAGCTTGCGCAAGGGAAATACCAGGTTTTAAGCGGGCAATCGCCTGGTAGCTGAAGTTGCCGATGACGCTATGGTCCTCCTTAAGCTGCAAAGGTATGATTACTTCAGCTTTCTGATCCAGAAAGCTGAAGTTCCTGGGCAGAATGCCGATAATTTCACGCGGTTCGCCGTCCATGGTAATGCGACGGCCCAGCACGGAGCGTTCGCCGCCAAATCGTCGCTGCCAATAGCCGTAACTGAGCATTGCGGTTTTAGGGCGGTCCGGCAGGTCATCGGCATGGGTGAAAATTCGTCCAATGGCGGGTTGTACGCCGAGCATGGGTAGGATGCCATCGGAAGCACCTAATGCAACTACTTGTTCGGGTTCAGCAAGTCCGGTGATGCTGAGCGAATCACTTTGCCAGATGCCGATATTGGTGAAGGTTTTGTTTTCTTCGCGATAAGTGAAGTAAGTAGCAGGGGAGGCTTCCAGTTTGTCGATTCCCAGCCCAGGCGCGGTTTGCCAAACACCGACCAGCCGGTCCGATTCAGGGTAAGGCAAAGGACGCAGCAACACGCTGTTGACCACGCTGAAGGTGGCGGTGTTCGCGCCAATGGCAATGGCGATTGTAAGCACGATAACACCGGTAAGGAGCGGCGCACCGGCCAAAGTGCGGAAGGTTTGTTTCAATTGCGCTTGCCAGTTCATAAGCAGATGTTCTAAGAATAGGCAATTGAACGGCCGCGATGATTGTCAATAAAATCAGCCTAAAAGTGTGGTTTACATTTTAGAATTGTTCCGTTCTTGGGACAGCAGTGTCCGTATTCGAACAGCGGAACTGAAGCGAAGTACACGGATCAACACTGTTGTTCAGTATGTCCCCTTGCCGAGCAGATCGTTCATCTGTTTTCGTGTAAGCGGCTTCGCCCAGTTCGGATCAATAATTTTTACGGGAGGAGGAGCGGTTCCCAATTGCGGCTTTGCTTTGTTTGAAGCTTCGTAAGGAACTAAACTGGCAATCGGTTTGTTGTTGCGGGTGATTTGTACAATCTCGCCATGCTCGACAGCTTTCAGCAGTTTGGAAAAATTTGCTTTAGCATAGGCGGAAGTCACTTGCATAGCAGCAGGGTAACAAAATTATGCAAAGGGTTAAAAGTACACCACAGTTTACTGCTCCAACGCGCGGTGAACTGGGCCTGCGTGCCGCCAAGTGCGCAGGAAATACCATTTTCCACCCAACGCGCCTTGTTTAAGGCCGAGATAAACGATGTCGCCGCGTTGAATAAGATGATAAGTCGCGCGATTCACGCGAAGCGTATTCGATTCTGTTTTTGGTCCCCAAGGTCCCAAAATCAACTGAAACTCGGTCGTTTTTCCGGGAACGATACGCTGTTCTTCCACAATCGCCTTGTAGCTCGTTTCGAGTGAGTGATCGAGCAGGGCGTTTGCTTGAATGACAGTTCCATAGCCGTAAACCAAAGAAAAGATCAAAACAGTAATTAAGTTTCCTGTTTTTGCGCGCGCATTGAATTTGATTGGCAACGCTGATAAGCAAAGGATGACGCCCAGAACGAAAGAGTACCACCACAATGCCGGAGATGAAATCAAATTGTAGTCGAATGAACGCAGCGCAAGAGCGAGTCCAGGCAAGACAAAGGCTCGAACAAGGTTTGGATAAGAATGGTTTAGATTCCCATCAATGCGAAGAACACCTTGCGATCCTTTTACAAGAGCTACTACGAGCCAAGGAATAGCCATAAGGATTAGGATTATGATTTTGTAGGGATGCGGATACAGGCTCCAGAAAAATGTAATAAGAGCAACTGCGCTAGAAAATTTAACGAGGCGTCCACCCTGAGCAACTCTTTTCATTCTTTCGTCCGGCGTGCCGCCCAGATGCTGGTCATTTCGAATTTCGGCTCTGGATGTTTGTTTGGCTTCCCGGTCAAGGCTGGGCAATGTGTACAACCAGTCCTCAAAGTCAGAATCGGACCGAAATAATTGAGCTATTTTGAATGGCCTCCGGTGAGGATCCTTAAAAGTAAATACAAGAAACGACGGCAAGGAAGGCAGCAGTTTCCAGCCCCGGATTTCCTGCCGAAACAGCATTGAGGTGCGAACCAATTCCTGGATTTCAATACGGTCGGAAAACAGCACAATCTTGAAACGAAGAGTTAAAAAGAAAACATACAGGCAGAGTGCTTCAATAGCACCAATAAGGCTGATTAGGGAAAAGTTTTTACCAAAATTTTTAAGCGGATCTGTAGAGATAGACCATATTCCGAGCATTCCGAAAGTCGCTGTTATTAAGCAGGCCAGAGCAAAGAAGATTTTCCATTTCTTAGAAGTTCGATAAATACGGGGAAAAGCTGGAGTCTCTTTATGCCGCTGAACAGTGGCCATTGCTTATAGTTTGTTTGCAAAAACAGCAATGGGGAAGTTGTCTCAGAATAATCTGAACGTGTGGATGCAAGTTGATGTGAGGAATGCTGCTTATCTTGCCTGCCGACTTAGCAGCGTGGCTGTAGTTAATCCGCTCTGGATGAGAAGCGCGGAGCCGATAATCAGCACGAAGCCCTCGAAGTGATTTGCTTGCAGAGTTTTGAAAACAGCGGAAATGCCGAGCAGGGCAATGGCGATAGCACCGCCTAGCACAACAAAACGAAACACAGCGCGGCCATGAAGCAGCAGTAATAATAACGTTGCCGCGCTTTGCAGGGCGATGCCGGCGGCAATGGCTGAACGTCCGACGTAGCCGTTGTGTTTCAACACGTTCTCCATGATGATCAACCATACGGCGGCAGCCGCCGTGAAGAAACAGGAACAGACGAGTAGTTGTTTCAAGCGTGATCCTCCGAAAAGTTGAACTGGTATGAAGCTGATAACTTGCCGCAGATACCAGAAGCAAGCTCGTGCAGCGCCGAGCGCGGGCAGTTTGTCCCGGTATTCTTCCAACAAATCGCCGGAGATGGTTTCGCAGTCGTGCTCCGGCAGCAGAAGCAGGAGGGCGCGTTCCAACCAGGAAGGCGGCTTGTTGTTCATGCTTCCGTTCCCAACGGCCATTCGGTTCCGCTCCAAAGCTGTTCCAGCGCGGTTTTAGATTCGTTCAAGGCTTTTATGCCTGCGGCAGAAAGACGGTAATAACGACGAGCGCGACCGCTGCGCACGGCGGTGCCTTCGTGCAAACGAGACGAGATGAGTTTCTTCTGTTCCAGCCGATCAAGGGTGGCATAAACCGCGCCAGCGGGAGTCTCGCGCCGGAGCGCATCCTGCACGCCGCGCAGTACGGCACGCCCGTACGCTTCGTTATTCAGTTTAAAGATGGCCAACAGCACCGCTTGTTCGAAAGTACCGAGCAGTTCAGCCATAATGCCTACATTGTAAGCATTGTTGATACGAGTGTCAAGCGGATGATTAGCAGCGAAAACTTACACGGCCTCGTTCATTGCGTGGCGTTGGCGTTTACCGTTTAAAAAGAGCAAAGCTGGTATCGTGTGAACCACAATCAGCATCAATATGGCGGCAACATTATGCGATAGCCGCAGTGACAGGTTTATTTTGAACCGTAGAATTGAAAGCAGACTCCGGACGGCAGAATGAGGTGAAATTCGCGCCGTCCCCAGGGTTGCGTTGCGGGCGGGGTGGTCCGCATGGGCAGAAGGCGATATTCATCATAAAGCGCATCGAGATCGGACACTGCAATGCTGAAGCTTGCATTGTCGGCCCACTGTTTGTTATTGTTAACGACCAAATTAAAACTAATGCCATCGCGGGCGATGCCGGCCATTTCACCGTTTCGCCAGGTGATCTGAAAACCCAGTTGTTCGGTGTAGAGTTGCAGAGCATCCTGCAAATTCTCGCCGGCGGGTATCAACGGCGTAACAGAAAGCATCATGGAATTAATTCTATAAGGAGCCAAATGAATGCAGCGGATATTGCTGTTGTTAGGAATGGTTGTAGGAGCTTGGGCGCAGAGCGCTCCGCCTGCGGTGGTGGTCAGCAAAAACGTCTGCCCTTTTGAAGGCTGTACGTATCGGGATTGGACTGCTTCCCGGGATGTTCCGCTTTATGACAAGCCACAAGGCAAAGTCATTGGCAACGTTCAAAAGAACGCGCATGTTGAAGGAATAAGCGGAGACATCTATGCTCATCCGGTTGCTTACCGGTTGAGCAAAGCCGATACATACAATAAACTGCCGAAAGGCACACTGGTTTACGCGCTGCATCCGGTCGGCGAGGGTGTTTGGCAGGTTTGGTGGAAAGGGCGTTTTCTTTCAGTCGATTTAAGTTCAATGGGATTCAATGGAAAAGGCATTGATTACCAATGGTGGGCCAAGGTGCGAACCAGAAATGGGGATATCCGGTGGGTGTTGATAAATGTGCGAGATATGCCATTTCAGAATACAGACAGACACGGCAGTAGCAGGCAACGGGAATATCCGCTGCCTGCTTGAAAAGTTTTACTCGTTAAAAGCGATAACCGATGCTGTCGATGAAGCTTCCGGGGGACAGGAAATGAGTTCCGCTAAAGGTGGAAAGGCAGTTATACACCGATACCTGATCAGTCAGGTTTTCAATCTGTAGTGAAGCAACAATGCGCTTTTGCGATTCTACGTGCAGCAGATTGTCGGTGCCGATGCCCAGATTAAACACGTGGCGCGGCTTGACGCGAGCAGGATTATGATCGTCGTTCTCCTGCCCTGCTTGCGGCAGGTTCAGCAGTTTTGAACTGCCGACGTTGCAAACGGAATTCACCGTAAACGGGTTGGCGACGGTTGCAGGCACGCCGTCACAGACAAAACCAATCGACACCTGCTGGTTGGGAGTGAGGCTCAGCGCCGTAGGCACATCCGGAACGCCGCTCACCACTAAGCCGCTATCGTAGCGCCAACTGAACGATACGTATTCGGCATTGTGAGGGCGTTGGTAGCGCGTCAGCACAGTGGATTGAAACGCCTGGTCATGGTCAATGCGAAACACCCCGGCGGGAACAGTGGATGTGTTCAGCAGGCCGCCTGTTTGGTCAGGAAAATAGCGGGCCCGCGTGTGGCCAAAGGTCCAGTAAGTTTGGAATCCGCGAATGTTCGTGCTGCTGACCCGCCCGGTAACGCCGTCGATTTTTGATTTGGCCCAGGCAATGGGAAAGGTGATCGTGGTGTTCTGCAAGGTGCTGAAATCGTAAGCGTTGCGCGTGTACTTCCAGAAGTAATCAGCGTCAATCAGAATGTATTTGCCGATCGCCTGCTGGAATCCCGCGTTGTACTGGTTGCGTTTTCCCACGGATGGGATTAGCTAAATTAACGCCGAGAACGCCCTGCACCACGCTGTTGCTTAAACCGGATGCGCTCGATAGGAGCAGGTTCTCACTAAACAGCGTTTCAAACGTGCGTGAATACGCAAGCCGAAGAACGGTGCTGGTTTTCTTGATGTTACAGGTCACTCCGACACGGGGAGAAGTGCCGCTATCGGCAGTAAGTCCGTAGTAAGTGTCACCGCGCAGACCGACATTAATCAAAAAATTACCCAAGGCAATCGCGTCCTGAATATAAGTTGAATATTGATTGATGTTGTGCGTGGCTTTGTACTGGAAAAGCGATCCGCCGCGCGACAGATCGAACGGAATCAGTCCTGGTTGAAGGCCGGGATTAGCAGTATAGCCGTTGAGATTGCACAGATTGGGATCAAGAATTGTCGGATCGGTAATCGCGTTGCCAAGCGAATCAAAGCAGGGAGCATTATAAGTGGGATCTGTAATGCCGAAAGCAAATTCTTCAGAAAGGCGCGTCTGCTTAAAATCGATGCCGAGCTTGATATTGTGATGACCTTGATTAATCGCCAAATTGCTGCGAAGGCCGTAATTCAAGAGTTTGCGATGTTGAGATTGGGTGGATGGCGTGTCGTTTAATAAATTGCCGCTGGGATAGTAATTGAACTCATCCTTGCGGATATAAGGATTGACAGTCAGCAGATAATGAGCATTAAACGTGTGCTGATAGCCGGGAGCAATGTCCCAGGTGAGCACGCGCTGATTCTGGTCTTGAGTAAGCTGATCGTAATCGTTTGGAATCTGAATCCAGTTCCGCGCCGCAAACAGGTTGAGGTGGAAAACGTCCTGGGCGTTCGGCTGATAATCGAAGCGGTCAAAAACAGTCTGATTATTGCCGATGTCATGGATAGGCCGGAATTCCGGTGAATCCAGGAAGCGTCCGCTGCGGACACCATCGAGCGCGATGAAGTTGCCCAATTTTTCGTTGCCGAAGCCGAAGCTGACATCGCCGCCGACATTGCCGAATGAGCCGTAGTAAGTATCCAGGCTGCCGAACATCCGCTGCGCGCCGAGACCGGAACGAGTAGTGACTTGATCCACCAGGCTGCTTTTGTCGCCGAACTCAGCATTGGGCGCGCCGGTGATCAGTTCCATGCTTTGAATGGCGCTGGTAGGCAACTGCGTGGAAAATACTTTGCTTTGTTGATCAGTGATCGGCTGGCCATCCACCACAAAGGAAACATGGGCATGGTCGCCAAGCAGGTAAAAAAAACGTTTGCATCGGCGGCCACTCCGCCGGTGCTGTAAGTGATGGCTTGACTCAATCCGCCACCCGGACCGAAAGCAGGAATGTTGGTGAACTGGCGGCGATCAGAATCGACGTGCGCACTGGTGTCAAGTTCCACCAGATCGGCTCCTGAAGCTTCCACGTTGACGGTGATTTCCGTGCCGCTGAGAGATAAACTCGCTTTAATCTGAATAGGAAGGGAGCCGCGCACCGAAATATCCTGTCCGAAGGCGGCGAATCGGGGCGCGTCAACCGTCAGTTGATATTGATTTGGGGGAATGTTGATTAACCTAAACTGACCATCGGCGCCGCAAGTAGCCGTTTGATCGTAGCCGGTAACAGGATTCCGCAAACGCACGTTTGCGCCGGAAACGGCAGCGCCCGAAGGATCAGCAGCAATACCCTGATATTGTTCCGGCATTGCCTAAGGATTGGGCTTTGAGCGGTTCTCAGACACCCACAAGAAACACAGACAGCAAAACTGCCGATAATAATAAATTCCTCACGTACTCCTCTTTGCGGTCCAATCATGCTAGTTGAAAAATCAGGCTTTTAGGCCGTTATTTAGTGAAAACGCGATTTCATGAGTAAAGCGATCTTCTTACGACCATTGAACTGAGTGGGACGATGAGCGGACTAAAAACAACAACAAGCGGCTTGCAGAGCTACCAGTTCAACACATCGCGCACATGCTTTGCCTGGCGTTTGCTGACAATAAACTCCTGGGCGTTGTTCAGCGTCAGGAGCCAGCCCTGGCTGGTAAGCATGCTCATTTTTCTGATTTGGTTTACGTTTACCAGGGCATTGCGGTGGATGCGACGGAAACTGGTATTGCGCAGCCGCTCTTCCATTCCGTTTAAGTTTTGGGTGGCGAGATAGCGGCGCTTCATGGTAACGATCCAGACCAGTTCGCCGTCGGCTTGAAACGCTAGAACCTCATTCAGGCTCAGCAGTAAATATTCTTCGCCGATCCGGCCCACTACTTTGCGCAGCGTAGCGGGGTTCGAGGAGGACGGCGCCAGTTCCTGCAACTGAGCCACGGTTTCCGCCACCCGTAAAGGAGCGCGGAGAAGCTTCTGAGCGCGCTGCAACGTTTGTTCCAAGCGAGCTTGGCTGACGGGTTTTAAAAGATAATCAATTGCGCCCGCTTCAAAAGCCTGAATGGCCTGGCGGTGGTAAGCGGTAACAATCACGATTACGGGCAGATGCCCGCTTTGAAGCTGCGATAACATTTCAAAGCCGCCCATCACCGAGCGTAACTTTTAATCTCCAGATAAGCCTGAATAATTTTCAGTTCTTCGCCCAGCGAAACAAAGGCGCGGTCGGTTTGCAGAAAATAGCGAAAGATATCGGCCAAGTTCAACACAAAGCGACGCGCCGGTTGGGAGGAGCGGTCAATGGTTCCGTAGAGGGTATTTAAAGTATTGAACAGAAAATGAGGATTGATCTGGGATTGCAAAGCGCGAAATTCGGCTTCGCCCACCAGCCGTTGCAGCGCCTGGCTGCGGAAACACTCGATCTGCTCCACAATCGAAGCGGAGAACTGCCGCAGAGTTTCTACATCTTCGCTCAGGTAGCGGCGGCCGCCGGAACGAGCGCCCAACAGAATCTGGCAGCAGTCACCCTGCGAAAAACGCAGCGGAACAACCGCTTCCACCCAATTCAAGCCATTAAAATTATAGTTTTTTGATGCTGTTCCGATGATGATGGGACGATTAATGCTTTGCTTGCGAGCCTACGCTGCTGAAATAAAAACTTTGTGTAGACACACAGCTTGCCAGGGCGGCAGCGCAGTGTTGCAGCAATTTCTGTTCCGATTGTGACTTGGTAGCTGCCAGCGCCAAACGTTGCATACAAGAATTGATATTGTTGCACCGGAACAATCGTAGTGTGAGCCAGCACTGCAACCAGGAACGCGCCACTGCAAACGAAATCAACGCCAAACAAAAAATCACAATGCCGATGCCTAGATAAAACTCATTTCCGGCGATCGCATTCCAGAGATAAAAACGCCGATTGATGATGAATGCAATCAGCGCGTAAACGGCGGCCAAGCCAAAATTCAACAGGAAGCGGAAGAACACGTCCAGCAGCAGAAAGCGGTAATCCTGCAAAAGAACAATCAACGCGAGGGGAATACTGACATGATGCCAGGCGATCTCCGCCGTCCAGGCAGCAGCGGCATGACCGGAGCCGAAGTGGATAAAGGAAACGCTGAACAGCCAGAGGCAGGCAAGCGAAAGCAGTTCCGATTTGAGCAACGGACGTTTGGTTCGCGCGCGAAAAAGATATAAACGCCAGCAGGATCACCACGCCGAAGCCGACGGAGATTGTCATCAATGCGGTCTGATGCAACCGGGAAGGAGCGTGAACCAGCTCCAGCAAATGAAGAAATACGGCTATGGCGCTGATGAGATAACCGGCGGCAATCAACATTTGTTTTCTGTGGCCAATGTTTTCTGTGGCCAAGAACCAGATGCAGCAGCACGGCCGGCAGAACGCTGAGAACGGAAAAGCTGAAACTGACCACCTCTTCCAGCAGCCGCGATTCGCAGCCGGAAGAAGCCAGCACCATCAGAGATCCGCCGTTCCAAAACAGCGCCAGCAGCGCGGCGGCCAAAGACAAACGGGTTTGCCGGACGCCGTTATGCCGCCAATCTTTCAACAGAAGCAAGGCCATGACGCCGAACAGCAGAACGCCCACGGCATGGCCAACGGTGTTGATCAGCAAAGGATCGCGATAGCTGACAACAGAAAGCATAGGTAAATGATCCATCTTTTCACGCGGCTTCAGGGTAAGCAAATCGGGGAACAGTGCAGCGTGAAAGCAGGCCGATTTTTATTTGCGCTGCGCGTCGGTGTAAACGCGGGTGAATTCCGCGCCGAAAAAGAAAATCTGGGCTGAATAATAAACCCACACAATCACCGCTACCAGCGACCCGGCTGCGCCATATGCGGAGCCGACGCTTGCTTTACCCAGATACAAGCCCAGAAGAAATTTCCCGATGGTGAACAGAAACGATGTTCCAACGGCTCCGACAATCACATTGCGCCAGGAAACCTGAACAGCCGGAACAAACTTAAACATCAGCGTGAACAAAAAGGTGATAACAACAAAGGAAACTGAAAAATTAATTGCCTGCAGCACCGCCGGAGGAAGCGGAACAAGCTGGCCGAAGAATTTGCCGACAAACGCCAGTCCTGCGCTTAGCACAAGCGACACCATCAGCAGAAACCCTACCGACAACACCATGCCGAATGAAAACAGCCGGGCTTTCACGATTCCCCACCAGCCGGATTCATCTTTTGGCTTAGCATCCCAGATGGTATTTAATGCGTCGCGCAGTTCGCTGAACACGCCGGAAGCGCCGAACAGCAGAGTGAGAAAGGCAATGGCACTGGCAAAAACGCCGGAAGAAGGTTTTTGGGCGTTCGCTAAAAGCGATTGAACCGTATCCGCGCCCCGATCGCCGATCATCTGCCGGGCCTCATCGACCAGCACCATGTGAGTTTTCTGCTCACTGAAAATCAGCGCGATCACGGCGGCCAGCAGCACCAGCAGCGGCGCAAAAGAAAGCAGGCTGTAAAACGCCACGGACGCGCCTAAGCGGGGCGCTTGGTGGTCGCTCCATTGATTATAGGTTTTGGTCAGGAGTGGAATGATGTTCTTCATACAATGGTTTGGCTGGAACGCTTGCCTACCAGGAAAATAGCATTCCGCAAAATCTTCTGCGACAATGCCAGAAGGAAATCAGGACGGTGAGCGTACATTCATCAAAACGCGGGAATTGTGTGAAGCCAAAACAGCGAAAGCGAGTGGAACCGAAATCTTCCACAATGATTGAGGATTTGACGCCGAAACTCCTTGCGCCAATGAAGCCGAGAATCACCACGTTTGACCTGCTGGAAGAATTGGAAGCTGAGTTTGTGCGGTTGAAAGCTCAGAATCGAAGATTGATTGAACAATTGGACGATGCGCGAAAGAAGATAGCATTGCTCGAAAAGGAAGTTCAACGTCCCGCACAGAAATCCGTTCCTCTTCGTAAACCGCCTGCTGTGGCTCCAACGCCAGCCGCTCGTAAAGCAACGCCGGAGCAGGAGCCGGTTCTCAAAAAACGCGTTCTAGGGAAAACTTTGGCTGATTTGCAGTCTTCGCGCCGGCGCGGCACAGTTTTGGTAGCCAAAGCGCGTGAGATAACAAAAACTGCTATCTGAGTTCTGATAGCTTAACATAGAAAAATTACGTTGTTTCCGGCAGTGCCGGTGTAAACTGCAAGGAAAGGTTTTTCGATTTTGCTTTGGGGACCGTTGCGTTTCTTTATCGCTGTTTGTTTATTGGGGCTTTTGAGTTCCACCGAAACCATTGCCGCGCCCAAAGCGAAATTGACTGCTTCCTATCGTGATTTCCTGAACGGTCCGGCTTCGCTTCTACTTACCCGCGCGGAGAAAAAAGCGTTTCAATCGCTCCAAACCGATCCGGAGCGCGACAATTTTCTGGAGCGTTTCTGGGAAATCCGCAATCCCGCTCCCGGTTCCGCCAGCAATGAGTTCAAAGAAGAATTCTATCGGCGGGTGGCTTACGCAAATAGTTTTTACGGCAGGGATTCCGGTTCTGCGGGGTGGCGCACTGACCGGGGCCGCACTTATATTCTGTTCGGCAGGCCGCAGACGTCCATGAATTACCTGGGCAACCAGGAGCTTTACCCGACCGAGCTTTGGTTTTATTCCAATCCCGGCTTGGCCGAGCTGCCGCCGTTTTTCTATGTTTTGTTTTTTGAAGGCGATGGCGTAAGCGGATATCACTTTTACTACCCTTATGTGGATAGTCCGGACAAGCTGCTGCGCTCCGGCGGACAAAGCAAACAAGCGGCTTACCAGTATCTGCATAACATCAGCGCGGAAATGGCGAACGCCACGTTAAGCTGGATTCCCGGCGAGCCCATTGACACGCAAACGTTTTCCGGTTCAATGGCTTCCATGCAGATTGTGAACGCCATTCAAGGCTACGCCGAGATGCCCTCCTACGCGCACACGATCAGCACGCGCGAACAGCGGCTGGAGCGAGTGACCTCGAAGGTGGAATATAAGCTGGCGCGCACCGATCTGCTTACTTTTGTGGCGATGGAGAACGGCAAGTCGTGGCTCCATTGGCGCATGGAAGTGAATGATCCGGCGCAGCCGAAGTGGATAACAGGGCAAGCAAAATTGCACGTTGTGTCGCGTTTGTTTTCGCATGGCCAATTGGTGATGGAGCAGAGCGACGACCCGGCTTTCACAGTGCCGGAAGCTAATGCGGAACAGATCCGCAAGCGGCCGCTTTCTTATGAAGATCTGCTGCCGGTGGAAGCGGGGCAGTATCAACTGGCGGTGGCCATCACCAATGAACAAAGCGGAACAGTGTACGAGGCCAGCCGGGACTTTACCGTGAAGCCGACCGAAGACCGGACCGGCATCAGCGATGTGCTGGTGATTGCGAAACACGCCCCGGACCCGCGCCGCCGCGCTTTCACCTTCGGCGGAGTGCAGTTTCAGCCTTCCGCGCAGAATTATGTGAAAGCTTCCGAAGGGCTTTCGCTGTTGTACCAGATTCAGTTACCGGCGGAGCGGCCAACGGCCCTGGAAGTTCATTACGCAGTGGGCCAGGTTGCCTCTACCGTTAAGAAAACTTTCGATGAAAAGTTGAACATGGCCCAAGCGGACCAGGCCGGGTCTTTGTTGACCGCGAAAACTCTGCCGATTCAGGAATTGGCGCCAGGCCAGTATCGGCTCAGCATCCGAGTGGAAGATCCGAACAGCAAGAAAATTTCGGCGGCGGCAATCCCGTTTGTTGTCGCCAGTGAAAGCCTAGGTTTGCCGCCGGTTGTGATTGCGCGGGGCATCAACATGACGCCCCAGGGCCAGGCTGCCGTTCATTACGAACGGGCGCTGTGCCTGCTTTCCCAGAATCGAGCTTCGGAAGCGGTGGAAGCATTGAAAGAATCCTGGGAACTCAGCCGGAACGCGCAAGTAAAAACACTGCTGGAACACCTGTCATCCAGCAGCACCGCAGTCGCCGGTAAAACGAAAACTGCGGAATAACAAAAAAGAGTTTAAATTCTAGGGGGAAGCTTTGGTGAGGATTAAATTACTAGTGCGTTTGTTGTGGTGCGCGGTTGTATTGCTTCAATTGACCCATCGAGCTTGGGCGCAGTCGGGAACGGACACGTCGAAAGGCTCGCTGAGCGTGACGGTCACTGACGCTTCCGGGGCGATGGTGCCGGGATCGAGAGTGACGCTCGAAGGGCCGATGGGCGCAATGAACGTGACCACCAACGAGCGTGGCGAAGCGGGTTTCAATACGCTGGTTCCCGGCACTTACAAAGTAAGGGTGATGCAGCAGGGGTTTTCCACGCAAGAGATAAATGATGTGGCGGTGCAAGCGACGCAGCGAACCGGCGTACCGGTTGTGCTACAGCCCGGCCAAACCAGTGAAACGGTGGAAGTATCGGGAACAGCTACGACCATCGACACCACTTCCACCACGGTGGAAACGAACTTGAATGCCGCGCAGTACCAGAACCTGCCGGTGGGACGCAACCTGACATCGTTGTTTTACCTGGCCCCGGGAGTTACGAGCGGCGGCTCCACCGGAACGGCGAACCCTTCCATTTCCGGAGCCAGCGGACTGGAAAACCAGTACATTATTGACGGCGTAAACGATACGGATGCGGGTTTCGGCGGCTTCGGCGTTTATTCCAACAACTACGGCTCGCTCGGAACCGGCGTGAACTTTGATTTCGTGAAAGAAGTGCAGGTGAAAACCGGCGGCTTCGAAGCACAGTATGGCCAGGCGTTGGGCGGCATCATTAACGTAGTGACTAACAGCGGCGGTAATGATCTGCACGGCGGCGTGTACGCTTACTTCAACCCGGCCTGGACGGAACCGAACTATAACCAGGTGAATGCGCTGCGGTCGGGTTCACCTTATAACGAAACGGTCGGGCAGCGTCAGACTGATTTCGGCGTGAACATTGGCGGACCGATCAAGAAGGATAAATTCTTCTGGTACGGCTCATTCAACCCAAGCTATCGTTATTTCACCCAATTAGCGCCGCAGGGGTTTGCGCTGCGCGCCCAAGGCCCGATTGATATTGAACGGCGATCATTTAACTGGGTAGGCAAGTTGAACTACAACATCACCGATTCGCATCGGTTGGAAGGCACAGCGTATGCCGATCCGTCGAAAAGCCCTTCCACTATTCAGGCGTCGGATCTGGGTACGGCCAGCACTCTACTCCGAAACGATACGCAATCGGCGTCGAAACTGGATTTCGGCACCCGCAACTGGGCGGCGAAATACAGTGGATCATTCGGCGCGGCAACGCTGTTAAGCGCTTCCTTTGCCTGGAACCATTCGTACTTTACGGAAACACCCAGCACCAATCTGTTTCAGATTCGCGATTATTCGTTGACAACGCCGTTTTCGGCGTACACCTATACGGGCGGCATCGGATTTCTTGATAATTTTCAAGGCAACAACAAGCAATACAACGCGATGGCGACGCGCAATGTGAACCTGCTCGGCACTCATCAGATTGATATCGGCTACAACTACAACGACGTGGATTACGACGCGATTCGCTTATACTCCGGTCCGCAGTACGCGCTGCCCGCCGCTGCCGGCATCGACCCGGCGGATGTGGGCAAGGAAGTGAACGGCGGATTCTTTTATCTGCGGCCTACACGGACGATTGCGGGCATCACCTATAACGACGTGTACCAAGTGTCGCGCGGCAATTTCAGCAACCCGAACGTGAGTACATTAACCAAGTATCAGGATGCATTCCTGCAGGATGCCTGGCAGATGAACCGTTACCTGGTGATTAAAGCGGGCGTGCGCTGGGAACAGCAGCGGTTGGACGGCAACCTGAACAAGTACACGATGGGCGGCAATTGGGCGCCGCGCATCGGGTTTATTGTTTCTCCCACCGGCAGCCAGAAAACCAAAATTTTCGCCAATTGGGGCTACTTCTTCGAAAAAATTCCGCAGGATCTGGCAGTGCGCGCGATGTCGGTAGAATCCGGTTACGCGAACGGCTATTTTCTGAGCTTGCCTGCTAACAATGTGGGGACGCCAGTACCGGGCACTGTGTTCGCCGGGTCCGGCACTCAGCCAACTCTAATCTATGGCGGCACCCGAGCGGAGTACCAGCAAGAAGTAGTAGCCGGTATTGAAACGGAAGTCGGCCGAGGCGTGGTGCTGAAGGCTAGTTTCACCGATCGCACGCTGAAGCGCGGATTGGAAGACACCTCCGGCATTACAGTGGAGCAGTACAATAAAGGAGCTCCACAGCAGTATGTGATTCAAAACCCCAGCGTTCATTCGGACACCTTCCACAACGCTGTTACGTGTGTGAATGGAACACCAAACTGCACGAATGGCAGCGGCTATACGGATGATTCCGGCGCAATTGGTCCCGACGGCATTCCGGACGGGTTTCCTGATATGCGGCGCGTTTACAATTCGTTTGAAATATCGGCAAACAAACGCTTCGGCAATAAATGGTCGCTGCTGGCAAATTATCGTTTAGCGAAACTGTTCGGCAATTTCGAAGGATCGTTCCGCAATGATAATGGCCAAAGCGACCCGAACATCTCCTCGCTGTTTGACTTCGTGAACAGCCCGGCATTGGCCGATCAGTTCCGGGTGGGTGTGCTGCCCACAGACCGGCGCCATATTGTAAATGTGTATGGCAATTATATGGTCAGCAGCCGTTGGAGCGTGGGCTTAGGCTGGGCCACCCAAAGCGGTTCACCGGTTTCTGAGTTCAACGCACACCCGGCATACCTGAACGCAGGCGAAATTCCAGTGGGCGGCAGAGGCAGCCAAGGTCGTACGCCGGTACAAAGCTACGTTGATTTAAGAACCAGCTACGACCTGCCGATCACTGACCGGCAGAAACTGCGGTTTTCCGCTGACATGTTCAATATCGGAAATCGCCAGACCACAGTTTTGATCGATCAAGATCATCAGCTAAGCGGCGGCGACCCGAATGTGGACTTTCTAAAACCGGAGTTGTACCATCGTCCGTTCCACGCCCAGTTCGCGATTCGGTACGATTTTTAAAATCAAAATGTAAGGGCGAGGAAATGGTATCTCGCCCTTATTTTGTTGGCGCAAGCGGCATGTCCGAAACAGGATAACGCTGCCAATCCACATCATCAAAGTGCCACCATTCGGTAGGCAGCCCCACGAATCCGTTTTTCTGCATCGTCCTTTCGAGCCGGGCGCGATTTTGCAGTACGGCGGGAGTGAAATTCTTATAATTACGATGTGCTTGTTCGGTGAAATTATCAAAACCGGTTCCCATGTCCAGTTCCGTGTTATCAACAGCACGAACCACCGTGAGATCGACTGCTGCGCCGCGATTGTGCCGCGAGCCTTTAGCCGGGTTCGCCACATACCGCTCATCCGGCACCAAAGCCCAGAAGAGGCGTTGTACGCTGAGAGGCCGGTAGCAATCGAAGATTTTCAATTTTAACTGCTGTTTTTCCAACTGTGCTTCCACGAGAGCGAGTTTCTCGGCGGTGGCGCGACGCAATAAACAAACGGCAACGGGATAAACGGGCCGATGAGTAAAGTTATTCGCTGTTGCGTAGCGCAAGTCGAACACAGCCTGTGGAAGATAAGAACGCGCATTGACCAGGTCATTCTGCCGCGCCCTGTCGCAGGAAAACAGGAGAACACTGATGCTAAGCAGGAAGGGTAAAAAAGAAAGTGGAGCCGCGATTAACTTCAGATTGGACCCAGATCTGTCCGCCATGCCGTTCCGCAATTTTCTTGCACACCGAAAGGCCGATGCCGGTGCCCGGAATCTCCGCCCCGTGCAGGCGCTGCAAAGGCGCGAAGATTTTTTCCGCATATTCCGCCGGAATGCCAATTCCGTTATCACGCACGGCAAAGCGCCATGAGCCGTCAAGTAACTCAGCCGAAATATAAACCCTGGGGCAAACGTCGGAGCGTCGGTATTTGATCGCATTGGAAATCAGATTTTGAAACAACTGCTGCAATAAAACCTGATCGCCCATCACGCTCGGCAGCGGACCGCAGATGACCTCGGCCTGATTTTCACTGATTACAGGCTGCAAGGTGACAAGCACCGCATCAATCAGGTCGCTGCTGCGGACCCGGACTTTCCGAATCTGGTCCTGGTTCACCTGGGCGTATTCGAGCAATCCGCGAATAAGCGACTCCATGTGCGTAGCGCCCTGGCTGATGTAGGCCATAAATTCCTGTTCGGGTCCATCAAGATTGTTCCGCAGCCGGCGCTCCAGAAGCTGGGTATAACTTTTGATGGATCGTAACGGAGCTTGCAGATCGTGGCTGACCACGGAAGAAAACTGCGCCAGATCCTCATTGGAACGCTGCAAGGCGACATTTTTGTTTTGCAGTTCGCGGGTCGGGCGCGCCCGTTCCAAAGCAATCGCCACTTGCGTGGATACGTCCTGTATGAAGTCCAGTTCTTCCGGATTCCATGACGGTCGCTGCCGCGTGGCAAATGCCAGCGAACCAAGAAAGTTGCCGGCAGCAACCAGAGGATAACAAACATAGGCCTGCGCGCCTAAGATCCTCACACAGTCCCAATCAGAATCTGGAGATTCTTGAATACGTTCCAGAATAAGCGGCTGTCGTGTGCGGGCCACAATGCCGCAGACTGGCTGCCCGATTAACAGCCACTCCAAATCCTGAGCTTTTTGTTCAGAAATGCCGCCATGCGAGAACAAGCGAAGTTTGTTGGATTCCTCATGAAAAAAGTAATTGAACCAGATTTCGGCTCCGAGTTCGGAAGAAACGCGCGCGCAGATTTCATGAACGAACTGGGTCGGGTCCGGATTCTCCAGCAAACGCTTTAACATCTCGGAAAGCAGATGGGAGCGTCGGTAATACCTTCTTTGCGCTTCATCAGCCAGATAGCGCTCCGTGTCGTCGCGCATTATCTTAGTGAACCCGATTAGGGTTCCGTTTGAATCTTTTACCGCGCTAAGCACTCCGTCCACAAAAAGCTTGGTCCCATCTTTCCGCTTATGCCAGTGCTGATCAGGAGCGCTGCCGGTTTGAATTGCCTGGTCGATTTCCTGTTCAGGCACCCCGCATTGGCGATCCTCATCAATGTAAATCATGTGAAACGGACGCCCGATAAACTCGTTTTCCGAATAACCAAGATTTGTTTCCACGCCTTTGTTCCAGCTTGTGATGCGGCGGTCCAAACCTATGGCGAAAATTGCAACGGTCGGTAGATCCGCCACTAACTGACGATAAAGCTGATGGTAATCTACCGATTGGGGTTGATTTTCGATGAATTCGGCCATAGATTACCTCGGCGCGGAAAGTTAGGTTTGATAAAAACTAAGCCTAGCCCCCGGATCAACGTAAAACGTCCAGCCCTCAACTCGTCAAATCACAGCTAACAAGAACATTTACGTGTTCGTAGTTAACGTGCGATTGACGCTGACAGCCGACAACAACTGAAATTAAATGAGATTCCAGTTTATCAAGAATGCCGTTGAGTTGTCTTGGGAGGATGGTCCGGTTAATAAATCAGTTGGGTACCCGGTACTCGAATTATTCAATTGATCCTAACGAATCCACCGAGTGATCCAGCTCCTGCGCTTTTCGCCGCGCGTCCTGTTCAGCGGAGGGAAGGTCCACCGTGAGTTCGGCCCCACAACGCGGGCAAGCCGGATTTTCCTCCTCCATCAAAGATCCCAAGCTGAAGCTCGTTACAAAGCCGCAATGGCCGCAGGTCAGGTAAAGGATCTCACTGTTCAAGGACTCGCTCATCGGTTTTCACTATAAGTACTTTCTGCTGCAAATGCAATTTGGAAAAATTATTAGCTCAGCAAGCGCCGATTCTGTATGCGATGCTGGTCCGTAATGCCGATTCCTTTTCGCAGCGTTTGCGTGTTTTGCGGATCGAGTTCAGGAACGAATCCTGCTTATCGAAAAGCAGCCGCAGAATTAGGCGACACCTTGGCCCGTCAAGGCGTTCGTTTGGTTTACGGCGGAGGGCATGTGGGCTTAATGAGAGCTTTAGCCGACAGTACGCTGGCAGCGGGCGGCTCCGTAATCGGCGTGATGCCGCAATCTTTGATTGATCGCGAAATCGGACACAAAGGATTGACCGAAATGCGCATTGTTCAAAACATGCACGAACGCAAGGCTCTGAGGGCGGATCTAGCGGATGCCTTTATTGCGCTGCCGGGCGGACATGGCACCCTGGACGAATTCTGCGAGATATTGACCTGGGCGCAGTTGGGTATTCACCATAAGCCGTGCGGGATTCTGAATGTAAACGGCTACTACGATTCACTTTTAGCTTTGTTCAACCATGCTGTGGAAGAGGGTTTTCTGCGTTCCATTCACCGCGACATGGTGATTGTGGATACCAATCCGAAACAGCTTCTGGAACGAATGCAAACAACGGAAATGCCCAACATCGCTAAATGGAACATTCCAGTCCCGGCGAATTCTGTGCCATAATTCAAGCGTCCTCAGAGTATGGAGTAAGGTATTATGTTCTCCGCAAGCTTTTTACGGCGGCTTTCGTTTGTATTGATTTTCCCGGTGAGTGCAACCCTGCCGCGTTTGCAGGCGCAGCATGGCAGCGGAAGCGCGGGCGCAAGCAGTTCTTCTGGCGGAATGGGGAGTGCCTCAACAAACGGATCGATTGGGGGGCTGGGAACCAATTCCCGGAACACAAACACTTACCCGAACTCGAATGGTTATCCGTCGTCCACCAACCAGAACATTGCGCGGCCGGTGTTTCTTTCCGGAAGGGTGGTGTTGGATGACGGCAGCAAACCCTCAACCGACATTACGATTCAGCGCATTTGCAACGGCAATCCGCATACCGAAGCGCATGTCGACAGCAGAGGGCATTTCAGCTTTCAAGTGGGCCAGAATCCCTTGTCGATGATGGATGCCAGCGAAAGCGGCATTGGCGATCCATCGTCCCGGTCGTCGTTAGGAGGCGGAAATTCCCGAACGTTCGATCCTACCGGTCGCGGTGGCGTAACCGCGAGAGATTTGAACGGCTGCCAGTTGCAGGCCTATCTTCCGGGTTATCGCTCGGATCTGGTGAATCTGGATCAAAGGCATTCGCTGGACAATCCTGATGTGGGCGCCATTGTGCTGCACCGCTTGGGGAATGTGCAGGGAACCGCAATCAGCATCACCACCGAGCTCGCCCCTAAGAAGGCCCGCAAAGATTACGAGAAAGGCTTGCAGCTTCTTTCCAAAGGAAAAACGGAAGAAGCGGAAAAGCATTTTCAGGATGCCGTCGCGGAATACCCGAAATTCGCGGTTGCCTGGAACGAGCTCGGGCGAATGCAGTTTTCCGGGAAAGATTTAACGGCCGCCCGAAAATCCTTTGAAGCCGCTATTGAGGCTGACAAGAAATACGTCAGTCCTTACGACAGCCTAGCCCGTTTGGAGGTTCAGCAGGGAAAGTGGACCGAAGCGGCGGATTGGAGCAAACAAGCGGTTTACCTGAATCCGGTGGAATTTCCCGCTTCCTGGTTCTACAATGCATTGGCAAATTACAATCTGAAGAAACTGAATGAAGCCGAAAAAAGCGCAAAAGAAGTGGAGAAGCTGGACGGCGCTCATCAACTGCCGCAAGTGGAAACGCTGCTGGCGCAGATTTGCGCCGAACGGTCCGATTATCGCGGGGCCGCGCAGCACCTGCAAACCTATTTGCAATTGCAGCCGAATGCCCCGAACGCGCCGGCTTTAAAACAGGAATTAGCCAAGCTTCAACAAAGCATTGCGCAGGCAAAACAGTAAAGTAACACCGCATCGGTTACTCTGAGGATGGATGGCGTTTCTCGATTCCACTTCAGATCCGGCGCGGCAAAGCCTCATCGATCTTCGTACCCGACTGCTTCAACTGCACAAAGTTCTGCTGGACGACGAACGGCGCACTTATGAACGGGTGCATGGCAAAATTCCTTCGCCGGGCGCATTTTTGCAGTTGCTCTTAGGCGATTCCTGGTTTGCTTGGCTCCGGCCGGTCACCGCGCTGGTAGCGGAAATTGATGAAGTTCTGGCTTCTAAAGAAACACCGGTCACTGAAGAAACCACGCAGCGCTACCTGGCGCAAACGCGTTCACTATTGACTGAAACTGAAGAAGGCAACGGTTTAGGCAAGGGCTACTTCGACGCTTTGCAGCGCAACCCGGATGTGGCGGTTTCGCATGGCGACGTGATGAAGATTATCTCCGCTTTTGCTAATGGAATGAATCGCAAGTAGCTTTTGATTTAAGGTGATGGGGAAGCGCAAACCGGAGTTCGCGCTTCCTGAATCAGACAATCTGAGTAATTCCGCTATTCCGGTTTCTTCTTGCGCGGCTTGCGAGTGGTGCCGGCAGCAGCAGTTTTGCGCGGCCTTACTTGTTTTTTGGGCTTGGGCGGCGGCGGATTGGGCTCGAAAATAGTCGGCTGGCCTTCCACAATCGGCTGCGGACCATCCTCTTCTTCCTCTTCGGCAATCGGCTCCGGCGCGGACGCCGGCAACGCGGGCGGATAAAACTCTGCGCCCATGTACACAATCAAGCCGCGCTCTTCATCCGGGATTAAGCGCACCACGGTTTTATCCTGCGCGTAATTCAGAAACTCCGGAAAAATCTGGAAGCCGAACTTCTGCGGAGTAAACTCCGGCTGTTCTGCCCGCATCCATTCTTCCAGTTCATCGGCCAGAACGCCGTCGTTCATTTCAATGTCGATGCGGTGGGTTTCCAGCACGTCGCGCAGCAGCGGCAGAGCTTCATCCGGATTGGGCGCTGCTTTGTCGGGAACGCCGCCTCCGCGCCGCTCAATAATGTAGCGTCCGCCTGAGCCGCTGACGTTCACAAACTCCGCTTTCTTCAGGCGCTCAATGAAATCGGAAAAACTGTTCGCGCCGTAAGCTCGTTCGCTGAAAGCGGGATCCAGTTGCAACATGGTGGATTTCAATAAACCCAACTGCGGCTGTACCGCGCGGCGCTCCAGCACTTGCAGGGCGCGCTCCACCAGCGGCATGGCTTGTTCCAAATCAAGCGGAGCCGGACGTGGGCTGCGTTCGCGCCGGTCTTTGCGCTCGCCGCCGATCCGTTCGCCGCGCTCACCACGGTCGCGTCGGTCCGGCAGAGGCGAGGAAACAACACGGTCTCCGTCTTCAAGCAGCGACTCGTAGCTAATAAATTCGTGGCAGTTCTGCTGCAGAATGGTGCTGGTAAACGCTTTTCCGCCCACTACAAACACCGTTTTGCCGTATTCTTTCAGCTTGTTCACGAGCGGAATAAAATCGCTGTCTCCGCTGACAATCGCGAAAGCGTTAACGTGAACGTGCGTGAACGCCATCTCCAGCGCGTCCAAAGCCAAATTAATATCCGCGCCGTTTTTATCGCCCCGAGGCGAGGGAATGCGCTGCACCATTTGCACCGCGTTTTCCGCCATCTGCCGGGTAGCCCCTTCCTGACGGCCCCAATTGGCGTAAGCAAATTTGGCGACAATATCGCCGCGTTCTTTTAACGCGCTGAACGGCAGGGAAACGTCAAAATCCCGTCGCAGAGTGGATTTTAGTCCAATCTCGATGTTGTCGTAATCGACGAAGACTGCAATGTTCAGTCTGTCCTGCATCAAATTCCTTTTCTCTCGTTCCACCCTGATTCTTTCCGGCCGAAATTATGCCGTTTAAGCTGTGATGCTCGGCGCATCGCTAAGCCGTTTGAATTGCTGCGGAGCGGATAAAACCAATTACCCGGTCCAGCGAAGCGCCCGGCTGGAAAACCTCGGCCACACCCAATTTCTTCAGTTCCACTGCGTCTTCGTCGGGAATAACGCCGCCGACAACGACCACTACATCCGTCATTTCCTTCTCGCGAAGCAAATCCATGATTCGAGGCACGATCGAATTATGAGCGCCGGACAGGATCGACAAGCCGATCACCTGCACATCTTCCTGCAAGGCCGCATTCACGATCATCTCCGGCGTTTGCCGCAGACCGGTGTAGATCACTTCCATGCCCGCGTCGCGCAAAGCTCGTGCAATCACTTTTGCGCCACGGTCGTGTCCGTCGAGGCCGGGTTTGGCGACGAGAACACGAATCGGAAAGGCCATAGAAACACTTGCCCTGATTATAGCGATGAGAGTACCAGAAAACGGGATTTTCGCCGTCCGGGAACTTAAAGGTTGCCGGAAGTGTCAAAAACTAGTAGAACACCACGGCGTAGGATTGAGAGTTACAATCGTGCAAGAGGGAGGATTGTTTTGGCCGACTCCACGCTGATCTTATCTATTACCCAGGACGCGCAATCCTCAATGTCCGAGCAGGACGCCCGGCTGCTGCGAGGGCTGCGGGCAGGTGTCGATTCGGCTTATGAAGAACTGCTGGCCCGCTACCAACAGCCCGTTTACGGAATGATCTACCGTTTATTAGGCGACCAGAATGATGCTTGCGATGTGGTTCAGGAAGTATTTCTGAAAGTATTCCGCAGCGTGCATTCGTTTCGGGAGCGATCCAGCCTTCGCACCTGGATTTACCGAATTGCCGTAAACGAAGCGCATAATCACCGGCGCTGGTTTTACCGGCATCGGAAGCGTGAAATTGCAATGGAATCCGAAAACGAGTATCGCATCTGCGATGTGACGCCTGATCCAGGACCCTCGCCTTTCGATTTCGCATTAGATCGTGAAACTCATCAGTTGATTGAGCGAGCTTTGGAAGAAATCAGTCCGGTGTTTCGCACTGCAGTGATACTGCGGGATGTGGAAGGTCTCGGCTATGAAGAAATCGCCGAAATTCTGCAAATTTCTTTAGGCACGGTGAAATCAAGAATTCTGCGCGGACGCGAAGCGCTGCGGCGTGTTCTCAGCGAACGTTTGGAACCGGGATTAACTGAGGCATTCATCTGATTTCCAATCGAGAACTGTTATGGCAATAAACTGCAACCAGGCTAAAGATTCCAGTTCCGCTTACGTCGACGACCGGCTGCGGTCCGTTGAGCGTTCCCGTGTAGCTTCTCACCTGGTCCAGTGTGAGTCCTGCACTTCCTATTTTGAGCAAGTCAATTCAATCCGTTCGGCGTTGCGCGAACTATCAAAACCGGCCATTCCGAAACATCTGCAAACCAATCTGAGGGTTCTTGCTTCGAAGCAGCAGGCAGAACTGCTGCAAACGCGGGGGTCGCGCTTCCGGGCTTTTTATGAACGCTGGAAATTTGAATTAAATCAACTTATGCGGCCGGTGGCTCTGCCTGCTACCGGCGGGCTTCTATCCAGTATGCTCCTGTTTGGAGTGTTTGTGCTGATGATGGGCTCCACGGTAAGAGTCACCAGTTACGACATTCCCTTAACTTCAGTTTCCGGCGCAGAACCTAACCTGGTACCGGTGGAACTGCGGTCGCATTCGGTGGTGCTGAATATGAGTTTCGATCAGAATGGGCATATCGGCGATTATGAAATGGCTGATCCGTCCTGTAAAACCACGGCTGGCTTACAAGCGCATCCGGCGAACATTAGTGTTCCGGACCTGACCACAGCTTTTGGGGGGAGCCGCCCTTTTTCGGGCGGTATCGAAATTCGCTTTCAGCCCATTGCGTTTCGGCAGTAATCTGCCGGCGTACACTGAGGGTTGCCCCGCAGACTCGGCCAGCATTTCCTCACCAGCCAGAAGGTATTAAGCCAGATTGCGGAATCGGCTTGCGGCAACCATACAGCAAGGGTTGTGGAGATTGGTCCGGGGCGCGGCGCGCTTACCTATCACCTGCTGGCGCGAACTGATGAATTGCACGCCGTTGAACTTGACGGTGAGCTGGTGCAGTTTCTAGCGCGTGAGTTTCCGCAAGAGCCGAGACTGCACCTGCATCAAGCCGATGTTCTCGATACCGATCTGAGCCAGTGGGGTCCGGCAGTGATTACCGGTAATCTGCCTTATTACATTACGTCGCCTATTGTTGGGCGTTTTCTGCGTCTTCCGGCAGAATTTAAACAAGCAGTCTTCCTGATTCAAGAAGAAGTGGCGGACCGTCTGCGCGCTTCGCCGGGAACGCGGGATTACGGCTTTTTATCAGTTCAAACGCAGATGATCTGCCAAGTGGAGCTGGTGTGCCGGGTACCTCCTGGCGCGTTTTCTCCGCCACCCAAGGTTTATTCCGCGGCAGTGCGCCTGCAAAAACAGGCTGTGATGGACGAACAACGTGGGCAACTGCTGCAATTCGTAAGCCGATGCTTTGCCCATAAACGGAAAACCCTACGCAATAATCTGCGCCCTTATTACCTTTCCGATCAAATTGATCTGCTGCCGGAGATGCAGTTACGCGCCGAGCAGTTATCTATTGAGCAGTTCGCGGAATTGCAAAGAAAGCTAACCGATGGACGAAACTTTGTAGAAGAGAAGACACGGAGCAGAATTTAAAGAAAATTTAAGGGTTATAACTTCATTCCGACCAGAAGTTCCGAAATATACTTGAGCGCAAACACTACTCCAAACGGTAATTCGGCGCTTCTTTGGTAATGATCACGTCATGCACGTGGCCTTCGCGCTGGCCGGCCATCGTCACTCGTAGGAATGTCGCGCGCTCCTGCAGCTCCGGAATCGTGCGGCAGCCGCAATAGCCCATGCCCGCCCGCAGACCGCCTACTAATTGATACGACAAATCGGCAAGCGGTCCCTTGTAAGGAACACGCCCTTCGATTCCTTCCGGCACCAGTTTGCCGTTCGGATCAAGCGAATAACGGTCGGAGCCGCCCTGCGACATCGCGCCCATCGAGCCCATGCCGCGATAACTTTTAAACGTGCGGCCCTGGTAAAGAATTGTTTCGCCTGGGCTTTCGTCAGTTCCGGCAAACAGACTGCCGATCATCACAGAATCAGCTCCGGCGGCAATGGCCTTTGTGATGTCGCCCGAGTACTTCACGCCGCCATCGGAGATCAATGGAACGCCTGCATCGCGCGTGGCGCGCGAACAATCCGCAATCGCCGTAATCTGCGGAACGCCTGCGCCGCTGACCACGCGCGTAGTGCAGATCGAGCCTGGTCCGATTCCCACTTTCACGCCATCAGCGCCGAGCGAGATCAAATCCCGCGCCCCTTCATAAGACGCCACATTACCAGCAATAATCTGTATTTCCGGCAAGTGGTGTTTTAAAGTTTTCACTGCATCCATCACGCGCTGGCTGTGTCCATGCGCCGAATCAACGGCAATCACATCCACTTTCTTTTTTACGAGCTCCTGCGCCCGTTCCAGAAAATCACCCGTTGCGCCTAAAGCCGCTCCCACGCGCAAGCGGCCCTGTTCATCTTTCGCCGCATTCGGATACTTCAGCTTTTTCTGAATATCTTTTACGGTGATCAGCCCTTTTAAGTTGTAATCGTCATCCACCACCAGCAGCTTTTCAATGCGATGTTGATGAAGAATTTTTTCGGCTTCTTCGAGCGTTGTTCCTACCGCCACCGTCACCAGATGATCTTTGGTCATCACCTCTGAAATCGGCAGATCGTAGCGGGTTTCAAAGCGCAGATCGCGGTTGGTGAGAATGCCTACCAGTCGGCCTTTCTGCGTCACCGGCACACCGGAAATCCGATAGCGCGACATCAGATCCAGCGCTTCCTGAATTCTGCGCTCCGGTTCAATCGTGACCGGATCCACAATCATTCCGCTTTCGCTTCTTTTCACGCGGTCCACTTCTTCGGCCTGCCGCTCCACCGGCATGTTGCGATGAATAATGCCGATGCCGCCTTGCTGCGCCAGCGCAATTGCCATGTGAGCTTCGGTGACTGTGTCCATCGCCGCGCTTACAATCGGAATGCGCATTTCCACGTTTCGCGTCAGCCTGGTTCGTGTTTCTACTTCTGCCGGAGTAATCTCGCTCCGCGCGGGCCGAAGCAGAACATCATCAAAAGTTAAGCCTTCAGGGATCGCTGCAGGAATCATGGGAAGGAAATTTCATCATATCAGGAAAAGCAATCAACTCCTTTGTTTTCGGCCCTTTCCCGATTCTCAGACAAATCGAATTCCTTTCCCGAATCATGGCTGGTGAGGCTTATTGTCGCTACTACTTTGTTGAACGAAGCAAATACTCCCGGTGAAATGATACGACTTAGATTTCAATCGAAGGATACTGGTTGAGTGCCAGCTAGAGGATACACGTGCAGCAGATAGGCCGCTATCAGATCATTGAACGCATAGGCCGTGGAGCAATGGGGGTGGTTTATCGCGCACTCGACCCTAGAATCGGTCGGACGATCGCTGTAAAAAGCATCAGGCTCGGTGAGATCAGCGATGCTTCCGAATTGAAGCGTTTGCGCGACCGCTTGGAACGGGAAGCCCGCTCCGCCGGAGCCTTGTCGCACCCCAACATCGTCACTATCTACGACATTTTGGAAGAAGAAAAACTCATTCACTTATTTATGGAATATGTGAATGGGCCGTCGCTGGAGAAAATGCTCAACGAGCATCGCCTGCCCAGCAAAGAATTGACGTTGAGTTTTCTCCGCCAAGTGGGAAGCGCGCTGGATTACGCCCATAAAGTGGGCATTGTTCACCGAGACGTGAAGCCTTCCAACCTGATGCTGCATTTTGAAAAAGGCACAGGAGAACAACTGGCCAAGGTCACTGATTTCGGCGTGGCTAAATTCGTTTCGCAGCAGATGACTCAGGCCGGTTCCATGATGGGAACGCCCAACTACATGGCGCCTGAACAGATTGAAGGCAATACTATTACTGGCGAAACCGACCAGTTTGCGCTAGCCTCCGTGGCCTACGAAATTCTGACCGGTCGCAAACCCTTCAGCGCCGATTACCTGCCTACCTTGTTCTTTAAGATCGTGCGCGAAAATCCGCCGGCGGCAGACCAAGTGAACCCGACGCTCAGCCCGGAAATCAACCATGTTCTGCAGCGAGGCCTGGCGAAAATTCCCGCCGAGCGTTTTGAAAGCTGTTCTGCCTTTGTTTCAGCCCTGGTAAGCGCCTGCGAAGCGCATCCCGATTGGGCGCCGCCTTATCGCTTGGGCGCGATCACCGCTCCTGCTCCCGAAGAAAATAACGGCGCAACGATAACAACGGCAAACACCCCGATTTCTGCGCCGAATGAGCCAAGCCGCTTTTCTTTTCAAGACTTCCAACGTGAAAAGGAAGCTGCTGCCCTGCCCGTGTCCTCGCCGGCGCCGATTGAGGAAGTGCAGCCGGTTCCCTTTGAGGTCGCTGCACCGCCAGCGTCGCCGGATGTCTCTGCAATCACGCCGAGCTATGAACTGCCCGCCGGAAGACGAAGATCATGGGAAGACGAGCCGGAGCCGAGCCGTCCGGCATGGCGGAAATTCGCTATCGCAGTTTTGATTTTTGCGCTGGCCGGCATTGCTTATTCCGTGTACCGGAACTCCTTTTTGAGTGACGCTCCGAACGAAACAACGCAATCCACGGCCCCCAGCCCGGCTGTTAAGCAAGAAATACCGCCGGATTCAGTTCACGTTCCGGCCCGGAATACAAAAGAATCGGTGTTAGGCAGTTCTTCTAATTCGGCTCGCAACCATGCACCAGCCGGCCGTCCTTTGCCTTCTCAACCAAGTATTGTGGCAAAGCCGAATTCTTTACCATCTGATGCGGAACAAACACCTTCTTTGAACAAGCGTTCCTCAGAGGAACCGGTAGAAGTTCAATTCACCAGCGACCCTGTGCCGGGCCGCGTGACCGTGGACAACAACCAAGCCCGAACCTGCTTTACGCCTTGTGTCATTATGCTAATGCCGGGACGCCATACCCTTACTGTTAGTGCTCCGAACTATGGTCTGGCACGACGCATTATTCAAGTGCCGGATCAGCGCAGCGTGTATGTGCCGCTTTCGCAGGAAATTGGCATCATCCAAGTCGATTCCGTGCCGAGCGGCTCCAAAGTGTTTGTGGACGGGCGCGAAACCGGGCAAACGCCGACAACCTTGAAGTTGACCGCCGGTCCGCATCAGATTCGTTTAGCGAATGGACCGCGCAGCCATCAGGAAACCATTGAAGTGAATCCCGGCGGATTGCAGCAATTTACCTTTCGCTGGCAATAACGAGCGACGATCAGTATTTTAACAATCGTTCACCCTGCCGCACCAGGTCTTCTACCTGGGGCAGAATCTCGTTTTCGAGTTGAGGATTGTACGCTACCCAGGTGTCAAGCGCGGCGACTCGCCCGACCGGAGCATCCAGGTGTTCGAAAAGTTCGTCCGCAATGCGAGCCGAAATTTCCGCGCCGTAGCCCCAGGAAAGCGTGTCTTCGTGCGCCACGATCACACGGCTGGTTTTCTTCACCGAAGCGGCGATGGCTTCCCAATCGTAAGGAGACAGCGTGCGCAAGTCGATAATCTCTACTGATCGGCTGCGGAACCGCTGTTCCAGTTGCGCAGCGGCCAGTAAAGATTTCTGCACCAACGCGCCGTAAGTGACGATCGTGAGATCATGCCCCATCTTGACCGTTTTTGCTTTTCCAAACGGGACAGTGAAATCAACCCCAGGATGCGGCGAGCGGTTGTACGGTTCGCGGTAAAGCTTTTTATGCTCTAAAAACAAAACCGGATCTTCACACCGGATCGCAGTCCGCAGCAAACCGCAGGCATCCAGCGCATTGGAAGGAAACACCACCCGCAGACCGGGAATGTGAGTGAACGCCACTTCACCGCTCTGGCTATGGTAAATGGATCCCCCATTCAGGTAGCCGCCAATGGGAACGCGAATCACCATCGGGCAGGAAAACCCATTGTTTGAGCGCCAGCGGATCGAGGCCACTTCATCGCGAAGCTGCATCATCGCCGGCCAGATATAGTCAAAAAACTGGATCTCCGGCACCGGCTTTAATCCGCGCACGCCCATGCCCAAAGCGCGGCCTACAATGGAAGCTTCCGCAATCGGAGTATTAAAACAGCGTTCGCTGCCGAACTCGGATTGCAAACCCGCCGTTGCCTTAAAAACGCCGCCCTTGCCTTTTACTTCACGCAGACTTTCTTCACGGCTGCAATCGGCTACGTCCTCACCGAACACAATCACCCTGGCATCGCGGCGCATTTCTTCCGCCAGGGTGCGGTTAATGGAATCCACCATCGTGCGCGGTTCGCCGGAAAACACCGGTTCCCGTTCAAAGCTGTCCGCAGTCGGGTCAACATCTTCGGAATAAAGATAAAACAGCGACGTTCCCCGCGATGGTCCCGGCTGCTTCAAAGCCTTGTCGCTGAGCGCGGCTATCTCCTGGTCGATTTCGCGCTTCCACCGCTCAATGCTTAATTGGTCGGTAAAGCCGTTGGCAATCAGAAACTCTGGAAATGTAACCAACGGGTCGCGTGCCGCTTCCGCCGCGCGTTCCGCCGCAGTTTTATAAAACCGCTCGTCGTCTGAATAAGAATGCGAGTAAGGCCGCGAAACCGAAGCGTGAACCAGCGCCGGTCCATGCCCTTGCCGAACATAATCCGCCGCCTGGCTCAAAGCGCGATGAGAAGCAACAAAATCTGTTCCATCCACTTCCACTCGAAACAATCCGGGAAAACCTTCCAGCAGCCGGGCAATATTTCCGCCCGCCGTTTGGCGCTCCACCGGAACCGAAATGGCGTACCCGTTATCTTCCACCAGCAGCAGCAGCGGCAGATTGTCCAAACAAGCGATATTCATGGTTTCCCAGAACTCGCCCTCGCTGGTTGCTCCTTCGCCGGTAGACACGAAAGTGATTTCGTCTGAATTCCGGTTCACATACTTCTTGGCGTCTGCCGATCCCATTGCCTGCACAAACTGCGTGCCGGTCGGCGAAGATCCGGTAAAGATATGCAGTTCCGGCGATGACCAATGCGAAGGCATCTGGCGGCCTCCCGAAGAAGGATCGCTGGCCGCCCCTACGGCCTGCAACAGCATGGCTTCCGGAGTCATGCCCAAAGCTAAAGCTAGAGCGCGGTCGCGATAATACGGGAAAACCCAATCGTACCCCGGGCGCAGCACCAGACCGGCAGCGGTTTGCGCCGCTTCGTGTCCAGCCGCACTGATCTGGAAATGAATCTTGTTCTGCCGTTTTAACAGAATCTCGCGGTCATCCAGGCACCGCGAAGTATACATAATGCGGAAAGCTTTCAACAGAAGATCCCGATCCAGCTCCTCGCCGCGAACCTTCACTGCGCTTTCCAAACCCGGTCTGGTTTGTACTGGTTTCACCAACTGGATATTATCTCCTGTTGCGGTTCAATAAACCAAGTATCGGAAAGATGAACGTAGTTTTTATTGGAACAGGCTGAAAGTCGTAGAATTTTACGCTTGAACGCGGGCAATATCGGTTTGGCTGAAATCGTTGCCTTTGAACAGCAGCGGTTGGTTATGTTCCCGAGCGGTGCCATACACCAGACAGTCCCCAAAGTTCAAAGCAGCCGGGTGCGGGCCTTTACCGTATTGTTCCCAAAGCCTGCACGGCAAAATGGACAGCTCCGGCCCCCATCGGCAATATTGCAACGTTGCTCATCTGCAAAAAACTTAGTACTTGCGTTGGTTTCTTTAGCACTATTATGGATTCCACTACGCTGGCCCCAGCAATCCAAACGGCATCGGCCCCTGCAATGAGTCGAGCGTAGTGCAAGTAATCTGGGTCTTTTGTCGGAATGGTTACGACGATTGAGGTGTCAATGAGCACTCTGTTCCTCATCAAGGTAGCTGTACAACTCATCGTATGTTTCCTTCGTGATCGGCGGCCCTTCTGCGGATGGTAGTGCTTTTATGAAAGCAATCATCCGCGCATAGCGCTCTTCGGCGCCGCTACGACGGTCCAACTGTTGCACCTGTTCTTTTAATAAATCCCGCAAAGCGCCAGCTTTAGTTTTTCCGGTCAGCTTTGCATAGGTTTCCAACAATTTGGTGGTTTCCTCGTCTTGAATGTAGATGGGCATACCAGTTCCTGCTCAACTATATAGTTTTATATAGAACAGCGCAATTAGCTAATAAGCAAACCTATAACAAAGCGAAGCGTTTTCTTGACACTCAGCCGCACGGTTCCTAGACTTTAGGAGAGGGAGGATCAGCTATGACCATCGAAATTCACCACCCGGAACTCGAAGCTTACCTTCAACAACAAATGAAAACCGGTGCCTTTCGAAATTTGGACGAGGTCCTGCTGCAGGCGCTACAATCCTTACCGGCGACACACCAGGAGAAAACGGCAACCGATGGACCCAAGAAGAATTTTGCCGATTTCCTTTTTAATTCTCCTCTCCCCGGTTCAGGACTACTTCTGGAAAAAGCAAAGGATAAGCCGCGTCCAATAGAATTGTGAGTGGATTCCTGATCGATACGAACGTAGTTTCCGAGTTCGTCAAACCCGATCCCAACCCGAACGTCAGGCTTTGGTTTCAGTTAGCCGATCCAAATCTGTTATTGGCCAGTGTGGTGACTTTGGGCGAAATCCGCCTACGAATTGAGAATTTACCCCCGGGCAAGCGCCGCACCGACCTTGAAACTTGGCTGACGAGCGGCCTGCCGGAATGGTTTGCCGCAAATTTGTTACCGGTTCACCAGGGAAATTGCGGATCGTTGGGGGCGAGTGGCCATTCAATCCAAACGCAAAGGAATAACACTGGCCACCACGGATGGATTGCTTGCCGGAACGGTGCTGGAACACGGTCTTACCTTAGTAACCCGAAACGTAAAGGATTTTGCAGATTTAGGCGTTCAGCTTTTCAATCCTTGGGGTTAGTGATTGAGGCTTTATGTTCCAGGGTTTCGTCATCGGGTCACGTTATCCAAACCTTTCGCAAAGTCCTTATTTTCTGACACCGCATTCCAGTTATATAGAATCGAATACGGGAGCAATACAGGTTCATGTCCACCGCAGGCGCAGGTCTTGAAGGCATCGTCGCTACTACCTCAAGCATTTGTTTTATCGATGGCGAGGAGGGCGTTCTCAGCTACCAAGGCTATAACATCCACACTCTGGCCGATCATGCCACTTTTGAAGAGGTCATCTATCTTCTCTGGCACGGGAAACTGCCCGGCAAGGCTGAATTGGAATCGCTCAAAGGCGAACTTGCCGCCCAGCGCGAACTGCCGGCGGAAGTAGCGGCTTTTCTGAAAAGCGTTCCCCAAGCAACGCCGATGGATGTGCTGCGCACCGCTGTCTCCATGCTGGGCTTATTCGATCCGGAGTCGAACGACAACAGCACCGAAGCCAATCAGCGCAAAGCCGTAAAGCTGGTTTCGCAAATAGCCACGATTGTCACCAGCTACGAACGGCTGCGCAATGGCAAAGAAGTCATTCCCGGCGACCCGCAACTGGGACACGCCGCCAATTTCCTTTACACCCTCACCGGCAAGCGTCCCGATCGGGTCATGGAAAAAGTGTTCGACATCGCTTTGATTCTTCATGCCGACCATGAATTGAACGCGTCCACCTTTGCCGCGCGCGTCACTGCGGCTACGCTATCCGACATTTATTCTTCTACCGTGTCAGCCATCGGCGCATTGAAAGGCCCGCTGCATGGCGGAGCCAACGAAGCTGTGGTTCGCATGCTGCTTGCCACCAAAAGCGTGGAAGACGCCACCGCCAAAGTAAAAACCGATCTGGCCAACAAAGTGAAAATCTCCGGCTTCGGGCATCGGGTTTACCGCGTTCTCGATCCGCGCGCCATTCACCTCAAAAAGTTGAGCCAGGAACTGGGAAAAAGTACCGGCAACGAGGAACTTTACGAAAAATCCACCCAGGTGGAAAAAACCGTGAAAGAAGAAAAGAATCTGAACGCGAACGTCGATTTTTACTCGGCTTCCGCTTATTATTCCCTTGGCATTCCGATTGATCTGTTTACGCCGATTTTTGCTGTCAGCCGCATCTCCGGCTGGACCGCCCACATCCTGGAACAATACCGGAACAATCGCCTGATCCGCCCTCGCGCCGATTACACCGGAGCGCCGGACGGTCAGCAGTGGACTCCACTCGAAGCGCGCTCCTAGATGCACGACCTTACTTTCTTCCGCAATAATCTATCATCCATTCGAGACCGGCTCGCAACCCGCGGCTTTGACCTTGATCTGCCTGCTTTTCAGGCACTGGACGGGAAACGTCGGGCGGCCTTAACCGAAAGCGAACAATTAAAAGCAGCCCGGAACGCGGCCAGTCAGGAAATCAGCAAACTTCGCAAAGCAGGCACCGACACCAGCGAACAACAACAGCAAGTTCGCGCGATGGGCGAAAAAATTGCTTCGCTCGATCAGGAAGCAGCCATTCTCGAACAGGAATTTCGCCAACTGCTAGCCAGCATTCCGAATCTTCCTCACGAAAGTGTGCCGGTCGGCAAAGGTGCTGATGACAACGTGGAAGAAAAGCGTTGGGGCAAGCCGCCGGAATTTCATTTTCCGGCCAAAGCCCATTGGGATTTAGGCCCGGAACTCGGCATTCTCGACACCGAGCGCGCGGCAAAAATCACCGGCGCACGCTTTGCCGTGTATTGGGGCTTGGGAGCGCGGCTGGAACGTGCGCTGGTCAACTTCATGCTCGATGTGCATACCCGCGAACATGGCTACCAGGAAGTGCTGCCGCCCTTTCTGGTGAATTCAGCCAGTCTGTTCGGCACCGGCCAGCTTCCAAAATTCGCGGAAGATTTGTTTCGCTGCGAAAACCATGATCTCTGGCTGATTCCCACTGCCGAAGTGCCGGTCACTAACCTGTTCCGCGATGAAACGCTGCCGGCAGATCGTTTGCCCATTTCCTTGTGCGCGTACACTCCCTGTTTTCGCAGCGAAGCCGGCTCATATGGCCGCGACGTGCGGGGCATCATTCGCCAGCATCAATTCCAGAAAGTGGAAATGGTGAAATTCTCCATCCCGGAACGAAGCTATGACGATCTGGAAAAACTGACCAGGGATGCCGAAGACATTCTCGAACGATTGGAGCTTCCTTACCGCCGCATGGCTCTCTGCACCGGCGACATGGGCTTCAGTTCAGCTAAAACATATGACCTGGAAGTGTGGCTGCCTGGGCAGAATGCCTACAAAGAAATTTCTTCCTGCTCGAATTTTGAGGCGTTTCAAGCGCGCCGCGCCCAGATCAAAATGAAAGCCGGCAAAGGCAAATCGGATGTTCACACCCTGAACGGCAGCGGCTTGGCCATCGGTCGCACCTGGCTTGCCATTATTGAAAATTACCAGCAGGCCGATGGCAGCGTCCAAGTTCCGAAAGTGCTGCAATCCTATGTGGGCGCGGAACGGATTGAGCGCAAAGACGGCTTTGTTCTGTAACGACTAAATAGCATTCCAACACCCGCTCCAAACTCAGTCACAACAATTTTCAACTTTTTTCTTTCTCTTAAGTTGTTCAAGATAAAAAGCTTTTCTAACTTCCCCTGATCTCGCTCAGTGTTGTTGCACTTCCTTCCGCTCCTACACTCGAATCGCTCGGCAATCCCGGCACTAAGCGAGGTCAGGCAATATGGATCGATTCCGCAAGCTTTTCACATGGTTTTTCTTATATTTGTCGGCAGCAGCGTTTCCTGCCGGAGCGCAGTCGCTCACCACAATACGCGACACGGTAAAGAATGCCGATGGCTCAAATTTTTACGGTCAGGCCATTGTTTCTTGGCTCGGCTTTACGGCAGGAACTGGCGCGACCATTGCTCCGCACAGCACGTCCATCACAATCATCAATGGCTATCTTTCAGTGGTGCTGGTACCCACCACTAACGCTTCTAGCGGCGCTTATTACACGGTGCAGTACGAATCCAACGACGGAACCGTATTGTGGACCGAATACTGGCAGGTTGCCCCAAGCTGGACGCCGCTTACGTTGAACCAAGTTCGCGTTTCCGCGCCGCCTGCCGGCAGTGGTTCCGGCTCTTCGGGCGGCTCAACAGGTACGTTCTCCCTACCTATCACCGAAAGCAACGTCACTAATCTCTTATCTGATTTAGCGGCGCGGCCTACTCGCGGTTCCGTGGTCACCAACTCGCGCGTTGCTATGTTCGATGCTCTGGGCAACATCGGCTCTGTTTTCGGCAATGCGTCTGACTGCGTGCATGTGGATGGCACCAGCGGCGCTTGTGGGTCAACCGGCGCCACTACGCTCAACACCGGGTTTGTTGATAACGAGTTTCCGGCGGGCAACGCGAACGGCTCCAATCTGACGTTCACGCTGAGCCAATCGCCTTCGCCTACCCTGAGCTTGTCGCTTTATCGCAACGGCATTTCACTCCGCCAAGGCGTTGATTATTCCCTTTCCGGCAGCACCATCACCTTTATTGCTGCGGCAACGCCGCAAAGTGGAGATATTCTCACTGCTTTCTACCGCGTTGCAGGCAGTTCCTCCACCGTGTCGTTCGCTGATGCCGAAGTTCCCGCCGGCAGCATTGACGGCGTGAACGCGGCCTTCACTCTCGTTGCCAGCCCGAATCCGGTAGCCAGCCTGCAACTGTATAAAAACGGTGTTCTGCTCAATCCCGGCACCGATTACATTGTGTCTGGCGCTAACCTTACTTTCCTCGGCAATGCGCTGCCGCACTCAGGCGATAAAGTGCAGGTGTTCTACCGGCATTAAATGGATCTGCAACTGAAAATAGTTGCAGATCCTGAAATTACGTAGGACAATAAAGTTCTAGCTCTAAAACATGAGCCGGCAGGAAAAGCTGATAAATCGGCTAAAAAGAAAACCGAAAAATTTTGTCTGGAGCGAGTTGGAAGCAGTTTTAACGAGCTTAGGATATAAGCAAGAACATGGCAGCGGTTCACGAAGAAAATTTATTCACAGCCAGTCAGCCGTGGTAATCAGCTTACATGAACCGCATCCAGCCAAAATCTTGAAGCAATATCAAATAAGGGACGTTCTAAATCACCTAAAAGAACAAGGTTATTTATGAGCAGCATGATGCAACATAACGGCTATATCGGCTCAGTTCAATACAGCGACGAGGACGAGGTATTCCACGGAAAACTGGAAGGGATTCGTGATTTGGTCACTTATGAAGGCACGGATGTAGTCAGCTTAAAGGAAGCTTTTCGCGAAGCGATACAAGACTACATTCAAACCTGTGAAAAGCACCAAAGGACGCCCGATACTCCGTTTAAAGGTTCTTTCAATATTCGAATAGGACCTGATCTACATAAGCGAGCAGCCGCTTTCGCGATTGAACATAAAAAGAAGTTGAATGCGGTGGTGAGTGCAGCGCTTGAGAGTTACTTGAACACTGCTCATTAAGCAGCCCACAGATTATTACTGTTCTCGCACAGCTCCGAAATACTCCTTCAGATTCGGCTTCACCTGGGCCTGCACATCCGGATCGTTCAGATTCTGCTTTGTAATCAAGCGCGGGGCTAAATTGATCTGTTTCTGCGTGAGCTGCTTGTTAATTGCTGCCGCGCAAGCAATCACGGCTTCATACCCCATCTGAAACGGGTTCTGAATCACCAGCGAATCAATCTGCCCGTTATCCAGCCCGGCCAGCGTGGTCGGGCTCCAATCAAACCCGACCAGTTTTACTTTGGTGCCGCGCGACCTCAGCGCCTGCATCGCGCCCGTGGTTCCCGATTCGTTTGAACAGAAAATTCCATTCACGTCCGGGTGGGCTGCCAGCATGTTCTCGGTCACATCCAGTGAAGTCGCTACGACCGCCTTGCCGAAACGCTCATCCACAATGTGAATGCCCGGATACTTCTGCGTAATCACTTTGCGGAAGCCATCCTCGCGAGCGGTGGTGGACGCGCCTCCGGGCGTGGTTTTCACCATGATGATGTTTCCCTTGCCGTGCAGAATCTCGCCCATGCGTTCACCGGCAAGCTGACCGGCGGCAAAATTGTCAGTAGCTATAAAACTCACGTACTGGTCCGTCGCAATGGCTGAATCGTAAATCACCACCGGCATACCGTCTTTGGCTGCGCGGTTCACCGTGTTGGCCAAAGCTTCGCGATCGGAAGGAGCCAGCGCAATCGCATCCACGTGCCGGTTGATCATGGTTTCCAGAATCTGCAATTCGGCGCTGATGTCGGTTTCGTTCGCTGGTCCGTTCCAAACTAGCTCAATGTGTTTTTCCCGGGCGCCTTTGATTGCTCCCGCGTGAACAGTCTGCCAGAAAAGGTCGGCATTGCCTTTCGGGATCACCGCGATAATTTTCTGTTGATTGCGATTGCAAGCCGATAAGCACAAGCTCAATAACAGCAAACCAGCCGTTATCCAGACACGAGTTCGATTCATCAATCAAAATTGTATAGGAAGCGGAAAACTCTGCCCTTACCGCACCAGTAACTTCAGTCGGCTGGCCACGGTCGCTCGCAACCGGTTATACTCATCGCAAATGGCTACACGAAGAAGCGCGCTGGTTACGCTGGTTGCTGGAACGGCAGCGGCGGCTTGGGCGCAGTCCACGCCGGAACACCACCACGAAGCCCAGGAAACCGCCCCGTCACCTGCGAATACCGCGCCCAAACCCACGCTCCTGTTCCAGGGCCGCGACTACGAAACGCTGGTCCGGCTCACCGACCTGATTATTCCCCGCACCGACACGCCGGGCGCTGCCGATGTCGGCGTAGCTTGGCACATCGACCAGGCAATCTCTAAAAAGAAAGAAATTTATCCGCTTTACCAGGACGGTTTCGCTTACCTGAATACCGCCGCGCAAAAACAAGGAAAACCGGATTTTCTCAGCTTGCCCGAACAAGCTCAAATCGCCCTGCTCACCCAGATCTGCGAAGCGAAAACCGGGCGCGAAGCAGCGTTCTTTCAATCCTTAAAGGAACTCACTATCGAGTGGTATTACAACTCGGAAGCAGGTTTGGCGCACGAGTTAGGTTACAAAGGAAACACCTACCGCGCCGAGTTTCCGGGCTGCACTCATCCCGAACACTGGCCGGCACAAAAAGCGTAAATGCCATGCAGCAAGCAAAATCAGAACAAACTTACGACGTAGTAATTATCGGCAGCGGAGCATCCGGCGGCATGGCCGCCTGGAACCTGACCCGCCAAGGCGTGAACGTTCTGCTGCTCGATGCTGGCGAGAAGTTCAATCGCGCTAAGTTCTGGTCCCATGTCAAACCCTGGCAGATGACCGATCGCCTGGACCACGGCCAGCACCCGCCGGAATTTTTCCTCAGCACCAAAGAACAGCCGTTTGAAACGCTGCCCGACCAGCCTTTCCACTTGTACCGGGTTTGGGGGCGCGGCGGCAAAACCAACGTTTGGGGCCGCGTCGCTTTGCGCTACTCGGATCTGGAATTTCAAGGTCCAGCCCATGACGGATGGGGCATTCCTTGGCCGATCCGCTATTCCGATATTGAGCCTTACTACGATCAGGTTGATCAATTAATTGGCGTCTGCGGCGGCACCGATGACCAGGATTCCCTGCCCGGCAGCAAATACATGCTTCCGCCCGCGCCGCCTCGCTGCGGAGAACGCCTGCTGCAGAAAGCCGCCCAGCAGAAAGGCATTTCCATTGTGGCGGGTCGTCGAGCGGTTCTCACTAAGCCCCACAACGGGCATCCCAAATGCCATTTCTGCGGAGCCTGCGGACGCGGCTGCGATGTCGGCGCATTTTTTAATTCCACCGATTATCTGTTGGAACCCGCTATGCAAACCGGGCGTTTGCAGATTATCGACAATGCCGTGGTAGCCCGCGTTCTGGTAGACGACCGAGGTTTAGCTAACGGCGTTCAATACTTTCACCGGCAAACCAGGGAAGAACACAAAATCAAAGCCCGCGTGGTGATTGTGGCCGCGTCCTGCGTGGATTCCACCCGCATTCTGCTGAATTCTAAATCCACTCTCTACCCCAACGGCATCGGCAACTCTTCGGACGTGATCGGGCGCTACCTCTGCGAGCAGATCCGATTTCACATGTACGGTTTTATGCCGGAGTTGATGGGCGGCCCGGTCTACGACGATAGCGGCATCGGCGGCGAACACATCTATATGCCGCGCTTTAATCACCGCGACGGCAAACCGCGCAATTATATTCGAGGCTACGGCATGCAGTTCTGGGGTTGCGGCTCTCAAGATTCCGTCACCTGGGCCAAGCGTTTGCCCGGCTTCGGCGCGGACTTAAAGAAAGAAATCCGACGGCATTATCCCGCGCTGGTGGCTCTTCACCCTTACGGCGAAACCCTGGGCCGCAAGGAAAACCGCATCGTAGTCGATGAAACAAACGTCGATCAATATGGCGTTCCGCGTTTCCGCATTGAATACAAAATCGGCGAAAACGAACGCCTGATGTCGCAGGAAATGTACTCGACCGCCGAGGAAATTCTTACTTCGGCCAAAGCGGAAATCCTGCCTTTCCAGCGCGGCTATCTGGACCCCGCCGGCGAAGCCATTCACGAACACGGAACCTGCCGCATGGGAGCCGATCCGAAGTTATCCGCTTTGAATCAACACTGCCAGATGCATGAAGTAAAGAACGTGTTCGTGGTGGATGGTTCAGCGTTCACCACTGCCAGCGAAAAAAATCCCACATTAACTATTCTGGCTCTCGCTTGGCGGTCTACCGATTATCTCGCCGGTGAAATGAAGCGCGGCAACATCTGAATTCTATTTTTAAGAGTTGTTTGCCTTTTGGAAGGAACTGGATCTCTCTCTTTTGAGAGAAGCAGACGCGCCTTAATTTTGATAGCGTTTCAGTACAGCGCCTTATTGCGCGCCAAAGGGATACGCTGACAGAAGCAAATGAAGGCCATAGCGGATTGCGCGAATGAATCACCGGTCGCCGGCGGCGGCTTGACGAACATGCTGACGGCGGTTGTGGAAGCCAGCCACGCGCTGCTGGCGGAACGCGACCTGCAGCGAGGCTTGCAAGCCGCCATCGCTATCATGGGCGAAAGGCTCGGACTCGACCGCGTGTATGTGGTGCAGCGAGTGCGAAGCGAAGCGAAATCGGTTCTCCTGGCAGAATGGACCAGTTGCTCAACAATCCGCTGGAGTTCGTTTCACGACCGGCTGGAACTTCCAGACGCTGACTACCGGGATATGCTCGCGCTGCTCGACCACGGACTAATTTACCGATCGGTGCATTCGGACCGAACCGGGCAGTACATGGAATTAAACGAGCACACCGGGTCCAAAAGCGATTTGATTGTGCCGGTGCGAGTACGGGAACAAATTTGGGGCGTTCTTGGCTTTGATGATTGCCAAACGGAGCGCCAGTGGACTAACAGCGAAATAGACGTATTACGGGCAATAGCAGCATCGGTGGCAAGCGCGGTAGAACGCGCCGAAACGGAACAAGCACACGCGGAAGCAATCGCTGCGGAGCGCGAGAAAGCCGCCCAGGAGCGGACGGCGGAGCTGGTGAAAGCCAATGATGCTCTTCAAGCCACCATCGACGCGCTTGGCGAAGTCACCAGTCTCGACCAGATCGTTCCCCGCGTTCTTAAGATTGTTGCCGATACATTTGGCGCCAATAGTTGTGCGCTCTACACCCATCAGCCGTCAGGCAAAGCATGGCTCCGTTACTGGTTTTGGAATGGGAACACGCTGCTCCCGGAAGATTTGGTCCGGCTGGATCAGGAGAAGTTTGCGACGGTTCGCCAGTTGGCGGAAGGGTTTGACGTGCCGGATGCCTACCTGGGAGCACCGGCTTTCACGGTTATTGGACCCGTCGTTCTGGACCATCTGATTGGCACAGCGGTACCGGAATTCGACGCTTTTGCCGTCGGGACGGACTGGGAACTGGAACTGAATCTCGGAGTGGCCCGTGGAGGCGTGCGAGTATTTACTCTTTGCATTTACCGCAAGCGAACAAATCCATTTACCGCCTCCGAGATCGCTTTGGCCGAAGCGTTAACAAAACAGCTCAGCCTCGCCCTGGAAACTAGCCGTTTGGCCGAGGAAGCGCGTGCGGCCGCAGTCGTCCGTGAGCAGGAGAAAGCCGCCCAGCAGCGCGCGGCGGAGCTGGAGCGGATCAATCGCCTGCTTCGGGAAAGTTCACAGGCTCTGGCGCGGGCACGAACTCCCCAGGACATCTTCGAAGTCTTCCTGGTGCATGCCGTAAACGCGATGGGAGCAACCAGCGGCCTGTTGAAACGCATCGAAGACACAGAGCACGAATTTTTAGCGCTGGTGCGCGAGGGCTCGGTCGTGCCCCAGCCTCTTTGGCAAGAGGAGCAGATCATCGTAGAAAGTCGTGACGATACCCGGCGCGACCCGCTTGGAGTGATCCAGTCCTTGATCTCCGGAGAAGACCGGTGGATTCTGGTTGACGATAACTTCGAGCGCTGGGCTCTGGGAGCCGCGGAATTTCATCGCCGCGCCGGAAACCAGGCGATGCTGCTGTGGCCGTTTCAAAATGCAGGCGAGGTCGTCGGCTACATCGGCATCGGATTCACGCATACAACCGTACCCTCCCAGACACAGCGAGAAACGCTCAAAGCTCTGAGCAGCCAGGCATCGCTTGCGCTCGAATTGAATTCGATGGCCGCACAGGTCGAACAATCCGCCATTATTCGCGAGCAGGAGAAAGCCGCCCAGCAGCGCGCCGCCGAGTTGATTAAAGCGAACGAAGCGATGAAGCGAACCGGCAGCGGACTGTTGCGGGCTTCCGACCCTGACGCCATTCTTTCGCTGATTTTGGTGGAAGCCTGCCGCACGATTGGCGCGCTCGATGGCGCAATCTTCGAATACCGCCCGGATCGTCAGGATTTGATTATTCTTTGTGCGGTAGATAACGGCAAACCGCGCCCCACCCTTTCCGGCTATCCTTATGGCGATTCCACGCACCCGGTGCCGATTGCGGAATTTCCCGGCTGGCAGGAACTGATCGCCCGCAGCCAACCAGCTTTTGTTCACCTGGAAAGTAGATACCTGGCGCCGATCACGCTGGAATGGCACCGCCATCGCGGGCATCGCCTGGTGCTCATGAGCGCGCTGGTGATCGACGGGGAACTGCTCGGTTCTTTCGGAGTGGCATTCGGCGACGAGCGGACCCTTTCTCCCACGGAACTGGAACTGTTTAACACTTTGGCGCAGCAAGCCACGCTCGCTTTGCAAATGGCCCGGCTTTCAGAAAACGCGAAGAGCCAGGCTGCGGAAACCGCCATCCTGGAAGAAAGAAACCGCATCGCCCGCGAAATCCACGACACGCTGGCGCAAGGGTTCACCGGCGTTCTGATGCAACTGCAGACTGTCGATCAAGCGATCCAATCGCATGATGAACAGCGGGCCTATTCTCACCTGGAACATGCCGGACGGATTGCCCGCGACAGTCTGGCTGAAGCGCGGCGCTCGGTGAGAGCGCTCCGCCCGGCGGAACTGGACGCGGGCTCTCTTTCCGATGCTCTCCAGATGGTGGCCCGCCTGGCCGAAGGGCAATCGGGAATTTCAGTCGTTGTCGATTGCGACGCCGCCGTTCACTTCCATCCGGCGCACGCTCCTGAACTTCTCAGAATTGCGCAGGAAGCGATCACCAATGCGATCAAGCACGCCCAGGCGCAACGGATCGAGGTGCGCTGTTCGTTCACCGATGGGACGCAGAAGCTGACGATTTCAGATAACGGAAAGGGCTTCCGGCCGGAGGGAAAAACCGACGGCTTCGGCCTTGTAGGCATGAAAGAGCGGGCAACCAAACTGGGCGGAACGCTTCGCATCGAGAGCGGACCCCAAGGAACGTCCGTTTGCGTCAGCGTTCCCAGGGAAACAATGCGATGAACAACGCCTACGTCCAACCGGTTGCCGCGATTTCCGTGCTGGTAGCCGACGATCACGTGATTATTCGCGACGGCGTGGCTTCAATTTTACGGGCGCAAGAGGGTTTCACGGTGGTGGGCGAGGCGGCAAACGGGCGCGAAGCGGTGGATCTCTGGCGCAAACACCGGCCTCGCATTACGCTGATGGATCTGAGCATGCCGGTAATGGACGGGGTGGCGGCCATTGAAGCGATCCGGGCGGAAGACCCGAAAGCGCTCATCATTATTCTGACGACCTACGATGGAGAAACTGACATCTACCGAGGCATCAGCGCGGGCGCGAAAGGCTATCTGCTGAAGGATGTGCCGCGCACCGAGCTGGTGCATTGCCTTCGCACCGTGGATGGAGGCGGAACCTATCTGTCGACGTTTGTTGTGGACCGTCTAACCGCGCACGTAGCAGCCGAGAACCTGACGGAGCGGGAAATCGAAGTGCTCGGGTTGGTGGCGGCGGGCGCGGGCAATCGCGAAATTGCGGCCCGGCTCTTCATCAGCGAAGGGACTGTGAAAACTCACCTGAAAAGCATTCTCGGCAAACTGGACGCCACCAGCCGCACCGAAGCGGTCGCCATTGCCGGGCGGCGCGGATTGTTGCGGCGGTAAACAAGCAGATTACGGTTTGGATACAGTGCCGCTCCAAAGGAATCCGCGATCAAGTCATAAAATGAATTGACCAGCTATCAAAGTTTCTTGCGTGGTGACAATCGGCTTATTGACCAATCAGGATTTTCGGATCGCCTGTAAACCAGACACCCTCGACGAGGATCCGCCGAAGCTTCCACTCGTCGTCCTCGCGCACAAGCCCACACGTGTAGTGGTTCTTCATCAGGCAGTGGCGGGAGTGATCTCCGGGCGGCAGGTGCTGCGCCTCTATGATGGCAGTCAGCGACGCGGCATTGCCGGTAACCGTCACGCGCGGATTGGTTACGACGTGGGTGGTATCGAGCTTGCCTACAGTTGATAGCAAAGCGCTGACGACGGTGTCGCGCCCCTCGAGCAACGGAAAATCGAGACCCCAAAGGGCCTTGTTGCGCGTGAAGTCCAATGCCGCGTCGGCTGCCAATGCGCTCAGGAGTAAGTCCCGGTCGTTCGCGTCCACGCCGGCGCCGAAGCGGTAGAGAGCGTCGGTGATCTCGATAAAGTCGGCTGCCATATTCATACTTGTTTCCTCGCTGGTTTGAGTTGGGGAACGGACAGAATTTCCGCGCTCACTCCAAGCGTTTGTCTCATGTCCGCCTCCTCTCTCGTAGATCTTTAATTAAAGTTTTCACCTAATTAAAGTTCTACACCGCGATCAGAACATAAGGCCGCCGCCGACCTGAATCGTTTCGCCGGTGATCCACGCGCCATCTGCGGAAACTAAGAAGGACACGGCCGCTGCAATATCGGACGGTTGCCCAACGCGCCCGAGCGGAGTCCGGCTGACCACAAAAGCAGTTGTTTGCGCGTCCAATTGGCTTGTGCCTTCTGTTGAAACAAGACCCGGAGCAATTCCGACAACACGAATCTTGCGAGGTCCCAGTTCAAGAGCGAGACCACGAGTCAGCACATCGACGGCACCCTTCGTGGAACTATAAACCTGAGCGGCGATCATCGGAGTACGAGCAACACCTGAACTGATGTTGACTACCACTCCGCCTTCAGGACCGAAATTTCTGGCCGCGCACTGTGTTGCCAGGATCAAGCCTTTGACGTTTAAGTTGAAGTGTCGATCAATCTGCTCGGGCGTAATGGCATCAAGCCCGCCGTATTCGTAGATACCGGCGTTATTGACAAGGATATCGAGCCGGCCAAAGTGCTCCTTGGTGGCGGCAAACAGAGCGGAGATTTGCTCGGGCTGCGACAGATCGGCCTGCACAGCGAGCGCGTGGCCGCCGGCCGCAGCAATTTTGGCCACCAGAGAGTCAGCTTCCGTTTTGCTTCTTGAGTAATTGACGACTACTCCGCTACCGTCCTCTGCCAAACGCTCGGCAATACCCGCGCCGATCCCTTTGGAGGATCCCGTCACAATAGCAACTTTTCCAGTCAGTGTGCCCATTAAATTGACTCCTATCGCCTACAATTCAAGTATCAGATAGCGGTGCTAGATACGCAATCTCTCGAAAGAAAAGTTTCGAACTAACACTTTCGGCAAACTGCGGAGCCCCTCAAAAGAGACATTTCAGCTTCATCCCAAGACATTGCTTCAAAATCGTTCTTTGGAGAGTCGTAACAACTTCGGCAAACATCTCAAAATAAATTAGCCGCTTTAACAAACGCGCTTTTCTGATAAAGGAGCATTTGCCGACGTGTGGATTGTTCGCCTCGCCTTGAACCGGCCTTATACAGTTATCGTGCTGGCTGTATTAATTCTGTTACTGGGCGTTTCCGCCGTTCTAACCACGCCGACCGACATCTTCCCGAAGATTGATATTCCAGTAGTCAGCATTATCTGGACCTACACCGGCCTGCCGACCACTGAAATGGAAAAGCGCATCACCACCTTCAGCGAGTTTGTGCTGGCAACGGTTAACGATATCCGTTCTATTGAATCGCAAACCCTCAACGGCGTGTCCACGATCAAAGTGTATTTTCATCCTCAAGTGCGCATTGACGCCGCGATGGCGCAGATTAACTCCGCCGTCAACGGCATCCGCTTTCGTATGCCGCCCGGCGTTAATCCGCCGTGGATTCTGCGCTTTGGCGCGGATACGGTGCCGATCATTCAATTAGCTTTAAGCAGCAATACGCTTACCGAATCTGAACTCTACGATTACGGCATTTTTCGCGTTCGCCAGCAGCTTTCAACGGTTGCCGGCACCCTTCTCCCCGCTCCCTACGGCGGCGTTTCGCGGCAGATCATGGTGGATCTCGACCAGGAAGCGCTGGTGGCCAACGGGCTAAGTCCTATTGATATCAGCAATACGATTAATGCCCAGAACGTTACCTTGCCTTCCGGCACGGTTAAGGTCGGCGAACGAGAATACACGGTATCCACCAACAGCAGCCCGCCTGATTTTGCGGCTTTAAACATGGCTCCGGTGAAAGTTGTGAACGGCGCGACAGTTTACATCCGCGACGTGGCGCAGGTGCGCGACGGCTATGCCGTGCAGCAGAACGTGGTCCGATCCGACGGCAAGCCGTCCGTGCTGCTTACCATCATGAAAACCGGCTCGGTTTCGACGCTCGATATCGTGGATGAAATCAAGAATCATATTCTGCCCGCAAGCCGCGCTGCTGCTCCGAAAGGCATGCAGATTAAGGAGCTGTTCGATCAATCGGTATTCGTCCGCGCTTCCATCAACGGCGTGCTCCGCGAAGCTATTATTGCCGCCTGCCTCACCGGTTTGATGATTCTGTTGTTTTTAGGGTCGTGGCGGTCCACGCTGATTATTGCGATCTCCATTCCCTTGTCGATTCTCAGTTCCTTATGCGTGTTGAGCGCCATGGGCCACACCATGAACGTAATGACCCTGGGCGGCTTGGCCCTGGCAATCGGCATTTTAGTAGACGATGCGACGGTGACGATTGAAAACATTCACCGCCATATGGGCCGCAAACCGCTTTATGACGCAGTGCTCGAAGGCGCGGCGCAGATTGCCGCCCCGACGCTTGTGTCCACGCTGACCATCTGCATTGTTTTTGTGTCGGTTATGTTTCTTACCGGCCCCGCCAAATATCTGTTCACCCCGATGGCGCTTGCGGTTGTGTTTGCGATGCTTGCTAGTTATCTGCTGTCAAGAACGCTCGTGCCGGTGCTCGCGGCCTATATGCTGCGCGGCGAACAGCATGTGGTCAACCCCGAAACCGGCGTTTCGGCAAACAAGCCGGAACAGCATAAGAGTTGGTTTGGGCGCGTGAATGAAAGTTTCAATAACGGTTACATCACTGTTCGCACTCGCTACACGGACCTGCTCACCCGCTTTATCGGGAATCGCCGTTGGTCTTTTCTTCTCACCGGCGCTTTTGTCGCTTCCGCATTTCTTCTGCTTCCGTTTATCGGGCGTGACTTCTTTCCGCAGGTGGATGCCGGGCAGTTCCGCCTGCACGTGCGCGCCGCGCCGGGAACCCGCCTTGAGAACACAAAAATTATTTTCAGCCAGGTGGAAGCGGAGCTGCGCCGCGTGGTGCCCGCCGAGGAAATCGAGCTGGTGCTCGACAATATCGGGCGTCCCGCTGAATCGTTCAACTTCGCTTTTGGCGACGGAGCCACCATCGGCACCTTTGACGGAGAAATTCTGGTGGCTTTGAAAGAAGGCAAGCACGGGCCTACGCCCGAATACATTCAGGAACTGCGCCGTCGGCTGCCCGAGCGGTTTCCTAACCTGCTTTTCTATTTCCAGCCCGCCGATATCGTAACCCAGATTCTGAACTTCGGGCTGCCCGCGCCGATTGACGTGCAGGTAGCCGGATACGATCCTCGGAACTATGACATTGCGCGGCGCATTCGCCAGCGTATTTCCACGCTGCACGGCGTGGTAGACGCGCATGTGCACCAGGTGATGGACGGTCCCGACATTCATCTTGACATTGACCGCTCCCGCGCCGCCGAGTTCGGGTTAACCGAGCAGGATGTTTCAAACAGTCTGTTTGTTTCATTGTCTTCCAGTTCGCAGGTGCAGCCGAACTTCTGGCTCGATCCGAAAATGGGGATGACGTATTTTGTTGCCGCGCAAACGCCGCAGTACCGGCTTGATTCGGTGGAAAAAGTAGGCAACACGCCCATTCCGGTGCGAACCGCCGGCCAGCCGCAGTTGTTGAGCAACCTTGCCACAGTGAGCCATTCCATTCAGCCGGTAGTTGCCAATCACCGCAATGTGCAGCCCGTTTTCGACGTGTACGCCAATGTGCAGGATAGCGATCTCGGCGCCGTCGCTGGAAAAATCAACAAGGTGTTAAAAGAGTTCCGCAAAAATCTTGCCCCCGGCAGCGAAATCGTCATGCGCGGCCAGGTGGAAAGCATGCAGGAAGCTTTCGGACGCCTCGGGCTAGGTCTGGTGTTCGCCGCCGTTCTTGTTTATCTGTTAATGGTCGTCAATTTCCAAAGCTGGAAAGATCCGTTCATCATCATCACCGCGCTGCCGGGCGCGTTCACCGGCATTGTTTGGGCGTTGTTTCTAACCCAAACTACATTCAATGTGCCGTCGCTGATGGGCGCGATCATGTCCATTGGAGTAGCCACCGCGAACTCTATTCTGCTGGTAACATTTGCGAGCGAACGCATGGAACTGGGGCGCACTCCGGTGGAAGCGGCGATTGACGCCGGCTGCACTCGCTTGCGCCCGATCTTTATGACCGCGCTCGCCATGATCATCGGCATGTTGCCGATGGCGCTTGGCTTCGGAGAGGGCGGCGAACAGAACGCGCCATTAGCACGCGCGGTAATCGGTGGTTTGAGCGTTGCAACCTTTGCCACGCTGTTTTTTGTGCCGCTGATGTTTAGCCTGCTGCATAAACCCGTCGCCCACAAAGAGGAACCTGTACAGTGACCACCCCCCAACCCGTGCAAATACATGAAGGAGGCGCAATGCAGGCGCCTCCTAAGTCCCGTCGTTTTCTTTGGATCAGCCTCACTATTGTTTTGCTGTTGTTGGCCCTCGGCATTCTGCCGCGTCTCAGCCGAAGTCGTCGCGCTGACGCCATCGCTGAAGGAGCGGGCAGTGATCTGGTGGCTGTCAGCGTGGTGAAAGCGAAAATTGCTCCGGGAAGTTCGGAACTGGAACTGCCCGGCAATACGGAACCGATCAACGTGTCTGCCATTTACGCGCGCACCAGCGGCTATATCCGGGAGCGTTTTGTGGATATCGGCTCGCCGGTTAAAAGCGGGCAGGTGCTGGCGGTAATTGAATCACCCGAAGTGGACCAGGAACTCGCCCAGAGCCGCGCCAATCTGGAACAAGCGCGGGCCGCGATTGAACAAGCCAAAGCCAATCTTCAGCAGGCGCGGGCGCAAGTCATCCAGGCGCAGGCCAATGTTGTGCAAGCGCAGGCCAACCAGGAAATCGCCGCTACCACCGATCAGCGATGGACGCGTTTGGTGAATAACGGCGTACTGCCGCAACAAGCGGGCGACGAACGCCGCAGCGCTTTCAATGCCCGGCAGGCTGAAACCAAAGCGGCCCTGGCCGCACAAACTACTGCCGAAGCAAACATTGGTTCGCGCGCTGCCGATGTCACGGTTGCGGAGGCCACCGCGCGAGCGCAACTGGCGAACGTCCATCGGCTGGAGCAAATGCAGGCATTTGAGCGCGTGCGCGCTCCCTTTGACGGCGTGGTAACGGAGCGCAAAGTGGAAAAAGGCGATCTGGTCACAGCCGGTTCCGGCGGGGATCGCAACCTGTTCAGCGTGTCGCAGGGCCGGACGCTGCGGATTCAAGTGAGTGTTCCGCAAGCTTATTCCGTCGATATTCACAACGGCCAGCAAGCGCAAATCATTATTCGGGAGCGGCCGGGCGAGCAGTTTCAGGGCGTAATCGCGCGCACGGCGGAATCCATTGCCGCTGCCAGCCGCACTTTGCTGACCGAAGTGCAGGTGGATAACAAATCCGGGCGGCTGCTTCCCGGCATGTATGGGCAAGTGAAGTTCGTGCTGCCGCGCAGCCATCCGGTTGTGATCGTGCCCGGCAATTGCCTGGTTGTTAACGCAGGCGGAACCAGGGTGGTGCAGATTGCCGCAGGCAATCATGTTCATTACATTCCCGTGCAGGTGGGCCGCGATTTAGGAGCGGAAGTTGAAATTTTATCCGGACTTTCCGGCTCGGAAACATTAGCCGGCAACCCGGCGGACACGCTGGCCGAAAATCAGCCGGTGAAAGTTCTAAATGGCGAGGAGAAGCAGCAGTGAAGTGTTTCGCTTGTTTTCTGCTGGCGGGTGTTCTTGCCGCGCAGACGCCAACGCCGCCTTCCAATTCTTTCCCGCAATCGGAACTGCCGAAAGAAGGCGGCATCGCCACCGGCTACCGCACGCCCCGCATTGCTCCCGCTCGCCTGGAAGATGGTCCCAGATTGCAATCCCTGTTGCGCGACGGAAAACTTCACTTATCGCTGCAAGATGCCATTGCGTTGGCGCTTGAAAACAATCTCGATTTGGAACTGGATCGCTACAGCCTTCGTTTAGCCGATAGCGACGTTTTGCGGTCGCAGTCCGGTGCGCTGCCGCGCGGCATTCCGCTTTCGGTTCGTGACACGCCTGTAGGCTTGGGCGCGCCGGAGGTGTCACCGAATGGAACCCTGGGCGGCGGCGACACGCCCACGCTGAACTCGCTGATCGGGCCGGGAGTGCAAATTGATCTCTCTCAACTCGGCTCGCTTCCCCTACCGACTGGCCCCGCTATCCCAAACCTCGACGGCCAGATTCTCGGCAATGTTTCGTGGAACCACATTTCTGATCCCCAGAACAACACTTTTCTACCGGGCGTGCGCTCTCTGAATTCCGATACAACCGTGGCGAATGCCGCTTTTCAACAAGGATTCACCACGGGCGGAACGATGGAAGTTTTTTTCAACAACTCGCGCCAGAATCTGAACAGCCCCTTGTTTCTCTACAATCCCGGCGTGTTGTCAAGCGTGGGCGTTTCGATCACTCAGCCTTTGCTGCGCGGTTTCGGCTGGGGAGTGAACCGGCGCTATATCCGCATTGCGAAAAATAATCGCCAGGTAAGCGACCTGGTATTTGCGCAGCAGGCGATTGTTACGGTTTCCGGCGTAGTTCGTTTGTATTGGGATCTGGTCAGCCTCGATGAAGATGTGCGCGTGCGCGAACAAGCTGTCGCCAGCGCCGAACAGTTTTTGCGCGATACCAGAAACCAGCGGCAAACCGGAACCGCCGCTGAAATTGACGTTACACGCGGCCAATCCGAACTTTCACGGCGTCAGCGCGATCTGGCCGTGGCTCATACACTGGTACGGCAGCAGGAAGCCGTGTTGAAAGACTACCTCATGCGCTCGCGCCTCGACGGTCCAATTGCCAATGCCGCGATTGTGACCACTGATAAGCTGCCGTCTCCTGCAAACGAAAGCATTCCGCCGGTTGAGGAACTCCTCACTCAAGCTTTGCATGCAAGACCAGACACCGCCCAGGTTCGCTTGCAGCTCGAAAATGCGCAGTTCAGTTTGGAAGGCAGCCGCAATGCTTTGCGCCCCGAGCTCGACCTGGTCGCCAGCGCGCAGAATAACGGTTTCGCCGGCGCGGTTAACCGGCAATCGCTCGGCGCAACAGCAGATCCGTTTCTGACCGGCGGCTATGGCGACGCGCTCACCCAAATTGTTCATAATAATTTTCCCAGCTACGGCGCGGGCGTGCAACTGACGCTGCCGCTTCGCAACCGCGCTGCGCGCTCGGACGTGCTGCGCGATGAATTAACCGTCCGCCAACAGCAGATCCGCATTCGCCAGTTGGAAAAGCAGATTCGTTTGGAAGTCACCAACGCTTCCCTGGGCCTTGAACAAGCGCGCGACACTTACGAAGCTACCCGCAACGAGCGCATCTTCCAGGAACAGAACGTATCCGCTGAACAGCAGAAGCTCGATGTCGGCGCGTCCACCGGATTTTTCGTGATTCAATACCAGCGCGATCTGGCGGCCGCGCAATCAGCCGAAATCTCGGCGCTCGCCAGTTACCAGAAAGCAAAGGCCGCGCTGCAGCGCGCCACCGGCACTATTCTTGCCGATTACAACATTGTGATGAGCGAGGCCCTGGCCGGAACCATCCGGCATTCCAGCGCGCCCGCGCTGCCGCCGGCCGCCAAATAAAGGAGCAAGCATGTTTGCACCCCCTGTGATCTCGCCGGAAGCATTCGCCGAACGGTTCTTGTAACTGATCCCTGAATATCTGCCCGGCATCGATACCGGCGCGTTCGCTGTTACCGACCGCCGCCGCTGCTGGAACAAGACCTTGAAAACCGTGCTGAGTGTTATGGCCAAGGAAAAGAAAGCCGAGGTGGAAATCGGCTCCGCCCCGCAGACTTCACTCGGCGATCAGTTCGCATTATTTTGGAAGCGGGACGGAGCAGTGGTGTTTTCCGTCGCCACCGGATGGGGAGACCGGGGCGAAGTGGAGACCGCGCTCGAATGGTTTGAAGCATTCAAATCACCGCAAAAACTTTTTGTTTATGCCTGCGTGAAGTGGCAGCAAGCCGTTCTGGAACAAATTCACGCCGCGCTGCTTCGCTACCCCTACCATCTGGAAGGTGAACAGTACCTGTTTATGAACCTGTTGGGCACGGAAAACAAAATGCACCTCCTAACGGCCGAGATGCCGCGCAACGGACCGCTGGTTTCTTACCAGCCGCATCTGCTGCGGCCCTTGCCTGGTTCGCCCTTCACTTGGCGCTATGTTCTCGTCCCCGTCCGAACGTTAAATCGCCGCAACGCGGTTTCAGGTACGATCAGTCGCTACACTGGTTGCTATGAGCAAGCAATATTCGGCCCAGCCGCCCATGACCATTGATCCCGGCAAAAAATATTCCGCCACTTTTAACACTTCGCGCGGAACCATTGTCTGCGATCTGTTTGCCAAGGATGCTCCGAAAACAGTAAACAACTTCGTGTTCCTGGCCCGCGAAGGCTTCTATGACGGCACGGTTTTTCATCGCGTGATACCGGATTTCATGATTCAAGGCGGCGACCCCACCGGCACCGGACGCGGCGGTCCCGGTTATCAGTTCGCTGATGAAACAAAGGGAAATCCCAACAAGCATAAAATCGGCTCGCTATCCATGGCCAATGCCGGACCGAACACCAACGGCAGCCAGTTCTTTATTACGCACGTGGCAACGAATTGGCTGGATGGCAAGCACACCGTGTTCGGTGAAGTGCGCTCCGGGCAGGACATTGTGGATTCGGTAAAGCAGGGCGACACCATTCAATCCGTCAAAGTCGAGGAGGCATAATCGTCGTGATCGGGCGTGATCAGGCTTGGGCCATTGTTTGCGAGTTTGTGCAATCTGAAGGACTGCGCCGCCACATGCTGGCGGTGGAAACCTGCCTGGCTGCGTATGCCCGCAAGTTCGGCGAAAACGAAGAACAATGGGCCGTTACCGGCCTGCTGCACGATTTCGATTGGGAAATACACCCCACTCTGCCTGATCACCCCGTCAAAGGCGAACCAATTTTAGCCGAACGCGGTGTTCCGGAAGAAATCCGCCGCGCCGTGCTTTCTCATGCTGATTTTACCGGCGTGCCGCGCTTGACGCTGCTGGAAAAAGCGTTGTTCGCTTGCGATGAGCTCTCCGGTTTCTTGACCGCCTGTGCTTACGTAAAGCCAAGCAAAAGCATCAAAGAGGTCGATGTCAGCTCAGTAAAGAAAAAGCTGAAAGACAAAGCCTTCGCCCGCGCTGTCAACCGAGACGATATTTACAACGGCGCAAAAGAACTGGATGTGAATCTGGACGATCACATCGCGTTCTGCATCGAAGCTATGAAGAACCGGGCAGCGGAACTCGGATTAGAAGGAACCGCCGCCTCAGCAGCTTCGCATAGTTAACCTCGCTGTTGTCTTACCGTCCGCAGGTCCGTTACGTCGCGCATCAGCATGTCCCGGTCTTCGCCTTGCAGCACATTATGGTCGAGAATGCTTTGAATGTTGCCGATCGCTGTATCCAACGTGCCTTTATCAAATTTTCCTTTTGCAAAGTGGCGATCCAGCTTCGAAAGATTCTGCTGCGCGTTCCGCACGCGTTTTTCCTCGTCCTTTTTGTGATTACGCGATAGAAAACTAGCTGCGCGTTCCAAGTCCGTTTGTGTGCGGCTGACCACTTGTCGCGGACCTTCATACCGCATATTCTGCGCAAACGCGGTATTCCCAGGGGGAAATATAGTCGGCATCACCATGCCTAAGCCCGAAGCAATCACTGCAATCTGAACTGTTTTCTTAAAAGCCATAGGAGCTTACCACCTATTCCTATCATAAGAATGCAAAGATTAACGCACCCGAAACAGGAGATTAAAACCAGATGAAGCGTGGACTAGTTATTTTCCATTAAGTGATACGCAATCATGTGGCAAACGATCAGATGAGCATCCTCAATCCGTCCCATGTGATGCACCGGAACTTGAATTTGAAGCTGCCCCATCGGCCCCAGCTTGCCGCCGTCGCGGCCAGTTAAAACAATCGTCTTGCAGCCGGCGTTGTTCGCGTACTCTATCGCTCTGATTACGCTTTCCGAATTGCCAGAACCGCTCAACGCCATCACCAGATCGCCTGGCCGGGCGTAATTCTTAAGCTGTTCCACAAAGGCACCTTCATAACAAACATCGTTTGAATAAGCAGTCAACGTTGCCATAGAATCGCAAAGCGATAGAATGCGAAATCGCTTTTCCCGGTTAAAGCTTGCCCCTTTCAGCACATCGCAAACAAAATGCGAAGCTGTGGACCCGCTGCCGCCGTTGCCGCAAACAAAAACGTGGCGATCGTTTTCCAATACTTCCTTAAACCAGGAAATCGCCACATCTACTTTGCCGGTATCTATTGTGTTAATTGCATCCAGCAGTTCAGCTCGATACGTGTTTGTAAAACTCATCTGTCTTTCTCCTTGCACAGCGCCAAGGCTCCGTATAAGACGCTGTTGTCTCCCAGTTGCGCCGGAACCACATCAACGCGCGCTCGTGACCAGTTCGTGATCTGGCGATTCAGTTCGGAGCGTAAGGGACCGAACAAGCGGTCACCGGCTTTCGCAATGCCGCCGCCAATCACGATACACGCCGGGTTCAGGATCATAATAGCGGCTTTCAAGCCTCGCGCCAGGTCTATGGCATAGCGGCGCGTGAACTCCTCATCCTGCAACAATTCAATGGCCGGACGCCCGTAATCGCGTTCAAGCCACAAGCCGCAACACATCCGTTCATAACAACCGTTTGATCCGCACAAACACTCCGGGCCGTCCGGCCTGATGTTTAAGTGGCCTAGTTCACCGGCATAAGAATCCGCGCCGCGATACACTTTTCCGCGCGACACAATGCCGCCGCCGATGCCGGTGGAAAGCGTCATGTAGAAAAACGGGTCAGCACCCCTGCCTGCGCCAAATGTATATTCGCCTAGAGCGCCCACGTTTGCATCGTTGTCCACTATGGGTCTTACGCCGATAACTTCTTCCATCTTGTCGAGCAGCGGAAAATCTTTCCATCCGGTAACGTGCGTCGAAAATGTAATTGCCTGTTTTTCAAAATCAACCGGGCCGCCGAAGCCGATTCCGGCCCGTTGCGGCGCAAAGCGGTTTGAAACCCGCCACTCAACGGCAATTTCGGCAATCTGGCCGCAAAGCCACTCCGGCCCGCCTTCGCGATTGGTGGCGCGCGATTCACGAAGTACCAGTTCATCGCCATCGAAACCAGCCACGCTGAACTTAGTACCGCCAATGTCAATGGTAATAGTTTTCATTGGGTAAGAAATGCTTGTTCAACAGCTTTTCTTGAAAAGTACTGTCACCAATATTACGCGATTGAAACACGGTTTTGATTGCATTCCGGCATTCGCTTTTTTACCATAGAAGTGTAGGAGCTAATTACCTACCAGATTGCAAATGCCCACCTCCATGTTGACCGAGTCGTTAATCGTACCTGAAGAAATGAAAGACGAGCCGGTTATGAAACCCTTTTGCCCTTACTGCGGCACGGTCCGCAGCGGCAGACGTTCCAGACTGAAATGGTTTGATCTGCCCTTGTTGTTCCTGTATGTGCGTCCAGTACGTTGCACGGACTGTTACGGCCGCTATTACAGATTTATTAATGGTTCGGCCGCAAAACGCGCTGTTGCTGCTGCTGCCGCTGCCAAAAACGCAAAATCATCTCTGGAACACGTTCAACAATCGTAGTTTTTGTTACTGCCAGGATAAAAACTAATGACCACGGAGCGGTATTCCGTTTGCGCATTAGATTGCCCTGATTGTTGTTCCATCAAAGTTCGCGTTGATGCGCAGAATCGCGGCGTTCAACTGCGCGGCGATCCTGCGCACCCGATTACGCGGGGATTCTTGTGCGGCAAAGTCGCCCAATACTTGGAGCGCGTTTACCATCCTGAACGTTTGCTTTATCCGCAGAAGCGCATGGGCGAAAAGGGCGAAGGGCGATTTCGCCGCATCTCCTGGGACGAAGCATTGGATGAAATCGCACAGCGTTTCAGCGATGCCGCCGCTCAGCATGGTCCTGAATCGGTACTTCCTTACAGTTATGCGGGTACGATGGGACTGCTGAACGGCTCCGGCATGGATCGCCGTTTTTTTTACCGCTTCGGTGCTTCGCGCCTGGATCGCACCATCTGCGCGGCGGCTGGAACAGCGGCTCTGCTGGCCTCGCAAGGAATTTCGCTTGGCACTGAACCGGAACAGTTTTCTCGCGCCAAGCTGATCATTGCTTGGGGCGCAAACATCCTGGGAACCAATCCTCACTTGTGGCCGTTCATCGTGGAAGCTCGCCGTCAAGGAGCGAAGTTCTACGTGATTGATCCGATTCGCAGCCGGACCGCTCAAGCGGCGGATCGGCATTTTCCGGTTCATCCTGGTACCGATCTGGCCTTGGCTTTAGGCGTGATTCATCTCATCCTGCGGGAAGGCAAACAAGACCGCGAATACATCCGGCAGCACACGGAAGGCTTTGCGGAACTGGCCGAGTTAGCCCGCGCCTGCACGCCGGAACGAACCGCCGGCTGCACGGGGCTATCAATCGCGGATATTGAACTGCTTGCTCGTGAATATGCGGATACCAAACCCGCCGTCATCCGATTGAACTACGGCGTACAGCGCAGCGAGCGGGGCGGCGCTGCGGTGCGTGCCATTACCGCTTTGCCTGTACTGACAGGCTCCTGGCAGCAGGAAGGCGGCGGCTTGCAGCTAAGCACCTCCGGCGCGTTTGAATTCAACCAAGCTGCCTTAGAGCGACCGGATCTTCAATTCTGTTCACCGCTCGGGCGGCAAGCCCGTCTGGTTAATATGTCCAGATTGGGATGGGCGCTCAACACCCTTTCTGATCCGCCGATCAAAGCACTCGTGGTTTACAACTCGAATCCTGCCGCGATTGCGCCGCATCAGAACGAAGTTAGAAAAGGTTTATTGCGGGACGATTTGTTCACCGTGGTTCTGGAACAGTTCCAAACGGATACGGCGGATTATGCCGATCTGCTTCTTCCGGCCACGACGTTTCTGGAGCATACCGATTTATACCGCGCTTACGGCCACTACTATGTTCAGTTAGCTTTGCCTGCGTTGGATGCGCCGGGAGAAACAAAATCTAACGTTGATGTGTTTCGCCTTCTCGCGCAGCGCATGAAGTTTTCCGATCCTTGTTTCAAAGACACCGAAGATGACATGATGCGTCAGGCGTTGTTATCTCCTTCTCCCTTCCTGCAAGGGATCACTCTGGAGGCTTTAAAACAACACCGGTTTATTCGCCTGCAAACCGGAGATCCGCAAGCGCCGTTTCTGCCTTTTGCCAAAGGAGAGTTTCGAACCCGCAATCAGAAATTCCAATTCGGCGCGGAAGACTTGGCCTTTGCTCCTCCGCTGGAATCGCGGCACGGCGACCGGGCTCTGCTGAGCCGTTATCCGCTGGAATTCATTTCCGCCAAAAACGATAACAGCATGAACTCCACATTCGGCAATCGCCCGGAAGTAGCGAAACAAAACGCCTTATGCGAACTGCATCCGCGCGATGCGGAAACGCGCGGAATTCTCGACGGCGATTCTGTTCGCGTTTTCAATGACCGGGGCGAATGCTATTTCGAAGCGAAGTTGAGCGATTCGGTGCAGCCGGGCGTACTGCGGTCCCGCAGCGTCCGCTGGAACAAGCTCGCGCCCAAGGGATTGGGAGTCAATTCCGTTACCCCGGACCGGCTCACCGACATAGGCGGCGGTCCCAGTTTTTATAGCTGCTTGGTACAAGTAGAAAGATGCGCAATCTCACCGTAAAATTCTCCGGCCTGTTTCTTGTGTGGGCGCTGCTGACGGGAAGCTGCCGCAAGCCGGGTCCGCAAAGCATTGTTCGCATGTCGGATCTCCACACCGAAAGACAGTTGATTCATGGTTTTTACGATTTGGAAGCAGGCGCATGGCGATGGACCGGCAAGGAATTCACCGTGAATCTGAAAACTCCCGATGGCGCGGCCCAAAAGGGCGCAGTGCTTACCTTGCAAGGCTCAGTCACTCCCGATAGCATTCAGAAGGCTCCGCTGGGAATCAGTTCCAGTGTGAATGGAGTAGCGCTTCCCTCGCAAACTCTTTCAAAACCGGGCGAATTTATTTACCGTGCCGATGTACCGGCCAATGCTTTGAATGATCCTATGATTCTGGCTGATTTCACGTTGAGCAGCACTCACCAAGCGGCTGGGGATAGCCGCGATCTGGGAGTAATAGCTTCGGTCATCGGCATCCGCTCCAAGTAGAGTCTCTGTTTTTCCGCCTGTTTAGTTCAGAAAATCACCTTATCCGGCGAACTGCTATCGGAAATCTATTATTTTTTTGAGAAATTTGTCTGCTGGATGCACTTATCGTAAGCAGATGACTGAAAGTTACAGTTCTATACCAAAAAGCTTAGTACCCGTTTCTTTCCCATCAGCCGTAAACGCAATCGTTCCTTGCTGCGTCTGTACAGCTTTGAAAAGAACTGCTCACGCAGAAAGCAGTTCTGCCGAAACGGGTATAAAGTTCCTGGTCACTGTTTGAACCCTGGACAAAATTAAAGGGCTCGTGAGATTAAAATTATGAATTTACTGGAAAATTCGAAAAATAGTTGAATGGCTCTTGAATTGCTTATAGGCTGTGATATGATTTGGAGATCTCTGGATCAGCCGCTTTCGGGTAAGATAAGCCCGAACGCCCGATTCAGCGTTAATCCTAGCCTCTCGAAGTTGCAGTTGTTTGCGCGGCATGGCGTTTGCTTATCCCAAGTCCTAGCAATTTCTTCAGGTAGTGTTCTGTTGTAGTTTTGAACCTTTTTGATTGGTCGTGCGTCTAAACGGAAGGTTTCAGTTAATACGAAGTTTGGGTTGAAGAGTGTGAAGTTGAGATTGAGAGAAGGAGAACTAAAATGACAAAAGTAGAAATGAATAAGTTCAAAAAAATCCTGGAAGAAAAACAGGAAGAACTCGAACGGATTGTGCGCAACCGCGACGCGATCACCATTGAGAAAAGTGCGGACGCTTTAGATGAAGTGCAGCACGCCGCAGAGCGTGAACTGGCTATTCGGAATCTTGATCGCGAGTCCAACTTGCTTCGCAACGTTCGCTCAGCACTGCGCCGCATTGATGAAGGATCATTTGGCATCTGTCTTCATTGCGAAGAAGAAATCAGCCCTAAGCGTTTAGCGGCAGTACCGTGGACAGCGCTTTGTATTCAGTGCCAGGAACAAGCTGATCGGAACCGTGAAGAAGGTAATGACGAGATGTTTGAAGAAATTCTCGTCAGCGCAGCCTAACTAAGGTCACCTTCTCTCGTATCTCGAAGCATTAATTTCCGGCGCGTTGCACTGAGCTTAAGCTTAGGGGACGCGCCGGTTTTTTATTCTGTTCGACCAACAAATGAAATTAATCGTCCTGGGTCAGAAGGCGTTCGCCGATAAGAATAAAATTCTTCCGGCGCGCAGTAGGTGCAAAGCTTCGAGTCGTAGATCTGCGAGGATTGAATTCCCGCTTGTTCCAGCAAACGGCGGTTCGCTTCAACCAGATCAAGTTTGATGCGGTTGTTTTCAACCACTACGGGCGGATTAACGGGAAATAACTGCTGAAATTTTGCCAGCACTTCTTCGCCTACTTCATAACAACAAGCACGAATACAAGGGCCGATCGCAGCGTGAATGTAGAGAGAATCCGAACCAAAGTCTTGCGCCATCCGTTCCACTGTTTGCGTCACGATGGAAGCCGCTGTGCCGCGCCATCCGGCGTGGATAGCGCTGACTGCCCGGTTCTGCGTATCAACGAGAAGAAGCGGAACGCAATCCGCCGTGCGCACGCCGATTCGTTTTCCGATCTCATTGGAAACTAACGCGTCCCCTTCGCAAACGCGGTCGGTGAGACCACGTGCGTTCTGCACTTGCGCGGAATGAATCTGCCGCAACATTGTTACACCTAAACCAGCGTTCTTTGTTTGCCGCGTGCTGAAGCCGTGGGTAAACCAGTTCAAACGCTGCAACGGTTCACAATGATAAATATGATCCGCGTTCTTGCTGAACATTACCGCAGAGTAACCAGTTCCTGTACGGCTGGTTCCTGGACCTGGGACACCATCACGCGCTTTTTGAAGTCTTCCAGCATCGTTTCTTCCAGCCGCACATAGGTCGGCTTGCGCACCAGATGCGGAGTGTTATCGATCTTTTCCTGCAGCTTCATCAAAGCATAGAACAGATTTTCCGGGCGCGGCGGGCAGCCAGTGACATAAACATCCACCGGCACAATGCGATCTACGCCTTGCAGTACTGAATAAGTATTAAAAGGGCCGCCCACGCTTGAACAAGCTCCCATTGAGATGACCCATTTCGGTTCAGGCATCTGCTCGTAGATGCGCTTCAACACCGGCGCCATCTTAAGCGTCACAGTCCCAGCCACAATCATCAGGTCGGATTGTCGGGGACTGGGACGAAACACTTCCGCGCCGAACCGGGCGATATCGAAACGGCCGGTGGTGGACGCAATCATCTCAATCGCGCAACACGCTAACCCGAACGATAAGGGCCACAAGGACGATTTCCGCGCCCAGTTAAACACGTAATCAACTGAGGTTGTTAAAAAATTGCGTTCGAACTGATTTTGGATGAAAGACATTTCTGACGCTGCAGTTTCATCTTCCAGTTTAGCGTTTTTACGGAAGATTTACTGATTGCGGTGCTTGCGATACCAATCCAAAGTTAACCGAAGCCCTTCCTCAAAACTGTATCGTGGAGCATGTCCCAGGTCGCGCGCGGCGGCAGCCACATCAGCCTGGGAATCCCGCACATCGCCCAGGCGTGGCGGGCCGTACTGAGCGGCAAGTTCAATGCCCTCAATCTTCTGCAGCAAAGCCCAAGTCTCGTTCAGCGTATACCGGTTGCCGTTGCCGGCGTTGTAAACGTTCCCGGAAACGTGGGGAGCGCAGGCGGCTTTCAACAGCAGGTCCACCACATCTTCCACATAAGTAAAATCACGGGACTGCTCGCCGTCGCCGTAAATGGTAGGACTGCGCCGGTCAATCAAACAGCTCAGAAAAATGGAAAGCACGCCGGAATAAACACTGCTCGGGTCCTGCCGGGGGCCATATACGTTGAAGAAGCGCAGCGACACGGTTTGCAGGCCGAACGAAGCGGAAAAACTGTTTGCATAGTACTCGCCTACTAGCTTCTGAATCGCGTAGGGCGACTTAGGATGCGGCGCCATTGTTTCCACCTTGGGCAGCACTTCCGTATCGCCATAGGCCGAGGAGGATGCCGCATACACAAGACGGCCTACTTTGCCGGCTGCAGCAGCCCGCAGTACGTTAAAAGTTCCATTGATGTTTGTTTCATGGCTCGGAACCGGATCAAGAATGGACTTCGGCACTGATGGTAAAGCGCCTAAGTGAAAAACAAAGTCGGCTCGTTCTAAAAGCGGTGCAATCTCCTCATAATGGCGAATGTCTGCCGGATGAAACGGCACCGCTGCGGCCACTTGCTCTAAGTTTTTTTTGTTCCCGGTAGATAGGTTATCGATCACCGCCACCTGATGGCCCTCGCGCAGCAAACGCCGCACCAAAGCCGAACCGATAAAACCGGCTCCTCCCGTCACAATCGAACGTATCATATGTTTCAGAATTCACGGGCAAGCTGAAGCTGCTCGTGTAAATATCTGAGTGATCCCCCGGCAATTATCTCAGCATCCCGGGCGAAATCAAAAACCTCCAGCGATATCCAGCCCTGGTATTGAATCTTTCCTAGTACTTGCAGCAGAGTTGCAAAGTCATAATCGCCGGTTCCGGGCTCGCGCCCATCCATTTCATTTACGTGCACATGAGCAATGTAATTGAAATACTGCCGCACTAAGTCAGTGTGCGGTTCGGTTTCGTCCGCTGCGTTGTGCGTATCAAACATGGTTCGCACCGCAGCACTGTGGATCTGTTCCACCACCGCTACAGCTTCACGCAGCGTATTGATGACGTTGCTTTGATTTGACGGTAAGGCTTCCACTAAAATACGAACGCCGCGCTGTTCAGCTTGGAGCGCGACCTGGGCCAGTTCGTCCGTGAAAATTTTTACCGCATCAGAAACGGACATGCCGTCAACAGCGTTGCGCTGCTTCGGCGAACCAAACACCATCACGCCGTTCTCGCCCAGATCGGCGCAAAGATCAATCAGTTCCCGAACATGCTGCCAGCTTTTGGCGCGCAGACCAGCCTCAGCCGCAGTAACATGCAAGCCGGCCGGCGACACCAACAGCCAGTGCAAGCCGACAAACGAAAGATTCTCTTCTCTCATGATGCGCCGGTATTCTGTTCGTTCCACGGTGCTGATCTGGCTAGGAAACTCGGCCAGCGTAAAAGGAGCAATCTCGATTCCGGTGTAGCCCAATTGCCTGCTGCGGCGGCAGCCATCAGCAAACGAACTCTTTTGGAAGATTTCGTTGCAAACCGAAAATCGAAACGGCGGCTTCATTGCTCACCTTGCTTTAACGACCCGCAGCAGTTGCTTTGGCAACGTGATCCTGCGCGAGCTGCGAGTTGATTTCTGATTCCGCGGCTTGCTTTTCTTCGTGGTATTCCTGTTCGGTGTTGACGGCCCAGAGGTTGGCTTTCGTTTTCACGCCGGCAATGATGTTATCCACTGCAATCATGGCCGTTAACATGGAATGATCCTGGTTGTTGTATTTGTGCATTCCGTTTCTGCCCACCAGGAATAAATTCTCAAAATGATCCAGATAAGAACGGACCTCATCGAAACGGTCATACGTGCCGAAGTAAGCCGGATACGTTTTTTCCACGCGAATCACGGTAGCATCTAAGATGTTTTCCGGCGCCACAATGTTCAGCTTTTGCATTTCGCGTTTGGCTAAATCAATCATGTCCTGGTCAGCGCGGTTCCAAAGCGCATCGCCTTCGTTACAAAAGTATTCAAGCCCTATCCAAGTATTCTGAGGATCTTTCACTAGATAAGGACTCCAGTTATTGAAAATCTGAAGCCGCCCGACCAGCGCATCCGGCTCCTGAATATAGATCCAGTTATCTTTTACTCCGGAACTACCGTTTTTTGTAGCCACGTTGATTTGCAGCGTGCGGCAGAGCAGACCAACCGTAATGAAGTCGCGGTACATCAGACCATCGGCCACCTGCTGCTGCGCTGCCGGAGCAGCGGGAACCAAGCCCTGCACCAGTTCTTTAATGGGCATGGTGGAAAAATAGAAGTCGCCGGTAAACTTTCGCTCTTCGCCGGTTTCCGTGTTCAAGGCCACGATTCCGGTCACAGTGTCGCCTTCATGAAGAAGGCGCTGCACCTGCCAGTTCATCAGAATTTCGCCGCCCATATTCCGCACGGTTTCGGCAGTCTGTTCCCACATCTGCCCAGGACCGAATTTCGGATACAGAAAGCGTTCAATAAGAGAGGTTTCGACATCTTTCTGCGAGATGTCGCTTTTTTTAGGGGCAGCCTGCTTGAACATGTGCGCGAGCGCCTTGCGAATGGAAAGGCCCTTGATGCGCTGCGCTCCCCACTGCGCGCTGATCTCGTTGCAAGGAACGCCCCAAACTTTTTCGGTGTAGGATTTGAAAAACGTCCTGTACAAAACTCGTCCAAACCGGTTAATAAAGAAATCTTCCAGGCTTCCTTCGTGGCGGATCGGAAACACGGCGCTGCGCACGTAGCTGAGAACAATTTTCAGAGTTTGAAAAATCCCCAGTTTGGAAAGCGTGTCAACAGAAAGAGAAAGCGGATAATTGAAGAATTTGCGCTGGAAGTAGATCCGGCTTTTACGCTCCCGCACCAGCATTACCCGATCAGTTTTGGTTGGATCAACCGTGCCGACTGCCTGCATTTCATGAGTGCGGCCCTGATAAGCCATCTGCAGCGCCGGGCCGCCATCTTCGGTTTGCTGCATCGGAAGTTGATGCAGCCACCACTTCATCACGCGATCAGATTTAGAAAAGAACCGATGGCCGCCGATGTCGATGCGATTGCCTTTATAATTGATGGTTTTTGAAATGCCCCCCAGGGCACTACTTTTTTCCAGAACTATCGGCTTCACGTCGGTGCGCGTTAAGAGTTCAAAAGCGGCGGTAAGCCCAGCCGGGCCACCTCCGATAATAATAGCGGTTCGATTCATTGATTCGAGGAAACTCCAAGGAGTTTTAATTCAGTCTTAATTGTATCCGGCAGACGGCTGAACTGAGTTAAAGCAGAACAAGGAGAACCGGCAGCACGGTTCCGCCGATCAGCAGGCTCCAAACCAAGCGCCGATCGCGATTGAACTTAAAAGCCATATAGATGCCCAGAATGGAAGTGGCAATCAGGCCGACTGACATCCAGAACACGAACATCTTCAACAACAGCGTGGATGCTGGCATGGATGGCGGCGCTTCCGGCTGAGCGTTGCGCGGACGCTCCCCTTCCGCTTCATGAGCAGGCTTGCGCTCGGGTTTTCTCTCCCGCATTACAGTGGTCTGCTTCTTATGAAGCTGCCCCATTTTTTGAATCCACATGGGAGGCTTATACGAACTGCCGGGGGTGGTTTCGTGCCAGCTAAAGGTTTGCAGAGCGCCTGAAAACGCGAAGAAAATAATGGCCGGAGCGAAAAAAGTCCCCAGCCACAGATGAAGCAGGCGAGCCCACTTCAGAACAGCCGGGTTAGGCCGGGAGCGTTTCGAGCCATACGATTCATTTGAGAGTTGTTCAACTGTGGCCACAATGTTTTTAGAACCTTTTCGAAGTATAGACCCTCAGCCGCGTTGTTAAACCGAAAACTGGTCGAACAGCGAGGAAGCGGAATCATCAAACGGCACTATCCAGTATTCGAAGTTGACGCTCTGCGGTGAAGCGGTAATGCGCAGAAACCCCGGCTCGTCCTGTTTAAAGCTTTGCAATTCCACCCCTTTCATTGTGGTCTGGAATGGCAGCTTTTCGTTTTCCATGCCGGGCTGTAGCTTATGCATGCTGCGAGCATCATTGGCGTAGCCACCGGCGCCGGCCACCACGTAAGGAATTGTTCGGGAGTTGATCACCCTGGAAAAACGCTGATAATTATGGACGTGGCCGGAGAGAACAGCATCCGGCGTGCGCCCGGTCGCGTTGATAGCGCGATCAATCGCGGTCAGGATGTCGGGCGTGCCGCCATGCGCTGAATCGAGCGAAAGCGGCGGATGGTGAACGGTGATCAGCACCTTTTTACCGGGATCAGCGTTTTTTAATTGCGCTTCAAGATAGCTTTGCTGATCGTTGCGGCCCCGCGCATCCAGCGCGCCTTCCACATTAGAGTACAAGCCGATAATGGTGACAAATGGCGCGTCCAAGGTCCAGTAAACATAAGGCTGAGTCATCGACATGCGATAAGGGCTGAGATGCTGCGGAGTGGAAGCGCAGAAATTCTGGAAAAAGCCGTACAAGGAAGGTTCGGTATCGGGCAGATCGCCTGAATACACCTGCGTGTCGCCGTCGTGATTGCCGGGAATGGCAAAGATGAGGGCCGGATAGTATTGGTACGGCTCGTAGAACTCGGTTTTGTAAAGCGTGCTCTGGCCGTTGAAGTAGATTACGTCGCCCAGGTTATAGAAAAAGGCCGGCACATCGCCTTCAGCGGCGTTCTTGATCTGGTTTTCCATCGCTACGGCAATCGCTTCCTGAGTGGCTACGCCATGTATGCCGCCCGTGTCGCCAACGCAGTGAAAAACCAGTTTTCCGGCGTTTTCCGCTGCCGCGCTCGCTTTGGGATCGAAGATGTTGAATGGCACGGCCAGATTGCCGGGAGCAGGCTGCGGGATCGGCTCAAAGCGGGTCATATCTTTGAGAGGGGAAACGGGGTTGCCGAAAGCGCGCCGGGGTTTGCCGACGGCAGCATGACGGGTCAGATGAGGCGGAATGGGATGAGTGTGGAGCATGGTGGATGTTTTTACAGACAAGTTCAGCAGGCATTCCAGATGTAAAAAGAAACCCTCCTGAAGTCAAGTGAAATTCGGGTTACGACGAGTGTATAGGTCAGATTAGGCAGCGCCGGGAGTAAGTTTTATCCTGACCGTTCGGGAGTGCTTGGGTGGGTGTGGATTGCCCCAGTCGAGCAAAATGATGTATTTCGCTATTCTGTAAGAAATGACGCGGCTCAGCGGCTCAAGCACTGCAGATCGTCCTGAAGACTTGGCCGAGAATGAAGATGTAGACGAAAAGGCGTCACTGCAACTCATCCTCGCCATCGGCCGCTCGTTTAAGTACGTAGATGATCAGGTTCGTCCTCGTATGCTGAAGCTCGGCTTGACAATGACTGAGTTTTCCGTCCTCACGACGTTATATCACGGTGGTCCCATTCCTTTAGGCGAATTGAGTCACCGTATTCTTCTCACCGGCGCCAGCACTACTTATACGGTGAAGAAGCTTGAGCAGCGCGGATTTCTGGTTCGTCGCGCAAAGGAGGAAGATCACCGCATTATCCTCGGCAGCATCACAGACGAAGGCCGGAGATTACTGCGCCGCATCTTCCCGTTACACGCCAAACATCTGTCCGCGGCCATGAAAGGCATTTCTACGGATGAAAAGAAAACCGCTACCACGCTGCTTCGCAAGTTGCAGGCTGCGCCCAAACAGGAAGACAGCGAAACTATCTGACTTTCAGGCTTCTAAAGCCGGATGATGCTCCTGAGCAGCAAAGCAGTTGCTAGAAAGCGGACGACATCGGCCAGCTTTCGAATCCAATCGGTAACCAACAATTGGTTCATTAATCCTTCCGAATAACCGTCCCGATTAAACTTTCGATGGATGGGAAGCTGCAGGAAAGCTGTCGATAACGCCCCTGCGATCGAGGACGCAAACATAATCCAGGCAAGTCTGCCGTCAATCCTCGCCTCTTTATGAAATAGAAGCAGTGCAACTTGCAGCAATGTGGAAATTCCAAGCGGCAGCACAACGAACCAACCGATGAGTGGCGTTTGGGCTTGGTGGTAGGCCCGGAACGACGCAACGTGAATTTTAGGCCAGGTTTGATAGTTAACGAACCGCTCCACGCAGTCCGCACCCAAACAATAAGCATTCGCCAGAACCAAACCGACCACAAGCCAACCTTGAACCGATGAACTCATGGCGCGCCTTCAGAAGTTCCACGTCAACTGTGGAGATAGGAAATTCAAGCTGTGTCCAGGCGGACTGCTTTTGAGAAAAGCCCCCGCAAAAAAGTGTTCGTACGCAAGTGCCCCCGTCAGATGACGATTGAAAGCATAGCTGATCTCTTCCTGAATCTGGGAACCGATGTAGCGGGCATTCGATCCTGCAGCCGGGTGGATCAGAATACCGACAATGTTATAAATACCATCGCTCACGGCTTCTCGCCATAAAAATTCTACGTTCGTATTGAGGCTCGCCTTCTTCGAAAGAGCCATCTTGATGGTGGGCCGCGTGATGATCAGGTTGTACGGGCCAAGCAGGATGCTTTCGCTCAAGTAGTTTCCATTAGGGAACAGCGGATTGAAAGTGCTTAGGGTTTTGTCATGCGAATTGGCATCGCCGCTTAAGAAGCCGCCATCCAGTTCGGGCCGGGGCGAAAACCGTCGATTTGAAAATGTGTACGCGAGGTGATAGCCGGCTCCCCAAGCGCGAATGTTGCCGCCGGCAAATCGTCCAAACTGCCCCGTATACTCGAAGTCATAATCCCAGGTTTCCTTGTGAGACCAGAGTCTGCCTCCTATTGTTTCCCGTTGTTCGCGGCCGATGCCCTGAACATAGCGTGTGCTCTTATGGTCAAATCCTAAGTAGTAAACGTCGAAGTTTGCGCTTTGTAAACCGGGAATGGGATGCGTGACGTATAAACCCCAGAGCGCTTCCGAGGAATTGGGCTTGTTATCTACGACACCTGTCTGGATGGAAGCTGGCCGGAGCGCGAGCACGTCGGCTGTCCAATTTGCTGCCTGTACGGTGAGTCGGATCCCGTCAAATGGTTGTTCAACATTAAGTCCCGCACCGGTGGCGACCAAGCGCGTGGAACCAAGCGATACCAATTGTCTGCCTAAGCGGAGCGTGGCATTCGGCTTCCGATCGTGGCCAAGCATTAAGTCCAGAAAAGCCTGATTGAAATCCAGTTCGTCCCGGTCGATGCCGGGACGCGGTCCGCCATCGCGACCGGAAATGAGCCCACTGTTCAGTTGAACAAAGGTCCGAAAGTGAGTTCCCCAGTGAAGATCTCCGCTCAGCAGGTATCGCTGAAGGAAGTAGCCATTGTCAGGCGGCTGCGCACCCCATGCCGGTTGATCCTGATACTCGCCCCGTTCCCGAATCTGGCCCGTGATGGCCAGAAATTCGTCTGGATTACCCAGTTGCACATAGTGCAGTCGATCCGTCCAATCCCGGTGAGCTTCCGGATCGCTCAAATAGGACCAATCAATGTCGTAAACCAGTGGCGTGTATTGCGGCGGAATCACAGGGACGGCAGGAGTTGCCGTTTGTCCGGACATCCTGCCTGCCGCCATACACCATAGAACACCGGTAACCAGAAGTAAGCGAATCTGCATATCTGCCGGTACTCCAAAGCATGTTTCCACAGCGGGCGCATGTCTACGGCTGAAGCTTTGAGATCACTTCATCCCCGAGAATCTGCTGAGCTTTAATCCCATCGGGGCTGCCGAAATCATTTTGTAATTCCGTTACCACCTGATTAGTTACGGCCACGGTCACGCCTAGCTGACGAAGGCGGTCGAAAGTGGTTTCATCCCCCAGCGAAGTCATCGTGCCGCAGGCATCGGCCACAACCATTACGTTGTAACCAAGCCGGACCGCATCGCGCGCGGCCCAAAACAGGCAGATATCGGTTGTCAATCCGGCCAGAATCAGGTTTGGCCGACCGGTTGCTTTTACTGCCGCTGTCAGTTCCGGCTGATCGAAGCAGCTTAGGATCCCGCCTCGTTTGAAGCGCGACTGAAAGGCGTCGGCTGCAACCTGCTGAATCTCCTCGATTGTAGCCCCGACATACTCTTCCATCGTGGTAGTCAGGAACAAGGGCATGGCGAAGGTTGTACCCATACGTGCCAAAACTCGACAACTGGCAATGACGTTCGCCTTGGGCATACTCTTCACCCAATCGAGTGTTGTCTTCTGGTGATCAACCAACAAAATTGTGCTGTCAGTAACTGTGAAGCGCGGCTTAACTTCCATATTCGGCATAACAGGTCTCCGGTCTGCTTAACTTTTAGAATTCATTTAGAATTCTAAATAATAGCCTAGATTTTGTTTTCGGACTTGTCAAGCACCAGTACCCCTGCTTCATATTTAGAAAAACCGGGGTCCAAAAACCTCCTTACCCGATTACGGCCTGCTGGCGCAAGGCAGCGCCCCTGACGCAAGTGTGACTGTATTTGCGCTGTTTTCGGTCTGCCGGGCTTGGCGGGACGCATGCATGTACCGAGGCGGCGTTCCAGTTCTTCCGCAAACTGGGCGTCTCCCAACGGAAAGCCGGATTGTGTGCATCGCGCAAACGCTGCCCGTGCTCTTCTGATGTCAATTCTTCGGTCAAACACTGGTTCCAGCGTGCCGCCTCATAACGAGTTCGCCAGCGCAGAAGGCCCCGAGGCGTCGCTGTCGCCAAGCCGAGCCGTGCGCGGGCGCTCGACCACAATGCCAGTCAGCGGCCCGGAGCACGAGGCCGGCCCGGACCGGATTTTGTTCGACATACAACAAAGCTGTCCAAAAATGGCCTTCGTCCAGCACCGTGGAATGGAAGCGCGCCTGCCAAAGGTGTCCGTTCTGCCGTAACCGCAGATGCAGAGCGCGCGTAATCGCTGTGTACGCGTTGCAGCGCGGCGCATAAGCCTCAGGTCTCCGGCGGCGTAGCGATCGAATGCACGTGGTTAGTCAGCAGGCAATAGGGCTTCGCGCCACGCCGTAAGGCGGAAGAAACTCGGTCCGCATCGCCCGATAAAGCTTCCGGTCTTCCTCGCAGGAGAAAACCTTCTCCTGGTGGTTTCCCCGTTGCGTGACGTGATGCGGATGTCCCGGAGCAATGACGCGTTTACTTCGTGGCATCAATGACGGAGTGCCCCTGTGTGCCCAAGTGATCTGGTCAGGAACACCTGTAATGAGGTCTTTGACCCCGATTTTCTTGACCCAGCAACAATGGCATGGCTACGCCGACATCGGTTGGAAAATTGATGCTCTGCAAACGCCTGTTCGCATACTACATCAATTTCTAAGCGGCCAATTCTTCTAACGCTTGGTTCCTATAACTCCACGGCACTGGATGAATGCTGTAAGCTCGGAAGGCATCTAAAACTTCTGAAGGAATTGATTGCCCGCCTGTATCGTTCAGCATGGCATACGCCCGTGAATCCGATGCTCGGATTTCCTTTGTATCGCTCCACTTGTAGATAAAGCTTTCAGCAGTGCCCCGTGATGGACGGTTAATCGTTTGCACAACACGCTCAGGTTGCTTACGCGACTTCGGGATGACGAAATCAAACATGTGGTCATACCCGCTCGTGCCTGTGAATTTAACATTAGGAGTATACCGTACATCATGGTTATCGAGCCAAGCAACGACATCTTCGAGGAATAAACTTTCAACGACAGATTTGGCTGTGAAAAATAAATCATTTACGGCAAGCATTGCTTGAATCAAATTATGCTTTCGGAGTGGAAATGTTTGGAGGGTGGCATAGACTTCAAGGGCTTCGTTATGAAGTTTTACCCCAAAACCATTAAGTGTGGTTTTCAAAAGATTTTGACGTTTCTCAGTGCTTAAACTGCATCCAGAAGCTTCCAAATCGTGAAGCGTATAACTATCGTCTGTCAGAAGAAGTCCTTCTTGATCCTTACGAACATAGATTTGTAGAGCGTCGTTGTGCCGGTCCAGGTACGGCGTGGTAACCTCTACCCACTCACCATTAAGCTCACGCAAAGTCGTCTTATCTCTAAGCCATGCACGATAGTCCTCCATAAGCTTTTCGATTTCGGCTACAGTCGTCATTAGAAAAGTCCTATATTGAAAGCCGGCGGCTCCGTAATGTTGCAGTGTCCCATAAAGGCTTCCAACATTTCGTAAAGATTGTCCGTCGCGGGATAAATTAACGGCGGCAAAGGCGAAGCCCATTTATCACCATATCCCTCCCGATAGATATGTATATGCGGACATGGAATTTCTTCTCCGTCAGGATTGCGATGCGGCGGCCCATCTATATCGAGCCGCATCAAAACGACAGATTGGCGAGCCCGATTTTGGAATGTTGCCTTCGTAAGCTTGATCCGAGTCCGCACTATATCGAGCGTAAAGCTCTCCCTGCCATAAGAAGAGATGAGAGGAACAGCTAAGCGGTCACCTGGACCAGGAAACTGCGTAACTTTGTCGTCCTCTCGGTGCTTTTCCATCGCGATGAGATTATCTGCTTCTTCCTGAGTGAGATCGACATCAGCTATAGGAGCGCCTATTTTATCTGTCCAAGGGGAAAGCTAAACTCATTGTCTCAAAAACGTTCGTTTCTGGAATAAGGTTTTCAGGTGGGCTACAAAAAATCAACCCCGAATATGTTGCAAAAATATGGCCGACCAGAAGTGGCGAGATTTAATTACGTTTCTTTCCCCTCTTCGCCTGGGCTAAGTCTAATCCGGCTACGCTTTTAACCGCCTTGGATGACCGTTTGCTGCGCAGCAGCTTCGAAACCTTCTTCGCATCTCTTTTCTGACGTGGGCATGCTTGTTATCCTCCAAACCATTCTACTATCAAATTGTTTTAGTCTAATTAGTTTCAGTAACATTAGCAACGGCTTGACAAAGGTGGATTTAGAGACTTCACAAGATCCTTTCAGCTTAAAGTAAATTTGCTTCTTGCTGAACAAACAGAACTTACTACTTCCGCACGGCAGCACGAGCACAATGCGGCACAATAGAATCGTGAAACCAGTGATCGTGATCGGGGGCGGTTTAGCGGGTTGCGAAGCGGCCTTTCAAGCGGCGGAAGCAGGTGCGTCCGTCACGCTTTATGAGATGCGCCCGCATCGGCAAACGGCAGCTCATAAAACAAATGACTTCGGTGAATTGGTTTGCAGCAATTCGCTGAAAACAGAGCAAACCCATTCCGCGCCGTGGCTTTTAAAACAGGAATGCCGCCGTTTCGGTTCGCTTCTGCTGCGCGCGGCGGAAACGGCGCGTGTTCCCGGCGGACATGCGCTCACGGTAGACCGCGCTGTGTTCTCTGCCGAAATCACCCAAGCGCTGGAAACACATCCGCGCATACAAATTAAGCGGGAAGAAGCAACAGCTATTCGTGCTGAGGCAGTGGTGGTGATTGCGTCCGGGCCGCTGACAAGCGACGCCTTGGCGCAAGAAATCAGCCGGTTTACCGGGTCGGAACGTTTGTTCTTTTATGATTCGATCAGCCCGATTGTGGCGGCGGATTCAGTGAACATGGATGTCGCGTTTCGCGCTTCGCGCTACGGCAAATCGCTCGATGGCAGCGACGATTACATCAACTGCCCCTTCAATAAAGAGCAGTACGAAACCTTTGTGGATGCCCTGCTCGAAGCCGAACATTATGAGCCGCATATTCCCGAAGACAACACGCCTTATTTTGAAGGCTGCTTGCCGATTGAAGAAATTGCCCGGCGCGGCCGCCAAACCCTGCGCTTCGGTCCCATGAAAGCGGCGGGCCTGGATGACCCGCGCACCGGACGCTGGCCGTATGCCGCCGTGCAGCTTCGGCAGGAAAACCAGCGGGCCGATAGTTACAACCTGGTCGGGTTTCAAAATCACATGCGGTTTGGTGACCAGGCTCGCGTGTTCCGTTTGATTCCCGGCCTGGAGCAGGCGGAATTTCTGCGCTTCGGCCAGATGCACCGTAACACTTACATCAATTCGCCTACGGTTCTGCAACCCACTCTGCAAACCAGGAATCATGAACTGGTTTTATTTGCCGGACAGATTTCCGGCGTGGAAGGCTATGCGGAATCCATTGCCACCGGATTGATTGCGGGCCGCAACGCCGCGCTGATTGCTCAAGGCGAAAGGCCCGAAGTATTTCCCCGCGCCACCGCGCTCGGGTCGCTGCTGCACTACATTACCAAGGCTGATCCCCGGCATTTTCAACCAGCCAACATCACCTTTGATTTACTTCCGGCTTTGGATGAACAAGCGAAAAAACAGTTTCGGCACGATAAAAAAGCACGTCATGCGGAAGTCTGCCGGAGAGCTGTGGAAGCGATGGATGAGTTTGCCGGAATGCTGGTTCATGCCTGATGCTCCTGTTCCGTGAAGGGGTAGAACAATACCTCAGCGAACTAACAAGGCGCGGCACGTCGCAGCACACACTGCGGAACTACCGCTCTGATTTTGAGCAGCTTGCCTTGTTTCTACAGCCGCCCGGCGAACCCGCGCCGGAAGTGGGCGCGATTGATGCTTTGGTGCTGCGGGAATGGCTGGCGTCTTTGTTCGATGCAAAGCTCAGCACCATCAGCATTCGCCGCAAACTGGCGGCGGTGCGATCGCTGTTTAAGTTTTTTCATCAGGAAGGCTCCATTGCGGTGAATCCAGTCAGCCGCCTTCGAACGCCTAAAGCGCCGGAACGATTGCCGGACGTAATGAGCGCGGAAAAAGCCAATCACATTCTGGACGCAGCCGAAGAAGGCAAGCTGGTGGAAAAACCTTCCAAAGAACGGGATCTGGCTTTGCTTGAACTGCTATACGGCTGCGGCCTTCGCGTTAGTGAACTGGTGGGCCTCAACGTGGCAGATGTGGATCTAATCGAAAGCTGGTTGAAGGTGCGCGGCAAAGGAAACAAGGAGCGGCAGGTTCCAATTACCGGGCGGGCGATCGCGGCTATTGAACGTTACCTTGCCGCGCGAAAAACAAAGCCGGATGAACCGGCCCTGTTTGCGAACAATCGCGGAACCCGGTTAAGCGATCGGCATGTCCGCAGTCTGGTGAAATTTTATGCGTTGATAGCCAGCGGCGATTCAAGCGTGCATCCGCATAGCTTTCGCCACGCTTATGCGACTCACTTGTTGGCGGACGGGGCCGATCTGCGAGCTATTCAGGAACTGCTCGGCCATGCGCAGCTTTCCACCACTCAAAAGTACACTCACGTTTCTCTAGCCGATCTGATGGCCGCTTACGACAAAGCGCACCCGAAGGCGTGAAGTCTTTAAGATTGTAAGGCAGACACGCGCCGCAGCCGCCGCCAAGTTCCCAAGCCCAGTAAGCAGGAACCTGCCAGAATCAACAACACTGAAGTGCCGGGTTCAGGCGTAGACGTAAGCGTAGGCGCAAAACTGGTAAGCTGCATCGGGTCGCCGGTTCCGCCGTTAGTGGTGAGCGTGAAGTAGTAGCTGCCGTAAGGCGCAGGCGCGGAAACGGCAAAGAAGTTAAAATCGCCGCCGCTGCCGTCAAAGGAACCCCACGGCGATCCCGCTGTGGGCTGGCCAACCAGATTCTGCGTCAGATTCAGTGTTGCGCCGCCCGTGTCCCAATAGAAGGTGCTGAAGTCAGATTTGGTGAAGGTTCCATCGCCGGTGCCGGCGCCGGATACGGTAATCGTCAGGTCCTGCACAAAATCGGGAGTATTGAATGAACTACCAGGATTAGGCAGTAGCGTTTCATCAAGATTAATTTGCCCCACCGCTACGGCGGTGTTGCCGAGAGCCGCTCCGGAATAGGTGAAATTAAACGTTTGGAATGTGTCGGCCTTTAGTGGGCTTCCAAAACCCAAAAACAACAATCCGGCGGCCCCTAATACAGCTTTCATCCAATGGCGCATCATCAATGTTAACCCTAGTCCTATTCCGGTATTAGTGTTTACGAGGAGCACTGAACTTCTGGATGAGCGGCTACTTCGCCGGGTTTAACCCGTGCCGGCGTAGAATGGCCGATCCGCCAGGGCCTTGCAGGAAAGCCAAAAACTTCCGGGCCAGTTCTACATTGGAAGAAGCTGCTATAACGCCTGCTTTTTGGCGGATCGGCTTGTGCCAGTCAGATGGGATGACGCTGGCGCCGGGGCGGCCAATCATAAGGGAAAAAGCAGTCAGAACCGCATCAGCGTTTCCGCTTTCCAGAATTTGTAGGGTTTGCCGGACATTTTCACCGAAAACGACCTTGCTTTGAACCGTTTCCCAGAGATGCTCATGCTCCAAAGCTTCGCGGGCAGCCGCGCCGTAAGGAGCCAGTTTTGGATTGGCGATAGCGATCAAACGAATCTGAGCTTCCTGCAAATCTTTAATTTGATGAGACTTGCCGTCCCGCCATAAAATGCCAAGCTCACCCAGCGCGTAAACATGAACGGTGTCGGGCAGCACCTTCCGAGCGGCGGCAAGCTGGTCCACAAACTGCTCATTGGCAGACAGGAATACATCGTAAGGCGCGCCGTTGGCAATCTGTTGCGATAAAGCACCGCTGGCGGCAAAAACGAATCGCATCTGATCCGAAGGGTAAATCTCATGAAATGAACTAGTTAAGTCTTTTTCCGCGCTGGCCATATCGGCTGCGGCAGCAACAGTTAGAGTGGCCGCGCTCAAGGGAGCCGAACTGACGGAACTCAGAAGAAACAGGAGAATAAAAATAGTAAGCTTAACAAAATTGTTCTCAGGTTTTCTTGACAACCGGTCACTCAAGTCTGATAATGGAATTGTGCTAAATGAAGGCTGATCACGAAACGCTTGCACGGAGCGATTTGGACGGATTGGCGGAGGAATGATCACATGAGTAAGATTATCGGAATTGATCTCGGAACCACGAACTCGGTTGTGGCGGTAATGGAAGGCGGGCAGCCGGCCGTTATTCCGAACCAGGAAGGTGGCCGAACAACTCCCTCAGTGGTGGGTTTCACTAAGGGCGGAGAGCGATTGGCTGGTCAAGTAGCGAAGCGCCAGTCGGTTACAAATCCCGAAAACACCATTTATTCCATTAAGCGGTTTATGGGACGCCGTTTCAATGAGGTTAACGAGGAAACCAAACTGGTCCCTTACAAAGTAGTGGCGGGTGACAACGGGGATGCCCGCGTTGAGATCCAAGGAAAGAAATATTCGCCGCCCGAGATTTCAGCCATGATTCTCGGCAAGCTCAAGGAAGCTGCTGAAGCTTACCTGGGCGAAAAAGTCACCAAAGCGGTAATTACTGTACCGGCTTACTTCAATGATGCGCAGCGCCAGGCAACCAAGGATGCCGGCCAGATTGCCGGTTTGGAAGTAATGCGCATTATCAACGAGCCGACTGCAGCGGCACTGGCCTATGGCTTGGATAAAAAGAAGGACGAAACCATTGTGGTTTACGACTTCGGCGGCGGCACGTTCGACATTTCCGTTCTGGAAGTGGGCGACGGCGTAGTGGAAGTGAAGTCCACCAACGGCGATACCCACCTAGGCGGCGACAACATTGACCAGCGCATTATCGACTGGCTGATTCAGGAATTCAAGAAGGATCAGGGCGTTGACGTGTCGCGCGATCAGATGGCGCTGCAACGCTTGAAGGAAGCAGCGGAAAAGGCCAAAATTGAGCTTTCCACTCTGCTTGAAACCGAAATCAACCTGCCCTTCCTAACTGCGGACGCGAGCGGACCGAAGCACTTAAACATTAAGCTGACCCGCGCCCGTTTTGAGCAGATGATTGACGATATTCTGCAGCGCACCGTTGGCCCTTGCAAACAAGCTTTGCAAGATGCCGGAATCACTCCGCAGCAGATTGATGAAGTGGTGCTTGTCGGCGGCTCGACCCGCATTCCGAAAGTGCAGCAGATTGTTCGCGACCTGTTCGGCAAAGATCCGAATCGCAGCGTGAACCCGGACGAAGTAGTCGCTATCGGCGCGGCAGTGCAAGGCGGCGTGTTGGGCGGCGAAGTGAAGGACGTACTGCTGCTTGATGTGACCCCGCTCTCGCTCGGCATTGAAACGCTGGGCGGCGTGTTTACTAAGCTGATTGAACGCAACACCACGATTCCAACCCGGAAAAGCGAAGTCTTCTCCACCGCTTCCGACAACCAGACTTCGGTGGAAATCAAGGTCTACCAGGGCGAACGCTCGATGGCTCGCGACAACCGCATGTTAGGCGTGTTTCAGTTGGTCGGCATCCCCCCCGCTCCGCGCGGTATCCCGCAAGTTGAAGTCACGTTCGACATTGATGCCAACGGCATCCTGAATGTCACCGCCAAGGACCGGGCGACCAACAACGAGCAGAAGATCACCATCACTTCTTCTTCGGGCCTGAGCAAGGACGAAGTGGAGAAGATGGCCCGCGACGCGGAATCGAACTCGGCTGACGACCGCAAGAAGAAGGACGAAATTGAATCCCGCAACCGCGCTGACGCAATGGTCTATAACGTGGAAAAGATGCTGAAAGAGCATCGGGATAAAATTTCCGACGCCGACGCTAAGAACGTTGAAGTAGCCGTCGAAGATGTAAAGAAAGCCATGAGCGAAGGCGGCGCGGATAAACTGAACACAGCCACTGACAAACTCACCCAGGCAAGCCATAAGCTGGCGGAAGCAATGTACAAAACGCAAAGCACAGGACCCAATGGCGCAACCGGCGCTCCGCACACGGACGGTGCTGCTCCGAATCAGGAGAAGCCTCAAGACAATGTGGTGGATGCCGAGTTTGTTGACGTGGAAGATAAGAAGTAAGCGTCGTTTCTCGCTTGATTTAAACAAAAGCAAGAACGGTGAAAGGGAACGGCGGCTCGGGAAACCAGCCGCCGTTTTTGTAAAAAGCCATGCCTGCGAAACAACAAGATTATTATGAAACCCTGGGCGTGAAGCGCGGAGCCAATGCCGATGATATTCGCAAAGCTTATCGTCGCTTAGCGCGCAAACATCATCCCGATTTGAATCCGGGCGACAAAGCAGCCGAAGATCGCTTCAAAAAAGTCCAGGAAGCTTACGACATTCTAAGCGACGACAAGAAGAAGCAGATGTACGACCAGTATGGCTTTTACTCCGAAAACATGCCGCCCAATCCAGGCGCTGGAGCGGGCGGACGGCCCGGCACGGGAATGGGATTCGAAGGTTTTGATTTCAGTGAATTCGCCAAGCCACAGAACGGCGGATCAACTCCGTTTGAACCCGGTTCCAGCGAAGGATTCGGCAGCTTTCGCGACATTTTCAGCGGCATGTTCGGCGGCAGCAGCAGCGCAAAACGCCCGAAATCGCCGGTGGCCGAAAAGGGCGCGGACCTGGAATATGGTTTGAATGTTGATTTTTGGCAGGCGATTAAAGGCACTCAGGTACGCTTAAACATTTCCCGCCAGGAAACCTGCGAAACCTGCGGCGGCTCAGGCTCGGCTGGCGGCAATGTGGCAGTGTGCCCGGAATGCGACGGCACCGGTCAGGTAACTCAGATGGCGGGCGCGATGAAGTTCAACTTGCGCTGTCAGCGCTGCGACGGCACAGGGCGATTGCGTAATGCCTGCCCCACTTGTCGCGGCGAAGGCCGGATTGCCCGACCCGATACTGTAGAAGTGCGTATCCCGGCGGGAGTGGCTAATGGATCAAGACTGCGCGTGGCCGGAAAAGGAAACGCCGGGAACGCTGGCGGATCAGCAGGCGATTTGTACATCACCATCCGGGTGGAAGAACATGAATTCTTTAAACGTGACGGGGATAATATTGAGATCCAAATCCCATTAACGATGTCCGAAGCAGGTTTAGGCGCCAAGATTGAGGTTCCAACGATTGACGGTCGTGCTTTGTTGAAGATTCCACAGGGAACGCAGAACGGGCAGAAGTTTCGGCTGCGGGAAAAAGGCGTATTCAATTCTCGCAAAGACACGCGCGGCGACGAGATTGTGGAAGTAGTGTTGAAAGCGCCAAGCGTGCATGACGAACGAACGCGGGAACTGCTGCGGGAACTGGCGCAGGTGCAAACCGACGATGTTCGAGCGGAGATCTGGCGTAAGGTATAGGGTTCGGAGGAACCATGATGAAAGGAAAATCAAAAGCCGCTTACATGATCTCGGCAGTAGCTGAGAAATACGAAATCCATCCGCAAACACTGCGTTTATATGAGCGCGAAGGACTGCTTGCGCCTTCGCGCAGCGACGGCAATACCAGGCTTTACACTGATGAGGATCTGGAACGGCTAGAAGTAATTTTGAAGTTGACCCGAGAATTAGGTGTGAACTTGGCGGGTGTTGAAATCATTCTGAATATGCGCGAAAAGATGGAAGCGATGCAGCAGCAGATTGAAAGCTTTGTGGCGGGCTTGAATCAGGAAATCGCTCATCAGAATACAGGCCAGCCTCGCCGGGAAGAACAGAATTCGCTAATTCCTGTGATACGGGTTACTTCTCTTGCTACCACAACGCGGGTGGAAGGTCGTCGCGTGGCTGCGGAAGGCCGACGCAGCAAGCTTAACCGATAACCGGTGAATAAATGCAAACGGGTGAAAGCGCAATTACGCTTCCACCCGTTTGCATTTAGACGGTTGAATTACGGCGGAAAAGCCGGTAGATAAACAGCAGCAGCATGGCCCCTATAACAGAAGCAATAAAACCTGCTGATGAGCCATCCCGATACCAGCCCAAACTCTGACCAAGAAACGTAGCCACAAACGAACCGGCAATGCCCAGCAAAATCGTAATGAAAATGCCGCCAGGATCTTTGCCCGGCATTAACAATTTAGCGACGGCTCCGATTACCAAACCGATAATTAAAGTCCAGAGCAGATGCATCCAAAATCCCCCTATTTTGATAGACCGCGCACGTGCGCAATCAACCTCAGTAAGACGCGAAAGGAACGCATTTGCAATCGAACTGTTAAACGCAACCGAAAACTGATTCGTACCAGTACTAACAATTAAGCAGTGAGCACGACCCGGAACCGCGCTTTACCTTGGCGGGTATGAGCGAGCGCCGCGTCCGCTTCCGCCATTGGGAACATCTCGATCATTGGCTTAATGCCGTGCAGAGCGGTGAAAGCAAGCATCTGCTGCGTTTCATCAATCGACCCAGGCTGGCCGCCGACCACCGACTTCTCGCCTGCGATGAGGCTCCACGGTGAATAAGAAATGGGCTTGTCAGGAATGCCGACGATGCAAAGCTTGCCTTGAGGCCGCAGCGCCGCTAAGTAGGCGTCCCAAGGCAGATCGGCGGATACTGTGGACAGAATGAAATCAAACGATCTCGCTGCTTTCGCAAGTTCATCGGTGCCGCGAGTGGCGATAAAGTGTCTTGCTCCGAACTTATGCGCCCGCTCGTCTTTGTCATGCGTTGAACTAATCGCGGTCACGTCGCATCCCCATTTCGCCAGATACTGAACGGCTAGATGACCTAAGCCGCCGATTCCAACCACTGCTACTCGGTCCGTGGGACGCACATTGCAGCGAAGCAGCGGAGTGAAAACCGTCGTGCCTGCACACAGCAGCGGCCCGGCGTGTTCGGAAGCAATCTCCTTCGGTATTGGGTGGGCGAATTGCCATTTATCGGCGCGCACCAGGGAAGCAAAGCCTCCTTTATGTTCGCCCATGACGGTTCCCACAACCTGTCGGCAGACATGCTGCGCGCCGCTCTCGCACCATTCGCATTTCATGCAGGAGCCGCAAAGCGCGCCGACGCCGACACGCTGCCCGATTGCGAGGCGATCCACATTCGCGCCTACGGCGGCAACCGTGCCGACGATTTCATGGCCCGGCACAACCGGGTACTGCGACATGCCCCAGTCGTTATCGACCATCGCGACATCAGTGTGACAGATGCCGCAGTGGGTGACGCGCACATCCACCTCGTCAGGCCCCAGTTCGCCAAGTTCAAATTGAAATGGTTGCAGGTTCTGTTTCGCTGCTTTCGCTGCGTACGCTTGCACTGGCATAGATCACTCCTAAAGGTTTTTGGGGCTGGCAGGTAGATTGTCAATTCCTCCACGCCGATTCCGTTCTACTTCTTCAGTAGATAGCAAATGCAAGGTCCTCACAATACACATTGCTCCAGAATTCTTGCACAATTCTCCATTCCGGCCTACTCTGGAAGCATGGATTCTCTCGCGGCGGACCGCAGCAGGATGGTGAAACTGCTTAGCACGCTTAACGCGGCAGATGGGGCTCGACCTTCGCTTGTGGAAGGCGTTACGCTACTGCGAGCTACCCGCAATTCACAGCCGGTTCCCGTGCTGTACGAGCCTTGCATTGTGATCGTGGCGCAAGGACAAAAGCGCTTCCATCTGCCTGATCAGGTGCTTACCTATGATGCGCGAAATTTTCTGCTGCTGACGGTACCTGTACCCGCCGATTGTGAAACCACAGTGAGCCCTGAAGGTCCTTTCCTAGGCGTGGCAGTACGCATCGACCTCGCCATTCTCAGCGATCTGCTGATGAAATTGGACGCAAGTGCGCGCTCGCCTCAACCAAAGCAGCGCGAAGCGCGGGTCAGCGCTCCACCAATGAACTTGTTGTTGAGCAACGCAACGGTGCGCTTGTTGGAATGCCTTCGTTCGCCCGCGGATGCAAAGGTGCTCGGTCCGCAACTCGTGCGGGAACTTCTTTATCGCGTTCTCTGCGGCGAAGGCGGCTGCCTGCTGCGAGATCTGCTGCTCGTCAATGAGAACCGGACACAAATTCATCGCATCCTGCAACGCATGCACATTAACTATGCAGCGCCGCTGGATGTTTCCGCGCTGGCGCGCGAAGCAGGCATGAGCGTTTCGGCTCTCCATTTTCATTTCAAGGCGGTTACCGCTTCTTCGCCGGTGCAGTACTTGAAAACCATACGCCTGCACAAAGCTCGCATGATGATGGTACAAGAATCAATTGGCGCCTCGCTTGCGGCGGAGCGCGTCGGCTACGACAGTGCTTCGCAGTTCAGCCGTGAATTTAAGCGTCTGTTCGGAGCGCCGCCGGCTGAAGAAGCGCAGAAAATCCGAGTTGCTTTCGGCTTCACGGAAGAAGTTTCAGTAGCAAGCTGACAGTAACCTCCATTGTTCATTCTTCCCGCAGCGCCCGCATGGGATCAATCAGCGAGGCGCGTCGTGCAGGAACGTAGGCGGCAAGCAGCGTGGTAAACAGCAACAGAAGCGCAAGAATCGGAAACGGCCGAAAGCTGATATGGCCGAAGCTGGTGACGGTCAGCGAACCCACTACCCGGCTTACGGCTATTCCGGCCACAAGCCCGATGGTAATTCCGGTTACGCCAAGCACCAAGCCTTTCTTCAAAACCATTCTGAGCACAGTTTGGCGATCTGCGCCGATGGCCATGCGGATGCCGATTTCCCGATATTGCCTGCTTACTGAATAAGCAATCAAACCGTATAGCCCAACCACGGCGAGCAGCAAACCCATCGCGCCTAAACTGGCTACCAGTTTCAGGATAATGGCTGGTGTTTTGACGGAGCGGTTGTTGTACAAGTCAGCAAATGTTCGCATATCAAAGGTGGGAATTTCGCGGTCCAGCGATTGCACGACTTGGGTGAGAACAGATTTAAGACCGGATGCTTCGGTTGTAGCCGAGGCCGCAATCACTGTCATCTCCGGCTGCGCGTTCTGGGCAAAAGGCAGGTAAATAAATTCAAAAGGAGCCTCGGCAATCCATAGATATTTGGTTGTTTTGGCAACGCCTACAATTTGCGCGAGGGGGCCATCTGCGCTTTTCAAATGGATCCGTTTGCCAACCGCGCTGCCATGCGGCCAGTAATGCTCGGCAAACCTCTCGTTCACAACCGCCACCGCCGGGGTATTCGCTTGATCTGTTTCAAGAAACGACCGGCCCTGCACGATGGGAATTTGCATGGTTTCGAAGTAGCCATCACTCACAACGTTGTTGAAGACATCCGACGCTTCCTGGCCGGCGCGCAACTGAGTTCCTTCAGGAACAACCTTTGTTCCGTTTCCGCCCATGCTGAGCGGGACGTTGGAGCAGAGCGCGGCGGAAGCAACGCCCGGCGCCAAGCGCGTCCGATCAAGCAGTTTCCTGTAGAAGTCGTTCCGTTGTGGTTCGGTGTAATGCACCAGGCCCGGATCAAGACTCATCAGGAATAAGTGATCGGTTCGGAAACCCGGACCCTGCGCCAGTTCACCGTGGAAGCCTTCCACCAGCACTCCCGCTACGATCAAGAGAACCAATGAAAGCGCCACTTGCCCGATCACAATTGTGTTGCGTCCCCAAAGCCTCCTCTTAGTGTCTCCCCCATTCACTGCTTTTAAAGCCGGAACCAGATCGGGCCGCGTACTGCGCAGCGCAGGCACTAAGCCGAAAAGGAAGGTGCTCAACGTGGCGATGACCAGCGTGAACAACAGAACGCTGCGATTCAGCCCAAGGTCGAAGTTAATGGGAAGGTCGGTAGGCAGCGGCATGGAACTGAATAACTGTGTTGCGGCGTAGGCAATCAACAAGCCAGCCGCTCCGCCGATAAGCGATAACAGGAGGTTTTCGATCAGTAGCTGCCGTACCAGCGACAAGCGGCTGGCGCCGATGGCAAGCCGCACCGCAATTTCTTTGGCGCGCGCGTTTGAGCGGCTTAATAGAAGACCCGCAACGTTGGCGCAGGCGACCAGCAGTACACATATTGCAAGCAAGCCGAGCATGACGAGTAATGCAGTATCGGGCGGATCGGATTCGGTTCGAAGCTGTAGTTCGGTTCGCACTGCCAGCTTGTGACCCCGACTAGTGGCGGGATACTGTTGCGCGAGGGCATCCGCTATTGAATTTAAATCGTCCTGCGCTTGCGGCCTGCTGACTCCCGGACGCAATCGCCCTTTCACCATTAACCAGCGGACGCCCCGGTTAATGAGATTATTATCCGGACCGAAGCGGGGCGACATGGCCAACGGCACATACAAGCTAGGCGCAATCCTCATATCACCAATACCGCTGAACCTTTCGGGTGCAACGCCGATTACCGTAAAATCAATTCCGTTTAAACGCACTCTCCGGCCTATCACTGATGGGCTTCCACCAAACTCGCTTTGCCAGAGTTTATAGCCGAGCACCACTATCGCGTCCCGGCCTTCCATCTTATCTTCATCGGGGCGGAAGCCGCGCCCGGCGGCCATGTCTACCTGCAAAGTGCTGAATGTGTTGCCGCTCACCCACATTCCAAACTGCCGACGCGGCAAGCTGTTTTTGTTTGCCGAGAAGCCGAAAGAAGAGTATCCAGCCGCCACTAATCCCGCAAAGCTCTGGTTGCGGTCACGCAGATCCTTGTAATCCGGATAAGACAGCGACGTGTCCACGCCAAAGCCCGTTGCCGTGACCACGGGCCGCACCGACACCACTTCGCTCGGCCTCGGAACCGGCAGCGGGCGCAGTAACAGCCCGTCCGCTAAACTGTAAATCGCCGAAACTGCGCCGATGCCGATCGCGAGCGAGCAGACCGCGACGGCGGTGAATCCGGGATTCTTGCGCAGCATTCGCAGCGCGTAACGAATATCGTTCAGCATTGAATTCTCCTTCGAGTAGTCCAGCAGGTACAGGCAATTTTCCAGCCGAATGGTGACTGCCTGAAATCAATTACTTGCGGGAACGCGGCCGAAGCAAGCTGTCCGATTGTGGGATTGTTCGTCCGGATTCGAGGCAATCAATGTTCAAGGCTTAGGTGAATATCCTGATGCGGCAGCTTCGGCAATTCAAATCCATTCCATAACGCAACAGCTTTGACCCAAGCTTGTAGACCAACGATTCGCCCGGTAGCGCGGCCTACCAGATCGCCAGTTCTGAAATGTATGCCGCCCAAGCGGCGCGATAATCCTGCTTCATTGGCTGCGGCAGTAAATGTATTCCAACTTAAGGTCACCGGAACAGCAGGCGTCACGCCCGGCTCCACCGTGGAACTGCCTGCGGCAAAAGTCACTGAGTCATTGAGGTTGTCGCTTCCGGTGAACAAGCGCAGGACTTCCGCGCCAGCCGCGCTGAACGTGCTGTGGCCGGAAACATATTCGGGAAACGCCGGGGTTGGGAATGTGCCGGGTTGATACGGAATCCAGTCCTGGCCGTCAATCGTGATTGTGCCCTTGCCCGGTCCGCCCCAGGATTGAATCGGCTGCCCGTGAAATAAATAGGGAATGGCGGAGGCGGGGCGCACTGAATCGAAAGCGCGTTTGGCATCCCAGGCGACAATGCTTGCGTCGAGTTCGGCGTTGGTCAGCGCAAAAAACAGTTTCGTATCGCGGTCTAATGCGAGTTCGGCATTATCGATTCGGTCCCGCGCGGCCACGAATTGAGCAAACAGGCACCAATGACCGGGGGGCGTTTCCGAGCGCGGCCCGTCTTTCCAGTATTCGGCGACCATCTTCTGTTTGTCGGTCAGGTTCGCGCTCAGGTCGATGAGTTCTTGCGCTTGCCGGAGATACTCCGGCGAGCCGTACTGCGCCGGTTCGAATGCAGCGAACGCTTGCCGGAACTCATCGTCCGAGAACAAGGCAAATGAAGAAACGCGGTTCCATTGCGGAGCGACAAAGCTTTGCGTGATTCGCGCGCCGGTCGCATCCGCATACTGCAACGGCTGCCAGCGGTTCGGGTCAACAATCGAAGCAGGATTCACCGGCACGGTGGAAGGCGGATTGACAGGTTCATAACCGGTGTAATCCGAATAAGGGACCGGCGTTGGTGAAAGATCGCCCAACTGGTTCGCGCCGTCATGGTGGCGAAATGCTAACACAGCTTCGCAGGCTACATTGCCGATGCCGGCGGCGGTGGTGGTATCGGTGCTGCGGTTATTTGGATCGTAGCCTAAGCTGGTCAGCAAGGGCCGAAACACGGTTGCGTCATCGAGGCCGAAAAGATCGACCGAGGCCCGGTAAGCCGCATAGCTGATCGCTTCGCGCTTATTTACATACGTTCTTTTTTCAGGCGGTTGGCGCAGAAATACGCCGAGCTGCGTTCCCCGCGCTTGCGGATCGTAGGCGGCCCATGCGTCATACATGCAGGTGTGAATAATCGCCAATGCACGGGCTACGATGGGCGGTCCGGGCTTTGCGTCCCGCACGCCTTGCAAGGCGGCGTTGTTCCATTGCACAACAACACTCGGGGTGGAAGCGGCGGATTCTGCCGCGCAGACAGGCAAACAGCATAGAACGACGAAGAAGATGCAGTTACAGCACAGCAGAACGGTTGAGTTATTTGATTTTATTGCTTTGCAATTGATTAACATTGTGCCTTTTTATGCATTAAAGTTTGATGTTATTTCAAGTTTCAGACAGTGAATAATTGTTTCAGTTCAAGCGGCGCAGGGAACACGGTTTGTTACCACGGTGCGGGAGCGCTTGGGCAAGCGCGGATTACCGGAACCGAGCAGGGAACACCGATGGCGGAAAAGCTGCCATGTGGCGTTTGAACAAACGAAGCCAAACTGAATTGGCTCTATCTTTTCTGCGAGTTGCGGATGATTGCAGGAGATCTGGTGCAGTTCTTCGAGTTCCTGTTGTTCCTGCTGCTTGCGGTCGGCTTGAATGTCACGGAGCTGTTTCAAGGTTTGCAGGAAGCGGCGGTTCAAGCGCGATTCGTAGAGGGTGAGCAGGGCTAACGGGTTGGCGGCTTGGCGCAGGGTTTCGGCCATTGTTAGGGCAGCGTGGGATTCGGCGTGGCCGGTATTCCAGAGTTCGCCTTGTTCGTCATGGCCGATGGCGAAGAGATTGTGTTCGGCAGCGGCGAGACGATGTAAGCGGAACTGGAGATCAGCGCAGGAATTGGCCAGTTGGGTTTCCACGGCTCCGACCGGAGCGAGCGAGGCCACGTAAATTTCGGTGAACTCGTGATAGCTATTCAGTTCTTCTTCAGGCAAATGGATGACTTGCGAAAGAATGCCGTGGCGCGTGGCGTTCAAGGCGGAACGGCTTTTGCCTGCTGCGGTTTTGGGGCCGGTGCTCTTTTTCGCGTTCGCGCGATTGGCGCGGAGCCGGGCTGCGCTGGGCTGCTTCTTGGGGATAGTGGCAGTTGATTGTTTCATGTTCGTCCCGTTCAGAATATAGAATGGCGCAAATTGCAGTTACTTCCATAAACGAGGTAAGTGATAGAAACGAAATGAAAAGTTTTCGCAAAATTTATGAACAGGTTCCACACGGCGGGCTGAATTTCTCCTTTTGCTCTCTGTTTACTGCTTTTCAACTTGAGGGTCAGCGTTTTCTGTTCGTCAGGGCGGAGGAACAGCATGGTCGTGGAAAGCTGATAACCTTTTTTGGTTGCTGAGAAGGTGATAGGGTGAGACGGCACGACGGTTTCGAATTTTCCGTCGTTCCCACTCCCAAAGGAAATAAACTTTTCCGAGTCGGATTGCAGGGCCATTTTCAGGTTGACATCCGCTATCGGCTCGTTTGTTTGGTCATCGAGCAGCAAGCCTTGGAGAACGGCTCCGGGGCTGCCGAGATTAACTTTGACAGTAATCACTTCATCTGGCCTCACCACGGTGATCTCAGGGATGATCAAGCCCGCCCCGAATAGAGCCGCTTGTGTATCGCCGTAATGTTCTGATTTTTTTGATGCGTAGACCATATAGAATCCGGGTTCGATGCCGGTCTTGTAGAAGTAGCCTTTTGCGTCAGCTTTGATGTAGCTCATAACAGTACCTATCGGCAGATACGGATTGGCTACCTCGACCATTGCTTCACCAAGGGGCGCGCCTTTACCGTTGACCACGTAACCGCGTATGGTGGCAGCGCGGACGTAGAGCGAAGGCCAGAGCCACAACAACAGCAGCGGCAAAGATTTGTTGTTCATTTCGCTCTTCCTATTCTTTTGGTTCACTCAGGCAATATGGCTTCCTTTTCGAAACTTGTTACCTCATCGTTTACAGATGGACACCTTTTCGCTAACCAGTGTTCCCGGGATGGCGAGAAAAGTGTCCAGGCTACACCAATAAGGAAAAGTCCGGAACAGTTCAGGTTATTTCGCCTGACCGTGCAAATCAGGAATTGTGTTGCCTGTCACAGATCTCATGGATGTTCGATGCTTTTCATTCGGATCGTTAGCGTTTTTTGCTCGTCAGGGTTAAGGGACAGTGTTGTAGTGAAAGGTTGATACCCTTCTTTGGTTGCCGAGATCGTGACGGGTTGAGAGGGCATAAGCCTTTCGAATTTTCCGTCGCTCTTACTCCCAAACAGTATGTACTTTTCCGAGTCGTCCTGCAGAATCAGCTTCAGATTAACATCAGGAATAGGCTCGTCCGTTTGCTCATCGAGCAGGACACCTTTGAGAATCGCTCCGGGGCGGCCAAGATCGACTTTGACAGTAATTACTTCGTCGGACTTAGCCACTGTTACTTCAGGCACGTTCAATCTAGCAGCAAATAAAGCGAATCGTGCATCGCCGTAATGTTCTGCTTCTTTCGATCCATATACCATGTAGAATCCGGGTTCGATGCCGTCTTTGGAAAAGTAGCCATTGGCGTCAGCTTTGATAAAATTACGAAGTCCAGCTAATGGTTGGTACGGATTAGCTATTTCGACTCTAGCTTCCCCTACAGGATCATCTTTACCGTTGACAACGTAGCCGCGAATTGTAGCGGCACGGGCGCAGAGCGGTGACAAAAGGCAAAACAGGAACAAAGGTAAGTATTTGGTGAGATTCATTGTGTTCCTTAGATTTCCTTAATTTACTTAGGCATTATTGTTCCTGTTGCAAAGCGTGTCGTGTTGCCACCCACAGATATGGAACCCCTTTGAGCAATGATTGTTCCCGGACTGGCTAAAAGGATGTCAACACCACCTTGGCAAAAATGCCAACTTTGCGAGGTCCATGTGTACCCACAACTAGTAGGTGCCGAACTAGTGGCACAACCGGGCGAAATTCCATCAATAAAGCCAACGCTACCAGCGGCCGTGGCAGTACATGTTTCTGAAGTCATACCCTTTGAACCATTACAGGTAGAAGTTCCGTCTGACGGGTTTTTAGAGGTGAACTTTTCAAAAATAGAAATGGGACCATTAAATGCATTTTTGCTTGCGGTATCCACCTCATATGAAATTGTTCTTATTGATGCGGAAGTACCAGCAGGACACCCTTGCGGTCCAGTTGAATCGTCTACAACTTTCAAGTGGTCAGGCGGAACAACTTTGTTTGTGCCGCTTACAAAAGCTGAACAATAGGGAAGATTCTGAAAAATAGTTAAATTTCCTCCGGCTGTTCCGGGCTGCTGGCCGTAGAACTGCGCAGATGTCTGACTACTTGAGCCAGAAATAGGAGCGATGCCGGTGTTTCCTGAGTTCCACGAATACGTGTAACCCTGGCCAGTTCCGCCACCCGATGTTCCAAAGCAATTTTGCTGGTTTTGTGCCACGCACATCTGCCCTGACCCCGGCCCAAGCACACCCAGAGATTGCCATGAAAACTCGGCATAGTTGGGAGACATCGAGGCGGAACAAAGGTTAAACCAATATCCGCAACTGAAGTTTCGCGCGAGGTTTCCGCTGGCGTTGGTTTGCAGAAGGCGTCCGATCCCTTCGCCCCTATTCACGGTAAACCAAGTGACTGTACCTTCTTTCGCTTCTCGCGGAAGCTTGACTTTTTCTCTGCTGTCGTCCTCAATTTGATCCTGAATCAATTCGTTGATGCTGAGGGAAATCGTTTCATGCGCCGGCGTGAGATATGACTTGTGCCATTTCACGCCGTCCGCGTTCAGGTTGACGTTGTAGTAAACCGGTTTTTCCGTGTGATTGAAGAAGAGCAGCGTGGAAGTGATGTCGTCCGTCGCCTGCCAGGGATGGCCGCCGCCGGTGTTGGTTTGTTTTCGATCTTTAGGTTCGAGATCCACCAACCGCAATCCTGCATCGCTGGTGGAAACTACGCGGGCCAGCACATCGCCCGGTTTGCTATTCGAAGAAACGATGAACGACGTATTCATGCTGCCGTTGGGCGATACCTTCGGCACTGGAATCTCCACGGTGGTTTGCGGTGGAAGCGTAACGGTCTTGACCGGATTCAGTTGGCTGTTGCTGCCGGTGGTTTGCGCCACCTGAAGCGTGACGGTGGCCGTGGCGGAGCCGAAATTGGCAACGCTGACTTTGGGCGTGAAGTGCGATGACGCCAGCAGATCGATCTTGCCGACCGGCACACCGGTAAACACGGTGTCGGCGGAAGGCCGGGTTGCCGGATCAGTGAAGGTGCTGCCTACCAGCACACGATTGGTGCGCGCCATCGCGTAAGCCGCGATGTCCTCCGGCATGCCGTCGCTGGTGATGGAAATGGCGGTGCTGCCGCCAAAGGCTTCGTTGAAATCCATGTCAATCTTCGAAGCTGGAACAGCTTTTCCCGTGAAAGGCCGAATGAGGTGAAGGCGGCCGGGCAGGATTTCGAGCGACTGCGATTGCACACCGTTTCTTTCGGAAATCGACTGCACGGTCACGTGGCGGAGCAGGGTGGACAGATTCTTAATCGCGATCAGCGGTTCGGAGCTTCCGGCCGGGGTGAGGCCGCGCAGTTCGCTGGTTTGAGCGGACGACACCATCGCGAACTCTTCTTCCGCCGCAACCGCAGGCTCGCCGGTATCGCTGGTGAAGGATAACTGGGCGGCGATTCCCATAGAGTTTCCGCTGGTTTCGGTGACTGTCACGGAACCGATCGCGTCACTGAGCCCGGCGCTGAACAGAACGTCACTGAGTTTCAAGACCTGCTGGCTGCGCGGCGCGAAGACCAGGTGCTTTTTGGCGAGCAACGCGCCATCAGCATTCAAGAGTTCAAAGTCTGCTTCATCGGAGACATCCAACGCATTCACCATTGTGACAAGACTGTGAAGACGGGCATTCTCCACAAACAAGGGCGCCACAATCGGCATCATCATGTTGGGCATGTTGCCCGGGGGGGGACTCCCCACCTTTTGTCAAGCAGTTTTTCTCTGGCGTCAGCCGGTAG
>CAXTWH010000005.1:0-149052 GCA_964247975.1 uncultured Bryobacteraceae bacterium | reverse complement strand
TCCCGGATCTTCCCGGATCTTCCCGGATCTTCCGGATCTTCTTAACGGCTATGCCTGCTGTACAGGAGTCGAAATAGCCCTGATGACTTCGGCCGTTGAAGCAATATGGGCAAACTCATCGTTGAGGTTGGAAAGAGTCATGGCGTGGATTGCTTCGGCCGTGTGCTTGTCTCCATCTGGACCGATGCGGTCAAATGTCCAAGTCGCGTCGCGCACAAGCCAAGCGTCGAACCCCAGGTTGCCAGCCATGCGGGTCGTTGTCTCAACGCAGTGATTCGTAGTAGCTCCACAGATCACAACCGAGCGCACATCAGCCGTGCGTAATCTAGTCTCCAAATTTGTGCCAATAAAGGCGCTGTTCACTTCTTTAACCACGACCGGCTCATCAGCCAATTCACGCGCTTCATCCTTGACCGGGTAGCCGGGACCATCGAGCGCGAACGAAGAATCGGGCCGAGTACTGCGATGGCGAATGTGGAAGATTGGTGCGGAAGCCGCCCGGAAAGCAGCGAGTAAATCCGCAATACGGGCCACCGCATCCGGGTTGTTGCGACGTTTGCCAGCCGCTTCCCAAAGATCAAAGGCGCGCTGCACGTCAATAACGATCAGAGCGGTATGGGCTGCATCAAGCATGTTTGCGTGATCCCATTCTAACTTGGTCGTCACATTTGGTAGCTCAGGACTTCAAGGCAGAAGATGATTCGATTTTTCTCCTGCCTTTTTGCCCGGCAGATCATGTGGATTCTCATGAACGCGTTCGCGCAAGTCCGTATTCATCGTCCGGGCCAAGGAAATGCTGTTTGCGCCGTAGCGGTGTCGAATGTGATCCACGGCCCGGAACGCATTGCGCAGCCGTTGCGTCTGCTCGTCTTCCAGTAAACTCATTTGGCCTTCTGCGCCAGCAAGCGAACCGGCGTGTACGCCCAACAAACGAATCGGCGCAGCGCCGTTCCAGGAGCGGCGGAAAAGATCAAGAATCGTTTCCGCGATGTCGTGATCGAGCTGCGTAGCCTGCGGGAGTGTTCTGGCCCTCGTAATAGTTTCAAAAGTTTGATCGCGCAACTTCAACTGAATGGTTCTGGAGAATAGTCCCTGCTGCCGCAGCCGTTTTGCCACCATCTCTGAAAGCCGGACCAGCGTGTTTTCCAGAACTATTCGTTCGGTCGTGTCTTGAGAAAATGTATGCTCATGGCTGATCGACTTGGGCGCGGTATCTGCGCCGATTTCTTCATCAAACCAGCCGCCTGCGTCTTCGCCGCGCGCTTTGCCAGCCATTGCCAAACCCCATTTGCCGAACTTCTCAACCAGAAACGCAGCATCGAGCTTCGCCAGATCTCCGATCCGGTAAATGCCAAGCTGGTGCAGCGATTCTTCCGCCACCTTGCCAATGCCGGGTATCTTGCTCACTTTCAAAGGAGCAAGAAAATTTGCTTCCTGCCCGGGAATAATCCACAACACGCCGTTAGGCTTGGCTTGGTCTGAACACACTTTGGCAACCAGGCGCGAAGTCGCCAAACCAAGCGAACAGTTCAGCTTTGTTTCTGCTTTGATTGCTTCGTGCAATGTATGGGCGGCTTTTAACGGCACGCCATGAAGGCGCGTGGTGCCGGTCAGGTCAAGGTATGCTTCATCAATCGAAGCCATTTCCACGAGCGGCGAAAACCGGTTCAGAACCGCAAATATCTTTTTGGAAAAATCGCGGTATCGGTCCGGGTGGCCGTCCACAAAAATGGCTTGCGGGCATAGTTTCGCGGCGGTACGCAGCGGCATCGCCGAATGAACGCCAAACTTGCGGGCGGCGTAGGACGCAGCAGACACAACGCCGCGCTGGTGGGCTTGTCCGCCGACAACCACGGGTTTGCCTTTCAGCGATGGATTGAATAATTCCTCCACCGACACGAAAAAGGCATCCATGTCTACGTGACAAATTAAGCGGTTCACGGACAACATTATTATCGCATTATGTTTAATGGGTGCGCTTGCGCAGTCCAGTAGCGCCCCAATCTGAAAGAACACTGATGCGCTCTTTCCCGTACGGCTTCCGCAGTTCTTTCATCTGAAAGCTGAGTTGTTCCCCATCCGCTTTCACTAAAGTATGGGCAAAAAACCAGCCGTCTTCATACTGCTCCGATCCGCGCAGATGCCCGCCCGCGCTCGGCAATGATACATAAGTAACTCCTTCCAACTCGAAATGAATCATCTGATGCACATGGCCGGCGACCACGTATTTCACTCCGTACTGTTTGGCAAGCTGGTGAAGTGGGAAATTAGTATTACCGAACAGCACCGGAAACAGCCAGGAAGGGCGATGCGAAATGATAATCTTCACCGGTTGTTGCTGATGCGCTTGCAAATCTTGTTTTAAGAATTGCAGTTCTTCTGCGCTGATATTGTCGCTGCGGCTGTTATTCAGTACCGTGACATGCGCCTGATGAACGTCAAAGCTGTAATGAAGCGCGTGATGGCTGTACTGCCGGAAAGCTGCCGCCGATTCCGTTGACCAGACATCGTGATTGCCCGGAACCAGGTAAAAGGGAAGTGCTTTGTAAGGCAGCCACACCTGTTGAACCTGCTTCCATTCTTGTTGAATGGCGTTGTCGTTTAAACCTTGAATCACATCGCCCGCATTCAAAACAAACTCCGGCTTATCCAGCGCGGTTTCCCGCCACGCTTGTTCAAATACCCCGGTCTGCGCTTCGCCGGTGCGGTCTCCCAGTAGAACGAACTGGAAATTGTTGATGGTGGTGTTCGCGCCAAAAAAGACTGATGCTGATATAAGCTCGGCAGCCACCAAACTTTTGCACCACCGAGCCAGTCGCAGAAACTTCATCTTTACTCAGATACAATTTTGCACCGCAGAAAATCACGCTGGCGCTTAATGGAGTGTTCCGGTAAGCGCCAGCGTGTTTGTTGGTGAAAATCTACTGCTGAGGCTGTCCAATCACAATTGCTTTGGAGCCATCGCTGAAGCTGGCCGTAAATGCAATCGTGCCGTTGTTGTTGTAAGCCGTTGAGTTAAACAAGATCGCGGAAATGGTATTGGAGCCGACAACATCGCCGGTTTTTACCAGCAGGCTCGAAGGAGTAAAAATACCCTGACCTCCCGCAAAATACCCGTAAAATGCCGCTTGTCCTTTGCGATTTGTGGTGACCAGGCCAAACTGCGCCAGCGTTTGACCGCCAATCACGCTGCCGGTGCTGACCAATAAATGCGAATCGGACGGATCAACGGCATTGTTCCGCGCCACTCGAAAGAGTCCTGATCCACCACTAAAATTGGCGGTTGTGATAACTGAACTTTGATTCGTCACTCCCGCCGGGAATCCAAATACGGAAAGGGTCTGCCCGTCGATCACCCCGCCTGTTTCCACTAATAGTTCAGGAGTAGCATCGCCTCTGGTAGTCACCAACACCACGCCGGTGTCATTCGGATCGTTGTTGTTGGCAAACTCGCCCCGGAATGCTACATTGCCATGCATGTTGACCACCGGGGTTCCCACTCCGTCCAGCGTTTTTCCGCCGACTACTTCCCCGGTGCTGGCAAGCAGCACTGGGGCTTCTGAAGCGGGAACAAAAACAATGCTGGTTGTGTTCGGAACAAAAGTGCCGGTTGTCGCCTCAAAGCTTACATCGCCTTTAGCATTGATGCTGATGCCGCGATAAAAGTTGAACACGGATTGGCCGTTAATTACATCACCGGTCTTCACCAGCAGCTTTCCATCAGCGAACACTCCGCTTCCGCCCGCAAAACCGCCTATAAACGCCGCCGTTCCTAAGCGATTAACTGCCAGCGAACTGATTGATGTGAGTGTTTTCCCGTCAATTACACTTCCGGTTTTTGCCAGCGTTTTGCCGGAACTGAAAACGGCCTGGCCTTTGGAAGTTATCGCCGTAAAAATCAGATCGCCTTTATCGGTCAGCAATGGCGGTTCGCTGAAATTGGTAATTGTACTGCCATCAATGCTGTCGCCTATTTTTACGGCGACTTGAAATGAATACTGTTCCGTTTGCGCTTTTAACGACGGCATGGTTAACAGCGCAGCGGCAAACAACGGAAAAATGGTCTTGGTGAGAGAAAGCATCAACTGAGCTCCTTAAGAAGTTCACAGGTAGGTCCACGTGAAAACTTCTTCATAACACCTAAGTCGTTCGACGATTCAGCATTCAGATAAGACAAATCCGATTGTTGAACCTTCTGACGATGAACATTGTCTCCTCCACACGACTTTGGTGTTCCTGCAGAATAGACTGATGTGGACAGTTCTAAGTTCCCGGTTTTTCTTGTGAATACCCCAAATATGGCCTAGGAGTATTCCTATTCAAACTAGGGAATCCCACAGGTGTGCCGCATAACAGAGTTCGAGTTGATGCCAGGTTGGTCAACGCGGTGAAGTGCTTGACGTTAACCAAAATTATCCAGCCAACCTACCCCGGCGCGCGCCGGTTTGCCATGCTGAAATCAATCGACGGCAGATCCGCCACGGTTTTCCGCAGAGACTGCTCCCACACGGCATGAATCGTGTTCAAGTCTTCATCGGAAGACGCGAACCGGCGGTAGGCATCAATCACCAGGCTGTCTTTCCGGTAAAGCAAAATTTCAATTGGCGGCCCCACGGTTACGTTGGATCGCATGGTGGCATCAAGCGAAAGCAGCGCGTATTTTGCTGCTACGTCGAGCGTCGTCAAACCATATTCGATGCCCCGGTCCAGAATGGGTCTTCCGTATTTGCACTCGCCCACTTGCAGGTAAGGAGAATCTTCGGTGGCTGATAATGGATTGCCTTGCGGATAGATCAGGTAAAGATTCGGTTGTTCACCCTTAATCTGCCCGCCCAACAGCAGATGAATGTTGAAATTGTAATCGTCCCGTTCAAGTGCTGCCCGGTCCATATCTGCCACGCGTCGCACGCAATCGCCCACCACCCGGGCCGCTTCATAAAGCGAACCGACTTTAGCCAGGCCCTCGCCCCGGTCGAACTGGCCGCGCAGCAGCGTAATGACGGATTGTGTAATCGAGAGACTGCCGCTCGTAAGAATCGACATAACACGCTCGCCGGGATGCACAAAGTTGTGCATCTTACGGCAAACATTTACCTGATCGTAACCGGCGTTGGTCCGCGAATCGGAAGCCATTACGAGTCCTTCATGCGTCACAATACCCAAACAGTAGGTCATCTTCCTTCTTTGACAATAACGCAAGCGTTGGTCGCAAACAGGCGATAACTAAAAACACCTGTTAATTCTTTTCTCATTCGCTAGACTAACGATGGTCGGCTTTGTGAGTCCACTGTGTAAGCTTCTCGGTCCTGTCCGCCGTCATAGCGACTCTGAATCAAGCCAAATTCCTGCCGGAGGCTTCTAATATTATGTTGATTCGTTTGGGATACGACATTTCATTCAACATTTCTGCTCCCACTCCGATCATTGCTCTTTTGAACGTGCATCCATCGCGACTGGGCGATCTGTGCGAACCCGATATTCTGAAAATTGAGCCGCAAGATCCTTCTTCTGTTGTGTATACGGATAGTTTTGGAAATACCTGCGTTCGTTTTCTGGCTTCCGGGCCTTCGGTACGCCTGACCAATTCCACTTTAATCAGGGATTCCGGCGCGCCCGATCCGATTCATCCGGAAGCGACCCAGGCTCAAATCGAACATCTGCCTACCGAAGTTTTACAGTTTTTACTCAGCAGTCGCTACTGTGAAGTGGACTTGTTGGCTCCAATCGCAAGCGATCTGTTCGGCTATACGGCTCCGGGTTGGGCGCGAGTACAGGCTATCTGCGAATGGGTAAATAGCAAAGTCACATTCGGTTATCATTTTGCCCGCTCCACTAAAACCGCGTTGAATGTCTACACGGAGCGGCAAGGCGTGTGCCGCGATTTTCAGCATCTGGCAATCACATTTTGCCGCGCCATGAATATTCCGGCGCGTTACGCTACTGGATACCTGGGCGATATTGGCGTTCCTGTTTCGCCCACCCCTATGGATTTCAGCGCCTGGTTTGAAGCTTTTCTGGATAATCGATGGTGGACGTTCGATGCTCGCCACAATAAGCCGCGCATTGGACGGGTTCTGATGGCAACGGGCCGCGACGCGGCAGATGTTGCATTGACCACTTCCTTTGGCGATGCGCGGTTAACGCAGTTCAAAGTTATCACCGATGAAGTAGCTGAAGAAACCGCCATTGCGGCCGAGGTGGCATAAATAAAAGCGGACGAGGCTGGTAAAAACCTCGTCCGCTTTGGAAAGTAGAATTACTCAGTTACTTGGCGGTCTTATCAACAACCGCTGGTTGACTGTTGTTTGATGCTTGTCCGCTTACCGGGGCAGTCACTGCCACCTGCGGCGCTGTTCCACTATTGTTTTGTTCCGGCGCATTGCTCGGTGCAGAAACGGCGGAAGCCGCGCCCCCGCTCGGTTGTGCTTGCGCAGCGGGTGGTTGTGCAGCAGGTCCCTTTTCGCCAGGAGCAGCTACGCCTTGGCCTTCGGATTCGCGGGTCAAATGAAGCATAAACGGCGTGATTTCAAAGGGGAATTTTTCCCGGGCTGAAAGCAGCGGCACGTTATGCGTTTTCATCAGGTAAAGATGATCATTCCAAGGATCCATTTTGACGCGCGCGCCCAACGGCAGCGCCGCCACTTGGTCTACCCGTTCCACTTCCAGTTCAGGAGCCTGATCCATCAAGCCGGAAAGGCGCAGGTCCTTGCCGTTAGCAGCCATGCGGTTGCCCAGTAGAGGCCGGATCAGATGAGGCAGTTCATCGCCGCGAGCCGATAACATTTTCAGGAACAAGCCTGCTTTCGGCAGTTTATCGGCGTAAGGCGATTTCTTTAACAACTCAATTGCCTTTTCGTCCGCTGCGTCTTCTTCTCGTTCTGAGCGCGACAACTGCACTCTTTGCAGCGTCTGATCATCTTTAAACAACAATCGATCGGTAAAGGCGTACTTCGTATCCAACTGATGGCCGAGCATGATGTGTCCCATTTCATGAGCAACCACCGCCGCCAGCGTTGCTTCATCGGGCAGAACGTCAATTAAACCACGGCTGATCACGATGCTATGGCCCACATAAATCGATTCCAGCGGCGTCGTAAGCATGACGCGCGCCCGAATCTCAGGTTGTACGTTGAGGTTGTTTGTTACTTCTAGATTGCTCACCACCGTGTCCAGAATCTTGTCAACATCACCGGGAGGCGACACTAAACCGGCATCCTGTAAACGCTCCAGAATATTGTCTTCAGCCTGCCGCTCCCACAGTCGTTGTTCTTCCACCGGCGAGTTGTCGGAAGCCTGCTCGCTTTTGTCGTTTACGCCTTGCGTGTCCACCACCATATTGGTGAATTCCTCGCCTTGGCGCTCTTTTTTAGACTGATAACCCCACAGCCGCGTCTGCGCTTTGAAGGCCACGTGCCGCAAGCCGCCGTCAAAGGCCATTGAGCCTTCTTCGGTGTAGATATAAGAAGGCAGCCAGAGGTTCGGTCCGCAGTTGACGCGCCACGAATCAAAATGAGTGTAATGCGTTCTCATCGTGTTCGGCGCATAAGTTCCGTTAAAGCGAACCACGTTGTAATCCTGATCTTCCACCCAGATGCGCCCGATGAACCGTCCCTTGCCGGCATTCTTCTGGGGAACCACGTCATAGATCAAACAGCGCACGTCGCCTACAAATTGCCGCCGCACAAACGTAAATGTGTAATGCGAGCGGTCAAACCCTTCGTCGTCCATCACCACCATCTGCGTAAAACCGCGCGGCAGAAATTCCGGCGAAAACATGCGGGTGAATACCGCGAGCGACCGGCCAACCATGCCCGGCCCGGGAATAAAAGAGTCGTGCGACACTTCGCGGCCCATGTCGAGCTTGCCCAGAAAATAATCGTCTGATTTCGGAATCGCGCCGAGGTCCTCATCCCGCTGCATCTGTTGAATGTAGGTTTCAACAATAGGCTGAACGGTTTGCAATTTCGCAACTAGCTTGGCTTCATTTGCAATCGCTCTTGTTAAAGCTTCTTCAGGGCTACGCGCCAACCCGGAAGCGGAAGGCATAGCTGCTTGCTGCGCAAACGCGGACAGCGAGAAGCAAACCACTGAAATTGCCGCCAGCAGGAGGCGTAACACAAAAGAACTCGAATTCTTGGGAGAGAACATAATGAAATTTAAACTTGGTTGCGCATCTAATACAACACTCAGGTCAACTGGAACATGATGTGGATGGTAGCTTTGGTGTCCACCGGCGCCCCGTCGCGCGTTCCCGGATGAAACCGAATCTGCGAAGCTGCTTGTTCAGCCGCTTGGTCAAGGCCATGCCCTAACCCCTGCACTACGCGAATCACCTGCACAGCTCCCGAAGCGGAGAACACCACTTCTAAAGCTATCTCGCCTTCCAAATGGAGTGATCGCGCTTCGGCTGTGTAAACCGGCCTTGGTTTTGACAAAATTTCTACCGGAGTTGTGGTCGGAGTGGTGGGCCGAGCGCGTTGTGTTTGCACCGGCGCGGCGGTGGTAGTCTCGCCGAAGCCGCCGGTTTTCACCGTTCCGCCATGTCCATTGCCACCCGTACCATTTCCGCCGCCGCCATCCGGCGACCCAAACCCGGATTGGCGCACAACGCTATGACCATTTCCGAGGCCGTTGCCGCCGGAACCGCTGCCTGCAGCGTCCAGTGATCCGAAAGAAGACTGCCGCACGACGCCACGGCCTTGGCCGCCATGTCCGCCACTCGCGCCATCGCCTTGCGGCATTTCAAAGCTCCCGACTTTCGCCAGTAAGGTTGGGTTTTTTGCGTCAGGAGAAGTCTTCACGCCGTTTGGATCACCAAAGCCTCCAACCTTCAACTGTTTCGCTACTTCCACCTTTTTCGCCGCTTCCTCACTGCCGAATATTCCGGTATGAACCTGCGGTTTAATGGCAGGAGCGGGCGCGACTTCAGGAGTTAAACTTCTTGGCAGCGGCTTGGGTTCCGCAGCGGCAATATTGGTTTCTATCGCTGGCTTCTGAATTTCCTTGATTACCGGAGGAGCAACTACCGGCTTTACCACTGCCGGGGGAACATTTAATAACGGCTTCGGCGGTGCAACAAGTTTTGCTGACAATTTAGGAGGTCGAATTTTCGGCGGTGGAGTGTACGGCTTTACCGGCGGCACATACAAAGCCACATCGGAATGAATATATTTTTTAACTTCATGCGTGATCGCCATAGGAATCAATAGCAGCAGTATGATAGCTCCAATATGAACGCCCATGCTGGTCGCATAGCTTCGCCATTGTACAGGCGGATCTACTACCGTGCCGAAAAGAAAACTGGAATTCGATTCGCTGTTCATGTTCATTTCTCAGCGACCCCACTCATGAAAACCACTAAAAACCATAGAAAATAGATTAGAACTGTTCATTGCCGGCGCTAAAAACACAAATTCCACTGGAAGACCCGGCCGCTTTCATACCAAAATATGCAATCGGCAGAACCAACTGCAGCGCAAAGCAAGCTAACGATATAGTGCCTGTTTGCTGTGAATTCTCTTGTTGGATGCAGATTTACCCCCCGGCAGTAGTTGTCATGTAAATGCTGCGTTCTGTCTTCAGAGTACTATGTACTTCAATACTTAGAGATAAAAATCTCGCATTTAAGTACAAAAATGGAGCTAGTAGTACTAAGAGTCCGGCTTACTCCAAATGTCCTAGTGTTTTTGAAACAGTATCTGTTAGCGACCGCGATAGGCTTTCACGGCTGTTTCATGAGCACTGAGTGTAGCGGAAAATGTATGTTGGCCCATTGAGCCGGGCTTGGCGACGAAATACAGGTAATCCGCTTTGGTGGGGTTCACCGCTGCTGCTAATGAGGCTACGCCGGGGTTGGCGATAGGGCCGGGCGGCAAGCCGGGGTGGGCGTAAGTGTTATAAGGATCATCACTGGCAAGATCCGACCGGTAAATGGTTCCTCGATAACGATTGTTGCGCAAAGCAGCATATACCACGGTGGGGTCGCATTGCAAAGGCATGTTTAATCGAAGGCGATTGACGAATACGGCGGCAATCAAGGGTCTTTCCGAAGGCGCTGCCGTTTCCTTCTCTACTAGAGAAGCTAAGGTGACAATGCGGTGAACATCAGCAGAGGGTTGCCCTATTCCGCCCACAACGCGCCATTCGCGGCGGAACTGTTCGACCATCATCCGGCATAAGTCTTCCCCGGTGGTTTTCCGGGTGACGCGATAAGTGGAAGGAAACAGATAGCCTTCAAGCGTTGGCGCTTGCGCGTCCAGATCCCGGATTAAAGCCGGATTGTTCGCCGCTTTCAAGAATTCTTCCGGCTTTAACCATCGCAAAGTTTTCGTTAATTCAGCAATATCGAACAGATTGCTGCCTTCCGGAACGGTGATCTCCTGATAATAGATTTCACCTTTGCGGATTTTCTCAAAAACGTCGCTCGGGCTGAGCGGCTTATCGAAGTGGTATTCACCGGCTTGCAAAGCCTCTTTCGGATGAAGCGCGCGCCGCAGAAGGAAAAGATATTGCGATCGGATAACGCCAAGCCGCTGGAGTTCGCTCGCTAATTCTCTGCTGCTGGTTCCCCGATCCAGCTCCAGAAATACTTCATTGGTGAATCCTTGGTAGGGCGTGAACACCGCCCACGCTATAACGCCAGCAACGCCGCCTAATAACAAGACTGCAACAATCAGAATGAGTGAAATGCGAAAACAGCCTTGCTTAGCCAAGCGTTTCTCCTTCAGCCCATCTTTTTGCTTCCAGATAGCTTTGAAGCAGCAGCACGGCTGATAAACGATCTACGGCTTTCTTGCGTTGCTCCAAGTTTGCGCCTGCTGTGCGCAGCATTCGTTCGGCTTCCACGGTGGTTAAGCGCTCATCCCAATACACAACCGGAATGCCGGTCTGCTCGTGCAGTCGGTCGGCAAACTCGCGGGTATAAGCGCTTTGGCGGCTTTCATCTCCGCTCATATGCAATGGTTTGCCGATCAGCAATAACGACACTTCCCGTTCTTTTATGATTGTTTCCAGTTGTTGCAGGTCGTCCCGAATTCTGGTTCGTTGAAACGTGGGCAGGCCATGAGCCGCTACGCCGAGCGCATCGCTGATAGCTAAACCGATGCGTTTCTTGCCGACATCAAGCGCAAGAATACGTTCGGGCAGCGGATCGGATGCGAGATCTGGCAATCTAAATTATAGGGGTTGCGTCTTTCTGGAAGCAGAATCGCATCCGGAATCCGCTTATGCCTGCCGATCTTCTTACTTCAACACTACCCGTTCAGAGAACGTTCCGCTTAAGCGTGGCCGTGATTGCAACCGCTGCCTTGCTGTTTGTGCTTTATTTCGGCCGTCCGTTTATTGTCACCGTGACCGTGTCGGCCATGCTCGCTTTTATTCTCGATCCTGTTGTTTTACTCATCATGCGTCTTCGTCTTCCACGTCCTGCGGCCACTGGAGTGGTGATTGGGCTGGCTCTACTGCTTATTTACCTGTTAGGGGCAGTTCTGTGGGCGCAAGTGGCAACGCTGCAGCGGGACCTGCCGACCTACGCCACCAGGATGAGTGAAATCCTGGATAAATCCAGCGCCCAATTAGACGAGATGCAAAATCACGCTTTAGATGCCATTATTCCCAAACGATTGAGAGAACAAGACCAGGAAATTCAACAAAAGCCGCAGGAAGCCGCCAAAGCTCGTCGCCGCCGCGCGAATATGCCGGTTGCGCCCGCTCCGGTGCTGCCGCCGCAGATTCAGGAAGTGCGCATCCGAACTGAGCCGCGCCCCGCCATCAGTTTGATTTACGGTTATCTGGAAGATTACTTTCGGGCCATCTTGATGGCTTCATTTGTTCCGTTTCTGACTTACTTCATGTTGAGCTGGCGGGACCACTTCCGAAAAAGCGTTCTCCATTTGTTTCGGGGCGAACAGCGCTATGCGGTGGGCAAAAGTTGGGATGGCGTGGCAGAATCCACTAGAGCCTATCTTTTGGGCAATGCGATTTTAGGATTGTTATTGAGCTTAGCCAGTGCTGCTGCGTTCTTCTGGTTTAAAGTTCCTTACTGGCCCTTAATGGGTTTGTTGAGCGGATTCTTGAGTCTACTGCCTTATGTCGGGCTTCCGCTGGCGATGCTTCCGCCGTTGCTGGCCGCCTTGGCAATTCCCAATAAGTTTACGGTAATTCTCAGTATTGCCGCTATCACCGGAGCGCTGCATCTAATCGCCATGAACTTTGCTTACCCGAAAGTGGTGGGCAGGCATGTTCATTTAAATCCTCTGGTAGTAACGCTTTCCCTGATGTTCTGGACTTTGATGTGGGGCGGGATCGGATTAATTCTGGCAGTGCCGATTACCGCCGGCATAAAGGCAGTCTGCGAGAACATCGAATCGCTTCAACCAGTGGCAAAACTATTGGGAGATTAGAAAGGGTTCAACAACGTTTCCTGTTAAACCCTTTTTCGATTAATAAAGTTTATTTTTTATTAATCGGATCTTCATTTAAGCCGAGTACGCTGGTTGTGTTGTGAGTAGCCGGTTGTTCCGTTGTGGTCCGTCCGACATAATGACTGGAGCTCCCAGTGGTGCTGACCGATTGGATACGAATCTGGTTCTGCACATCCACCGCGCCGGAAACTTCATGCGCAATGTCTTCCGCCAGGCGTTTGGTACGCCGGTCTTCCGCTGTGCCGCTTAGAAACACGGTTCCGTCAGTCACGGAAACTTCAATGTTGCTGGCATCAATCTCGTGATGACGAGTCAGATGCTCACACACGTCTTCGCGCACCCGCTCATCCGACCTTTTGTAGCCTTTGGGCCCTTTCCCGGCATGGCTAACACCGGAATATTCGCTCCGGCGGTATTCTTCAACGCGCCGGGCGCTGGCGGCAGCCGAATCCGTGAGACTGCCTAGCCGATGGCGGCTGGTGTCGCCTTCGCCCCAGGTAGCTCCGGTTGAATCCGCGCCAAAACCGCGATCGCGCCCTTGACGGTAAGGATCATTATGCGAAACAAATCCACCATCGCCTTCAAACGAAGTTGACGAGGCATAAGGCCGATCCCGAAATTCTTCATCCTGTTCCGGCGTTCTTTGCCCTTGGTGGCGTGAACTGTACTCGCGCCCCTGGGTGCTTTGTCCGCGCTGCGACCATTGTTCAACCCGGCGCGGTCGCTCTGCCACCGGTTCTTCCCAGTGTTCCTGGCCGCGTCTGCTTTCAAATTCTACGTCGGAATCACTTTGGTTTAGTTGGCCTAGGTGCCGCCGCTCGTATTCGTTTCGGTCTTGTGCTTGCGGATAGGATCGATTCGGATTTTCTCTCCAACGATCGTCGAAACGGCTTTCTCGTCTGTTTGCCATATTCTCCTCCGTCCCATAGACGCGGCCCTTTCAGTTGCATGTACTGTAAAAAATGCTAGGTAACTCGAAATCTCTAACATACCCTAGACAAGCTGCAATAAAGCATAAACAACCGGCAGCGTAAACAGGCTGCTATCTAAGCGATCCAGTACGCCGCCGTGTCCGGGCAGAAACTTGCCGCTGTCTTTCACGCCAGCTCCCCGCTTCATGGCCGACTCCACCAAATCGCCTAGTTGCCCGGCCACGTTAGCTGTGATTGCAATTACCGCAATCTTCCACCAAGCCGTTCCGGGTTGAAAATGGCCCATATAAAGCAAGCCGAAGATCACTGACCCAACCGTTGACCCAGCCGCGCCTTCCCAGCTTTTATTTGGGCTCACTACCGGTGCCAGCCGGTGCTTTCCAAACGCGCGGCCCACGTAATAAGCCAGCGAATCGCCAAACCAGTTCAACGCCAGCGCAAAGAAAAGCCAATGAACGCTGCGCGCCCGCAGCGCTTCCGCAAAGTGCCACGGCACAAAAGCATACACTACGCCCAGACACTCCGCTGCTGTCTGCGGCAGGATGGATCGCAGCGTTTCCGTGCGCAGCGCCCAAGCCATTCCAGCCAGGGTGGCAAGACTTAACCCGAGCATCGAAAACTCCGGAAATCCAATCACAATGAATCCGGCCAGCAGCCCAAGGAAAAAAGGTGGTCGGATGTCATGGTGGGTGACTAAACTGAAGAATTCCCAATAACAACCTACGCCCACCAACATCGCCGCGAGGCGAAAGGCCAAGTAAGGAGAAAGAAAAACAATGTAGCAGCCGAACGCGGCTAAAAAAATTCCAGTGATAACGCGCGTCATAACGTGCAGTTTGCCGTTGGCTTAAACGCTTGCGGAATCGCCGCTTATGGGAATCATAGATTGCAGAAACAGGCTGTTCTATCAGAATACGCTGTTCAGTTTATAACGAAGGTACTTCCAGTTCTTCTTCGAGTAGCAGTTCGACTTCTTCGGCAGGTGAAGTGGTGGGCCGAACGATGCCTCCGAAGCGCCGTTCTCTCCCTTGATAAGACAGAATTGCTTCCAGAAGGTCTTTTCTCTTGAAATCCGGCCACAAGGTATCAGTGACGTGAAGTTCGGCGTAGGCAATCTGCCAAAGCAGAAAATTGCTAACGCGCATTTCGCCGGAAGTCCGGATCAATAAATCAGGATCCTGTAAACCGGCCGTGTATAGATAAGAGGCGATGGTTTTTTCCGTAACCTGCAGAGAATGCAGGGTGCCTTCTATTCTGGCGTTGCCGATAATGGCGTTCATCGCATCAACCAGTTCGGTTCGGCCCCCGTAGTTCAGCGCCAAATTGAGCCGCATTCCGTTATTACGGGCCGTTTGGTTCATCACGTCCTGCAAATCTTCCTGCACAACCTCCGGCAAAGACTCGATTCTGCCGATTGCCGCCACTTGAATGCCGTTTTTCATGAAGTTGTTCAGTTCGCGCTTCAAGTAATAACGCAGAAGACGCCAAAGACCTTCAATTTCATGCCGAGGCCGCTTCCAGTTTTCCACTGAGAAAGCGTAAAGCGTCAGAATGTGAATTCCCAGTTGCCGGCAGCACTCAACGGTGTTGCGAACTGAGTTGATGCCGGCGCGGTGGCCGAAAATTCGAGCGAAATTTCGTTTGCGCGCCCACCGGCCGTTGCCGTCCATGATGATGGCGATATGCGAAGGCAGCCGCTGATGATCAATCTGATTGGCCAGCCTCCAATCCGGATCACCAGGCGTAAGCACCTGCAGCAGTTGCTTCATGCTATAAAGTCCTATGGTACATCAAGTGGATCGCTCGTATTATAACCGGGGCGCCCACCAGGCACGAAATAGTTTCGGACCCCAGAAAGTTGCCGCAAGCGCGCCTGCGCATAAGAAGGTGCCGAGCGGAAGCTTATATTTCGCCGCTTGTTTTCCTGTTCCTAAGATATAAACTGAGCCGATCACCGATCCGCTCACCGTTCCCGCGAATAAAGCAACCAGACCGGATTCAACTCCTAAAAAGGCGCCGATTGCCGCCAGCAGTTTCACATCGCCCCAACCGGGCGGCGTAATCCGGCGCAGAAAAGCGTATCCCATCAGAATAACGGCAAACGGCAATGCTAAAACAGCGGCCCCGGCTGCTGAACTAATCTCTGCTTGCCAGCCTAAGGAGGCTTGAGGAAGCAGCCACGCCCCAAACGCACCGGGAACAGAGGTAAAAGGAGCAAACAGAAAAGCAACTGCTGTTCCGCCCAGCGTTAAAACATCGGGCAGCCGCCGTGTTTCCAGATCGGTCCAGAATAAAACAATCAGCATCGCGCTGAACAACAGCCATTTGATTGTTTCCAGTTGAAACTGCCACCTGGCCGCCACCAAGTAAAACAGAATTGCGGTGGCAGCCTCCACCAGAAGATACCGCCACGGGATTGCATTTCCGCAGGCACGGCATTTTCGCCGCAGCAGAAGATAGCTGAGCAAGGGAATGTTGTCGTACCAGTGAATCGGCGTGCGGCAAGCTGGGCAGAAAGAGCGTGGAAGAACAACCGATTGATGCCGGGGCAGCCGGTAAACGCAAAGATTTAGAAAACTGCCGAACGCCAAACCGAAAACACCGGCAATCCAGGGCAGAAATGCGACCATCAACCGCCTAAAGCCTTCCAATAAGAATCAAATGTTCCGGCAAGCAATTGGTGAACAGAAAATTTTTCTCTGACGCGAAGTTTAGCCGCAGCCGCCAATTGTTCCGCAAAACGGGGAAATTGAAGAAATCGCTTTATGCATCGGGCGATTTCGGTTGGCTCGTTGCTGGTGTATAGCCCCGAAATTTCATCCTCGAACACTTCCGCCAATCCGTCGATGCGACTGGCGATTACCGGAACTTCCATTTCCATTGCCAGCAGCGCCGCCGAGCCGAGCCCTTCGGCGCGCGTGATGTACACAAACATCGAAGCCTGCTCAAAATCCCGCAGCAGATTGTCAGAATACAGAATTGGGGTTCCCGTTATGGACGCAGCCTGCGCGATTAGGTGGCGGCATTTGCCTGGGTCGTTTGATTGCAGCGCGACAATCCCGGCTGTTTTTTCGTAAAGGCCGCGCGATGCGGTTTGCTCAACCGCGTCATAAACAACATCAATGCGATCACACGGCACGCCTGCTGTTTTCAATTGCTCCGCGACAAAACAGGATACCGCCAGGAACCGGGCTGCTTTTACATACTTCCAGCGGGAGAACGCACCCCGTTTGACGGGAAAGGCGACTCTGCGGGAAACCACGAAAGGACGGCGCGACGCGAGCGCAGCCGCAGTATGGGCGCGCGCGTCATGCGCGTGAACCACATCCACGGCCGTTGAATAACGAAATACGTTGGATAAGTTCGCGGAGTGGACTCGCCAGCCGCCCTGCAACGCTAGTTTGTATAGCGGCGATTGTTTGCGCGCCAACAGAATGCTTTCGTGTCCGGCGTTCGACAACAGCTTCAGCAGCAGCAGCACTTGATGCTGGCCGCCTCGCATTTCTTTGCCGGTATCAACATGAAGAATTTTCAAGCAATTAGGTAAGCCTATCGTTCGCGGCCCGGTTTCATAGAGGTGGCTTTGGTGTACTTCACAAAGTTATAAAAAGCAGCCATATAAGCAATGGTCAGCCCTTCCAACCCGTCCAGAAATCCTTGTTTTAAAACATATGTACGAAAAAACGTCCAGGGCGGATTGAAGAGGATCTTGGCAAAGGTAATTTTTTCCTTCTGAGCGATCAAGCCTTCCGCCGCCAAGGTGGTATAGCGATCCATTGATCTGAGATGCTCCGACAGCGAACTACAGGTGTAATGCAGGAGATTGGATTGAAGATGGCCAACGCGCCCTTGCACCACGACTGATTCATGCACGTACTGGCCGATCCATTTTGCTTTGCGCCGGTCAAACAATCGGACCTTCCGGTCCGGATACCAGCCGCTGTGCAGAATCCAGCGCCCTAGATACTGCGCCATTCTGGGCATCGTATAGCCGTCATACCGCGGTCCTTCTTTTTTGATATGCCAGATTTCCGCTTCCAGGGCTTCGCTCAGGCTTTCATCGGCGTCCAGCGCGAGTATCCAATCATTGGCGGCCAGTTCCGCCGCGATATTCTTTTGCGCGGCATAGCCATGCCAGGATGATTCAACCACCCGCGCTCCCAGTTTCGCGGCAATTTCCATCGTGCGATCGGTGGAACCGCTGTCGAGCACCAGAATTTCATCGCAGCAGCGCAGGCTTTCAATAACCCGCGCAATATTTCGCTCCTCGTTGCGCACAATGATTGTCGCCGAAATTTTGATGGTCATGGGAAAGACGTGCTTAAAACTGCGAGAACAATCCGGCGGTTTGTTCCGCCGTCCCACTGTTCTAAGGCATACGCACCGGGGTTAAAGAAATTGAAAGCAGAAAGATACCCACCGCAGCAATTGTTAAATTCTTTCTGGTTTCACCCAGCGAACTATCGTCATTGATGTAGAAATGCCGCATCCCCGCCAGAAACAGCACCAAAGCCCAAATCAACCAGCTATACGAAAAATATCCCATTGGAAGCAGTGCTGTCAAAAATACGCGCGACAACAGTTTATGCGCTTTGCCGGACCAGGCATAAAGAATGTGTCCCCCATCAAGTTGTCCGATAGGGAGAAGATTGACCGCCGTAGCCAGCAGTCCTCCCCAGGCTGCCTGGGCAAAAGGATGTAGCGCGATGTCCTCCGACCGAACAGAAGGAAACCGGAGCCACTCCATCATTCTGATTAACAATGGCCGCCCAAAAACAAAATCGCCCCCAACGGCGATATGCGGAATCTGTTTCGACCAGAGTATGCCCAGGATTAGAACCGGCAGCAGAACAATAAATCCGGCCAGCGGACCGGCAATGCCGATATCAAAAAGGGCGCGCCGCCGATAAATCGGACCTTTGATACGGATGAGAGCGCCGAAGGTGCCAAGCAGCAACGGAGAAGGAAAGAAAAACGGAAGCGTGGCGTTCACCCTCCAGTACCGGCAGGCAAAATAATGGCCTAGCTCATGCGCCATTAAGATAAGTAGCAAAGGTGCTGAAAAAAACAGGCCGCGCCAGATGTGTGTGTTCCCATGAACAATCAGAACATAACCAGCCCAGATGAAATCTGTGTTTAAAGGCTGTCCAGCTTGAAAACACGCCGTAACCGCCGCTCCATACACAGTGGTTGTTACCAGTGTCGCCAAAAACAAGAGTAAGTTCACCCACCAGAAACGGGGCCGCCTGTTCTTTTTAGCCGAGGTATCCAGTTGAAGCCTGTCTAACAACTGGTTTGCTGAAGTGCGATTCGGATGCCGCAAATTATTGAAGAGTTTGCAGCTCTTTGCCAGGCTTAAAACGAACAGCTTTGCCGGGCGGAATCGCCACCTCGGCGCCAGTCCGCGGATTACGTCCGATGCCGGTTTTGCGCGGCCGCACATTGAAAATACCGAAGCCTCGCAGTTCAATCCGGTCGCCTTCGCTCAACGCTTTTTTCATGGTTTCAAATACCGTTTCCACCGCCATCTCTGCTTTTGTCTTCGTAATACCGGTTCGGTTTACAACTTCGTTAATAATGTCCAGTTTGATCAAACGGCCTCCGCAGGCTAGGTGGGCTCGCACGACCCGCCCGGGCGGGTTCGCAACCGCGTTGCAATCTCAATGATAATAATGAAGTTAGCGTCCTGTCAATCCGCCGAATGAAACAACGGAGAACGCTAGAAATTGCAGAACCAGAGCAGAATTTGCCGTTATGATCGGGACAAAATACCTGTTTTGCGTGATTTGTTGCTTTGTCCTCTTAAGTAAAGTACACAGCATCAATCAATTACAAATTGGCAACAAACCTGCTGAGTAATTAGCAGTATGGACCCGCTCAAAACGCTCAAGTCTGTAAATATTCTTTTGGTGGAAGATAGTCCCAGCGATGCTAGGCTCATTCGGGAAGTATTGAGCAAGTCACAGATGACAGTGCACATCACCCTGGCGAAAGATGGCGTGGAAGCTATCGAGCAATTGTTTCAATTGAAAAACGAAGGCAGTTCGCTGCCGGATTTGATTCTGCTGGACTTGAACCTTCCCAAAAAGACGGGTTCCGAAGTTTTGCGCGAAGTGAAGGCGGATCAAGCACTAAAAAAGATTCCAGTTCTGGTGATGACCAGTTCACACGATGAACGCGACGTTGCCCAAGCTTATCGACTGAACGCTAACTGTTATATTTGCAAGCCTTTAGATTTACCGGAGTATGAGCGGGTAGCGCGCGCCATTCAGAGTTTCTGGTTGGCAACGGTTCTATTGCCTGAGGCAGTTCCCGTCGCGCTGGTAAAGCCACCGGATGCCTTAGCGCGTTGCGCAACAGTCCATTAAAGAGGTCGGTCTGAAAAGTTTGGAGCTTGTTCTCACGTTTTGATTGCATTCAAAGGTAACCTAGTGGTTATCTTTCATGGATACAATTCGAACGGTCGGTATTGTTTCTAAACCGAACATTCAACGAGCGCCCGAAATCGTCAGCCGCTTGCTTCGCTGGCTGGAAGAACGCCATGTAAATTACCGCTGCGATGAGCCAACGGCTGCTTACGGCAATGTCCGCGCTTGCTATCCCCGCATGGATGTTCCCGACGGAACGCAGTTAGTAATCGTACTGGGCGGGGATGGTACGCTACTATCTGCGGCTAGAGCTATTAACGGCAGAAATATTCCGATTTTTGCGGTGAACCTCGGCGGTCTTGGTTTTTTGACAGCAATCACCCTGGACGAGCTTTACGTGGAATTGGAGCGCTCGTTTCGCGGCGAACACCGGGTAGGCCGTCGCCGCATGCTCGATTGCGAGCTGGTGAGAAACGGCGAGGTGATCGCCTCTTATTCCGCGCTGAACGACGTTGTGATCACCAAAACGATGATCGCACGTATGATTGATCTTTACACTTACGTTGATAATCACTTCGTTTCTACTTTTAAGGCGGACGGATTAATCATTACTACCCCGACCGGTTCAACCGCTTACTCGCTTTCTGCTGGAGGCCCCATCATTTTTCCTTCTGTGGGCTGCATTTGCCTCACTCCGATCTGCCCGCACATGCTCACCAACCGCCCTGTAATCGTTTCAGATACCAGCATTATTCAAATCGATTCTCATAGTGAAGATGGAACCTTCTTGACGATTGATGGGCAAGTCGGCGAACCTATTTCGAAGGGTGATCGCATTATCTGCCGCTCCTCGTCGAAGACGATTAATCTCATCCGACCGCCTAGAATGATGTTTTTTGATGTTCTACGCGAAAAACTGAAATGGGGAGAACGCTAATTGGCAAATCGGCGAGGCAAACTTTCATTAACAACCTGGATTTTCATCGGCTTGTTAACTGGCATTCTGATTGGCGCTTTTTTTCCGCGTTTTGCGGTGCAGCTTGAGCCGATCAGCAATATTTTTCTGCGTTTGATTAAGGTGATTGTCGGTCCGCTGCTGTTTGGAACGCTGATCTACGGCATTGCTTCGGCAGGCGAGTTGAAAACAATGGGCCGAATCGCGTTGAAAGCAATCATCTACTTTGAAGTTGCGACGACGCTGGCTTTGGTGATCGGCTTAACAGTGGTGAATGTGGCGCAGCCCGGCTCCGGCATGAGTCTGGCGTCCGCTGGAAAGTTTACCGCTCCGGCGCAGAAGCCGTTATCGATTCCCCAGATCATCGAACATGCCGTGCCAAGTAATCTGTTTGAAGCTCTGGCCGCGAACGACGTGCTGCAGATTGTTGTGTTTTTCCTGTTGTTTGGAGCCGCTTGTTCCACCGTGGGCTTTAAAGCAAAACCCGTAGTGGAGTTTGCCGGGTCGGTGGCCGAAGTGATGTTTCAGTTCACCCGGTACATTATGTATCTGGCGCCCTTCGGCGTTGGCGCGGCCATTGCCGTCACCATCGGCAAAAATGGGATCAAAGTGCTGGGCGGACTCGGCAAGCTGGTTGGCACTCTGTATCTGGCTCAAGCTCTTTTTGTTGTTCTTGTTCTCGGCTCCGCGCTGTTGGTCGCTCGCGTCCCCGTAAAGAGATTCTGGATAGCAGCTAGACAGCCTTTCATTTTGGCATTTTCCACCGCGTCGAGCGAGGCCGCACTGCCGCTGGCGCTCGAAAACATGGAGCGTTTCGGCATTCCGAAACACATTGTCGGTTTTGTGCTGCCGACCGGCTACAGTTTTAATCTGGACGGCTCAACGTTGTATCTGGCGTTGGCTTCCATGTTTGTTGCTCAAGCGGCGGGGATTCACATGCCGCTCAGCACCCAAATTCTGATGATGCTAACGCTAATGCTGACGAGCAAAGGAGTAGCGGCGGTGCCCCGCGCGTCGCTGATCATTCTGGCAGGCACGCTGCAAACGTTCAACCTTCCCGCGGAAGGAATTGCCGTCATCCTTGGCGTTGACGCTTTGATGGATATGTGCCGCACGTCGGTAAACCTGCTCGGCAACTGCGTAGCTAGCGCAGTGGTGGCTCGTTGGGAAGGCGTGGAGCTGAAAACTGTAGGCCAGGATGTGGAAGTGCTGGCAGAGGCTTAAATAAATTAATAAGCTAATAGTGCTCCCATTTAATCCAAATGGTGTAAGGTATAGCCACTGTGGGACATGGTAGTTATAACCTAAATAACAATTCCGTCGTTGACACGGAAGTTCTGATCGTAGGCGCTGGCCCGGTCGGATTGGTTCAAGCTGCCGCCTTAGCGCGCTTGGGCGTATCTTGCCGCATTGCGGATCAATCTACCCGGGCTGTTCAAACCTCAAATGCCGTCACTATCCATGCCCGCACCTTGGAACTGCTGGAGCCGCTGGGTTTAACCGATCTTTTAATCCGGCATGGGGTTTGGATTCGCTCGGTGGAGTTCAATGGCGGCGGCCGCGTTCTTGCTCAACTGCAGTTCAGCAGCTTGAAAAGTAATTACCAAGGGCTGCTCAGCCTGCCGCAGAGCGTCACGGAACAACTGTTCGGAAAAAGTCTGGTGGAGTACGGCGTGGTTGTGGAACGCCCGGTAAAATTGATTTCGTTTGTACAGAATTCTCACTGCGTGGATGCAGTTCTGGAGCATAACGACGGCAGCCGGGAAACGGTGCGCGCGCATTATCTGATTGGCTGCGACGGCGCCCGCAGCACAGTCCGCAAGGCACTAGGCGTTGAGCTGGAAAACTTGTCCGAACCGCAGAATTTCATCATGGCGGATGTGAGAATTAGCTGGTCGCTGTCTGCCACTCAGCTTTCTGTGTTTCTTCATCGGGACGGCCCGTTGCTCACTATTCCCATGCCTGAGGAACGATACCGCATTATTGTAGAAAACGAGGCATCCGCCAGCCCGGGGGAAGAGCTTTCGTTTGAAAAACTGCGCACTCTTTTTGCCAAGCGCGTTCCGGTAGCAGCCACTCTGTCTGACATGTCTTTCCTGGTTCCTTACCGGGCCAAGCGGAGTCGGGTAACAACGTACAAGATCGGGCGCGTTCTTATTGCTGGTGAAGCGGCGCACACGAATACTCCCGCCAATGGCCAAAGCATGAATACAGGAATACAGGATGCACTGAATCTGGCTTGGAAACTTGCCCTGGTAGAAAAAAACAAAGCAACCGATTCTTTGCTCGCCTCTTATTCAGCAGAACGAGTGCCTGTTGCTGGCGCCACGCTTGTCTTAAGCAATCAGATGATGCAGCCGGCGGCTTTTCCTGGCGCGGTAGTGGACCGCCTCAGAACGATCGCCCTGCCGCTGCTAGCCGGATTTGACTTTTTTCAGCAAAATCTTTTTACGGAACTCTCCGAGATAGGCTTGCATTACCGAGACAGCCCGATTGTGCAGGGGAGTGGTTCTTTTCCCGCTCATGCTCCTCATCCGGGTGACCGGGCGCCCATTTCGCCGTTGAACGGACAAACACTGGATAAAGTTCTACAACCGGCAGTGCATAATCTTTTATTGTTTGCCGGTCCTTCCGCTTCACGCGAACAATTGTCTTGGCTGTTTTCTGTTCGCCGCAATATGCAGGCTGCTTATCCGGGATTAATTTGCGGTTCTGTGATTTCACACGGAAGCGCGCTGCCGGAATTTGAAACTGTTTCTGACACCACTGACGGCAGAACTCATGCCGAATACGGCGCTTCCCAGCCTTGCTTGTATCTCATTCGCCCCGATTATTATATTGGCTACCGCGCTGCCACTCCAGATAGCGCAGCGCTGCATCAATTCCTGAAAGAAGCTTATGGTTTTACTGCCATGCACCAGGCGGCTGGCGGTTAAGAAAATCGTTTGGCGTTTAATGAACGCGAAGCCGATGCTTTTCTTTTAAAACCAGCTCATCGAAAATAGCTAAAACTTTTTTGCGGTATGCATACATCCGGCGCAGCGAGTCCCGAAAGTCGTTTTCGTAACGCTGCGGTTGAAGCCACTTGTCCAGAACCGGCTTCGGAACATCAATATCTTTCCGCAAAGAATCTGCTGAGTGTCCGCGCAGGAATAGGCCATAGAACATTGCCGCTTCCCGCTGTGGTGCGAGGGGATCTATTTCGTCCCGACTCAACAACATAATCAAGCCACAATCGTACAACGAATTTCCTTACTTGAAAAGTGCCGGGGACGATCTGTCCCTCTCTTATAAGATGAAAAATACCTGGAACATGGTTGCGGCTTCTTCGTTTATAAGGGTGGATCATGATTTACTGCACAAACTGCCGAACAGAACTGGATTCCAATGCCCGCTTTTGCCCCAATTGCGGTCATTCCGTAAACCCGATCGGGGGTAGCAGCAGCGCGGCTTCTCCGATGCCGCCTTTGAAATACGATATTGAAGGCCATAATCTGCAAATTGCCCGGGTGCACTTGCAACCGGGCCAGGAAATCTATGCGGAAGCCGGCAAAATGGTGTACAAATCGGCCAACGTTTTCTGGGAAACCAGAATGAGCGGCAACTCCCTGGGCCAGAAGATTTTAGGAGCGATTAAACGCCGTTTAATGGGCGAATCTCTGATGATGACCTACTTCCGTACTCAGATTCCAGGGGAAATCGGTTTTGCCGGTCATTATCCCGGTAAAATTCATGTGTTTGAGCTGGCTGCCGGCCAATCCATGATGGTTCAACGGGATGGATTTCTGTTCGCTGAATCCACCGTTCAATTGGATATTGCTTTGGTCCGAAAGCTAGGTTCCGGGCTGCTGGGCGGCGAAGGATTTATTTTGCAGCACCTCACCGGCCCTGGAGCGGTTTTCGTTCACGCCGGAGGCGATTTCGTGCAGTTTGACCTGAGCGCGGGCGAACAGATGCAGGTGCAGACCGGCCATTTGGTCGCGTTTGAGCCGTCCGTTAACTATGACATTCAGACTGTGGGAAGCATTAAAACGGCGATCTTTGGCGGCGAAGGTATTTTTCTGGCGACCCTCACCGGCCCCGGCAGAATCGTGCTGCAAAGCCTGACCCTGGAACGTCTCCGCCACGAACTGGCTCCCCGAGTTCCCGGCACTGACGAGCGCAATCCGATTGAAGCTTTGGGCGGCGGAGTAATAGGCGGTTTAGGATCGCTGTTTCGCAGCGACGATTAAATGAAAGGGGAATTGCCTTCTAATGACTAGCAGGTGAAACGGCAGCTTGTTCGCCGTTTTTATTCTGCTTCAATTCATTGTTCAGCACCGGCTGCAACACTTCCATCCGGATCGGGCCGTTAAACTTCTGCCCGTTGATAAAGATAGTGGGCGTGCCCTGCACTCCGGCGCGATCCCCATCCGCGATGTCGCGTTGAATGGTTTGCATGGTTTCCGGCGCATTCAGGTCAGCTTCAAAACGGCGCATGTTCAAACCAAGGTTCTGCGCAATCGCCAGCACATTTTCACGGGAAAGATTGTCATGATGCGCAAAAAGCGCGTCGTGCATCGCCCAGAATTTTTCCTGATGTTGAGCCGCCAGGGCGGCAGTGGCGGCAAACGCTGCCTGGGAATGAATTTCCAACGGGAACTGCTTGAAAATCAATTTGACCTGAGTAGGATACGCTTTCAACAAAGCCTGTAACTGCGGAATGGCAGCCACGCAATAAGGACACTGAAAATCTGAAAACTCAACCAGAGTAATCGGTGCATTAGCAGGTCCAGTTACCGGTGCGCCGGTAGTGGAAATGGCAACCGGGTCGTCGAGCAGGCGCGTGCTTTGTGCCGGCGGTCCTTGCGCCCACTTTGATTTCGCGGCAGCATCAATCGCATCGCTCTCGCTTCCGCCTTTTTTGATCGTTTCGATCATCACGGCTGCTACGCCGCTGCTGTAAGCGCATGAGGAATCTTCGATGCGGCAGCGGTCTATTTTTCTCCCGCAATGGCAGGGGCAGTCTTGTTCCTTGAACAACTTCAGTGCCGTGGTTTTCTGCGCTGCGGTTAAACCGCTCAAATCAACGCCGGGAAGATCTTCTTTGCTGCCTGCGCCTTGCGCCAAAAGCCAGCTTGCCGTCAAAAGCAATGCCGCGATCATCCGGAAAATACTCTTGCCGGATCTGAAAGAAATCATAAAATCTATTCTCGCAGGTATAGTTTATTGGTGAACGATCTGTGAACCACATCTTACAAGTATTGGCTCAAGACCGCACGCTGGTTCCGTGGGACAACCGAGTGAAAAATGGGGTCCGCTGGCGTGCCTTGATTGCCGAATAGCAGGCCAGCGGACAAAGCGCGGCTGCCTCACTGCGTGTCGGCAGTTGACACTGGCAGTGCGCGTCCCGACCTTATGAATCCGCAGTTGGCGGGCCCTAACTGCCTGGGTTTCACTCATACCCGAAACCCAGTTCGTCGCTGTTAGAACCCGCAACAACAAGTCATCACGTACGTAGGAGGAACGCCTTTATCGCTTTTCTCCTGCCACGCTTTCTTCAAATTATTGAACAGAACGTTCGCACAGTTCTTTCGGCCGTGCTTCGAGCACTCGCTGGATTAGTACCTGTAATAAGCCGACCGGCAGTGATCGAATAATCGTCAAAAGCTTGCATAGGAGAGCTGTAATCTGCTCCCGCTTTGCTGACCACTTCCATTACAGTGAGAACTTGGTCAGACTTCAATCTGTCGAGCACATTGAGGACCATTTCACCTTCGACCGTGAAGCCGGTCACTGTCTTTCCGGCAAGAATCGAATTCCCAGTTTTGGAGTCGATGACCCCGGGCAGGAGGACCGGCCCGTGACAAACAGCACCGATGATTCCACCCCGGTTCCAAACGTCGGTGGCTGTAGATTGAAGTCCTTGAGCACGGGGATAATCGTAGAGTGCTGCATGGCCCGCTGAGGCAAAGAATAGGCCGTACTCTTCCTTCTTCACCTCCGAAGCTTTCAGAAGCTGCGAAGTCAATTTGACCATGAATGGATGGCGTTGATTCTCGAATACCGCTTTGTCGCTTCCTGCCAGGAAGGCAGGCGTGAGAGAGAACTCGTCGAAGCCAAAAGTTCCCGTCTCACTGGCAAGATCCACTTCAAATCCTGCCGCGCTCAACACCTCGAAGGGGTGCAAAGCTTCCGTGAAGAAGAGACCTGTTTTCGAACCATCTGGAAAAATGGCACCTTTAAAACTGCTAATCGCGATGAGCGCCTTACGGGGTAGTAATTTAGACATAAAAGATTCCTTTGTTTTCGGCTGTGACTAGGCAAGCGTTTCAGGTTTCATCTCGAATGATTTTTGAAGATTGGCGGGCCGAGATCCGAGGCCATCCGTCACCTTTTTGTTCCAAGGCGCCTCGATCAGGCTCTTGGTCTCAGCGATCATCGACTTTGGCTCCAAGTTGCGATAGGTGTCGATCTCACCGGCAGAAACCGCTGTCATAATGGCGTAAACCGGTTCTGGGTCGAACTGCGCTCTGGGGAACGAAAGCTTGGAATAATCAAACAGCCGTTGGGACGGATCGTCCTCCCAGCTCTCCCAAGTTTGGAAGCCGCGATCATTGAAGCCCGTCAGGAACGGCCCCGGGTTAATAGTTGCTACCTCAATCCCGAACTCCTGAAGTTCCAGACTCATCGTCTCAGCAATAGCTTCAACGGCATGTTTCGAAGCAGAATAGATTCCGGTGAATGGGTTGACGTTCAGGCCCTCTCGTGAAGAAACCCACACGATTCTTCCTTCACCGCGCTTGGCCATCTGTTTCGCGATTCCTTGGGTCAACAGCAGCGGCCCGATTACGTTGACCTCAAACTCGTTGCGCATGTTGAAACCGGGAATATCCACAACGCTTCCACCTTCCAACACTCCCGCATTGTTTACCAGAATTTCGACATTCCAATTCAGCGCCTTCCTACGATCCCCGTCATTTGTCACGTCGAGCTTTTCGACTTGTAGCTTAACCCCTCGTTTTGCAGCTTGCCATTTCAGGGTTTGGACCTGGGCATAGATCTCGACGGCGGCGATAACCTCAAAGCCTTTCTCCGCTAACCGCATTGCGACTTCGTTTCCAAAACCAGTCCCTGCTCCGGTAATAAGTACTTTCTTCATGTTCTTGACTCCTGTTTCGCTTAGGTTGGGCCAATCCAATTCGATCTGTTATGATGCCTGCCGCTTTACAAACTGAGCCTCACCCATTCCCGAAGCTCAGTTCGTCCTTACCGTTACGGTAGTAACAACTAATCATTCGGTTGAGGGCTCACTGTTGAATAGATGCAGAATACTCTGAGCAGCTTTGCCGAAAGCTTTCAAAGACATGCCTGATCCTGTCACAATAGAAGTTATGTCTAGTTCTGCCACATTGGAATGCTCCTTACATCAGGGTGCTCCTGACAAGTATTTGAAAGAGCTTCAATCGATGCGTCTGCACGAGTTATCGCAGGCGTTAAGCTCAATAAGCAAAGTGTTCCGTGGCAAGAACGAGATCATCACTCCTGTTCCGGGATTGTCCATTATTTACTCGGAACGTCCCATGCAGCCCTTTCATCGTGTGATGAAGCCGACGATCTGGATGACCATCCAGGGAACCAAAATGACGATCTTGGGCGATCAGCGCTTTGACTACCATGCTGGCCAAGGCTTTGTGGTCACTGTCGAAGTGCCATGCCGCTGCAGCGTCGCGGCCGCTTCCCCTGCGCACCCTTATTTGGGGCTCGTTCTGGAACTTGACCGAGCTGCGCTTCAAGAAGTCATGCAGGAGCTTGACCCGATCCCCAAGCCTCTGCTGAAGCGAAAACCTCATTGTGCCTTTGTTGTGGATTTGGACTATCACTTACTGGATTGTGCGTTGCGAAGTGTTCGTTTAGCACAAAAACCAGCAGCGATCTCGGTACTTTTTCCAGGAATTATGCGCGAAATCTGTTACTCGCTTTTGAACACTACCGGTCGCGAAGACATCTTGCACATGGCCATGAAACATGACAGCGATCAACGGATTCTTCGAACTGTACGTCATCTTCGAAACAAGTTCAGAGAAGCTGTCTTAATCGAGGAGCTTGCCGCAAAAGCTGGTATGAGTGCGGCGACTTTTCACCGGCAATTCAAAGCTGCAACCTCGCTCTCTCCCCTGCAATATCAAAAGCAATCGCGGCTCATCGAGGGGCGGCGATTGATCATGGCCGGCAACTCGAGCGTGGAAAGCGTTGCTGTCGAGGTTGGTTATATCAGCCCTTCCCAGTTTAGTCGTGAGTTCACGCGCATGTTTGGGAGATCGCCTCGGAGCGAAATAGTAGCCCGGAGAGAAACATAATTCCAGGGAAGGGCTTGCACCTCAAGGCAGTGAGCGATATGTGAACTGCATTCCGATCCGCTTGCCGCTCAGCCGCGTCGGATGCGCTTGACAAATCGCTCACGTTTATTGAAAGACACCGGCGCGCCGCAGCACGCCCGGCCAACCGTAAATGTGATACCACGTTCTGCTTCGGTCCACGTAATGGTGCATGACGGCGGAAGGTCGGCGGCTTTCTTCTTCCGAAGGCCACACGATGTATTCAGCGGGAGCGGCTTCGCTTTTGCCGACGGTCATCAACATGCCGATTAAGCATTGTTCGGAGAAGTGGTTTGTTCCTGCGGCAGCGTGGAGCTGTCCAGCCCACCGCTCCACCTGCTCCCAATTAATATCATCTGATCGCAGGCCGCAGAAACCGGTATTGACCATTGGCGCAATCGCGCGTCCCAGGGTGGATTCAATCAAAGTTGGTGAATATCCATAACTATTCTGGCAATCCTGCATGTAAACGGAAACAGCAGGCGATTGCAGCCAACGAATCATCCATTCCGGATTGCGCAGAAACAACATATCGGAATCGAGAAATAGCCGCCAGCCAGTGAGACCGGCGTGCAGGTCCATCAGTTTCCGCATCAGGGGCAGACTGCGCCGCATAGCATGAAGTGCCGGGTATCGATGTTCCGGTAAAACTGCGTTCACTCGCCGATTGCAATCTTCCCGATCTAGAAATTGTGTTTCCGGCAAAATTCGCAAAAGCTCCGAGCGTTCTGCATTTCCCAGAGTGCCGTCATCCATTACCACTGGAACCAGATGGGCATCGGTAGCCTGCAGCAGGCTGAAGGCGCAGAACGCGGTCATGGACCAGTGTTCGCGGCCGCTCATGAAATAAATCGGGTATTGTTCTGACGATCGGCGCGGGGCAATGGAAGGCAACTGTCGAACAGCGCGCTGGATGGTTAAGCGCCGGAAATGCAGATGACTGGCAGTGCTGATCCCGAGTTGGGGCGCGTCCAGGTACACCGACCGGAAAAAATTCGGAAAACGCCACAGGCCATGCCCCTTCCAGAACGGCGGCGGCAGGTCAATCTTAAGCTGCGTCAAACTATTGTGTTTGTCTCTGCAAGCAGGCGAAGTGTCTCACTAAAAAGCGTCCAGATTCTGGATTGGTAAACGAACCTGAAATACCGTTTCGCCCGGCTTGGAAATAAACCGGACATCACCCCGGTGTTTTTGCATCATTCGATACACCAAGTCCAGCCCTAAGCCGCGTCCCGCGCCCACATCCTTAGTGGTGAAGAAGGGATCAAAAATACGGCCTTGAATTTCCGGCGCAATGCCGGTGCCGGAATCGGCAATTTCCACCAGAATCAAACCGGCTTCGCAAGCCGCTCGGATACGGAGCGTTCCGCCTTCCGGCATGGCATCCAGGGCATTGTCAATCAGTTGTGTCCAAACCTGATTCATTTCCACGCCGTTTGCATGAATGCGCGGCACCGAGGGATGGTAATCACGGACAACGGTGATATTGTGTCGCAAGCGGTGGCTGAAAATAGATAAGGTGTTTTCAAGTCCTTGAACGATATCTATCTCTTGTTCCAGCGCTTGATCCACAAAAGAGTATTCTTTTACCGCCCGCACCAGCTCGCTGATCTGCTGCGTGCTGGCGACAATACCCTTGGTGAGCCGGTCGATCATCAACGCCGCCGCCAGCCGAACCAGCACCGGTTCTTGTGCGGCTGCGGAGAAGCATCGCGTTACTTCCAGCAGCCGTTCCTGTTCCACTCCTCCATCCACAAACGCCGGAGCCAATTCCCAAGCTCGTCCAACCTGAAGTTCTCTTAACCAGGCAGCCAGAGACTCTTCACGATCACTGCGTTCTAAAGTGTCCAAAGGCCGGTGGAATTCCTGTGATTCAATGAAAGCTCGTTCTAGTTCCAGCAGGCATTGAAACTCGGCGGTGCCGAATCCGATCTCTGTTAAAGCTTGATTGGCATCGCGCAACGAACAGATCCACTGACGCAGATCCTGAGCGGAGCGCTGGGCAGCGGAAGCAGGATTATTCAATTCATGGGCCAACCCGGCCGCCAGCTTGCCTAAAGCCTTCGATTTTTCCCGCTGTTCCATCCAACGGGTGCTTTCCCGAATCCTGTCCGACATGATGGCGACCAGACGCGGACCAAACTGAGGAATCTGGTTCAGCATTTCCGGGAATAACTGTTGATGTACCCGCGCCAAGCGCAACGGAGTGATGGCAAACGAAACGCCGTTGTATCGCCGCAAACGCGAAAACGGCAGTAATCCAGTAGCCAGCCCTGGACGACCAAACAAAACCGGCAGTTCAGAATTGCTGCTTTGATACCGTATCTGACCTTCCACGATAATGTTCATCGTGTCTGCTGCATCCCCATCCCGAACAATCTGTTGTCCTTCCGCAAACCATTCGTCGGAAGCGTGTTGAACAAACCATTGCAACTGATCTTCGGTTAAGCCATTAAAAAGCTCAAACGAGCGGATGGCGTCAATTAAGGGCGGTTGAACTGCGGGAGCCGTAGCGCTGGACATGGTCGGGAAAATTCCCATCGTACCTTTCTTATTTTAACCAACGATGAATCAGCGGCTGTGGTTCGGAAAAGAATTTTCGGCGGTTTTGCCGAGCTTTCGTAGCAATGCCATCAGTTGGATTCGTTCCTTTTCTTCCAGCCCTGCTGCTGCCGTTTCCATTGTGGCCGCGTGCTTTTGAAAAGCAGCCTCAATCAACTGGCGTCCTTCCATTGTAAGTTGCACAACACGCACCCGCTTATCTTCAGGAAATTCGCAGCGTTCTACCAGATTGCGACGAACCAGCCGGTCAATGGCAATGCTGATGGATCCGCTAGTTAAATCCACTTTCTGACCTACCGTGTTAACCGGCAATGGACCTTTGTGGAGCAACACTTCCAACACGAAAAAATCGGAATCGCAAAGCCCGAGATCACCGATGCTTGTATGGGCATGATGAGAAAGCGAACGGAATGCTTTCATCAGAATGAGCCAAACATGAACTCCGGATGCATCTTCGCCTGGTTGCGGCATGGTTATTCCCGATTTTAACGGGTAGCCGCATCAGCGGTTCGAATGCGGACAGGGCGGGGCAGGCGGAGATACCTGATTCTGATCGGCATGGTAGTTCGGCTTAGGCACAGGCATTCGATCCATCACCGCTTTCTTATGCCACTGCGGTGGTTCAGCCAGCGGAACAGAACAAAGCGACAGCGACGAGGAGTTTTGTTTTTTCAGTGCACGAAACTTTCCATCCACGGCATTGGTGGAAAAATTGTGAAGTGCTGAAGTCATGGCCGGAGGAAGGGAATCGGAGGCAATCGGTGTTGTCTCGTTTCCCATTGCCGCAGACAGAGGAAAGACCATAGAAGCTGCAAGCACGCAGAAGTGCATTTTCATGTTCAAACTCCTTTTTCGCTCAGTTCTGATGATCTATCGTTGATAAGTTGCTACGCTATTTTATTACAAACCGGAAACTCTGCGGCGGCTTGGCGCCGCTGCTTCAAATTATACGCCGGGAAATTGATGCCGGAATTGATTTGGTCCAGATACGGGAAAAAGATTTATCTGCCCGTGAACTGTTTGAATTCAGTTCTGCCGTGGTGCAAACGCGCGGCAGCGCAGCCGTCAAAATTCTGGTGAATGAGCGAGCCGATATCGCCGCCGCAACAGGCGCTGACGGCGTACACCTGCCAAGCTACGCGCCTTTCGAAACTCTGCCCGGGCTTCTGATTGGTAGATCCTGCCATACGCTTGAAGATGTGAAAAATGCCCAAGCGGATTTCGTCACTTTCAGCCCGGTATTTCAAAGTCCCGGAAAGAGAAACGGCATAGGCATTGCCGTTCTGAAGCAAGCCTGCGGCTTGGGCGTGCCGGTGTTCGCGCTTGGTGGAATCACGGCTGAAAATATGGCGGAATGCCAACAAGCGGGCGCGGTAGGCATCGCCGCCATACGGCTGTTCATGAACACGTAGGATGCCGGTTTACGATTTTGCTGCTAAAGCTTCCGGTGCCGCATGTAGCTCCTGCAAACTCCAAACGCGCACCGGATCTCTATGTTTGGAAACAATGGCTTCCGCCGCCGCGCGAGCGCCGCTTAGCGTTGTGATACAGGGCCTTCGATACAACACCGCATTACGGCGAATAATTTTTTCATCGCTGAAAGAATGGCCGCCGGTGGTGGTATAGATAATCAGATCGAGCTTGCCTGCTTTGAGAAGATCGACCGCGTTCGGCCTGCCTTCGTTCACTTTGAACACGGTTCGCACGGGTAGCCCTGCCGCTTTCAAAACTGAAGCCGTGCCGCGCGTGGCATAAAGCTCAAACCCATATTCATGAAAGCGTCGCGCCACTTCAACCGCCGCCGGCTTATCGCGATCATTCACGCTGACAAACAATGCGCCGCTGTTTGGAATCGGAGTGCCGGCCGCTAACTGCGCTTTAGCAAACGCTTCGCCGAAAGTTTCTCCCACGCCCATCACTTCGCCGGTAGAACGCATCTCCGGCCCGAGCGCCGGGTCAACACCGGGAAATTTAGCGAAAGGAAACACCGGGCTTTTCACAAAGAAATTCGGCACCGGCAACGAGCCTTCGGTGATGCCGCCGGTCAGATCAGCAAATTCTTTCAGCGTTTTGCCAAGCATCAAACCGACCGCGATTTTTGCCAATGGCACGCCGGTTGCTTTACTGACGAAAGGCACGGTGCGCGAAGCGCGCGGGTTTACTTCCAGCACATAAACAGTTCCGTCCTTGATAGCATATTGGACGTTCATTAAACCGATTACATGCAGAGCGCGGGCCAGTTCCGTTGTGTACTGCTCAATCGTTTTCAGCACTGGTTTCGGCAGCGAAAAAGCAGGCAGAACGCAGGAACTATCGCCCGAATGCACGCCTGCTTCTTCAATATGCTCCATAATGCCTGCAATTAAAACCTGATTGCCATCGCAGAGCGCGTCCACATCCACCTCAGTTGCGTCTTCCAGAAAGCGGTCAATCAGTACAGGCCGCGCTTGCGAAAACGTCACCGCTTCCTGCATGTAGCGCCGGACGGTTTCTTCGTTATACGCAATTACCATTGCCCGGCCGCCCAGCACATAGCTAGGCCGCACCAGCACGGGAAAACCAAGCCGGTTCGCCACCTCGCAAGCTTCTTCAACGCTGGTAGCCGTTCCATGCGCAGGCGAAAGAATGTTTAGTTCAGCCAGCAGCCTTCCGAACAGCTTGCGATCTTCCGCCAGATCGATATTTTCGGGGTCTGTTCCGATAATCGGCACGCCGATTTTTTTCAGCGGCATGGCCAGGTTCAACGGAGTCTGTCCGCCGAATTGCACAATCAAGCCGTCTGCTTTTTCCGTGTCGTAGATATTGAGAACTTCTTCCTGGGTTAACGGCTCAAAGTATAAGCGGTCACTCGTGTCGTAGTCGGTGGAAACCGTTTCCGGGTTGCAGTTCACCATGATGGATTCATAGCCAAACTCCCGCAAAGCGTAGGAAGCATGGCAGCAGCAATAATCAAACTCGATGCCCTGGCCGATGCGATTGGGACCGCTGCCGAGAATCATTACCTTCTTGCGGTTTGTGGTGGCCGACTCATCTTCGGATTCATAGCTGGAGTATAGATAAGGCGTGAAGCTTTCAAATTCCGCCGCGCAGGTGTCTACTCTATTAAATACCGCGCTCACGCCAAGGTTCTTGCGCCGCTCGCGAACTTCCATCGGCTGAACATTTAATTTCTCCGAGATTTGCCGGTCGCCTAAGCCGTCGCGCTTCAATTTACGGAACTCGCGGGCGGTCAGTGAATCGAGCGAGCGTCCGGCCAGTGATCGATCAAGCGCCACTACCTCTTTTACCTGTTCCAGAAACCAGGGGTCCACCTTGGTCATTTCGTAAACCTGCTCCACCGAATAACCGCGCTCAAAGGCGAAGCGTATGTAATTGAGACGATCCGGATTCGGCGTAATCAGCCGTTGTGGAATCAACTGCGGGTCCAGTTTTGCGGCGCTGCCCGTGCCGGTTTCTAAACTGCGCAGTCCTTTACCTAACGCCTGCTTAAACGTGCGGCCAATCGACATGGCTTCGCCCACCGACTTCATTTGGGTGCCGAGCACCGGCTCCGCGCCAGGGAACTTTTCAAATTGCCAGCGCGGAATTTTTACCACTACGTAATCAAGAGTCGGCTCAAAACAAGCTGGAGTCACTTGGGTAATGTCGTTCTTGATTTCATCCAGCCGATAGCCGACTGCTAATTTAGCAGCGATCTTTGCAATGGGAAATCCGGTTGCTTTGGAGGCCAAAGCCGAACTGCGCGAAACGCGAGGATTCATTTCAATAATGACCATGCGCCCGTTTTCCGGATTAACGCCGAACTGAACGTTGGAGCCGCCGGTATCCACGCCGATCTCGTTCAAACAGCGGATGGCGGCGTCGCGCATCATCTGATACTCGCGGTCAGTCAGCGTTTGCGCCGGGGCTACAGTAATGGAATCGCCGGTATGCACTCCCATGGGATCGAAGTTCTCAATCGGGCAGACAATAATTGCGTTTCCGGCGCGGTCGCGCATCACTTCCAGCTCAAACTCTTTCCAGCCGAGTACGCTTTCTTCCACCAGAACTTCGTGAACCGGCGAAAGATCAATACCACGCTCCAGAATCTCAACCAGGTCTTCGCCGTTGTATGCAATGCCGCCGCCGGTGCCGCCCATCGTAAAACTAGGCCGCAGAATAACGGGATAGCCGATGCGCTTAGCGAATGCAAGGCCGTCCTCCACGTTATTCACCAGTTGCGATTGCGTCATGTCGAGGCCGATTTTTCGCATCGCGTCTTTAAACAACAAACGATCTTCGGCTTTTTTGATGGCGTTCACATTCGCGCCGATCAGTTCCACCCCATACTGTTCCAACACGCCGGCTTCCGCCAGTTCAATCGCCAGATTCAGCGCGGTCTGCCCGCCGACGGTAGACAACAACGCATCGGGCCGTTCTTTGCGGATTACTTCAGTCGCATACGCTAAACTCAGCGGTTCTACGTAGGTGCGATCCGCCAGATTCGGATCGGTCATGATAGTGGCCGGGTTCGAATTGATGAGAATGACTTCGTAGCCTTCCGCCCGCAGCGCCTTGCACGCCTGCGCGCCCGAGTAATCAAATTCGCAGGCTTGGCCGATCACAATCGGGCCGGAGCCGATAATCATGATTCGTTTTAAATCGGTTCGCTTCGGCATGGCTTATCGACCTTTAAACTCCTTCATCATCTGGAAAAAGTTTTGAAACAGGTAATGCGAATCGTGCGGCCCGGGCGCAGCTTCAGGATGGTATTGCACGCAGAACACCGGCTTGGTTTTGTGGCGCAATCCTTCCACAGTTTGGTCGTTTAGGTTTAGGTGGGTAATCTCCACTTCCGAATCTTTCAGGGAATCGGGCTCCACCGCAAACCCGTGATTTTGGGAGGTGATTTCCACTTTGTCGGTCAGCCGGTTCAAAACCGGATGATTGGCTCCATGATGGCCGAATTTCATTTTGTACGTTTTACCGCCGAAAGCCTGCCCCAAAATCTGGTGTCCTAAACAGATGCCGAACACTGGAGTTTGGCCGATCAGCTTGCGCACTTCGCCGATTTGGCCAACCAGCGGCTCCGGGTCGCCTGGTCCGTTGGAAAGAAAAACGCCATCCGGTTTTAAAGCCAGAATGTCTTCAGCCGAAGTGTTGGCCGGCACCACCGTCACGCGGCCGCCTAGATGCACCATGTTCCGCAGAATGTTTCGTTTAATCCCGAAATCGTAAGCAATCACATGCAGGTTCTGATCAACCGGCATGGAAGGCTTGTCGGAAACGGAAACCGGCTCAATCCCTTTGGTCCATTGGTAAGTTTCCCTGGTAGAAACTTTCTCCACCAGGTTCAGACCCTGCATGGAAGGCGAACGGCGAGCTGCTTCAATCAGTTCGGCTGCTTCGTGAGTGTCGCTGGAAATCAAGCCGCGCATCGCGCCGCGATCCCGCAGATGGCGCACCAGTTTTCGGGTGTCCACTTCAGCAATCACCGGAATGTCATATTTTGCTAATAAAGCGTCCGCGCTTTTTTCTGAACGCCAGTTGCTGGTAACAGGCGAAAACTCGCGAACCACTAACCCTTCTATATAGGGATGAGTGGATTCGTTGTCGGCTTGGTTTGTGCCGTAATTGCCGATCTGCGGATAAGTCAGAACCACAATCTGCCCGGCGTAGGACGGATCAGTAAATATCTCCTGATAACCGGTAATAGCCGTGTTGAATACTACCTCTCCGGCGCGTTGTGTAGCTGCACCAAGGCTGACTCCCTCGAAGACTGTTCCGTCCTCCAGGGCGAGAACTGCTTGTTTCAACTCTCGTGAACTCCTTACAATGGGGAACGCTGCAAGGGTATGCAGCCGATCGGTGGGCCGATCACTTTATTGAAGCACGTTCGAGCCTTAATTTCAACGCATTAAACCTTCCATTTCCCCTTCTTGACCTTTCGGTATTGCCCGCTGCCCGGTTCGCGCGTCATGCTATGTTGCAGACACAAAATGTCGTTCCCTGTTCAAACGCAGTTTATGCGTTTTCCGGCGCTCAGTCTGGATTGCGGCGTTACGCTCACCGAGGTTGATGTTGCTTATGAAACGTATGGAATCTTAAACGCCGACCGATCCAACGCCATTCTCGTTCTGCACGCTTTTTCCGGTGATGCTCATGCTGCCGGCGTCAGTTCCGATGGGCAGCCCGGCTGGTGGACCAGCATGATCGGTCCCGGCCTGGGATTTGATACCAATCGCTACTTCGTGATCTGTTCCAACGTTCTCGGCGGCTGTCGCGGCACTACCGGGCCAATCTGCCGGAATCCCGCTACAGGCGAACCGTATGCGATGCGCTTTCCGGTAATCACAATCAGCGACATAGTCCGCTTGCAGAAGAAACTGATCGACCATTTGGGCATCGAAAAACTGCTGGCCGTGGCAGGCGGTTCAATGGGCGGCATGCAGGTGCTGGAATGGGCCGTGGCTTACCCGGAATCTGTGGCCGCGGCACTGCCCATTGCCACCACCGCCCGGCACAGCGCCCAGCAGATTGCTTTCAATGAAGTGGGGCGGCAGGCGATTATGGGCGATCCTGATTGGAACGAAGGCAATTATCTTCCCGATAAGCCGCCTGCTCGTGGTTTATCGGTGGCCCGCATGGTCGGTCATATCACTTACATGAGCGACCATTCCATGCGCGATAAATTTGGCCGCCGCTTGCGCGATAAGTCCGCATTCGGTTTTGATTTTTCGGTGGATTTCGAAGTGGAAAGCTACCTGCGCTATCGCGGCAGTCAGTTCGTGACGCGCTTCGATGCGAATTCTTATCTGTACATCACCAAAGCAATGGATTATTTTGACTTGTCCGCCGGTCGATCCACTCTGGCGGCGGCCTTTGACCGGACCACGGCCCGCTTTCTGGTGATCAGTTTTACCAGCGACTGGCTATACCCCACTTATCAATCGCTGGAAATCGTCAGCGCGCTGCGGGGCCGCAACGTGGATGTGGCTTTCTGCGAACTGCCGTCGCAGTACGGCCACGATGCGTTTCTGGTGGAAGTGAAAGAACAAACCGAAATGATTTCCGGTTTTCTGAACAGCGTCTTCGAGGACCTGCACCGATGAGCCCGACCGCCGCTGCCGAAGCCGACCGCTACGTGTTGTCGCGCCGCGATTACGCCCTGATTGCGGATTTGGTGTCTCCTGGTTCACGCATTCTCGACTTAGGCTGCGGCGAAGGCGAACTGCTCGCCTGGTTGCGGGAATTTAAACGAGTGGACGCGCGCGGCGTGGAAATTGACGGCGCGAAAGTGCGGAAAGCGATATCGCGCGGTGTTTCGGTGTACCAGGGCGATTTGGAAAGCGGTCTGCACGATTACCCGGATAACAGCTTCGATTTTGTGGTTTTGAGTCAAACGCTGCAAGAAATGCGCCGGCCGATCGGCGTTCTACAGGAAATGCTGCGCGTGGGTCGGCAGGTGATCGTATCGTTTCCCAACTTCGCCCATTGGACCGTTCGCCTGGCGCATTTGTTTAGCGGGCGCGCCCCGAAAACGGAACTGTTTCCGCATGACTGGTACGATTCGCCGAATCTGCACTTTCTCACAGTGGAGGATTTTGTGTTGTTGTGCCGCAAAGAAGGCTGGACGATTGTGAACCGCATCTGCCTGCAAGGCGACCGCGAGGTGAAATTTATGCCGAACTTGCTGGCCTCGGTCGCGGTGTTTCTGATCCGTAAGTAGTTCTGTAATATGCTGTTTTTCGGCAATGCCGATTTTATTTTCGGGAATGCGTATTTCCGTGTGGCGCGTCATTGAGGAGCTACACGGGAACCAACTTGGATCACGGCTCCGGCGTGGCGACTACACGTCCAAGTTGATTAAGTTGCAAGGACGTTTTTAATCTTTAAAAGGGAATCCTGAAACAACAGCAGTGGCCATGATAAAAATGGAATCGAAGTCAAACCTACGGCCGAATTTTGGAATCCAGTAACGTCCGTGAGCCAGCCAGTGGCGAAAGTTGAAGGCACTGCGCAGTTCACTGATTAGCCGAGCTTGTATTTCTGCATGTCTCTTCCAGCCCTCCAAAATATCTTCATCTAACCGAACACTACGATCGCCACGAACTCTTTCAATCTCACGAAAATGACGTGATAGATCATCCCTGTATCGATTTTGACATCTTGCGTTGAAGTCGACTCGAAATTTGGCTTCTAGACTAGTCAGTACAGCAAGGGATGATCTGATCTCAGACTCGTCGAGCCGGGCTTCCAAATCCTCCGAAATCTGCTCCAATGAGTACCCAGCAAATCGGTCTAGGTAGTCTGGGGATTTATCGCTGAAGTAGAGTTTTAAAGCTGAGATCGTATCTTCGTGATAGGCCGCCAACTCCTCCATCTCAAGCCTAGGCACGAGAACGAAACGCGATTTAGGCACTCGAAACTTCCATCAAAGCTTCATAAAACGAGTCTTTGTCCAAATCCACGAACTGCCTTTGAGTGCCGCGAGTAACCAGTTTCCAACCCCAGGAAATTTCCTCAGTTGAACTGGGCGGTGCAGGTAACGGGTTTCCCTGTTTCCCGATGGAAACAGACACCCGTATGAGATCACGTGGTGACCTTGCGTTTTTGTTCACCAAAAGGAGCAATATACGGCCGGCAGAACCCACAATGTCAACACGTCCTTTACACGCAATCAGAAGTGTTCCAACCGGCTCAATGGACACCCGTTGTTTACCAATTTCAATGTCCATTTTTTTTGCAACATACAAGCCTATATTTTCTTCGTTCAATGTGATGTCCACCAACTTCTTCTTGATAGAACCGGCGTCCACAAACTCCTTTAGAAACCCTGAAATATGCATGTATAAAGAGTTAAGGTTGTCAAGCCATTCATCCCGTGTGGCACCCCAATCTACCTGCTCCTCGGCTGCCCTTTGCTGTTTGTCGACAAAGCTAGCGAAGTCCTGACGATTCATTTACACCTCATCACCATGGTATCGACATTACTGAGTGGCGGCAAACAGGGGTAAAGCCGACGGACGGTGTCGTGAGCTGCCGGTGTGCTCTTTGCGAAATACTGTGTGAAGCACTCAAAGAGCGTATCGGAACTAGCGCACACTGTACGTCCCTAAACCCTGCGGAAGAGGTCTGCCCTCCTACCATCTGTACAACGCAGCCAAGGAGTCTAATTGTTGGTTATCTAATTTTCTGTCGGCAGTTCAAGCATTGCTCAATCCACTTTTTTCAGCACCCTCATGCCTTCCGGCACTGCGAATGTTTTCTCGGGCAGCTTCGGGTCAATTTCCACCCGATCAGAGAAAATTTCATACTGCACTTCTCCATTACGGGAGCGATGCACCACGTAAGGCCATTGCACGCCTTTATCTCCAAGAAACTTCGAATAATCGGTAGTTTCCGTGCTGCGCTGCTGGCCGATGGGGTCCCAGTCACTGTATTCCTGCCGGATCGGTAGTTTTGTGTTTAGGTCGAAGTAAACGCGCACGGTATGGTCATCAGGGTCGGTAATGTCAACAATGTTCACCTGCGTGTTCAACACCACATCCGAGCGCACAAAATCATAGGACATTTTGGGTTCGTTCAGTCGCTCGCGCAGCAGATAGAACACGTTGGTAGCTGCGGTGGTGGAATAGCGCTTCCAGCGGTCGTCCGGCAAAGGTCTGGCTCCGCGAAAGGTAAGCTCAAACCCGCCGTCTTCCAGAAACAAAACCGAGTAATCCTGTTTCTTACCGAACGCCTGCCGTTCCCGAATCGCCAGACGCTGCGGGGCCGGATGGTCCAGATACTCGGTGTAGATTGTTGCGATGGAAAGGCCGCTTAACTCGGCGCGGTAGAACGAGTACGCCCGCCCTGTTTCGGTTCTGGTTTTCATGGACAGGAATTTGGGACCGCCCAAAGCGTCTACCGCTTCGTCCACAATCTGTCTTCCCTTATCCGGCGGCTGCGCTTGCATGAGCAACACAGCAAACAGCAGAACAACGCAACATCTCACGGGCGTTTGCTTAACTCCTCCGGTTTCAGATTCGTGTTCACTTTGATATCCGATACGGCAGCGCTTTGCACCGGTTTGCCGTCTTTCAGCGTTTCCGATTTAAACGGAAAACTCACGCCATCCACTTTGCGCCAATCGGAAAAGTTTTCAATCACTGGGCCACCCTCATCGGTGTAACTCAAACTTTGCAGCGCGCCGGTGGTTCCATCGATTTTCAATGTAAGCAGATCGCCGCCGTCAAGTTTTACCTGCACTGCGCCGTCTTGCGTCGCAACCGCATCCTTCTCGTGTTTTACCAGTTGCGGAAACAGCGCCGCTAGCTGCCGGGAGCTTTGACCGCGAATATTTTCCTGAGCCGTGGGCGGCAGGTCCATTGTGCCTTTCGGCGTATGCACCCAACCGGTTTTTTGATCGACATAAAGCGTAATTGTCACCGGCCCGCGTTGCTGATCTTCGCGGAAAATGCCCGGCAGAATCGCCTGCGATTTCACGCTTAACGCCATTTCTCCTTGCGGGGATTGCATCTTCGCTTCTTCTAATTCCGTGATGTCGCGCACCGCTTTCAACTTGGCTGCGCCGCCCAGAAAACTGATCGCTTTGTTCATCAGATCGCGGCCTTGGGCGAGGGTCTGGCCAGTAGCTGTTACTTCTGTTTCGTGCGGCGGAGGAATGCTTACATCCAGCGGTTTCACCGGTACATTCAACGCGGTTAATTTCTCGCCGAAGTTCTCCGGGTTAGCCACCGCCACAATCGTAAGCTTGGAAGGTTGAAAGTATTCTTTCGCCACTCGCTGCACGTCCTGTTTGGTGACGGCTTCCAAAGCCTTCTGGTATCGCGTCAGAAAGTCAGTTGGATAGCCATAATAATCGTAAGTGACCAACCGGCGAAGTGTGCTGGAAGGGCGCTCAAAAGCAAACACGAGGCTGTTCAGTACGCTGTCTTTAGCGACTTTCAGTTCATCATCGGTGATTTCCGCGTTTCTCACTTCGTTCAGAACTTTCAAGATGGCTTGAATGGTTTCGGTAGTGGTCTGTGTTTTGGTGCTGACGCCGATGCGAAACACGCCGGGGTGATCGTAGTTCGCGCCCCAATCCGCACCCACTGAGTAGGCGTAACCCAAGCGGGTGCGGATCTCGCGGAATAAACGGCTCGAAAATCCGCCGCCGAAAACGTCTGCCGCCACCGAAAGCGCGGGAAAATCTTTATCGCGCAGTTCGCCGCCTAGATGGCCGATCTCAACAAAACTTTGGGTCACATCGTTCTTGGAAACCAGATAAACACCCGGCGCGGGCTGAGCGTCCACTTTGGGAAACTCGGGTACTTTCGGCTGCTGCGCTTTCCAATTGCCAAATACGGTTTGAATCCTCTGCTTCATGGCCGCGCTGTCGAAATCGCCATAAACAGAAAGAATCATGTTTGCCGGAAAGAAGTAACGTTGGTAAAAGCTCACCACATCAGCGCGCGTCACCGCATTGATCGTGTCGTATTCTTCCTGGCCGCCGTAAGGAGTATCAGAACCATACACCAAACTGTACAGTTCGCGCTGCGCAATGCCCGAAGGGTCGTCGTTGCGGCGCGAAATGGAGCTCTTGATCTGCGTTTTTGCCAGATCCAGCTTGTTTTCCCGGAAAGCCGGATCGGTCAGCACCTGGTAGAACAAACCGAACACAGTGTCGGTATTTTCTTTCAAACAAGAAAAGCTCGCGCTGCCGTCGGATTCCGCGATATTGCTTTCCACCGACGCAGCCATATTTTCCAGCGTTTCATCAAGCTGATCGCCAGTCATCTTCTGCGTACCGCCGCTGCGGAGCAGTAAGCCCGTTAACTCCGCCAAACCCCGTTTGTCTTTCGGATCAAATAAGTTCCCGGTGCGCACGACTACCCGGCCATTCACCAACGGCAGTTCATGGTTTTCCAGCAGGAAAACTTTCATTCCGTTATCGAGCGTGAACGTTTCCGGCTTGGGAACCTTTACCACGCCGAGCGGGTTGTATTTTAAATCTTTGTAAGACGGAAGCGGACCCACCTGCCGCACCACAATCGGATCGGATTTCTTGTTCGGCTGCGTGCTGCCGGAACTGGGAGAAGCAGCGGGAAACTGCGCCAAAGCCGAGCCGCCGAAGGAAACTCCCAACGTCAAAGCGGCCACAAACGTTCTGAAAATCTGTTGCTTCATTATTGATCGGCTCCCTTGGTGGGGGCAGCGGCGGTTGCTCCTGGTCCGGCGCCTTCCGGCTGCGCGGGCGGGTTTACCAGCCGGGCCACCGTGCGGGCTTCGGGAACAAAATACTTCTTTGCCACGCGCATTACGTCATCGGCGGTAATTTTGTCGTATTCCTCAATCTGCGTGAACAGTTTGCGCCAATCGCCATAGTTGACGTAATAAAAATCCAACTGTTCGGCTAAACCGGAATTGCTGTCCAATCGTCGAATCAAGCTGGCCCGTACTTTCGTTTTCACCCGCTGCAAAGTAACGTCGTCTACCTTCTGTTTTTTCAACTGATCTACGACGTTGCCCAAAGCGGTTTCGCATTCATCAAGCGACTTGCCCATGTTCGGCACAATGTACATCAGGAAAAGATTGGGATATTTCCCGGAAGGAAACGTAGCAGACGCGCCCGCCGCCAAAGCCAGCTTACGATCACGAACCAGGCTTTTATAAACCGTACCGGTTCGCCCGCCGGAAAGAATTTCGTTGATCACATCAAACACCGGATCGTCCGCCGATAACTGGTCAGGCCGTTTGTAGCCGATAATTTCAATCGGCTGAGAGGTGGAATCAATTTGCACCCGGCGCTCGCCCTGCTGCAGCGGCTCCTCCGTATGAATCAAAGGCGGGTTGTCGCCTTTGGGAATAATGGTGAAGTATTTATCCGCCAAGGCGCGCGCTTGCTTCGGATTCACGTCGCCCACAATCGCCATTGTGATATTCGAAGGCACGTAGAATTTTTTATAAAAGCGGACCGCATCGTCCAAACGTAGATTTTCAATATCACTGCCCCAGCCCACCGGCGGCTGATGATACGGATGCGCTTGAAACGCGGTGGCGATAAAAGCTTCTTCCAACAAGCCTTGCGGCTCGGATTCGGTTCTCATGCGGCGTTCCTCGCGCACTACGTCGCGCTCTTTATAGAATTCCCGGAACACCGGATCGTAGAAGCGTTCTGATTCCAGCAGAAACCAGAGTTCCAGCCGATTGGAAGGAAGTTTGTAAAAATACTGAGTCGCGTCCGATCCTGTCTGTGCGTTTAAACCAGCCCCGCCGTTGGTTTCAATAATCTGCGGATACAGATTGGGAACAACGTATTTCTGAGCCTGCTCAATATCGGCCTTCACCCGATCCATCAGCTTTTTCACCGTAGCTTGGTCAGCGTGTAAACCTTTGTCTTTTTCCTGATAATACGCGTCGTAGTCTTTTTCAATCTGCTCCATCTGCTGACGCTCCGTCGGCCAGTCTTTGGTGCCGATCTGCTGCGTGCCTTTGAACGCCATATGTTCAAACATATGGGCTAGACCGGTGGAACCGCTCGGGTCATCCACCGCGCCGACGTTTACATAAGTATGGAAGGCCACCACGGGCGCTTCATGGCGTTCAACAACAATAAAATGCATTCCGTTAGCCAGGGTAAATTCCGAGACTTTTTTCTGGAACTCGGCCAACGATTGGCAATGGAGAAAAGCAGGAAGAAAAGCGGTAAACAGAACAGCGCGAACAAAACGCTTCATCATGATGGGGTGTACTTGCATTTTGATTTTAGCGAACACTTCTGAACCCGCCATAATAGAACGAGAACTTTCATGCGTTTTGCTCATTCGGAACTGCTGGAATGGCTCAACTCCGGGATAACGGTTGTTACACCGGATTCCCTCACGGCTGCGGTGATTCAACAACAATATGCCGCCGTGCAGTTGCAGGCCGGTCGCCTCGCCTGGTCCCAACCTCGTGTTCAACCCTGGACCTCATTTCTGGAACAAACTTGGCGCGAGTTGCGCTACCGTCTTCGCCGCCGTGTGCCGGTCGTTTTGTCCGGCTGCCAGGAACGGCTGCTTTGGGAAGAAGCTGTTGAAAGATCTGAAGTGAAAGTGCTGGATGTGGCCGCTACCGCCCAATCCGCTGTGGAGGCTTACCGGTTTGTTTCGGATTGGCAGCTTCCTTTAGAAGACATGGCCTGGGAACAGGAAAGCGATTCCGCCACGTTTCTGAACTGGCTGCGCGAGATAAAACGCCGCTGCGAAAAGCAAAACTGGCTGCTCGAAGCCGATCTGCCTTGGTTTCTGGTCGAACAGGCTTCTCATCTGAAATTGTCCCAACAGCAATTTGTTTTTGCCGGTTTCGAACCACAGCCCACCAAAGCAGCATTGCATTTGACAGCGAAGTTTGAAGAAGCGGGTGCTACGGTGCGCTGGGCCGAAGCGCGGAAAAAATCTTCCCCATTGTTGTCGGTTTGCGCCGCCGATAGGGAGAACGAACTGCAGCTTGCCGCGCGATGGGCGCGCGCCCGGCTGGAAGAGAAACCGGGCGCTTCCATAGCGATCTATGTTGACGATCTCGACCAACACCGCTCCACGGTGGAACGCATTTTTCGCGATGTGTTGCAGCCGGGAAACGCGCTGGCGCCCGTATCAACGGTTGCAGGAACAAGAGCGGAACTGCCCTGCCACGTACACAGCGCCGCGCCTTTGTCAGCGCATCCGGTGATTACGGCAGCTTTTGCGCTGCTTGATTTTGCCTTGTCCATGGTTCCGGTGAACAGCATCAGCCGGGTGTTCAATTCGCCTTTCTTTGTGGGCGGAAGTGCCGAGCGGAGCAGGCGCGCCGTGGCGGAATCGCGTCTGCGCAGCCTGCGCGAAATGGAGTTGCCGTTAAGCGCGGTGGAAAAATACTCTGCCGAATGCCCGCTGCTTCAGGAAATCTGGCCTTTGTTTCGTGTTGCTTTGAACGAGATGCCGCGTAAACGAGGAGAACCAGCACAGTGGAGCACAATTTGGAAAAATCTACTGCGAGCCGCCGGTTGGCCCGGCAGCAAATCTTTAACGCCGCTCGAAAAAACAGCCGTCCGGCAATGGCAATCCGCTCTTGACTCATTCGAATCGTTGGGCTTGGCGCGCCGCTCATTATCCGCTGCACAAGCGCTGGATTATCTGCGATCTCTTACCACCGAAGAAGGACCGCGTTCAGGAAGTCTTCTTTCCCCGATTCAAATTCTTGAACCGCAAAGCGCGGTTTCTTTCCGCTTCGATTATGCTTGGCTGGTGGGCGGCTCGGAACTAGCTTGGCCGCCCGCCTGGGAGTCTCCCGCTTATGTGCCTTTATCGCTGCAACGCACGGCCAATGTGCTGAGCGCCGCCGCCGGAGGCCGCCGCGAACGCGCTTGCCGCCTCACCGAAGCAATTGAAGCTTCCGCCTCAACAGTGGTGATTAGCTTCAGCGGCGATCAAGCGGTCAGTGTCAGGCTGTCACCGTTCTTTGCAAAAAACCGGCAGATCCGATCTCACGAAGATCTACACCCTTGGGCAAGGAAGTGCGTGGCTGACCAAATCAAACCCTCGCTTCTGCAAGAAACGGAGGATTGGCAAGCACCGCCGCTTTCGCCCAGCAAGCAATCCTCCGGCGGAACGTATCTGCTGCGTTCGCAGTCGCAATGCCCGTTTCAAGCTTTTGCGCGCTGGCGTTTAAGCGCTTGTGGACTGGATGAAAGCGTGTTTTCATTTGACGCCGGCAAGCGTGGAGATTTTCTCCATAAAGCGCTCGCCTCCGTTTGGACTCAAATCAAGAATTCAGACCGCTTGCATCAATTACCGCCGGAGGAGCTGCGGCGCATTGTCGCTGAATCGGTGCATGAATCACTTGCTTCTGATGCAGTTGCCACTCCGTTTCGTGACCGCTTGCGAAAAGCCGAAGCGGAACGCCTGCAAAAGCTGATTCTGCAATGGCTTCAGCGCGAAAAAGAAAGGCCGGAGCGGTTCGAAGTGCAGGACTTGGAGCACGAGTTCAATGTTCAGTTAGACGGCCTTTCTTTAAGGCTGCGCACTGACCGCATTGATCGTTTAGAAAACGGCCATTTGGTGGTGATTGATTACAAAAGCGGAAAAGTGGATCGCAAAACCCTCGACGGTGAGCGTCCCAAGGAGCCGCAACTACTGGTTTACGCCGCCATGCTCGGTTCAAACGTAGACGGGTTGTATTTTGCTTCCGTGCGCCGCGAAGAGGGTGGACCGGACGGCTACGGAATAGCGGATTTCTTCGGAACTGGCGAAGTAATGGACCCTGTTGATTGGCAAGCGCAACTGAAGCACTGGTCGGAAACCGTCACCAAACTGGCCAGTGAGTATCAGCACGGTTATGCTGCCGTAGCACCCCTAAAAGGCGCTTGCGACTTCTGCGACATGAAGCCGATCTGCCGCATTCTGGAAGATCGTTCCAACTCGGAGGAAGCAGAATGATCACCGATGCTGATGTGCGAAGGCAAGCACTGGACCCGCAGCAGTCTTTTCTGGTAGAAGCGCCTGCCGGCTCCGGCAAAACAGAACTGCTGATTCAGCGTTACCTGCGCTTGTTGTCCATTGTGGATCAGCCTGAATTCATTGTGGCCCTCACCTTCACGCGCAAAGCTGCGGCGGAAATGAAAGAGCGCGTGTTAAACGCCCTGCGCGACGCAGCCGAAAATGCTCCGCTCGAAAGCGATTATGCGGCTGCTACGCGCCAACTTGCGCAAGCGGCACTAGCGCGAAGCGAGGAGCAGGAGTGGAGCATTATCACCGATTCCCGCCGCTTGCAGATCGGTACTATCGATTCGTTCTGTTCGTTGTTGACGCGCCAGATGCCGTTGTTATCGGAGTTCGGCAGCCATCCGGAAATTGTGGAATTTGCCGCCGAGCTTTACCATTTGGCCGCGCGCCGTACTTTGGTGACTCTCGCGGAAAGCGACACCCTGGCGCACATTTTTCATGATGCAGCCATGCACTTTGACGGCGATCTGTCGCGTTTGGAAACGCTGATTGCCAATCTGCTGGCGAAGCGCGATCAATGGAAGCGGCGGATCGATTTTGACCGGCTCCATGTTTTGCGGGAAGACATCGATCAAATTTTGCAGGAAGAAATGGTAGGACGGCTGGAATCCGCTGCCAACTTGTGGCCGCCTGATCTTTCAAACGCCTGCCCGGAGATTTTTCTGGAAGCATTGCCGGAATGGCGCAGCCTCGCTGATCTGATGCTTACCAAAGAAGGCGATGCCCGAAAACGGAAGCCGTTCACTGAAACTTTGCAGCGTCATCCGGACTTTTGCAAAGCGTTGCATGGGTGCCGCCAGCAGATTCCGCCGCTCGTCAGCGATGAGCAGTGGCAGCTTATTTGGAATTTCAGCGCGCTCCTGAGCGTAGCGCTTTTGCAGCTTGACCAAGTGTTCCGCGAACACCGCCAAGTGGATTTCACGCAAATTGCACAAGCAGCGGTCGCTGCGCTCGGTACGCCGGAAAGCCCTACGGAATTGGCTTTTCGCCTCGATTTTCGTATTAACCACTTACTGGTGGATGAGTTTCAAGATACATCGCTCGTTCAATACGAACTGCTGGAGCGTTTGTCGGCCCAATGGTCGGCAGGCGATAACCGAACTCTGTTTGTGGTGGGCGACCCGATGCAATCCATTTACCGCTTCCGAAACGCGGAAGTGGGTTTGTTTCTGAAAGCGGCGCAGGAAGGCATCGGCAACGTTCATCTCGAAAGACTGACGCTCACCCGCAACTTCCGTTCGCAGCCGGAAATTGTGCATTGGGTCAACGCCACCTTCGGGCGGATTGCTTCCGCCGATGACAACGCTCGTGAAGGTAAAGTCAAGGTCCGCCCTGCCGAACCTGCCCGCACTGATTCCGGGCCAGTCCCGCGATTGCATCCGTTTGTGAACGACAACGGCGAAGCGGAAGCAAGCCGCGTCACGGAACTGGCGCGCGCCGCTCTCGCAGAGCCGAACAATACCACGGCGATTCTGGTTCGCACGCGCCGTCAACTTGCTTTCATTCTGCCTGCCCTACGCAGGACAGGCATTCCGTATGAAGCGGTGGAACTGGACGCGCTGACGGAAGAACAACACATATTGGATCTGCTTTCCTTAAGCAAAGCGATTCATCATTTGGCCGATCGTACTTCCTGGCTGGCCTGTTTGCGGGCTCCCTTCTGTGGTCTCACTCTCGCTGACTTGTCGGCGTTAGCCGAAGACGAACCCAAGCGGCCGGTATTCGATCTGCTTTGCGAGGACGAGCGTTTAAAACGTTTGTCGCCGGAGGGACGCCGCCGGGTTTACCGTTTTCGCGATGTGCTGGAAAAGGCGCTGAACAGTTTCGGCCATTACCCGGTGCGTTGGCTGGTGGAATCGGCTTGGCTGGCCTTGGGTGGTTCTGCGGCTTTAACTGAGGAAAACCATCGCGGAGATGCAGAAAGCTTTTTCGCGCTGCTGGAACAAAACGATACTGGCGGATTTATTCCCGACTTCAGCCTGCTCGAAACGCGGCTCCATCATCTGTTCGCCAAACCGAAAAAACACGACGGTCCCTTTGTTCAAGTAATGACTATTCACAAATCCAAAGGCTTGGAATTCGACACGGTTATTATTCCTCAGCTTGGTGGAACGTCTCGCGCTCCGGAACGCGACCTGCTGATTTGGGAAAGCAGCTTGAGTAGCGGCAGCAACGATCGTTTTATTCTGGCTGCCCTTCCGCAATCAAACGCGCCAGGCTCGCCGGACAAAGTCTACTACGATTTTGTGCGCGGCTTTGCTGCGCGAAAAGATGAAGCGGAGCAGCAGCGCCTTTTGTATGTCGCCGTGACGCGAGCCAGACGATCGCTTCATTTATTGGGAAACGTGCGATGCAGAAAATCCGGCGACGATGTGTGCCAGCCAGCTAACGGTTTCCTGAGACTGCTTTGGGACGGCTCCGTGCAGGATCAGTTTCGCGCGGAACTGCGGCGGCAGGCCGAAGCGGAACCAGCGCCTCCGGAAATGCTGATCGTCCAGGGAATACCCACCGGCAAGCTGCGGCGCCTCCCCACGGAATGGAGTTTGCCTTGGCCGGAACCGGCAGTCCCTTGGCAGCCGTCGTATCGCCTCGGTCAAGTCATGGAAGAACACGGGGTTAATCAAACTGACCGTCACGTCGGCATCATTGTACGCGGTCTGCTTCGGCAGATACCAGAAGATGGTTTAAAAGGCTGGAACAACAGTCGCGTGAAGAAGTTGGCTTCGTTTGTTCAGGAGGAGCTGGGGCGTGCCGGCATTCCCAAGGAACAGCAGGCCGAAGCAGTGGATCAGATTCTCAATGCGCTTAGCCAAACTTTACGAAGCAAGCGCGGACGCTGGATACTTTCGCTTTACCCGGATGCACAAAGCGTGTCCGAATGGACTGGCCTGCTCGACCAAACGCTCGAAACCGTGCCAGCGGACCGCACGTTTACCGACGAACAGGGCGTTCAATGGATCATCCAATACAATATGGCCGCAGATCGGCAGGGCTTGTCACAGTCCCCATCGCAGTTGGATCAGTTAGTTCGATTGCTGCCGCAAACCGGTAAACCAATGGCTGTTGGCATTTATTTTCCTTTGCTGGATGAGTGGCTTGCCCGGGAGATGGTTGCGACGGAACCGGTCGGCGCGCACCGTTAACTGTTCAGAAACGAACACTTGCCTTGCGAATTCGGACAGTTTTTGCGCTTGTTACTACCATGAACTCTCCGCCAATACGCCAAATTGGTTCGGCAGCCTAATTGCCCTACCAATGCAATCATGTGGAAAGATTTATTGTTTGCCTTCAAAACACTGCGGCGCTCGCCGGGCTTTGTGGTTCTCAGCGTCCTGACGCTTGCGCTCGGTATTGGCGCAAATACAGCGATCTTTTCGCTTCTGTATCAGGTGATCTTGCGGTCGGTTCCCGTGAAAAATCCTGGCGAACTGGTTTTTCTACAAAAAAGCAATGGGTCCGATTATGGCTTTAATCGCAGTGATAACAGCAAAAGCGTTTTTTCTTATCCGATGTACCGGGAACTGCGCGACCGCAATCCGGTGTTCAGCGGATTAGTGGCTCGGGAGTCATTTCCTTCCACGCTGGCCTATCACGGCGAAGCAAGAAGCACCTTAACGGAAGTAGTCACTGGCAATTTCTTTGATGTGCTAGGCATTCAACCCGTGTTGGGGCGATTGCTGGTTCCTGCCGACGATAGCCTAACGGCTTCCAACCCAGTGATTGTTTTAAGTTACAACTACTGGTCCGGCCATCTCGGAAGCGACCGCGGTGTTTTAAACAGTCAAATTCTCATGAATGGCCATCCGGTGCTGATTGTGGGGGTAGCTCCTCCTGGATTCTTGAGTCTGGTATCAGGCAGCGATCCTGATTTCTACGCGCCTGTATCAATGATGCCGTTGATTTCTGATTCCTGGCAAAAAAGAACCGATCAGCCGGATGCGGCTTGGTTGAACTTGATAGGGCGCTTAAAGCCAGGCGTTAATGAACAACAAGCAGGCAAAACACTGCAAGCCTTGTATCGAACAGTGCTCGCTGAACAACTGCCGCGTTTTCAAAAACTTGATGCAGAAGCGCGGGAAAAACTTCTGCGGAAGACTCTGGTTGTTCTTTCGGCGGCTCAGGGATTGAACGAGCTACGGGAAACTCTGGAAGCGCCTTTGCTGGTGCTGATGGTAATGGTGAGCCTGGTGCTGCTGATTGCCTGCGCCAATGTAGCCAACCTGCTGATCGCTCGCGGCATTTCCCGGCAAAAAGAAATTGCGGTTCGCTTGGCGATTGGCGCAACCCGATGGCAGTTGTTTCGGCAGTTGCTGGTAGAAAGCCTGCTGTTATCTTTGGCTGCGGCAGCGGTCGGCCTGCTTGTATCTGATAGCGTTCTTCGCGGTTTAATTGCTTCGCTGCCAGCCGACGCTACTGGTGGATGGCTTGCGCCGCAGCCTAATGATCGCGTGCTTTGGTTCAGTGTCGGGCTGGCTTTGCTGACTGGAATCTTATTTGGATTCGTTCCTGCTTTGCAGTCCACCCGGCCCAACCTGGCCCACACTCTGAAAGAACAAAGCGCGGCGGTAGGAAGCGGACGGTCGCAATCGCGCGTTCGTGAAATTCTGGTAGTGGGGCAGATCTGCCTGTCTCTGCTGCTGCTGATCGGTGCCGGCTTGTTTACCAGGAGTTTAGTGAATCTTCTTTATGGGAATCCTGGGTTTCAAACCAGCCGTTTGGTGAGGTTTACCATTGATCCAAGCCTGAACGGCTACAACCGCCAACGCATTCTGGTTCTGTTCCGTGAACTGGAACAGAAACTCCAAAACCTACCGGGAGTAGCCGGAACGGCGCGCAGTGTTTTTGCCCCATTCGCCGGAATGAATTGGGGAACAGGAGTTAAACTTCCCGGTGAAACTCCCAAACGTATTGACGCTGAAATTCGCGAGAACGGACTGAGTGCGGGCTACTTCAGCACAATGGGCATAACGCTCATGTCCGGGCGTGAGTTTACCAGTGCTGATACAGAAACCTCTCCGAAGGTAGCAGTTCTCAATGAAAAATTGGCCAAGCTTTTATTCGGCAAACAAGATCCCGTAGGCCGGCAGTTTCTGCTAGGACCAGAAGAAACTCCCACTCAGGTCATTGGTGTGGTGCGAAATACAAAAAACGGCTCCATGCGGGAAGACCCAAATCCTTTTGTGTATGTGCCTTTCGATCAAGCGGACAAAGAAATTGCTATGCAAGCGACCTTCAATGTACGAACTCGCGGGAGTGAGCAAAGCGTCATGGGGTCGATACGAGGAGCGATGAAACAACTGGACAGCGGCATTCCGGTGCAGGACCTTTCTTCCTTCACGGAAGTCATCAGCCAATCGCTCTACATGGATCGTTTAATTGCCATCTTGGCCGCTTCCTTCGGCTGTTTGGCGACGCTGCTGGCCGCCATCGGCCTTTACGGCACGATTTCTTATGCAGTGACGATGCGCACGCGCGAATTCGGAATCCGTTTGGCTCTGGGCGCGGACCGGGAAAACATATTGAAACTGGTTCTCACCAACGTCGGCATCATGGTAGCCATTGGCACACTCATCGGCTTGCCGGGAAGTTATGCTTCGGCGCGGCTGGTGGAATCGCAGTTGTACGGCATTCACGCCGGTGACCCGCTGGTGCTGGCAGGCGGCACACTCTTGATTGTGATTGCCGCGATTGTTGCCAGCCTGGTGCCTGCTCTACGCGCGATCCGCATTGACCCGGTACGCGCTCTGCGCTACGAATAAGAATGTATTGTTTTGACGAGGGAGCTACGCCAATATGTCATACGTTTATACAATCATCATCGAAAAAGCCGAACACAACTATGGCGCTTGGGTGCCGGATCTCCCTGGCTGTGTTTCCACAGGAGACACCGTAGAGGAAACCAAACGGAATATCCAGGAAGCTATTGAATTTCATCTTGAAGGAATGCGTGAGGACGGCACTCCTATCCCCGAGCCGGTTACACTTGCGGCTACGGTCGAAGTCGCCGCTTAGATTCTGGAATACACAAAATCATTTGGTTCCGTCCGTTATCGACCCTTAAGCCACAAATCAAACCGGTCACGGTAGCTGCGGCTGAGTTTCACCTCGCTGCCGTCGCGTAAGATGAGCAATAACTCTCGGTTGGCAGCGGGGAACCAACGGTCGATTCGGTTAGTTTGCAAGATGCACGAGCGATGCACGCGCAAGAACAGTTCGGAGTCCAGGCTGTTTTCTAGTGTTTGCAAAGTTTCCCGAATCAGAAAGGTGCGTGTGCCCACGTGCAGCCGGGCGTAGTCGCCGTAGGCTGTAATGCGGTCCACTTGGGCCGCATCGATAAGCTGCATACCGCTGCCCAGGCGAACCGCGAATCGGCTCAGGAAAACGGTGTTTGCTGGCGCTGGTCCACCAGAACGACGTTCGCGAAAGCGCGTAAGAGTCTGCTGGAAGCGATCGTCGGAAAGCGGTTTCAGGAGGTAGTCGCCTGCTTCCACCGAAAAGGCTTCCACGGCGTATTTGTCAAATGCCGTAACAAACACAATGAATGGATTGATGGTTGAAGGGAGCGCGCGAGCCACTTCCAATCCGCTCAATCCGGGCATTTGAATGTCGAGAAAGATCAGATCTGGAGCTAAGTTCGGCAAAGCTTTCAGGGCGGACTCGCCATCAGCAAATTCGGCAATCAACTCTACATCGGGCTGCTCCGTTAAACGGCTGATAATTCCCCTCCGGGAAAGCCGCTCATCGTCTATAACTACCACGCGTGCTTTCATGCGATTAAACGCAGCTCCTCATTCGCTGCATCGGTAAAGGGAAGTTCTATTGCGACCAGCCAACCCCCCAGCCCCGCGCCGGATTTAATGGTGAGGCGACCTTCCGTCCCGTACAATTCCTGCAAACGTTGTCGCGTGTTCTGCAGACCGATACCGGTTCCCTCGTTTTTTCTTGCGCCGCTCGCGGAGGAATGAACGCTATTCCAAACAGAAACCATTAATTGTGTATCCAGCTTTTAAGCCGCGATGGAAATTGTGCCGCCGGCTGTGTGAGGCAGCACCCCATGCACGATTGCGTTCTCCACCAAAGGCTGAAGGATCATGGTGGGAACAATCGCGCGGTTCGCTTCCGGAGTGATCTGGAAACAAACCCGCAGCCGGTCCTCCAGCCGCAACTGTTAGATAGCCAGGTAGTCCCTAATTGTTTTAAGCTCATTTTCCAAGCTAATCTGATCCACATCGCTTTCCAGTCGAGCACGCAGGAAAGAGCCTAATTGCGCCAGCATCGTTGTTGCCTGTTTACGATCCCCATCAAGCACTAACGTCGAAATGGAGTTGAGCGTATTAAACAAAAAATGGGGATTCAACTGGTAGCGGAGCGCCTGCAACTGCGCGGTTCTGGCCAGCGATTTCGCCCGCAAAGTCTGTTCTCGTTCCTCTTGCAAAGCCAGATGGTGCTTGATGCCGAAATAAAGTGCGCTCCAGGAGCAAAGCTGTAGCGTGCCCCATATTATGCAGGTGAACAGACAAAAATAGCGACCGTCTGTCGCGGGCAGAAGGAGCACTTGCAGAAGGTGCGCGATTGAAGCAGAAGCCGCTCCTCCCAAACAACAAAGCGGAATGGCGCGTTGGGCTAAGAGTCCCGCCGAAAGCCGGCTGCCGAACCAGGCACGATAGCGATGGCGAAGGAACAACGAGTACACAAACAGGACGGCTATGGCAACCTCACGGTCCAGGAATACCTGCCGAAAGTCACGATCCGGAATAGCAGATATCAGGTAAATAACGGCATAAGTCAACCAACCGCCCGTTTGAAGCAGCCAAAAAGCGGGATGTAGTTGCTTTCGGTCATCCATAATTACCTTCTATTGTAAAAATAAAAACGACTTTAGCAACGCGTTTGGTCGCTCGAAAGTTTCGCTTCGTCGCAAACTGCTTTCAGTTTGTCGATATTTGCTAGCCCGGCGACAAAACTACCTTTACCTTCAGAACAGGAGAATTTATGCGATCTCTCATATTTATGAACTTGTTCTTTCTGGTTAGCGCAGCCTTGCCGGCCAGAACCGTTTGGAATCACAATAGCGAGCGAGATGCCATCAAAAAGGTCACGCTGGAGTATATCGACGGTCTTTATAACCAAGATTCTGTGATGCTTCAACACGCGATCTCACCCGGTTTGGCGAGCCATTTAGATGGCGGCTTGACTGGCCTAGCCGATTTGGTCGCAGAAGGCGCCAAACGCGAAGTTTCTGCAGTAGACCGGCTGCGCGGGGTTTTGATTTTTGACCAATATGGTGACATCGCTGTGGTGCGGGCTGACTTAACGCATTGGGTAAGTTATTTGCAATTGCGTCGCACCAAAGGTCAGTGGCAAATCAGATCGCTTACTCTCTCGCCCCGAGCTAACTTGATTTCACAGCCAGCAGAAACAGCTTCCAATAGGATGTTATATCCGATTTCTGGATTTAGTAATGAGCAGGGAAGTCGATTGGTTAAGGGTCGATAATGCGATGCAGTGACTTCGCAATCGCCTTGCTTGGATCGGGAATAAACCAGTCATGACTTGTTTCACCAGTGTCGGTCTTTCGCCCACAGCTTCGGCTGTAAGCGGAAGACCACCGGTAGATGATACGGTACACAGAATTACAGAAGCTGCTATTAACAAGCAGCCTCTTCTTTAAAATTGATTACAATACCTTCGTGACGATCAGAAATAGCGTCCTGCGATTCTGCTGTGCCGGATTCCTGTTAAGCGCCGGTGCCGCAGTTCAGGCCGATTGGCTCACTTTTGGCCACGATCCGCAGCGGTCGGCCTGGGCCTCCGAAGAAACCAAAATCACACCGGAAACCGTAAAAAACTTCGACCTGAAATGGTCGATTCAACTTGATAATCTGCCGCTTGCGCTGAATTCTCTTACCGCTCCCGTAGTTGCCAGGGATGTGGTCACGCCAGCCGGCGTGAAAACACTGGTTTATGTGGCAGGCAGTTCCAATCACCTGTTTGCCATTGATGCTTCCACCGGCAAGCTTGCCTGGCAGCGCACGTTTCAAAGCTATGTTACAGCGAAAACGGAACCTATTTTCCTTTGCCCGAATGCCATCAATGCTACGCCCGTGATTGATCGCAGCCAGAATATGATTTTCGCGCTGGCTTATGATGGCCGGCTGTTTGGCCTTGATCTGGGAACCGGCACCATCCGCTTCGGGCCGTTTCAGTTCGTTCCGCCGTTTTCTAAACCGTGGAGCTTGAATCTGAACAACGGTTTCATCTACACCACCACTTCGCAGAACTGCGGCGGCGACCGTTCCGGGTTGTATTCCATGCAAGTTGACAATCCTACCCACCGGTTGAGTTATGAAATGCTGACGCGAAACGGAACAGGGGCGGGCATGTGGGCGCGCGGCGGCACCGCCATCGGGCAGAACGGAACGGTTTACGCGGCGACCGGCGACGGCCAGGTGAACCCGCCAAAGGGCGACTTCGGCAGCTCGTTTCTGGCCGCTTCTTCACCGGCGTTGAACATTCTGGATTATTACAGTCCTTTGAATTGGGATGAGGTAAACAAAAAAGATCTTGATCTTCCTTCGGGCGGACACCTGTGGTTTGCTTATCACAACTACAATCTGATTGCAGGCGGCGGAAAAGAATCTGTGGTTTACCTGTTGAACGCGGATTTACTAGGCGATAAAGACCACCAAACGCCGTTGTACGCTACTCCGCCGATCGGCAATGAAAACAAATCGCTGGAGCAGAAAGGCTTCTGGGGCGCGCCCGCGCTTTGGAAAGATGAGAACGGCCAGCCCTGGATTTACGTTACGCTTTGGGGCGAACCGTCCAAGGATGCATTAACCGCCCTCACCAACGGACCTGCGCCGCATGGCTCCATTGTGGCGTTCAAAGTGGAATCCGGCAAAGCCGACGCGCCCTGCTTAAAGCTTGCCTGGGTCTCGCCCGACGTGAACCTGCCGGACGCGCCTGCTGTTGCGAACGGTATTGTGTTTATTATGGCGACCGGCGAAAATCCGCGCCAGGTGAAAGTCAATAAAACCGAGTTCAAAAGCGAACAGGAATGGAAGCAGAATCTGCTCACTACTGAAGAGCGTAATGCAGGCACGAACCCGGCAGAGCTAATGGCCCTAGATGCTAAAACCGGGAAACTGCTGTACCGAAGCGGAAAAGCGATGAAGACTTGGAATCATTTTGGCGGCCTCGCTATTGATGATGGCAACGTTTACGCCATAGACCACAGTTCCACTCTTTACTGCTTCGGTGTTCGCAGTCACTAGTGGATCAATTAGTTCATCGGATTTTTTTCGACGCCTCGCGCCGGATTGGAAGCGTGAACCATTTCCGGGGGTTTCACCGCGCTTAAGGTTTGTTCCTGGTCCGGATCAATGCGGCACGGCACGGGACCCGCTGCGACTGTTTCAAATTTACCGGAATGCAGGCTGCGCACAATGGCCTCGATCACGCGCACATCCGCCCAGCCTTCATAACCGTCGGCCTGCGGATTGGAATTGCTCAGAATGCAATCGGAAAAATATTTCATTTCGCCGCCGAAATGATCGGTGTTCTTGAAGCTTTCTTCTTTTTCCTTTGTGTTCATTTTCAGAACGTATTCAATCGGCTTGCCGTACATGTAAGCCGGATTAGCAGTAATCGCGCCCTTGGTGCCGACCACGCTGTACATGTCCAGAGTGTTGCCGTAATACGAAATGGTGAACTGCGCTAAACGGTTTTTGGGGAATTTCAGAATGACGCTGACCGTATCGTCAAAGTCGCCCAATTCCGAGTCGGGATGGCGCAAACCGACCGCGAACGCTTCCAGCGGTTCATCATCGAAAAGATTACGAACGCCGTTGATCGGATACGGACCCATATCAAAAATTGGTCCGGCTTCTAGGCCGTTCTGTGCGCGATGATTGACGGGATCAATCATCTGTGAAAACGTGGACGTAAACAGATGAACTTCGCCCAACTCGCCGGATCGCACTCGTTCAATCGCATCAATCGTTCCAGGTTCGAAATGGAGCCGGTAAGCCACCATCAGCTTTGCGCCGGATTTTTCCTGTGCAGCTATAATCTTCTGGCACTGCTCCGAACTGATTTCCATCGGCTTTTCTAACAGCACATGAATACCCGCTTCGAGCGCCGGTACGGCAAACTCGGCGTGCCGCCAATTCGGGGTTGCCAGATAAATCGCGTCCACTACGCGCGATTGCAGCATTTCGCTAAATTGTTCGTATGAATACGTATGCAGAACTTCGTATTTTTTCGAAAGCTCTTCCGCTTTCGTCGGGTCGCTGGTAACCAGCGCAGTAATTACGGAATTGCCGGTGTGTTCTACGCCGGGCATCATCGCTTCCTGCGAAATGCTACCCACGCCGACAATCGCATAACGAACTTTTTTATCTTGACCGAATCCTAACGCTTCTTTAAGGCTCATAATTTATCAGGTAGATGTTGCTGGCGGCCAGAACATCTCGCTGAGCTTTCAACTATGAACCACGAATGTGGGCTAAACGTTCTTCCGTTTGCGAACTCGTTGGCCCACCAAAGCGAAGCCGATCAGCGCAATGCCGCCCAACGCGGCGGTTCCAGGTTCGGGAACGCCGGAAGCTGGCGGCGTTTCCGCATAAGCAAACGGCAGGCCCGTCATCGCAACTGCTCCATCGGTCGCAAAAATTAGCGGCTTTTCATGTTCGTTCGGAGTGGGAATATAGCTGCTGGTGGTCGGCGCATCGGGAAGAATCGGGTCCGCTAGGCTGGCCAGGGAATCGGGCAAGCCCGTAATGCGCGTACCGGCAATTTCAAAGGGCAGGGAAGGAGCTTCATCTAACTGCGGTGTCGCATTCGCGGCGAGCACCTGCACAATCTTCGGAGCCTCAAACATTTTCTCCGCCGGTTCCATTTCCGAGATCGCCGGTTCGGTGGGGCGGTCGGCTAAACGGTTGCCGCATCGGGTTCGCGCAAAATGAACGCCGTCGGTCAGCAGAGTTTCGCCCTTTTTTAAACGAATCTGTTTGCGGGTCCAATACACGCGGTCGCCCACGCGGTAGGAAACGTAGCACATGCGGTCGCTATCCAGTTTCACTATCCGCGTATTGCTGACTTTGAAATCGGAATAATGAGCAGCAGCCACAGTGTCGGCTTTCAACGCTTTTTCCAACTCTTCGCGGGTAAAAGCTCCGCCCGGAATCACGGAATACGGGAAATAAGGATGACCAAACGGAAACGCCGGATTGGGCAGCGCGGTTTTGCGAGCTGTAAACGGAGCACTCCGGGAATTAGCCGGATGCAACAGCTTCTGCAGCGGAAAATAATGAGCCGCGCCCCAGCCAATCATTAATGCCAGCACTAGGCGCGGAACAGTGATTCCGGTGAATTGATTTTGCTGAGCCACCGCTACTCCCGGCCCTGCACAGGGCAATGGGAAGCGAAACGAAGCGCGACACCATTATTAAACGTCAAGACCCATCTTCTCCCAGTGGAACCCACAATCTACGCGCCGGCTTGCTGCCGTCGCGATCCCTCGATCGTAAACGATCGAACAAAGCTGCTTCGAATATACTGCCTTTGCTGTTGTTCAGTCAAGTAGAAAAACGCGCAAGTTGTTCATTTAAAACCGTTTAAGGGTTCATTAGATAGTACCATTACTCGTTAGTTCTCGTATTCCTGCTTTGCCGGCTTTATCCTTACCTGTACTCCTCTGCTGGTATAAGTTCTGTCCGAGAGCGTCCGTCTTTTTCTCAGGAAGATATGTTCGAACTTCATTTCCGGTGAATAAAATTGGGTTCGTTTGTTCATTTTCCTCTTTACCTCGAAAAATAATCAGAAACATTCATAGAAAAAAGAGATATGCTATTCCACATTAGGAGGTCACCATGATCTCTGGTGTATGGTTTAAATCTTTTATTGCTGTTTTGGCGTTTGTAACCGCCGCTGAACACAGTTGGGCGCAACTGTTGAACAATACGGAACATCTGCGGGCTTCGAGCGCCACGGCTGTTCCGGCAAATTCATTAGGAATGCCGGTTGCTAATCCGGCGCCCGGCGCGATCAAGCTTTCCCCAGAAATGAGAGGCGATATATTTATGGCTCGCAAGATGTTCCGCGAAGCTATTGACAAATTCCGGGAATGTCCGCCCTCAGCGGCAGTGGACAACAAAATCGGAATTGCGTTCCACCAGTTGCTGCAACTGGAGTTGGCTAAGCGCAGTTATCAGGCTGCCATGAAGCTGGACCCCAAATTTCCGCAGCCGATCAATAATCTGGGAACGGTTTATTATTCCCAGCGGAGCTACGGTAAAGCGATGAAGTATTATCGCAAAGCGCTGCGGCTGGATGACGCGTCGGCTTCAGTCTGGGTAAACCTGGGCTCCGCTTACTTCGCCAAGCACGACATTAAACATGCGGCGGAATGCTACGACAAGGCGATGCAGATTGATCCGGAAGTGTTTGAGCACCGCAGCCAATACGGAACGCTGCTCCAGGAGCGAACCGTGGAAGACCGGGCCAAGTTTCACTTGTACTTAGCGAAGGCTTATGCCCAACGGGGCGACAAGGAAAGGGCTTTAATCTATCTGCGTAAAGCTCTCGAAGAAGGGTTAAAAGAACGCAAAAATCTGCCCGACCTTCCGGAATTTGCATCCTTGAAAACCGACGAAGCTTTTACCAGTTTGCTGCGGCAGAATCCGCAGCCGCTTTAACCCGCCGCGCTTACCGCTAATTGGTATCCTGCGAAGGATGGACACTCCAGTCATAGAACTGTTTGAAAAAACAGGAGCCTATCTGCGCGGCCACTTCCGGTTAACCAGTGGATTGCATAGCCCGGAATACCTGCAATGCGCGAAGGTGCTGGCTTATCCCACTTACGCGGAACACTTGGGAACGCAACTCGCCGCGCAATTGCCGCGCTCCACTGAAAAGAAAATTGATCTGGTAGTTGCGCCCGCTTTAGGCGGCTTGATTATCGGTCACGAGGTTGCCCGCGCGTTGAGCGTTCCTTTCCTGTTTACCGAGCGGGACAGCAGCACCGGACATATGAGCCTCCGCCGCGGCTTTGAAATTCAGCCGAAACAGACGGCAGTGGTGATTGAGGATGTAATCACAACCGGCGGCAGTTTGCGGGAAGTGGTGGACCTAATTCGCGCAGCCGGGGCGGAAGTGTTGGCGGGAGGATCGATCATTGATCGTAGCAACGGCAAAGCTGATATCGGCGTGCTTCGCGTGGCCTTAGAACGTTTAAACGTCGTTACTTATGACCCGAATGATTGCCCCTTGTGCCGCCAAGGGATGCCGATAATAAAACCCGGCTCGCGCAAAAGCTGATCGAGCCTCTTTGCTGAACCCAGTGCGCCGCCTTCGCTTTCAGGTTGCTTACGATGGAACTGAGTTTCACGGCTGGCAGGTGCAGCCGGAACTGCCGACCATTCAAGGAACGCTGCAAACGGTGATCAGCTCCATTGAAGGAAGCGCGGTGCAAGTGGAAGGCTCAGGCCGAACCGATGCCGGTGTTCACGCTTACGCGCAAGTAGCGGCGGTGTCGCTGCAAAATCCGATTCCCCCCGATAATTTCCGACGCGCCGTAAACCGTCTTCTGCCATTTGCCATTCGCATTGACAACGTGGAAGAAGTGCCGCTCGATTTTCATCCCCGGTTTGATGCCAAGCGCAAAACGTATGAATACCGAATTTTTCGCGAGGAAATCTGCCCTCCATTTGAGCGCCGCTATGTGTATCATCACCCGTATCCTTTGAACGAGAACGCGATGATTGCCGCTGTTCCGTTGTTAATCGGGACGCACGACTTTACCGCTTTTGCCGCTGCCGACGAGAAGTACTCGGTGGATTATTCAAGAATACGTACGGTTTACGATGCGAACTTGCAGCGGGTGGAACACAAACTGATATTCCGCATCACCGGTTCCGGCTTTTTGAAACACATGGTCCGCAACCTGGTGGGCGTGCTGCTTGAAATTGGAAAAAGCAACGTAAATCAGGACGGGCTTCGCGCTAGGTTGTTAAACGGAAGCCAATTCCGATCTGGGCCTACTGCGCCTGCCAGCGGATTGTTTCTGATTTCGGTGGAATACCAATAAACCGCTCATTACCAGTGCAGCGTTTTATCGGCCGCGTAGCAGACCGAATCCAGCGGACACTGGTTGCATTTCGGTTTCCTGGCGACGCAGATTTGACGTCCGAAGAAGATAATCTGAAGCGAAAACAGAATCCACTTATTCTGCGAAATGATCTTCATCAGATCTTTTTCTATCTGCACCGGTTGTTCGTTCTTGGTGAGGTCCAAGCGCTGGGAAATGCGCTGTACATGGGTATCCACCACCACGCCTTCGGCTAAACCGTAAGCTGCGCCCAGAACTACGCTCGACGTTTTGCGGGCCGCGCCGGGAATGGTTAACATTTCGTCCATTGTTTGCGGCACTTTTCCGTTGAAGTCAGCCAGAATTTTTCGCGCTGCGCCAATGATTGACTTTGCTTTATTGTTGAAAAAACCGGTGGAGCGGATATCAAGCGCAAGTTCTTCCTGGCTGACCGCCGCAAAATCCTGCATAGTTGGATATTTAGCAAACAAGGCGGGTGTCACTTCATTCACTCGTTTATCGGTACACTGCGCGGAAAGTATAGTGGCTACTAATAGTTGCCAGGCATCTTGATGGTGCAGCGCGCACTCAGCATCCGGGTACATCCGCTGCAACTCCGCAATAATAGTTTCGATTCTTTGCTTGCGCTCCGCTGCTGTTTTCGGCTTAGGCACTTTCCGGGGCGGAGTGACCGGATGAGGTTCAAGAACGGGCATTCGTGCCTACAATAGCGCAGTCAGTTGGCCGACTTTGCCGTGCATTGAAAGACATGAACTCCCCAGGCATCACGCGCCACATACAAGCCTTGCTGTTGCATTTCATTGCCGTCGCGCTCGAATATTTCATTGTTCGCCAAATCATGCAAAATCCAAAAATGCGTTGCAGCCGTCCAAGGCAGGCGAACGCGCCCTTCCGCGCGAACATCGCTATAGTTGATAACGATTAAGAATTTATGGTCCGTGTTCTGCCAGCCCCAGGCCAGCAGGTTATCGGCGCTGGAATTATCCGGCCAGCCTTCCACTGCGCAAAGCATCCACTGTGCGTAGTTGTTTTTTAACTGCGGTGTTAAATCGCGTGTGAATCGGTAAAGAGCTTCTACCGCCGCATCAGGAGTTTCCACCGGGCCGCGCGCGAGTTGAACCGGAATCCTGATTTGTGCGCCGGAAAATTCGCCTTGATGGTATAAGATCGCGCCGGGCAGGGAAGCAATCGCAGTCGCCGCTGCCCGATGCTTTTCCAACGGCAGCACCGCCGCCGCCCTTTGTTCATCATGGTTTTCCAGAAAGCGCACTAATTTTTGTTGGTAGCTAGTGTCTGCTTGCAAATGGCTTCGAATGCCAGGCGCTGTTTCATGCATTAAACGGTCACACAACCGCTTGTCATAGCAGTAATCAAACCCAAGCTGTTGTAAATCCCATTCGCGGTCCCAATAAGCTTCCGCCATAAATAGAAAGTTCGGGTGCTGCTGCTTTACGCTGGCAATGGTATCTTTCCAATACTCCGAAGCAGGCAGCGGACCGGCAGCCGCGCCCCAGGTTTTGCTGAAAACAGCATTCAACAAGAGCATCGCCATGTCACAACGCACGCCATCGCATTGCGCGGCAATGTCTTGCAGCGTGTCCATCGCCGCTTGGCGCAGCCTTGGCGCGAACGCATTTAACTGCGCAGTGTCCGTCCAGGCCGGAAAATACGGATCACGCCCGCAAGCAATAATCTTTCCATTAGCTTCAAAATAAGCTTGAGGCGAATACTTCAAATCGTTTTGATTGCCTTGAATGAAGTATTCAGGGTGACTAGATACCCAGGCATGATCGGGCGCAACGTGGTTAGGAACATAATCCAGAATTAAGCTCAGTCCGCGACTGGCGAGTTCACTTCGCGCTGCGCCCAGCGATCCTAGTCGAGAATCCACTTGATAAGACTTAATGCAATAAGCTGAACCGGGAACATCATCTTCGGTCAAGTCAGGCAAAACTTTGTGGAACTCGGCCATTAAACTTTGATCGTTCAACGCAATGCGGCGGCCTACCGGACTGCGCTGCCAAACGCCCATCAACCAGACCGCATTGCATCGTAAGCTACTGAGCGCATCCCATTCAATTGAAGGAACGCTTGACAAATCAATCCTGCGCTTGTATTTGGCGCTGAGTTGTTGCAGCCAAACCCAGGTGTTAAGTTCGTAGATGATTGGCGCTTCTCCGCCGCGACTCATAATCGGTTCTTTTACCCTCCGGTGAAACTATGTACATCTATACCCTTGATTGTGAAATGATTGTTCAACAGGATCTGCACTCTGTGTTTGCGGTATTCGAAAATCCGCACAATCTAAGCAAGATCACGCCTGATTCGCTTTCCTTTCAAGTAATTTCCAAAAGGCCAGTGCGGATGGAACAAGGAACCAGAATCGAATATAACATCCGCTGGCTGAGGTTGCCGATGTATTGGCGAACCAACATTCTGGAATACCAACCGCCGTTCTTCTTTTTAGATGAACAAGAGGTCGGCCCTTACCGGCTATGGCAGCACCATCATACATTTGAACCCACGGCGGAAGGAGTGAAAGTTCGCGACCATGTGGATTACGCGCTGCCGCTGGGTCCGCTCGGCAGGCTGACTCATGCCCTGGCAGTGGGAAAACAATTGCGTGGAATCTTGAATTACCGCCAGCAGAAGTTAAAAGAATTGATGGGCGTTAGAACTATTATTACGGAACTGCCGCGTATCGGCAAAGCGGAAAAGCCACTGCTTCACAACTGAGTGTTGTCGAGAAAATTCCGCAGCCGGTGGCTTCGGCTTGGGTGCCGTAGCTTGCGCAACGCTTTCGCTTCAATCTGCCGAATGCGCTCCCGCGTTACGGCGAAATGCTGGCCTACCTCTTCGAGCGTGTGTTCGCTTCCATCCTGCAAGCCGAAGCGCATTTTCACGATTTTTTCTTCACGCGGGCTTAAAGTTTTTAAAACTTCCGCAGTTTGCTCGCGCAAGTTCAGGTTGATAACAGCGTCCGAAGGGGAAACCATGCGGCCATCCACCAGAAAATCGCCCAGATTGGATTCTTCCTCTTCGCCCACCGGCGTTTGCAGCGAGATCGGCTCCTGGGCAATACGCAGCACGCGGCGAACTTTCGCGGGAGTCAATTCCATTCGAATGGATAATTCTTCCGTGCTTGGCTCGCGGCCCAACTCCTGCTGCATGGACCGCTGCAGCCGGATCAACTTATTGATCGTTTCGATCATATGCACCGGAATCCGAATGGTCCGCGCTTGGTCAGCAATGGCGCGGGTCACGGCTTGCCGCACCCACCAGGTAGCGTAAGTGGAGAACTTATAACCACGCTTATAATCGAATTTTTCCACCGCGCGCATCAAACCAATGTTGCCTTCTTGAATCAGGTCAAGAAATTGAAGACCACGGTTCGTATAACGCTTTGCCACCGAAACTACCAACCGCAGATTCGCTTCAATCAGGCGTTTTTTCGCCTGATCCGCTTCGTATTCTCCGCGCTCCACAATCTGCACGGTGCGGCGCAGTTCAGCGGTGGAAGCGCCGCTTTCTTCTTCCAACTCCTCAATACGCCCGTGTAAAGCTTTTAATTCACGGCGCAACGCCGCGCTCGTGGGTTCGCTGATGGAAGGATCTTCCAGCCTGCGCTGTAAGCGCACTATGTCGCGCTCCAGGGGACGAAGCTCATCCATCATCTTGCGCAGCGTACCACTCAACCTGCGCTGAAAGCTGGACGTGAAAGCCATTTCCCGAATCAACCAGGAAATCTGCACGAGCAGCCGGGCGTATTCCATTTGCAGCCTTCGGCATTGCTTCGGTTTTGCGGTTTTCAGGGCAGTGATCACTTTTTGACGGGCCGTTTGCGATTTCTTAAACAGCCGTTCCAATTCATGCAAGCTGAGCGCCAACTGGTGGCGCAGCGGTTCGGTGTGCAGTTCTTCTTCCGGCGTGGCGCTCAGGTCGGGAGCTTGGAGAATTTCCAGCACCGGAATGGCATTAGCTTCCACTTCGGGCCTTACTGCAATGAGCGTGCGTACCACCAAGCTGGAGCGCGATAAAGCTTTGCGGATTGCCTTCTGGCCGCGTTCGATGCGCTTGGCCAGTTCAATTTCCCCTTCGCGCGTGAGCAGCGGAACCATACCCATTTCACGCAGATACACGCGAACTGAATCGTTGCTTTTGTCGAGGCTGGCCGACAAATCAACTTCAGAAAAGTCTTCGGTATCCTCATCTTTCTTATCGAAATCTTTAACAGTTTCCAGCAACTCGCCGCCGGCGCTATCAAGATCAGAAAAGAAATCATCGCCCAGATCACCGTTCTGGGAGAGTTCATCCCGGACAACGCCATGTACTGCGTCGTAGAGCGTAAAGCTTTTGTCGTTTCCGTCCTGCATGAACCGCTGTTATCCCATCCTGCGTGCTTGGGCGATGGAAGCCCAGCAATTACCCCTACAAACCTGATCTCCGGCTTTCATTTTTAACAGCCGATATTGGACCCATCGTACACCAATCCGCGCGTCGTTTACTGAATTCCGCTGTTTCTTTGTGACCGTTCCAATTTTTCCAGTTCAATCATCAAATGCAGCGCCTCTTTTTGATTGCCCGATGTTTCCGCTTCGCGTATCTGGCGCTTCAACGCAATCCGCTGTTCTCCCGTGTTTCTGCTTTCCAAAGCCTGCAAGCAACGCAAAACCTGGGCCGCCGCATCTTCCTGGTTCGTAGACACCGGCTGAAAGCTCAATTCCGAAACGATTTTCTGTTCGCGCTCTTCCAGCTTGTCCAGCAAATCCGTAAACGAAAAATTCGGTCCGTTCCGGTGCATGGCTAACATGTGTTGAAACACGTTTTTCAACTGCAAGGTTTCCGGCATCCCGCCCTGGTCAAAATAATGCATTACCGCATACCTGGCTTCCGCGCTTTGCAGCGCCGCGGAAAGAAGCAGCCTCTCATTAGGCGGAACGGAAGAAGAAATCTCTACAACTTTTTTCAGGATTTCCGTTTGCGGCGCGTTTTGCCGGAACTGATCGCGCAGAACTTGCACGTTGACACCTAGTCTTCCTGCCACATCCTCAAACAGCGCGTTTCGCTCCAGCTTATCCTGCACCCGTTCCAAGGCAGGCCACAAGGATTGTAGCGCGGAAGCGCGTCCTTCCGCCGAACTCACGTCAAACTGTTCTTTGGCCCGATCAATCAGCCAGTGAAAGTAGGAAGGGGCCTGTTGAACAAGCCGTTGGTAACGCTCCAGGCCGTGCTGCTGGATGTACTCGTCCGGATCAGTATCATCCGGCAAAGTCAAAATTTTCACTCGCAATCCTTCAGCCAAAAGCAGATGAATGGATCGTTCTGTTCCGCGCGCGCCGCCTGGATCAGGATCAAAATTCACAATCACCTGGGCGGTGTTCGCGCCGGGGTGAGCGACTTGGCGTTTGATCATCCGCACCTGTTCGTTCGTGAGCGAAGTGCCGCAGCTTGCTACCGCTTCCTGAATGCCTGCCTGGTAGATTCCAATCGCATCCATATAGCCTTCCACCAGAATCATTCGTTCCGATTTGCGACCCTGCGCTTTGGCGCGATGAATGTTGTAAAGAACTTGTTTCTTGGTGTAGAGCTTTGTTTCCGGTGAATTTAAGTATTTAGGCTGGTCATCAGGAGCCAACGCCCGTCCGCCGAATCCAATCACTTTGCCGGATTCATTATGAATCGGAAACATCAGCCGGTTGCGAAAACGGTCAAAGAACCCCGCGCCCTCATTGCGTTTAATCACCAGCCCGGAATTTTCCAGCAGATCGCCCCCATATTTTTGGAGACGCTGCGCCAACTGCTGTCCTCGGCCGTCAGACAATCCAAGCCGGAATTCCCGAATCGTATCAGAAGATAAGCCGCGCGATTGCAGATAGCGCACCGCCTCTGCGCCGCCCGGCGCATGAAGATTGTCTTCAAACGTCCGGGTTGCTAGTTCATGCATTTCCAATAAAGCTTCACGGTTTTTTGATTCCGGATCGGGATCATACCGCTTCTGCGGCAAAGGAATACCATAGCGTTCGGAAAGTACTTTCACCGCTTCCCAAAAGCTCAGGTTATCAATCTCCATCACAAAGCGAATCAAATCTCCTTTAGCATCACAGCCGAAACACTTATAAAACTGCTGCGTGCTGTGTACGCCGAAGGAAGGAGTTTTTTCCGTGTGAAAAGGACATAAGCCGACCAGCCGTGGACTGGCCCCGTTTCGTTTCAAGGGAATGTAATGGCCCACTACGTCCACGATGTCCAGTTGCGATTTTAGTTGTGCGGCAAAATCCATGCAATCTAACGCGAAACTGGGGGAGGCATCTTCAGGGTAGCAATTTTCGCTTCAGGCTGCTGTTCATTTTTTTGTTGACGCGGCGATTACTGCGTCCGGGTAGGTTAACACTAGGCTGGCCTTCGTCGCCATCAATTATCAAACCGAATCTACAACAGCATAGTAACTCTTTGCTTTTCATTTCGGGTTAACACTGGAACTCGGGTAAACGTGAAAGAACTCGAAAGCGGAAACGCCGTGAGTGTCGTATACAACCGTTTTTTCTGCGGCGTGTAGCCCTGATTTTGAGAATCCTTGATCCAGAGTGGCAGGAGCGTTTGGGAAAACATTCTTGCCGGGAGTACGGGTAACCACGACGCACTCTTTCGGTAAACAAGCGCTAAATGCATCCAGGTTGAACATGCCAAGATTCAATGAGACACCCTGATTATTAACAGCAATTCGGTTGTTAGATCTTACCAGCACGACATTTTTTATGCCCCAATCGGCGACAATGATTCTCCTAATACGGGCGCTCCCTAGCTGATCCACCAGCTTGGTGTCTGCGTCCGTCCATCGTGAGATTCCAAGATGGGCAATCAATGCGCCGTAATCGGCGCCAATGACGAGAAGCCCTCTTAGGCAGAACAGGCCGACGATGAGCGCCATCACTGGGCGGCCATACCGGACTCGTGAACGAACAAAGACTGTGAGGCTCAGAGAAAGAGCGGCATACCAATTAATCCATAGGAGAACAGCATGGTGAATGACGTTCCCACCATGCAAAGTGACCGCCGATTGGAACCAGGCGACACAACCGGATAGAAGAAAAAACAGTATCCATTTTCGGAGGGTATTCTTGGCAGTGCAGAGACCAACAAACACTAGGATCAGCCCTGGATAGAAGCGCCACAGAGACGGAGCAGATCCCAACGCGTGAACCAAAACCATAGCAACTGTTTCCAAAGGCCGTTGAATCTGATCGACGCTGTTGGTTCCCAAATCAAGGAAAAAATCAATTGCATGCCGGCCGTCGATTGCCGATGACAGCCTTGGAACTGAGCTCAGCAAACGTAAAATGCCCGTTATCTTTGAACGTGGCAAAGTGATGGCGAAAATTGGTGGCAATTAAGGGGAATGCACCTAAGAGGATGCCCCGCGTCAAAATCCAGAAATGTTTGCGGCTTCAAACTTGCTGCAAAACAGGAAATCCAACCACAAGGAGGGCGAACGTTAAGCCGCCCAGTTGCCACAAAAACAGAGCCTTGTCCCAGGATGCGAGTCCGATGCTAAGACCGCCGAAAAAGAGTAATCGATCGTTTCGTTTCCAGTACCAGTTGATGAGCAATAAAAGGCTGGTGACCAGCAATAAATTTTGGATTACCACCGGTCCCCAATCGAATGTGGCCGTCAGCAGAAACGTCACATCAGTTGCCAGTAAACAGATCGCTATCGCACCTGCGGTATAGCCAGCGATTTGCGCCATCATCCGCCCGAATAGTGCGATGGTAAACGTCGCCAGCAGTAATGCCGGCAACCTGACTAGCCAGATGGTCGGACTCGCTATGAGAAGCAAAGGACTATACAGCCAACTTTTCAGCGCACCGACATAGCTCATCGGCATCACAGCAATCGCGTGACCGCCGAATAACGGGAGCCAGGAAAACTGTTTTGGATAGGAGAAAATATTGACGAAAATCAGTTCATCATCTTCGAATCCAAGCAGCGGAGCTAACAAAACGCCGCAAACGACAAACGCAAGCAGAGCGAGTATGGCTAAAATTTTGGCTACCCGGGGAAGGCCCTTTTGAAGCAATGCTGTTGCAGTAACGCGATTGGTCTTAGTTGGAAGTGCGGCCACTTCAAAATTATCGCAATCGCATAAAGCGGTTTATTGTACGCTGTTTTTGCGGAAGATCAATTCAGTTGTCCAAGCCAATCCTTGATCAGATCCCCAGGATTGCCGTTTAAGTCAATCGCTTGCGATTTCAATTCTTCGATGCCTTCCAGAAACACGGCTTGCACGCCATCAACAGTGGGCCGTAACTCCAGCTTGCGGCCGCGAATCTCAAAGCGCAGAACTGCGCCCAACCAGGTGATATACATTTTGGCGCGCAGGCGATGACCGGCTTCCGCTGCCTTGTTCATCAATTCGCTCGTGTAAGAACTTGTTTTTAATTTCTCTGCCCAAGGCGCTACCGCCAAAGCCGCTGCCCGTTCCGATTCGCGTTTCCGGTGCGCGGAACCGTCGCGTTCCTCCACCCGCTCCAGGCTTTTTAAACTGTTCTCAAGATTGTCGAGAAAACTCATAAGTGCTTTTTCTATTTTCACTCAAGCAACGAACAACAATTATTCCGAATCCAGCGTTCCTTCGGAAATCTGTACTGACGTGACGTTCTGATCTAATCGAAGCACTCCGGCAATCTCATCGATCAGAACGCTGTCGCGGGTGGAAGACTCCACTTCCGTATTGAGTGAAACGTCCTCGCCTTCCTCAATGTCCCTGCTCCGCAGTTGGCGTAACAGTAAAGGCCGTTCCGCGATAGCTCGCAGCAGCTTGCCTCTAACCTCGGTTTCCGAGGACGCGGAACAAACTGCGGTAATGCGGTAAATCATTGGCGTGTCCACTTGTGTTATCGATCTGCGATCAATAAATCGGGATAACGGGCGAAACACCAGATTGATGCTCAATAAACAGAAACCAATAAAAACGGAATCGAGCAGTTCGCCCGCACCTGCGCAAGCCCCCACCGCTGCCGCACACCAAACGGTCGCCGCTGTGTTTAAGCCGCGAATGCTCGCGCCGTCTTTAATAATGGCTCCCGCGCCGAGAAAACCCACGCCGGAAACAACGTACGCAATTACGCCGGTGCTGTTCGGTCCGCCGATGGTCGCGCCCAGATCCACAAAAGCAGCGGCTCCGAAACAAACCAGCGTTGTAGTGCGCAATCCCGCCGCGCGCTGCCGCCATTGGCGTTCCACGCCGACGAGCACGCCCATCAGCATTGCCACCAAAAGCCGGGGAAAGGTGGTTTGGTGAATTAGGGAAACGCTATCCGTCCACCACTGTAACCAAGGGTTTTGCATCCAGTTACATGACCGGGCCAATACGCCAGGGCACAAATTCATGGTGGCCCAGAGTTTCCGCTTGTGTCCGCTCGCCGGAAGCCACTCGCAGCAGCTTATGGAAAATTTCGCGCCCGACTTGTTCCACAGTTCCTTCTCCATCGGCAATTATCCCGGCGTTGATGTCCATGTTGTCCGTCATGCGCCGGTAAGTGGCTGAATTGCTGGCGATCTTCAACACGGGAATGGTGGGAAAACCGATCGCGCTGCCGCGCCCGGTGGTGAACGCAATCAAGTTCACTCCGCCTGCGGCCAAGCCCGTTAATGAAACCGGGTCGTAGCCGGGCGTGTTCATGAACACAAACCCGTGCGAGTGGATGCGTTCGGCATAATCCACAACATCTTCCAACGTGGACGTGCCGGCTTTTGCTACTGCGCCTAAAGATTTCTCCAGAATGTTGGTTAGACCGCCGGCCTTGTTGCCCGGCGAAGGGTTGTCATCGAAGCTGCCGCCGAACTGCCGCAGATAATTTTTATAGCCGTTGACGCAATTCAGCAGTTTCTCCGCTACCGCTTCGTTGCGCGAGCGGCGCAGTAATAGATGTTCGGCTCCAAAAATTTCCGTGGTTTCCGCCAGCACCACTGTTCCGCCTTGTTCCACCAGCAGATCGCTGCAAAAACCAAGCGCCGGATTGGCCGTGATGCCGGAAAATGAATCCGAACCGCCGCAGTTCAATCCCAGGGAAAGCGCTGAAGCTGGTTGTTCCGTGCGTTTCCGGGAAGCAGCCACATCAATTAACCGTTTAATCTGCTGGCGAGCGGCCTCCACCGCTGAACGGGTGCCGCCGGATTCCTGGAGGGTTAAACCTATCAGCCCTTCCGGCGGAATGTAAGAGCCGCCGCTGCGCCCCAGGTAATGGTCGATCTGATTCACTTCGCAGCCTAAGCCGAGAATCACGGCGGCCGCAACATTAGGATGAGTGAGAACCCCTTCGAGCGTTCGCTGCAACTGCTGGCTGTCCGGCCCGATCGCCATGCCGCAACCTTCGCCGTGCGGAAACGCCACAATGCCGTCTACGTTGTCGGGCAGCGCAAAATCGGCAAAGCTGGCCGCAATCAGTTCCGAAGTGTGCGCCGCGCAGTTGCTGGCTGCGACAACCGCAATATAGTTGCGGGTGCCGACCCGCCCGTCTTCGCGCCTAAAGCCGAGAAACGATTCCGTCGATTGATGACTCTGCGGCGAACGCTGCGCCACAAGCTCAAAATGATTGTTGTCCAGTTCCGCGAAGGCTACGTTGTGAACGTGAACGTGTTCACCCGGAACGATGTTCCCGACAGCGAACCCGATCACTTCGCCATAGCGGCGAATCGGCGCGCCGTCGGAAACACCAGCCGTGGCTACTTTGTGACCGGCGGGAATGGCTTGTTTTACGGTAAATGTTTTCTCATGGACCTCCAGCAGTTGACCGGCGCTGAGCGCCACTCGCGCCACGGCAACATTGTCCTGAGAATTTAAAACGATGGCGGCATTCGCGGCATTCGCGGCTGGCTGAATATCGTAAAGCATGGAATTGGAATCCTTCCCGGTTTTAACGAAACCCTGATGCTTCTACGATATAACGCGAAAGCAAACAGCAAGGGATTCCGCTTTTGTGCGCGTTCGCCTAGATCTGATTTTTCTTCGGCACACTGCTTGCTTTGTGCATCAAAGAAGTGTGGCTGAAACGGAAACGCACTGCGAGCTATGCCAGCGGGCAGGCTTGGAACTCACGCGCCATCATTTGATTCCCCGCGCCCGCCACCGAAAGGGACGCACGCAAAGGGAATTTGAGCCGGACGAATTAACAGGGCGCATCGCAATGCTTTGCCGTGCCTGCCACAAATTTATTCATAGCGTGTTGTCGGAAAAAGAACTGGCAGCCAACTACAACACGCTGGAACAACTGCAAGCGCATCCTGAAATTGCCAAATTCGTCAGTTGGGTTTCCACCCGACCGCCGGGGCTGCACGTGCTGTCCCGCAAGCGGCGCTAAAAGAGTATTGGGAGAACAGAGAAATATTCCGAGAACTAACCGCAACACGCGGGAGTCTATGGATCAGCATGGAAACGGGATTGTTAGCGCAAGCCAAGGAAGTCATACAATATCTGGCGCGTGGAGTGGAATTTGCGGCGGCTCTGATTATCGGCATCGCAGCGCTGGAAGCAACAATAAAGTCGCTGGTAATATTTCTACGCAGAAACGCCACGCCGGAACAGAAGAACGAAGTGCGGTTGACTCTGGGTCGCTGGTTGGCGGTTGCCTTGGAGTTTGAGCTGGCCGCCGATGTGCTGAATACTGCCGTTACTCCCACCTGGAACGACATCGGCAAGCTGGCCGCCATCGCAGCTCTGCGCACTGCCTTGAACTATTTCCTGGAAAAAGAAATTGAGCAGGAATCTACTTCGGAACAGAAACGCGCGGAAAATCGCGTTGTTGGACCGCAAGCCAGTTCGCTGCGCAGCCAGGCGCGTTGAGCGGTCACTTTCACTTAGGTTATGCCCGGATCAATTGTTCTACTAGGCGCGGCCGCTGTGGAAGTGTGCGCAGCTTTGACGATCGCGTTTCATGCGCTCTGGGCAATCTGGAGAATACTGCAAAAAGCAGGCATTGACCAAGCCAAGTTCATTCTGGCTGAAGGCGTATTAACTGCCTTGTCGTTCAGCACCGCGGGCACATTGTTGAAAGCTTTAGCTTTGCAAAGCTGGCCGCAGATTGGCATGTTCGCGTTTGTTTTCTCGCTGCGCACGGTGCTGAAGAAAGTTTTTGCTTATGAACAACAGCGCGTTCTGAATCGGAATGCGATTCTCAGCCCACTTTCAAGATAATTTTCCCGATATGCTGGCCTCGCTCCATATAACGATGAGACTGAGCGGCTTCTTTCAAAGCAAACACGCGATCCACTAGCACTTTCACTCGCTGCGATTCAAGCAGCGGCCAGACTTTTTCCTGTAGCTCGCGCGCGATTCCGCCTTTTTCTTCGACTGACCGAGGCCGCATGGTGGACCCCGTAATGGTTAGCCGCTTATGCATAATCTTGGCCAGGTTTATGGTAGCCTCCGCGCCTTGTTGAACGGCTACCTGCACTAAGCGGCCATGCGGCGCCAGACATTCAAGGTTTTTTGCCGCGTACGAAGCGCCCACCATGTCCAGCACCACATCGACGCCGACTTGGTTCGTCCATCGCTGTATCTCGCGCACAAAATCTTCGGTCTTATAGTTAACCGCGTTTTCCGCCCCCAGATTTCGGCAGGCTTGGCATTTTGCCCCCGTGCCAGCGGTGGCGTAAACGGTTGCCCCGAGAGCATGGGCAAGCTGAATGGCCGTTGTGCCAATTCCGCTGGTGCCGCCATGCACCAATAATCGTTCGCCGGGCTGCAATCTTCCCAGTTGAAATACATTGGCCCAAACCGTGAAAAAAGTCTCCGGTATTCCAGCGCTTTCCTCAAAACTCAAGCCCTCAGGAAGCGGTAGGCACTGCGCATCCGGGGCAAGGCAGTATTCCGCGTAACCGCCGCCGGACGTTAAAGCGCAAACGCGTTCTCCTGTTTTCCAGCGTGAATACGGCCCTGCAGCCGCCACGATTCCCGCTACTTCCAAACCCAGAACGGACGAAGCTCCGGGCGGCGCAGGATAAAGTCCTTCGCGCTGCAAAAGATCGGGTCGATTCACCCCGGCAGCCAGCACCTGAATCAAAACCTGCTGCTTCCCCGGCTCGGGAACGCGCATCTCCTTCATCTGCAACGCTTCCGGGCCGCCGCACTGTATCACGTCAACAAACTTCATGGTTTGCAGAAGCGTTTTATTTTCCATGCTCCAGTTATTGTATATTTCTTACTCAAAATTGCCTTGTGACTGTTCTGGTGCTAGGACTTCATTTTTTTGTAACAATCAGCAGGTTAAAGTGTCATTGAGGGATTGTTACAAACGTAAAGACCTGGTTATGAAAAAAATCGTTCTTATCGAAGATGATGCAGATTTGTATGCTTTGCTGAAATACAACCTGGAAAAAGAAGGTTTTGTCATGGTTGGCTCACAAACCGGACGGGGCGCGATTGAGCTTTGCCGGCGCGAACGGCCTGACTTGATTCTGCTCGATATCATGCTGCCGGATTCTGATGGCCTCGATATTTGCAAAGGCATCCGTATGCACCCGGAATTAGCCCATATTCCGGTCATCTTTCTAACGGCCCGCGCTTCCGAAACTGACCGCATTGTTGGCTTGGAACTAGGCGCGAACGATTACATCGTGAAGCCGTTCTTTATCCGCGAACTGATCGCCCGCATTAAAATTCAATTTCGCGGCCAGCAGACTGCTTCCCGCATTTTGAAAGCCGGCAAACTGGAGTTGGACCGCAGCAGTTGCCGTGTTCGGTTGAACAACGAAGCTTTGTCCCTAACGGCTACCGAGTTTCGTTTGTTGGAATTCTTGATGAGCCGCCCCGGCGTAGTGTTCAGCCGTGAACAACTGCTTGATGCGGTTTGGGGGCATGATCGCGCCGTAACCGATCGCACAGTGGACGTGTACATTCTTCGCTTGCGCCAGAAGATTGAAACAGATGCCACCAGCCCGGCCCTGATCCGGTCCGTGCGCGGCTTCGGCTATAGTTTCAACGAAAACGTAGCCCAGGAACAAACCGAAAAGATCTCTGCCGTCGCCGGTTAACTCGGACGGTCTTATTCCTGCTCCTCTGGGTATCGGGAAGCGATATCCTGGTGTGAGTGGATCCTGTTGCGCCCGTTATCGCCGACAATCTTTTATACGTTCTGCCTAGCGGCACTAAAGTAAAACAACGGCTGTGGCGCATGCGGGCCTGCAACGAGCGGAATTCCAAAGGCAAACTTTGCGGTGGTCATTTGAAGCGATGGTTTCCCCGCAACGGTGAAGCGTTAGAGAGGTTTGGTCCCGATGCCGAATTATACCGCTGCGAACACTGCCGCACCATTTATTTGCCGAACCCGGCGGAGGCACCCCGCACCGGTACTCTGCGCTGGTAAATAAATTTCGCTCTGAATTCGTAATGTGAAACAATGTCGTTTTGCGGTTCACTCTTTTTGTTCTTCTGTTTAGTTATTGTTTCAGCAGCCATGTTCTGTTGGCGCAGGACGATTCTCCCCGGCTTCTTCTCACAACAAAACGCCTTCACCGTTTAAAGCTCGACCGGCAGCGGCAAACCGAGCGTTGGATGAATTTTGAAACGCGTGTGAAGAATGTTTCGGATTCGCCGCAGCGCGGCATGGAACTGGCTCTTTACAGCAGTGTCACGGACGATAACAGCGTCTGCCAGGAAGCAACCCGTTGGGCCGTAGCGCATCCTGCCGAATATCGACAAAACGCCTTGGTTGCTGATTGGTGCCGCAAGGGTTTCGACTCCGAGCGCGCGCAACTGCTCAACACAGCCATTCAACCCGACCCCGCTAAGCCGTTTGAATCGGCCCGCAACCAATTGTTTTTTCAAATGGTGAAGGAAGAAGCTACTCGCGACACGGTGAAACAACAATGGTCCCGGCTGCTGCCCTTAATTCAGCGCGATCCTCGCGTCTGCCTTCCCGAAATCAACGCGCTTTTTGAATTTCTCGATGTTGTGGATAAGAACTTCCGGCTCGATCTGCGCCAGGACGATGCTCGTTTATTCACCGACCTGCCCTATATTTTTCTTCTGAACATGAAGCCTGCCCAGCTTGAAGCGCCTGATCCGGCAGCGCGCATTGGCGGATTAATGATGGTGAATCTCGATCCGAACCTGCAAGCTTCTTCGTTTGTGCAAGGGTGGGCAATGGAAGATCCTAAAATGGTGCACGAGGGGCCTTTCATAGCAGAGGAGTTTCTCTGGGCAAATCCTTACCTGCCCGGCCTTGGCTACTACAACATGGACCTGTGGGCTTACGATGCCCCTTCCGGTCTGCTGCTCGCAAGAAAGTCATGGCACGCCGAATCCTGTTGGGTCAGCATCTACCACCAGAATGTGGATACGTTCCAATGCGCTCCTCATACGCTCGAAAGCACAGTAGCGTTCGGTAAATTAGTTCTTCAGCCTTTAACGCAAGAATGCCTGGATGTAAAAACCGAGGCGGGGAATTTGAATATGGTGTCCGGGCTGAAACCAGGGGCTTCCGTTTCTTGGGAAAACAAGGACGAGAAAATGAACGGCAATGCTGACGCAAGCGGATTATTTCTGCTTTCCACCGCCGCCACCGGCAAATTCTGCAAAGCAACTAGCAGGCATTAAAAGTCTGCGCCGACGCTGACCTCACGCGATCGCAGCGGTTTTTGTTTTCAAAACGTCTCGCAGGAATCGCCCGGTGTAGGATTCCGGCACGCTTGCAATGGTTTCCGGCGTGCCTTCCGCCACCAGATATCCTCCTGCATTGCCGCCGTCCGGGCCAAGATCAATAATCCAATCGGCTGCTTGAATTAATTCCAGATTATGTTCAATCAACAAAATGCTGCCGCCATTTTGAATTAAGCGTTCAAAGGAAGCAAGCAATTTAGCAATGTCTTCGAAGTGCAAGCCGGTAGTTGGCTCGTCAAACAAAAACAGTGTTCCTTCACAGGATGATTGCGCCAGATGCCCGGCCAGTTTCACGCGCTGCGCTTCGCCGCCGGAAAGCGTAGTAGCCGATTGCCCTAGACGCAAATAACTTAACCCGACATCCTGCAAAACTTTCAATCGCTGCGCCAGCTTCGGCGTGTCTGCGAAAAACGAGATCGCTTCATGCACCGTTAATTGCAGCACTTCATGTATGTTCAATCCTTTATAGTGAACATCCAGCGTAGTTTGCTTGTAGCGCGTTCCTTTACATTCTTCGCAAACCAGTTCCACATCGGCGAGAAACTGCATTTCCACCGTCACGGTGCCGTCACCCTGGCAGTTTTCGCAGCGGCCCCCTGGAACGTTAAACGAAAAATGACCCGGTCCGTGTCCGTGCCGTTCCGCTTCCGGCGTACACGCAAACAGATTGCGGATAATATCGAATGCTTTAATGTAGGTCACTGGATTGGAGCGCGGCGTTCTGCCGATGGGCGATTGATCTACCATCACCACGCTTTGCAATAGATCGGCTTTTTCCACCCGCTTCAAATTCTGCTTCCGCGCTTCGGGGTCGTTTTCTTCAAGCTCGTTCTCCTGTTTGTTTCGCGCTTGATTTACTTGTTGATCGAGGGCTTTATAAATAACGTCATGCACCAAGGACGATTTGCCGGAACCTGATACGCCCGTGATGCAAACCAGCATGTGCAAGGGAATCGCAACATCGATATTTTTCAGATTATGCGCGCGCGCTCCGTAAAACTCAATCACCTGTTTCGGATTGATCTTGCGGCGGTCCAGCGCTCTGATAACGGCTGCTTCGCCCCGCAGATACTTCCCCGTTAGAGATTGCGCTTCCGGCGATTTGCTGTTGCGCAAAGGTTCTAACAATTGCTGATACGACCCGGCGAAGATCACTTGTCCGCCATTTTCGCCCGCGCCCGGACCCATATCAATCACATGATCAGCCGCGTGCATCACATCCGGGTCATGTTCCACCACCACAATGGTGTTGCCCAAGTTTCGCAGCTCTTCCAGAATGCCGATCAAGCGCGCCGTATCGCGAGAGTGCAGTCCGATGGAAGGCTCATCCAGCACATACGTTGCGCCCACCAATCGCGAACCCAAACAAGTAGCCAGTTGAATGCGCTGCGCTTCTCCGCCGGAAAGGGTAGCCGACAAGCGATCAAGTGTCAGATATTCCAATCCAACATCGTTCAAAAACTTCAATCGCTGCCGGATCTCTACCAATACTCGCTCCGCGACTTCCGATTCTTCCGGGCTTAATACCAGCGCATCAAAGAATTGGCGCGTCTGGGCAATGTTCAACTTAGTCACTTGCGAAATATCCAGATCGCCCAGGCGCACCAGTAAGGACTCCGGGCGCAGCCTGGCTCCACAGCACACCGGGCATTCCGTATAAGCGCGGTAACGGCTTAGAAACACTCGAACATGAACTTTATACTTCTTCCGCTCCACTTCCGCAAAAAACCGCTGAATGTGCTTGCGAACAAACTCCTTTTCGTCCTTGCGCAGCTCACACCAGGGAACGTTTAATCGCAGTTTATTTTTTGCTGCTTTAGGTTTGACTTCTTCGTCGTAATACCAGGAATACTGCGGCTTGGTCCAAGGGTCTACCGCGCCTGCTTCTAAACTCAGCGTCGGGTCGGGAATCGTTAAAGCCGGGTCATAATCAATGGTGTTGCCAAACCCCTGGCATCGGGGACAAGCGCCCATCGGATTGTTGAAGCTGAACAGACTCGGCTCCGGTTCCGGCACCGAAAAACCGCATACCTTGCAAGCAAACCGCTCGCTGAAATGAAGCGTATTTACTTCTTCCGTTCCCGCTTGTTCAAAATACACTTCACCGGTTTCGCGGTAACAGACTTCCACTGTATCCACAATGCGCTGGTGCATGTCGGGCCGGATCACTAACCGGTCCGCCAGCACATACACCGGCTTGCTGAAATCTACATCCAACAACGATTCCGGAGTGGAAAATTCAAAAATCTGCCCGGCCTGAAACAGCCGGTTAAAGCCTTTTTTTCGCAGCTCGAACAAACGTTCTTTCAAAGCCCCCGCATCACCATCCGGGGCTGCGGAAACGCGAAACAAGGCATACCAGCGCGAGCCGTCCGGCTGTGTTTCCAGAAAGTCCGCCACTTGGTCCACGGTGTCTTTTTGAATGCGCGTGCCGTCATTCGGGCAGTAGGTGCGCCCCGCTCGCGCATACAACAGCCGCAGAAAATCATACAACTCCGTGGCGGTTCCTACGGTTGATCTCGGGTTTCTGGTCTGGTTTTTCTGCCGGATTGCTACCGGCGGCGCAATTCCTGCAATCTCATCCACATCCGGCTTTTCCATGCGCTCCAGAAACTGGCGGGCGTAAGCCGATAACGATTCCACGTAACGCCGCTGGCCTTCAGCATAAACGGTATCGAATACCAGCGATGATTTGCCGGAACCCGATACGCCGGTTACTACTGTCAACTGATTGTGCGGAATATCCACATCGATATTCTTCAGATTGTGAACGCGCGCGCCTCGAATCACAATCGCAGACAACGCGGATTGTTTCGCCAACATTGGAATTTTGAATTCTTCGACCATGAAAACCGGGACGGAATGCAAGAACTACGGAGGAGTTCTTTCTAGTATAAGATGCAGCGTTCGGGTGTAACGTTTAATCTAATTACGAGAACGTTGCATGTCGCTTGAACTTCCGGAAATTCTCCGTTTTCGCCAACAACTCCTGGCCTGGTATCAACAAGCAAAGCGCGACTTGCCTTGGCGGCGCAACCGCAATCCGTATTCCGTTTGGGTTTCTGAAATCATGCTTCAGCAAACCCGCGTCACCGCCGTGATTCCCTACTACGAACGGTTTCTCCGCCGTTTTCCTGCGTTTCAAAGCCTAGCCGAAAGCCCGGAAGCCGATCTGCTGGCGCATTGGGCCGGTCTCGGTTATTATTACCGCGCTCGCAACATGCAAAAAGCCGCGCAATCCATGCTGAAAGAAGGCGCTTTCCCTGCTACCTACGAAGGCATTCGAGCTCTGCCCGGAGTAGGTGAATATACCGCTGCTGCAGTGGGAAGCATCAGCTTCGATCTTCCTTACGCGGTAGTAGACGGAAATGTGTTTCGCGTGTTGAGCCGCATCGATAACGACTCCACTGATATCGCCTCCACTCTCGGCAAAAAACGTTTCACCGCTTTGGCCGAAATTTTATTGGACCGCCAGTGCCCCGGCGATTATAACCAGGCGTTGATGGAATTAGGTGCTACTGTCTGCCTGCCGAAAAACCCGCAGTGCCTGGTTTGCCCAGTGTCCGATCTATGCTTAGCGCGGGCGCATCATCGGCAGAATCAGCTTCCGGTCAAATCCAAGCCGCAGAAATCCGTAGAAGAACATCGGACGCTGTTCTGGATCGAAGAAGGCAACCGCGTTCTGTTGTGGCAGCGTCCGCCCGATGCCAAGCTGATGCCTGGTTTTTGGGAACTGCCTGAACCAGCGCAACTGCCCGATGCCATTGCTGGTGAAATCATCGGCATGTTCCGCCACGGCATCACATTCCATAATTACCTGTTTACCGTCAAACGTGCGGAAATCCCCGCCGATCTTGGTGCTTGCCGCTGGATTGACAAAAGCCAAGTCTTCGAACACAAATCAAATCATAAACACGAACGCTCGGCTGCGCAGATTCCTTTAAGCACCATTGCCCGCAAAGCCGAAAAAATCGTGTTGAAAAATTTATCGCCGCAACTCACTTTGGCCGCCGAGGTGTAAATCCTGCTCATGTTGAGATAAGCTGTTTCGGTGTTCTCCTTTTTCCGTTGCCTCCCGAAGCGTTACCTTCTTTTCGCCACTGCGCTGTTTTTCCTGTTTGTTCCTTTCCAACTCCCTGCTCTTGAGAATGGCCTGGCCCGCACGCCGCCGATGGGCTGGAACACTTGGAACAAATTCGGCTGCAACGTCAGCGAGAAACTGATTGAGGAAGCAGCCGATGCGCTGGTTTCTTCCGGCATGAAAGCCGCCGGTTACGAATACCTCGTGATTGACGATTGCTGGCAAGTATCGCGCGATAAAGGCGGCAACATCGTGCCTGATGCTCAACGTTTTCCGTCCGGCATCAAAACTGTCGCGGATTACGTCCATTCCAAAGGCTTGAAATTCGGCATCTACTCTGACGCAGGCACCGGCACCTGTGCCAACCGCCCTGGCAGTCGAGGCTACGAGTTTCAGGACGCTCGCCAATATGCCGCTTGGGGCGTCGATTACCTGAAATACGATTGGTGCAATCACAGCACCCAGGATTCGCGCGCTTCTTATTCTTTAATGCGCGACGCGCTTTTGAAATCCGGGCGTCCCATTGTGTTCAGCCTCTGCGAATGGGGCTCCACTCAGCCTTGGCTGTGGGCTAAGGATGTGGGAAATCTATGGCGATCCACCGGCGACATCATCCCCAAATGGGATGGCAAAGAGAAATGGGGCGGCGTGGGCGTGGTGCAAATTCTCGATCTGGTGGACGGTCTTGAATCCTACGCCGGGCCGGGGCATTGGAATGATCCCGACATGCTGGAAGTCGGCAACAACGGACTAACGGCCACCGAAGCTCGTTCCCATTTCACGCTCTGGTGCATCCTGGCAGCGCCGTTAATGGCCGGCAACGACATCCGCTCCATGAACGACGAGATCAAGGCAATCCTCACCAACAAAGAAGCGATTGCCGTAGACCAGGACTCGCTTGGGCTTCAAGGTCGCCGCGTTCATAAAGGCGGCGATCTGGAAGTCTGGTCGAAACAATTAGCCGATGGCGGACGCGCCGTGGCGCTCTTGAACCGTTCCGCTGCGGAAGCAAACATCACCGCCCAATGGACCGACCTCGGCTATCCCAATACATTGAAAGCTTCTGTTCACGACATCTGGGCGCATCAGGATTTACCTTCTGCTGCAGGAAGCTTCTCGGCTTCAGTGCCGAGCCACGGAGTGGTGTTTGTACATATTAAACCCTAATCCGAGAAAAAATCCCTATGCAGTTCACTAGCTGGAACAGAATCGCACAAGACTTGCGCTACGGAGCGCGCCTGTTGATGAACCGGCCCGGCTTTGCTGCTGTTGCCGTTCTGTCGCTCGCTTTAGGCATTGGCGCAACCACCGCCATTTTCAGCGTGGTTTATGCCGTGCTGATCGATCCCTACCCGTATCGCGCCGCCGACCGCATTGGCCAAATCTTTATCCGAGACCACAAAAATCATAACCGGCTACTTCAGCTCACTATGGCTGAATATTTCGAGTTGAAGTCCGGCATTCATACGATGGAGGACGTTGTTGCTGATTCCGGCGCTGACACGGTGCTCACCGGAAATGGCTTGCCGGAAGTGGTGCGCCACATGAATTTAGCGTCGAACGGCTTCGACTTCTTTGGTGTTCCACCTTTATTAGGGCGCGTTTACTCCGCTAAGAATATGCCTGCCGGCCAGCCGCCAGAACCGGTAGCGGTACTCAGCTACAAGCTGTGGCACAGCCATTTTGGGGCCGATCCCAATGTGCTTGGCACGAAGCTGCATTTAGGCGACAAACTTTACACCGTCATTGGCGTGCTGCCGGTCCGCTTCACCTGGGAGGACATCGACGTATACACCCCTTTAGATCTAAGGCCCAGCACACAGGAGCGGGTTTCCGTGTTTTTCCGTCGGAAGGAAAATGTTACTTCCGCCCAGATTTCCGCTGAGTTTGCGCCTTTGGTGAAAAAATTTGCTCGTGAAAGTCCTCGCTACATGTACCCGGAAGAACCTTACACCATTAACTTTACTTCCGTCAACGAAGGCATTCTGGGTCACTTCCAAAACACGCTGCTGGCTTTATTAGGTGCGGTTGCTTTGCTCTTGTTGATTGCCTGCGTGAACGTCGCCAATCTTCTACTCGCCCGAGCCACTGCGCGGGAGGGAGAAATCGCCGTGCGCATATCGTTGGGCGCGGGTCGCCGACAGATCATGCAGCAACTCCTTACCGAAAGCATTATGTTGTCGCTCGCCGGCGGACTGTTAGGCATTGGCTTGGCTTACGCGGGAGTTAAAGCAGTCGTCGCGTTAATGCCCGAATTTTCTATTCCTCATGAAGCGGTCATCTCGCTGAATTTACCGGTGCTTTGGTTTGCGCTCCTCATTACCGTCTTTACCGGCATTTTATTCGGCCTCGCTCCGGCCTTGCAGCTTTCCGGCAGAGGTCCGGCGCAGTCATTGCGCGCTTCGGCCAAGGGCTCTGCTGTCACGGTCCGCGCCAGGCAGCTTCACAATCTGCTGATGGCGTCGGAAATTGTTCTATCGCTCGTGCTGTTAACCGGCGCAGGCTTGGCCGTCAAGGGAATGCTGGCGATGCAGGGCAAGTATCTCGGCTATAACCCGCAAAATGTGCTGACGTTTTCCGTTCCCATTCCTGAAGGCCGTTACACCGAATGGGCAGCGCGGCAGACTTTCTACACCAACATTCTCAATTCGCTGCGCCGCTTGCCGGAAGTACAGGCCGCTTCTTTCTCCGCCACCGGCGTTCCTCCTTGGAGCGGCGGCAGAAGCAAAATTGTTATTCCTTCCAAAGCATCTCTGTCCGGCGTGGAAGCCCGCTGGAATCTGGTGAGCGACGGCTACCTGCAATCGCTCGGCGCATCGCTGCGGCAAGGTCGTCTGCTGACCCCCGAAGACATCGCCCGTGGCAGACAAGTCGCTGTTATAGGAGAAAGCTTCCGCCAACGGTTCTTCGCACCTGCCGAAAATCCCATTGGACAGCAGATCTCGCTCGATATTTTCACGCAAACCATTCCCTCGGAATACAAAAAAGCGCCCGGCTTCAATCCTGCGTTTGAAATCATCGGAGTTACCAGCAATATCCGCAACTCCGGTTTAAATGAGGAGCCGGAACCGGCTTTATACCTGCCGTATTCCCTCATTTCTCCGCCCGGCCTCACCGTGTTTGCGCGCACTCGCGGCAATCCTCTACTGCTCACTAACACTGCGCGTCAAGTTGTGCGATCCGTAGACAACGATCAGGCCGTAACCGAAGTGCGGGCCTTGGATTGGTATCTGAGTCAAGCCACATCATATCCCCGCTTTGCCACATTTTTGTTCGGCATTTTTGCGGTAATCGGAACCACGCTCGCCGCCACAGGCATCTTCAGCGTCGTGTCCTATGCTGTCTCGCATCGCACCCGCGAATTCGGCATCCGCATGGCCCTCGGAGCCACGCCCGCTCACGTGTTGCGCTTGGTATTGGGCTCCACCAGTCGCGTGTTAGTCATTGGATTAACCATCGGCATTCTGGTCAGCATTTGGCTCAGCCGCGCCTTCGCCGGTCAGTTGGAAGGATTAGGCTCTGCTGATGCCGTGTTGTTCATGATTGTTCCCATCGTGCTGGCCGCCGCCGCGCTGATTGCCTGCTTCTTGCCAGCCCGCTCCGCAACCCGTGTACAGCCGATGGAAGCGTTGCGGCATGAATAGAGGGTGCTCCAAATGACGGCTCGTAGACTTTCAATCAAAAAATATTGTTTGTACGTCTTTGTTTTTACGGCCTTGTAATTTCAACTGCCTTTTTAATAAACCTTTTGCCGCACAAAATGAGGTTCCAAGTAAACAGCCCTTAGTGACAATCAAATCACAGCGTCCTTTGATGGACGCTGTTCTGCAACTTCAGCAACGAATCGGTGTCCCTATCGATTATGAAGAGATCCCGTATGAGAATTCGAGTGAGTTGATATACGCAGCGCAAAACAAAATCTGGTAAACCATTGCTTAGTGTTCGTGGTGGAGAGTTTACCCTAACTCTCCCAGCTATAACCACAGATGACTACTTAGCTGTTCAAACACTTGTGAGCCAGTATATGAATGCTGGATTGCCTGGATCTTACAAAGTAGTGCAAGCGAACGACTCCATTGGTATTGTGCCGATAAATAAAAAGGCCAAGGATGCATCGACTCAAAGCATCAGCCCGATTATGGACCAGAAAATTAGCTTTCCTGCGGCAACTAGATCAGTTGTTCAAACGTTGAAAACAATTCTTGATAGTACATCGCAGGCAAGCGAAACAAAAATTCATATTGATGAAACTCCATTTAACACAAAGAATTTTGCCCTTCCATCCTGTGTACACGTCGCCAACCACTCAGCCACCCACGGCAGGCCGCCGAGTAGGTCCACAGGATAGCCCATTTTTATCTAAAAAATAGAATTACAGGAGATTCGGGGCGGTCACCACAAGACCCGATTTCAAGGCAACATCACTACCGTGAGCGATGAGCTTCCACGTAAGCAAATCGGCGCGACGCGAAAGACAACGAGAACTATTTACTGACAATAGCCGCGCCAGCGGGTTCACAGAATTATTCAAACATCCAATTAGCCGCCGTTGCCGAATCCAGTTGAATAGGTATCTTTGAAATTTCTTACCGTTGCGCCGTCAACTGCGATGGCTTCTCTGGAGTCGCATCAATATACTCTACCCAACCATCCATCATTTCTGATGTGCTTGGCTCGCCCCAGCGGATTGTCTTAGTCGGATCCGGGTTCCACTTGTTATTACTGGAATTATCAAAATGCGCCGTCACAATCAAGCGCGTACCCTTTTCCACGCGCACCGGCTCTTTCAAACGGTAAATCTGCTGCCAGGCGAAGCTGTAATGCGGCACAAACAACAAAGTTTCCCGCTGCCCATTGGGACGTTCAATTTCAAAGCGCATATCCTTGCCGCGAAAATGCATATGGGCGACATAGCTCATCAGCATCACGTCTTTTTGAAATGTCGTGCAATTTGATACTTCCTGGTTGCTTTCACCAGGCGGAATCAGGAACAGGTAGGCAGAAGAATCCACGCGCCGCAAAGGATGCTCTGGTGGACGATCCGCAAAAACAAAACCGACTTGCGTACGATCTGTTTGCGGTGTGCCAAGCGTGTTGTTGTAATGCAACTGGAACTTCAGTTTTGCTCCGGCTGGGATCAATTTAGCCGTTCCGGCCGGGTAGGCATCAGGAGCCTTGCCGGGCAGATAAGAGCCGAGCGGACCGGTGCCGTCATTCAATTTGCGTCCCGGCAAATCACCGCCGTCTTCTGTTAAGCATCCATTTTCGACAACTGGAGCATCCGGCTTTAAACGGCCCAATCCGTATTCATCTTTATAAACATAGTTCGGTATCGGCTTTCCATTCGCGTCGGTTTTGGGTTTTGGCGCGGAAGCTTCTGCAGTTTCAATCCAGACGTGGGCATGATGCACCACCCGGCGATTGCCCGGCCGCAGTTCGACGCTTTTCACCCAAGTGTCTTTGGTGAAATGCGGGTCCACCGTGAAATAAATGTATTCATCGGGAATTTGTTTGTTATCGACCTTATAGTCCTGGCCGATATCGACAATTTTGTCCGGCTTCCCTATCTTCCAGTCATCGTTGAAAGCGGGCGGTGTGGGAAGGTCCGTTGGATTTCCTTCTTTTGCACCTTGCTTCACCCAGATGCTAATCGTGGCAATGTCTGCATCGCTGAGTCGTGGATCGTTGGCGAAGGTTCCAAAATGCGGGTCGGCATGCCAAGGCGGCATGATGCGCTGCACCACCGCTTGCCGAATGGCCACTGCCCAGGGGCGCGTATCCTTGTAGGTCAAGAGCGACATGGGAGCAATGTCGTTAGGCCGATGGCAGCCGGCGCAGTTCTTATACAGGATAGGAGCAACATCTTTCGAATACGTCACCGGAGTTTCCTTTTTAGGCTTATCCGCCGCGAGAACAGGAACTGCTGCCAGGATGAACAGAAGCGAAATTTTCCGGCCAAAAAGGAACATAAGCTATAGCATTCATTGTTATCACAATTTCGACGCGCCTGCTAAGTGGCTGATTCAGAGAGCAGATACACCGCAATCACCGGTACAAACGTACTTCTTCCTCCCAGTGGCGTTCGGCCCAGCCTGCCTGTTCCAGTTCAGGCTGATCTTGTTCTTCTTGTGGATAACCCAAGCATAGGTACGCAATCAGTTTCCAAGTGGACGGCACTTCCAAAATGCTTCGCACTTCCTGCGGATCAAGGATTGATACCCAGCCTAATCCAATGCCATGCGCTCGCGCCGCCAGCCAAAGTGTGTGAATGGCGCAAACAGCAGAGTAGTGCAGCATCTCCGGCATTGTCTTGCGCCCTAAGCCGCTCCCGGTTTCTGTTTCGGGGTCAACAAAAACGGCGAGATGCACCGGTGCTTCAACCAATCCGGCTAATTTCAAGCGCCCATACAATCCTGCTCTGGCATTGACGAAATCGCTTGAAGCCTTTTTGTTGCAAGCGTGGAAGTTTTCCAAAATTGCTGCGCGCCTTTCCGGCGCATCAACGCTTACCCAGCGCCAAGGCTGGCTGAACCCGACCGATGGCGCGCGGCAAGCCAGTTGCAACAATTTATCGAGCAAACCCGGTGGCAGCGCAACAGAACGAAAGCGGCGTACATCGCGGCGCAGCGAAATCAATTCAGTCAGAGCCGCGCGGAACAATTCATCGAAAGAACAATCGAAGGGAAGCAATCTTTCTTATTTTGCCTTAAGCGAAAGAAAGCGCATTGCTCATATCCAAACCAATTGGATCGTTCAGTCCCGAATTTTGCTAGTTTTTGTCGTTAACAGCAGCGCATGACTAATCCCGGGGTGGAAGTAACGTCATTACTATTCATCCGGTTTCTTTTCGCCGGGGCGCATCAGCGTGGGCCGTTTCTTTTTCTTTTCCGTGTCCGCCGCTTCCGCTTTTTTCTTTTCCGCGACCTCGCTTGGCTTCATCATCGATTCGCGTTCCTGTTGTTCTTTGCTGTCGTGCGAAGCAACTTCTTCCTTACGTTTAACGGCGTCTTCCTGGGAGATTTCCAGGCTGTCGCTGGTGGTGTCAATGGCTGTTTTTAAAACAAAATCGTAGCGGCTCAGGTCGTTTGGCGCGGCGGGTTCAATGTTGTTCAGCTTAGCCAAAAAGTTTTTTTCCGCCGAAACAGCCGCTTGCATACCGACATCAATGGGGAGTTTGCGCCGCAGCGCGTCGTCGCCCACGGTGTCAATGGCTTCAATAATCTTGCAATAATCGTCCAGCGTGTCGTGGATCAGCAGGCTGCGCCCTGATTTGTTTTTAGATAGAAGCTGTTCCACCATGCCGATGCGTTTTTCGGCAAATTTCAAATACAATTGAATGCGCTCGTTCGGCTCCTGCACCAAACGTATTTGGTCCACCTCGTCTGAAGTTAAAAAATCCCGTTGTGGCTGTTGCGCCGGGAGGCGGCTGCTGGCCGCGCAGAGCGCAAGCGACAATATCCAACGCCCTTTCATTTGCTCATGACTCCTTGAAGCAGCTTATCGCGAATTTCGCTGAGATGGTCGGCGACTTGGTTTGCTTTGTCCCGCTGGTCGTAGCCAAGCTCTTCGGCTAAGGATCGAACACGCCGGGTCAGCATAGCAATTTTCATTTCTGTTTTCTTCCAGTACTTCGATTTGTGTGCTTCCTGCGCCGAACGGTAACACTCATCCGCCAGCAGGCCGATCTCGTTTAACTCGGCGTCTCCGCGAATAATATCGCCCTTTTTGTAATAACTACGGGCCTTATCTAATGAATCGTCAGCGGATTGTGCGGCAAGCTCCGACCGTTTGCCCGGATTTTGTTCTGCCTTTACTTCATCGAGAACATCGCGGGCCAAGCCAGGCAGCGCCAGCAGGCCGAGAAATAACAAAGCGCGAATCATTTGCCATTCACCTGATGTTCCAGCAGCTTTAATCGTCCGCGCGCTTGAAATTCCTGATCCGGGTTCTGGCCGTTGTCCGTTTCCAGGAACTGCTGGTAACTTCCGATCGCCGGTTTTAATTGATGAAATTTGTCCAGAATGATAGCTCGTAGATAATAATGTCCCGGTTTTTCGGCATGTAACTGATGCAGTTTGTCGAGCGCGCTAATAGCTTGCGGGTAGTTGCCGTTAAGCGTAAGAACTCCTGCCAGTTCGCTCCAGCCGTCGGCTGCTTCCGGTTTCAGTCTGGTCGCTGCCGAAAAATAATTTGCGGCTTCGTTGTAGTTTTTCTGATCCCGGTAAATGCGTCCGACCGTCATTTGCAGTTCCCAATCGTTCGGCGAGGAAGCCAAAGCTTCTTTTAATAACGGCACCGCTTTTTGTTCCTGATTGCTGCGCAAGTAAGCGGTGGCAAGTGCTAGCCGGTTAGCAGGCGTGGGCGCAAGTTGAACCGCCGCTTCAAACTCCGGCACGGCTTTTTCCGGCTGTTTGGACGATAAGTAATATTGCCCTAGTTTTTCGCGCGCGCCCGGGTTACTGGGAAACTGCTGAAGAATTAGGCTTGCTTTTTCGCCGTGCCCATTATCGAGCTGCGCCACCGCATACTCCAGCAGGTACGACTTTAAGGAGCCGTCAAGCGTTGCTGCTTGCTCAAAATGCGGTTCCGCTTCGTCCAACTTATTTTGATGCAAAAGCGACTCGCCCAAACCCAGTTCCGCCTGAGCTATCTTCGGATCACGATTTACTGTTTCCTGGTATTCCGCCTGTGCTTGAGGCCAACTGCCGAGAAGCTGGTAAGTTTGCGCCAGATACAGATGAGGCTTTACGGCTTCGGGTTTATTCTTCACCACTGCTTGAAACAAGGGCAGAGCATGTTCGCCTTGCTGGTCGCGCAGGTACACCATCGCTAAATTAAGCTGCGCCTGGTACAAGCCTGGACTGAGTTCCAGCGTGCGCTTGAAATTATCAATGGCTTTTTCGTCTTGCTTTAATCCGGCTTGAGCTAAAGCTAAATTGAAATAAGCCGAGTAGTCTTTATTGTCGAGCGTGACCAGTTGCGAAAATACCTGTTCCGCTTGTGCGAAGTCGCCCCGGTCAAGCGCTTGTGAACCTTGCGTTTGCAGGCTGGCCGGATCGGCTGCGGCCAGCAGTAAAGATAATGCTAAAGCAAGCACGCACACATCCTGAAAACATTGTAGCGAGGCCGAAGCTAACTTCGTTTATGCCTGGTGGCCTTCCACGGCTGATCTTGCTTCGCGGTGAAGGTGGGCCATTTTTGCGCCGCTTAATATCAGCACCAGAAATCCCACCAGAATTAGGGGGATGGTTACAATGGCCCAAAGGATTAGAGAGAACCGTTTCGCCATAGCCCCGTAAACGCCGAAGACCACTAACGTGCGGAATGCCACGTTTTGAAATAGTCCCAGATTACCCGGAGCCTGCGGTACTACTGCGCTCAAGCGCAACAACACCATCATGGTGAACGCAGAAATCAGCGTTGAATCCAGGTCCAGGCCGTAAGCCTGTATCACGCTGTAAATCGGCACTGCCTGCATCAGCATGAATGCGCCGCTGACTATAAAGGCAAAATAAAGATAACGTGAATGCCCGATCAGGTGCAGGTCTTCCACCAGCGTGTTAAACCATTTCGGAAATGTGAAACCGAGGAACAGATTCAACGACTGCCTTTTGGCGTACATTCCTGCGCCTATAATGACGGCGGCAATCAACACAATCATTCCCAGAAAATATCCGGCTCTTTCCAGCCAGTGCGGCAGTTCCGCTATTTGAAGCGTGACAAAAAAACAAGCCATCAGCCAGACGCCATCAAAAATCCGCTCAATTAATGCCGAAGCAAAACTGACCGAAAGAGGAATGGAGGACCAGCGGGTGATCAGAAAGCAGCGGATCAGTTCGCCGGTTCGCAAAGGCAGCACTTCATTGGCGAACAATCCCACGTAGATAGCGCGAATGCTGGTCCACAGCGAAATTGCTTCCACCGGCTTTAAAATCAGCAGCCAACGCCAGCTTTGCAAAGTGTAAACAAACACGTCAGCAAGAACCGCCAGCAGCACCCAATGCCAGCTCATCTGCCGAACTTCACCCAAAATCAGGTTGATGTGCGCGTCCGACAAAACGAAATACAGGGATATGATCGAAACCAGATTTATGAGAATAATGAACGTCCAGTTTCGGATGGTTCGAAGCCGGTCCGGCGAAGCCTTGGTCGTAGAAGACGCAGTCAAGCCCCTATCATAGCGTTCCTCCCTGCGTAGCCAAGATGGGCGGCACAACGAGGTTTAGTCACTCCCAAACCGCGTAAATTCGCGCCCGTGTTTTGTGTTGCCAAAAGCTGTTTGGGATAAGATGGCGGGAACATGACTCGTCGTTCTTTGTTTGAAATAGCAGGCGGCATGGCGCTGGCCGGTTCCGCCGCTTCCGGTTCTCCTGGACATTCCGGGCGCTTGAAACAATCTGTGTGCGCCTGGTGTTACAAATCCATGAGTTTGGACGATCTCTGCCGACATGCTGCGGACATGGGACTGAGCGGCATTGATCTGGTAGACCACACGCAATGGCCCACTCTCCAGAAGTACGGCTTGATTCCGACTATGACTCCGGGAGCAGCCACCATTCCGCATGGATGGAACCGGAAAGAGCATCATGACGAATTGGAAAAAGAAATGCGCACCAACATTCAGCTTGCCGCTGCCGCCAAGGTGCCGAATGTGATTACGTTTTCCGGCAATCGGCAGGGCCAGCCGGATGAAGAAGGCAAGCAAAACTGCATCATCGGCTTAAATCGCGTGAAGAAAATTGCTGAAGACAATGGCGTGACGATCTGCCTGGAACTGTTAAACAGCAAGATTGATCACCACGATTACCAATGCGACCACTCCGCTTGGGGCATTGCGGTGATGAAAGGCGTAGATTCGCCGCGCGTCAAACTGCTTTATGACATTTATCACATGCAGATTATGGAAGGCGATATTATCCGCACAATCCGCGACAACATCAACTACTTCGGCCATTTCCATACCGGCGGCGTTCCCGGACGGCACGAGCTGGACGACACCCAGGAACTGCAATGGCATACCGTGGCAAAGGCGATTGCGGATTTGAATTTTCAGGGTTATTTCGCGCATGAGTTTATTCCCACCCGCGATCCGATGACTTCACTTTCCGAAGCCGTGAAGCTTTGCACTGTTTAAGAACGCGATGAATTGTTTTTCCTTGTTACTTGTTTCGTTTTTTTGTTTGGGATCTTTGGCGAGCGCGCAAAATATCGCCTACAACGCGCAAGAGAAAACATGGTCTTTGCAAACGGATCAAGTGACGTATGTGGTCGGCGTAAACGAACGAGGCGAACTGCAAAGCCTGTACTGGGGAGCCAAGCTGACTGCGCCGCAGGAGATTGCGGCAGCGCATTCAGCGCCGGAATGGGCTTCGTTTGATGGCAGCGAAACCACTACCAATACCGAGTACCCAGGCTGGGGCGGACGCTTTTACTCAGAGCCTGCTTTGAAGGCAATGCTTCCTGACGGCACGCGCGATCTGGTGTTGAAGTATACCGACCAGAAAATAAACGGCGATACGCTTCAGCTTAAGTTGAAGGACATTAAGTACGATCTTTTCGTCACATTGACTTACCGGCTTTACTCGGCTGAAGATATTATCAGCAAGAGCGCTGCTATTGAAAACCGCACGCAACAGCCGATCACTCTCGAAAGCGCGCAAAGCGGCGTTTGGTATCTGCCGCGCGGGGATAAGTACCGTTTAACTTACCTGGCTGGGCGTTGGGCCGGCGAAGACCAGGTACAACAGCAGTTCATTGAACAGGAAAGAATTGTGCTGGAAAGCCGGCGCGGCAACACCAGCCATCAGTTGAACCCGTGGTTTGCCGTGGACGAGAAAGGGACAGCCGATCAGCAACACGGCAATGTGTGGTTCGGCGCGCTGGCCTGGAGCGGCAACTGGAAGTTGACGGTGGAACAAACGCCGGTGCATCAGGTGCGCGTCACCGGCGGCTACAACGATTTTGATTTCAGTTATCTGCTGAAACCGGGCGAACAGTTGGAAACGCCTGCTTACTTCGGCGGCTTCAGTAGCGGCGGGTTCGGCGGAGCGTCACGGGCGATGCACCGTTTAGAACTGAATGAACTACTACCCGATCGCGCACACCCCAGACTGCGGCCAGTGTTGTATAACTCCTGGGAAGCCACTGAATTTCAAGTAAACGAAGCAGGTCAGAAAGAATTGGCGGCAAAAGCGGCGAAGATCGGCGTGGAACGATTCGTAATGGATGACGGCTGGTTCGGCCGGCGCAACAACGACAAGGCCGGGCTGGGCGATTGGATAGTAAACCGCCAGAAATTTCCCCAGGGCTTGCAGCCGCTAATTCAATATGTGAATGGCTTAGGAATGGATTTCGGCTTGTGGTTTGAACCGGAAATGGTGAACCCTGATAGCGATTTGTACCGCCAGCATCCGGATTGGGCCATGCACTTTAACAATCGCCCACGCACTGAGGCCCGCAACCAACTGGTGTTGAATATGGCCAGGGATGATGTCCGGGATTATATTTTCAATTCAGTTGATAAGGTGCTGTCCGAGAACAACATCAAGTTCATTAAATGGGACATGAACCGGCATTTTTCCGAACCGGGATGGCCGGAAGCGCCCTTAGCGGAACAAAAAGAAATCTGGATTAAGTATGTGCGCAATGTTTACTGGATTATGGATCATCTGCGCACTAACCATCCGGGGCTGGAGATTGAATCGTGTTCGGGCGGAGGAGGACGAGTGGACCTGGGAGTGATGCAGCATACCGATGAAGTGTGGACATCCGACAACACGGAAGCTCTGGACCGGCTCACCATTCAGGATGGCTTTACTTACCCGTATGCGCCGAAAGTGATGATGGCCTGGGTGACTGACGTGCCGAATATGAATGGTCGCAGCACGCCGCTTGCTTATCGTTTTCTGGTGTCCATGCAAGGCTCGCTCGGCATCGGAGCCAATCTGAACAAGTGGACGGGAGCGGATTTTGATCTGGCTGCCAAAATGATTGCTTATTATAAAGCCATTCGCGGCACGGTGCAGACCGGCAGCCTGTATCGGCTGCTTTCGCCGCGCGAAGGCGAACTCAGCGCGAATCAGTATGTGTCGCAGGACGGCAAACAAGCAGTGTTGTTCGCTTTTCTGCACTCACAACAATTCCGCAGTCCGATGCCGGCTATCTGTTTGCAAGGGCTTGATCCTGCTGCTACTTACCATCTGAAGAAAATTGACAACAAAGTACTGGACCGAAATGAACAGTACACCGGGTCGTATCTAATGAACCACGGGCTGCTGCTGCAATTAACCGGTGATTACGACAGCACATCAGTGGAGTTTGAACGGACGAATTAGAATTGTGAGGAACAAGCAATTCCAGGGTAACCGACTTTGCTTTAGTTCATCTAATGTGCGAACTACTTATGAACAGGGGAGATTTGCAACGATGATGCGATGCCTGATAGGGTTGGCGTTGTTTTCGCTCAGCTTGGGTTCCGCTTGGGCCCAGAATCATTTGCCGCCGCGAGCGGATTTTGATGGTGATGGAAAATCAGATTTTGTAGTATGGCGGCCGTCGAACGGTAATTGGTACATTATTCCCAGCAGCAATCCAAAAGTGCCCATTGTGCAGCAGTGGGGCTTAAAAGGTGATTACCCGTTAGCTGGTGATTTTGATGGCGATGGAAAAACGGATTTTGCGGTTTGGCGACCCTCGAACGGTACTTGGTACATCATTCCCAGCTCTGATCCTAGTAATCCCTATACTCAGCAGTGGGGTCTGCCGGGTGACATTCCCTTATCTGCCGATGTCGATGGCGATGGCAGAGCAGACTTTGTGGTATGGCGGCCTTCGAACGGAACTTGGTATGTTATTCCCAGTAGAACCCCGAATTCTCCCATTACTCAACAATGGGGATTAAACGGAGATACGCCGCTAGTTGGCGATTTTGACGGCGATGGACGGATCGATTTCGCGGTATGGCGGCCTTCGAACGGAACTTGGTATGTTATTCCCAGTTCTACGCCTAATTCTCCAATCACTAAGCAATGGGGCTTAAACGGCGATGTACCGGTCATTACTTATACGGAAGGTTTGCGGAACTGCGACTTCACCGTGTGGCGGCCTTCCCAGGGAAATTGGTACATCAGTCCTGCCAGCAATCCCTCCACTTTTAGCGTGAAACAGTGGGGACTAAGCGGAGACATTCCCGGACCGGACGATTTTGATGTTGACCGGAAAACGGATCTTGTGGTATGGCGGCCTTCCCAGGGTAATTGGTACATCATTCCAAGCTCTAATCCGACTGCACCTTATACTGTGCAATGGGGATTGCCCGGCGATTCGCTGGTACCGAATTCCCCGGCTAACGGTCCTTTCTTTTAAGCTTTAGTTGTTAACCGGATTTTCAGAGAAGCTGGCGACGATAATCCTCGTCCCTCTTCTCTGATGAATAATCGGAAACGCAAACGAGCGGTGTACCTGGCTTACCCGATCTAATCATGCCGCTCCAGGTGCCAATGGCTGTTCCGGGAAAGCCGGAAAACCTAAACGCATTATTTCCTTAATCTGTCTCAGTGCTTTGGAAATCCGCAAACCAGGGGTTTCCCATTCGCGCACTCACGTCAGCTAACTTCTTACGATTTAAAGGGCAACAGGAGGCGAGGCGATTGTTGTGCTCGGCGACAGCTACGGTAACATTCTGCGTTGGCACAACATGATCGGGACATCTGGTTGACGTTGAACAAGCGATGCAGTATCCAAATTCGCCGGCGGCCGCGTGCTGGTAATTTCCCGGCACGGTACGCTAATAGGAAATGGTCAAAAATGTTTTAGGAAGCGTTTTGCAGACTTGCTGCACAAATCCGTTAACCGGCTTTTACCGGGACGGGAAGTGTAATACCGGGCCCGATGATCTGGGAAAACATACAGTGTGCGTGCTGGTGACGGATGAATTTTTGCAGCATCAGAAGTCGATTGGAAACGATTTGATTACGCCTCGTCCGGAGTTCAATTTTCCAGGCTTGAAAGCAGGCAATCAATGGTGCGTCTGCGTAGATCAATGGAAAAAATCTTACGATGCCGGCGTGATCGGGCCAGCGCGTTTGGAAGCGACGCACGAAAATGCCCTGCAAACGGTGTCTCTCGAAATGTTGCTGCGGAGCGCACACCTGCAATCGGAGCGTGCTCAATAAGGTCGTAGTTGATTAAGGTGTTCAGTTGGTTTCGGCGGCCCGTTTGTTTCTGAGTTCATTAGCCAGATACGTAGCCCCGATCAGGGTGCCGAAGCCGAGAAAACTCAAAGCGCGGCCCAGGGTTCGTTGCTTGGATTGGCGCGCCGCTAGAGACCCACCGAAAAGCAGCATGGTAACACCATGCAGAACGCCGTGCATCATGCCCAAGTGCCGATCGGTTTGGCCGCGAGTTTCACTCAGGTCGGCCAAACCGCCGGCCGCAGCCATCATGGATGCGACCAGGCCAACGGCCACGGAAACGTCACCAGCTACCGCATACTGATCGCGCCCAGCGGTTTCGAAGAGATCTGCAACGAGGGTGACAGTCCAGCTTCCGAACGGCACATCGGTAATTGTAGGGTGGCGGGTATGGCCGAGCAGCCTGCTGTTGACTAAAACTTCCTTGGCGGCGTCGCTTGCTTCGCCAACAGAATCAAGGGCACTTTTGACCAGAGCATCCGACTTTTCGCCGAGCGGCTGCAGCCATTCTTGTTGTCCGACAAAACTTAATACGGGATTATCGCTCATAAATCGTTTAGACGCTCCAGATGGCAATATCATAGCGAACGGAAAACCACCAGGTAGCGGAGTCAAAGTTTTCGATGGCATTCGCGGTTCCGCAACCGCAACGCATGGCAAGAAGTGTAAGTCTCAAAGGAATACAGTGCGGAACACTTCGTAAAAGGAGAGTGTCAGGCGCACCATTACATCTAGATTCTGAAATCGGAAAGCTTCTGGATTTTCAGTCATGCTTGAAGGTTTTTACGTCATTCTCAATTGATTTCCTTCGTGTGATTCTTGTTATGAGTTCAGTTCATAAGATTGAGCGGAAGAGAATACATATGTCATTGAACGCACAGATACAAACGATGTTAACCGGCGTGCGCGGCCAGATTCCGCCACCGGTTTTTGCGCAGCTTGAGGCTGTGTTAAATAGATTGACGGACGCGCAGGTAGGTGAACAAGCAGCCAAACCGGGCAGCAAAGCGCCGCAGGTTGCTTTTCTACGAACGAATGGCGAGAGCGTGTCACTCGAACAACTTCAAAAACAGCAAACAGCAGTGCTGATGTTTTATCGCGGCGGCTGGTGTCCTTTTTGCGATTTGACGCTGCGGGCATTCGAGGCTTATTACGAGAAGTTCCTGGCAGCAGGAGCGCATCTTTATGCAGTGTCGCCGCAACTGGAGAATTACACGGAACAGACCGCCAGCAGCCGCAATTTGTCTTTTGAATTGTTGAGTGATCCGGGCAACAAGGCAGCCAGCGCGTTTCATCTGGACTGGACTTTAAAAGAGCCAGAGCAGAATCTATACAAGGCGTTCGAATCCGATCTGGAAAAGTACAATGGCGATGCGGAATGGAAGCTGCCTGCGCCAGCGGTTTTCGTTTTGGATCGCAACGGAATTGTGCGCTGGCAGCAAGTGAATGCCGATTATACGAAGCGCGCTGAACCGGAAGAAGTGCTGGCCGCAGTGCAAGCAGTTCGGGACGCGCAAAGCTGACTGAGCGGTTTACAAAACGGCTAAGCTAGGCGATCAAAATGAGTGTATGAGCGATTCTCTGGCAGCCATATTTCACTTGGTTCATCTGAAATGCACGGTGTACTACAAGCATAGTTTTTGTTCACCGTGGGCGATGTCGCTCCCTGGGCGTCCTTATGCCCAGTTCCATGTTGTGCTTTCCGGCATGGCGTATGTAGAGTATGACAACAGCCGCACGCGGTTGGAAGCAGGCGATATTGCCTTGTTCCTGGACGGTTCGCCGCATGTGATCTCCGACGGGCGAACCAGCGCTGCCCGGAGCGGCCGCGAAACAGTGCAAAGCATTAAGCGCGGCGAACATCCTTTCGGCACAGGCGAGGGTTCGGCAACGCTGTTATCGGGCCACTTCGAGTTTGACCGGGCCGGTGGACATCCTGTGTTCGCCGGCTTGCCGAAACTGATGCATGTGGCCGGAGTAGAACACTTGAACCGCCAAGCCTCCGACGCATTGCTAACGTTGATGGAAACGGAAGCGCAGAACTGGCAACCCGGCGCGGAGATCGTGCTGGAACGGCTGGCTGAAATTGCCCTGGTGCGAACGCTGCGCGCTTACTTTCTGAGCGGAAAAGCCGCGCCGCATTTTCTGACAGTTGTTTTCAGCGAACAGCTTGCCGCCGTGATCGCTTTAATACACGCGCGTTACGGGGAAACGCTTACGCTACAGGAATTAGCCAAGATCGCTTGCATGTCGCGATCAGCTTTTGTGGAGCGATTCAAGGAAGTCACTACAATGACACCGATGGCTTACCTGGCGCAGTGGCGTATGTTATGCGCCAGAGAAATGCTGGCGGGCACTGACCGAAGCGTGGCGGAAATTGCGGCAGCGGTTGGCCATGTTTCGCAGGAAGGATTCAGTCGGGCATTTAAACGTCAGTTTGGCATCAGTCCCAAGGCTTTCCGCTGCGTTGTATCAGCTTGAAAACTCACTCCCTACAACGATGAAGTGAATCCTTTGTGCGGGCTGGTTTCGTGCAGTTTTCGTTGACGTAGCGTAAGCAGAAACGCAACGAGAACCAGAAGCACACAGGGAAGAAGCGCGTGTTTTACGTCATATCTGGTGTAAAGTCCACCGCCCAAACCCCCAATCAGGAACGATAAAAAGACCGAGCCGGAAACTATGACATTTCCACGGTTCTTTTCGCGCTCGCGCCCTAAACTCCACAGCACAAGCCCGGAAGTGGCAGTGCGAATATTGCCCGTGGTCATGGCGTTGTTGAAAGTCCAAGGTCCTACCGCACTCAAGCTGGTGTTCTGCAGCGCGGCGACCAAGGAGATGATCGGAACAATCCAATCATTCGGCAAGCTTGCTGCGGAAACAGCTAAACCAGCAAGAATCAATAGTTCAATACCCTGACACCACAGCGTAGCGCGAAAGGAATGTTTCTGTAGGTGCGTCCCAATCAGCCGGGCTACGATCACGCCCAACATAAACGCCGCGATCGGCGGCAGGTGCCGCATCGCCTGTGCCCACTCGCCGCCAGAAGCATAAAGAGAGAAAAACAAAACGTTTCCGGTCTGGGCGTTGGCGAAAACATGGCCATGCGCCAGATAAGAGAAAGCATCCATGTATCCGCCGATGACGGAGAAAAGACAGCCAATAACAAGCAGGCCAGAGACCGATTGAATTGATATCTCATCTTGCTGATGAATCGGAGTGGGCGTCAGCATATTACTTCAGGAGACGTTTGTATGGCACTGGTTTGCGGGGGTGAAAAGATATCGGAAAGCTACCTTCCGCTGTTTGTAAAACGAGAGAATGGAAATTAGCCGGGCACTTTCGTTTTCACTGCATCTAATATCTCCCGGGAAAATGATTCATCATTCACGGCGCGCGCCAAAACCATTGCGCCTACTAGAGACGCTAACAATCGGATGGATTCGGTTTGCGCATTCTGGCCGCTGCGAAAGTGAAACTTCTGCGTCATTGCGCCGATAATCCTGCGGAGTTCCGCAGTGAACGCAGAACGAACCTTGCCGGATTGGCGAGCTATATCAGGCGCAAGCGCAGCAATGCCGCAACCGGACCCGGGGTGATCCCGATGCGTGGGGGAAAGATATTCTGCCATGAAGTTTGTGGCCGCATTGCGCCCGGATGCGGCGGCGCGCTCGATTTGTTGGTGCATCTCTGCCATCGCCCGTACACTTGCTTCCGCAGCGAGATGTTCTTTGGAATCAAAATGAGCATAGAATCCACCATGCGTCAGGTGAGCGGCCTTCATGATTTCGGCCACGCCAACCCCATCCAAGCCATGTTCCCGAAAAAGCCGGGAAGCCTCATACAGAATTTTCTCGTGGCGGCCAGCGGTTAATTCCTGCGGATAACGCATGTGAATATTTTCCTGCAATGGCTATTGACAATCATACATGATGACTATCATAATCCAAACTATGATGATCATCATGTATAGCGTAAGGATGAGCCAATGACAACACAGCATATGAAAGCGGCTCGTGTGCATCAACGCGGCGAGGCCAAGTTTGTGTTGGAAGAGGTGCCAACGCCGCAACCAAGCCCTGGTCAATTGTTGATTAAAGTGGAATCAGCCGGCGTGAACTTTTCAGACGTAAAGCGGCGGCGAGGCGATGCTTACCCATTTGAAACCGAGTTTCCGTTTGTGCCTGGCGGCGAGATTGCCGGCACGGTAGCCGCGCATGGGGTGGGTGTGGAAGCTCCGCCAGTCGGTGCTCGCGTGTTTGCGCTGGCTGGAGCGAACGGCTTTGGCGGTTATGCGCAGTATGCCGTTGCATATGCATCGTCTGTGATTCCGATTCCTGCTGAACTCAGCTTTGATGCGGCGAGCGTGCTGCTGATAGCTGGAAGCACTGCGAAGGTGATGTTGACGCAAACAGCCCGTTTGCAGCCAGGCGAAAGCTTACTGATACCGGCTGCTACGGGCGGCGTGGGCAGTTTTGCGATTCAGATTGCCAAACAAATTGGGGCAAGCAAAATTATTGCTGCTGTGGGTGACGCGGGCAAACGCGAAACTGCGTTTGCGCTTGGGGCTGATAACGCTGTGGTTTATTCTCAACCGGACTGGCCTTCTCAAATGCGCGAGTTGACCGGCGGCAAAGGAGTGGATGTCGCTTTGGAAGCATCCGGCGGACCGGTGCTGAGGGAAACTTTATCCTGCTTGAACTCGTTTGGAAGGCTGATTGTTTTCGGCACTGCCAGCGGCGTGTCCGCGCATCTCGATTCGGCGGCGATTGATCAACTGTTCTATGCTCCGGCGCGTAATCAGTCGATAACGGGATTCAACATTGGCGGGTGGTTTATGGAGCGGCCTGCGAGCGCAGGGGCTGCCCTGGTTGAGTTGATGCAGGATGTTTTGGCCGGGCGCATTCATTTGCCCGCAATCAGGACGCTTTCTTTAAGCGAGGCCCAGGCTGCGCATGAATTATTGGAAAACCGGCGCACATCAGGAAAGTTGGTGCTGAAACCCTGGGCTTAAAGCACGGCCTTTCAATCTAGCCGCTCAGCGTACACTGGCTGTTCTGCTTCCGAACAGTTTCTCAGCGCGAGGAGCCACGCGGAACCAATAAAATCAGATACTTTGATTTGGTTTCTGTTGTGCTGTTCTCTATAACGGTGAACATGTCAAAAACCACTTTGAAGAAACAGGGCACGGTTCAGTCATTTAATTACAGTCCGAAAGGCTCCTTTGAAGGACTGCTGCTTGAAACCGACCATCATAAAGCCATTCAGATTAATTTTCCGCAGCATCTGGCTGGGCGGATCGCGGTGGTGGCTGCCCCGGGAACGCAGGTGCAAGCGGAAGTGCATTTGGAAGAAGAAGGTAGGGGACACGCAGCGCATCCGGTGTATCAGCTTGTTCGATTAAAAACAGACAACAACCAGTACACCTTATCAGCGGACGAGACCGAGGAAGAAGAACACCACTCGTTTTCAGGAAAAGTGGAGCGTTTGAATTACGCGCTGCACGGCGAAGTTAACGGCGCGATTTTGGACAACGGCGATTTCGTTCATCTGAAACCGCATGGAGCGGCGGAACTGGAGTTGACCGAAGGAATGGAATTAGAAGGCTTTGGCTCAACAAAGTCTACGATTGACGGCCATCTGGTGATTGAAGCAGAAGAAGTGAACGGAATTCATCTGGAGAAAAAGCCGAAGCCTAAGAAAAAAGCTCCTCACAAGTAGATTGTAGAATTCAGAAAATTATTCAACAGGAGAATCACTTGAAAGCCGGATGGATTTATCCGTTTATTATTCTGGGCGGAGTTTTGCAGACCTGCGGGGCCGCGATGAATTCACAGTTGAATGCTTCACTGGCGAATCGGTGGCTGGCCAGCACTGTATCATTCGGATTGATTACCGCCTTCTTTATCTGCGTGTTTGCAGTGTTTCCTTCGCCGCTTCCGAGCGGGGAAAGCTTGGCGGCAATGCCGTGGTGGGCTTCGCTGGGCGGATTGGTCGGCGCAGTGCAGGTTTATGCCGGTTTAACGCTGGTGAATAAAGTAGGGGCTGGGCCGTTTGTCGGAATTACAGTAACGGCGGCGTTGATTGCCTCCCTGGTGGTGGATCATTTTGGCTTGTTCCACATGCCGGTACATGCGGTGAACACGTGGCGCATTTTGGGGGCAGTGCTGATGGCGGGCGGGATCAGCTTGATTGCAAAGTTTTGATGCGTAGATGGATAGCTGGCGTTTTCGCTTGATCGTTGAGATAATCTGCAATCATGCAAACAAACTTAGTAGATGACGCGAACGCGACGAGCACCGATTGGGCGCTGCTGGCAGTGCGACTGGCCGCTGGAATTATTTTCGCCGCGCATGGAGCGCAGAAACTTTTCGGAGCTTTCGATGGACCTGGATTAAGCGCAATTGTTCACATGATGGGGCCGATTGGTTATCTGGTGGCAATTGGGGAATTTTTTGGCGGATTGGGTTTAATTGTGGGTTTTCTTTCCCGGTTCTCGGCAGCGTCATTAATTGTGATTATGCTCGGAGCAATCGCCATGGTGCATGGGCGAAACGGGTTCTTTCTGGGCGCCAAGCCCGGATTTGAATACAACTTTGCCTTGATCGGACTACTCGCGGCAATTTTAATTGCCGGACCGGGAAGACTTGCAATAGGACATTTGCTGCCGCTGCCGAAAAGCGGGACGAGTCGGCGCCCAATGGCGGTGTTGGAGTAAATAGAGATGGTGGTTTAACGCCTGGTTTGAGCAGTCTCATTGATGATGCGGTAAGTGGGCGGTACCAGAAACAGCGCAGGATCCGGTTTTGTGCGGGTGAGATGGCGAAGATGCATGGTGATTACGCCGTAGCTTGGGTCAACGTGCTTTATCGCGATGTTTACCTGGAAGTCGTCGGAAAACCAACTTTCATCGGTGACTTGAACCAGCAGATTGTTTCCTCGCATCGGCGGTGCATATTACGAATATATTGAACACCATGAGTTTGCTGCTGTTCCAGCACGGCCAAACCTAGGTCTTTTCGGTCACAACAGAAACGTTTCTCAGGTCTTTGACAGGCGTAATATCCGGGGTTCTAACTAAAGCAACTTTCGAGGCAGGATGAAGGATAATGCGCTGCCGGGCGGACGGATCATACAACACAATCTTTCTAGGCTGGAGTTGATTTGTATCGGACGGATCTTGGAAAGAACGGGATTCCTGATGCGTCCAGCCGGCTGCGTTGCGGCCCACTGGAATGAACATGTGCGTGGTTCGAGTGGTTCCATCGGAAAAAGTTTGAGTTTTTTCCAATTCCTCGATGGCAGCGAAAGGAGCATTGAAGATGGCCGGAATAGCGGAAAGCGTGAATCATCGAGCCGTTTGCTTCGATATCAATGAATAACGGCAAAGTTGCGCCAGAAATACCAGCAACGGCAGACATGAAGACAAAGCTGGTCAGCACTGTCAATAACGAACGAAAACAGGCGAAAGCAGTCGGTTTCCCGCGCATGGCCGCACCTCAGCTACATTCGAATCCTGAAGTGATGGCTTCTGTTATCACACCAAAGTTGATTGATAAAGAGCAATGAGTTTGCTCCAGGCTCGTTCTGCTGCGGGCTGGTTGTAAGAAGGCATATCCTGAACGCACCAGCCGTGTTTTGCGCCTTCGAACAATTCCACTTGCGCAGGGAGATTGGCAACGGCAAAAGCTGATTTCAGAGCTGGTCTAACTTGTGGGCCTTTCTTGTCATCATCTTCGGCAACTGCAACCAGAGCATGGGCTTTTATTTTAGGAAACAGCAGATGAGGACTGTCGGGCTTATCGGTAACAAGATATCCGCCGTGAAAGCTGGCAACTGCGCCGACGCGGTTGGGAACAGCAGCCGCAGACCGGAACGAGAAGGAACCACCTAAACAATAACCTTGCACTCCTGCTTTGGCTTTTGTATTTGTTTGCGGTTGAACATCGAGAAACTTCAAATAAGCGGTAGTATCCTGCTCGATTTTTTCCGGCGTTAAGGGATCAACTAACTGTCTGACTTTAGCCATGCCTTCCGGCTTGCTGAAATCTATTGGTTCGTCCGGCACAGGAGCCTTCTGGAGGCGATAGAAAAGATTGGGAATAAGAACAACATATCCTTGAGCAGCAAGCCTTTTCCCCATTTCCCGGAACACGGGCCTGAGACCCAAAATGTCCGGCCAGATCAAAACTGCGGGCCAAGTTTTATGTTCCTCCGGATAAAACAAGGCTCCATCCGCAATGCCGTCCGTTGTTTTCACATCGACGCTGCTTTCCGTTACGTTCATAAATTGTTTCTTAGTTAAGGCGAGAATCCGGCAACTACTTAAGACAAATCGTAGCAGGCAGAACTGTACTAAAGCGGCTGAAAAATTCGTTATTCTACTTTGTCTGAAAACTGTTAAAAAAATAATAGAATTAAGATAATTCTATACAGTCATTTAATGGAAATGTCATCCAAAAGTGATTTTTCGTTGCTAAGGTCAGTATGTCTCCGAGATAGAGACACCGAGGAGTTTATGCGATTTACAAAATCACGATTGACAAACCTGTTGAGTTCACTAGCTCTTTCGCTTATGACCTGCGCGGGAGCGCATGCCGCTTCCATTGACAAAGTAACTGTATTTGCGAAGGGTGCGGATGTTAATGCAACTGCTCCGGATTCCTTAACAATGGCTGGCAACACGTTATGGGCCGTCTACAGCAATAATGCGGATTCCACCGGAGCAAACGGAAACAGCACCATTGTTGAATACAAGTTAGATGGGGCGATTGTAAAAACTTATTCATTGCCAGGAAACGTTGATGGTTTGAAGTTCGATCCGGGCAGCGGACTTGTTTGGGCATTGCAAAACCAGGATGGAAATTCAACCGTGACACTGATTGATCCGGTGCGAGGGATTGTGAAGCGTTCGCCGCTTTCTTACGGAACGCCAAGCTCGTCGCGCGGCTACGATGACGTTGTCTTCCTTGATGGCCACATCTATCTCAGCTATACAAACCCAACCGGCGCGGGCGATGATGTGATCCAAATGCTGGACAATCGCAAGACTCCGCTTTTGGTTAGTTCTGTTTTAAAAGAAGGCGCACTGGGGGTAGATTTGGCCAATGAAAGCAATATCGCGCCTATCCCAGCAACGGACCCCGATTCATTGAAGGCAACCCCGACTGGAGGACTGATGTTGACTGGCGAGCACGATGGTGCCCTTACATTTGTGAATAACTTGGATACGAATAATCCGAAAGTGAGCTTCTTGAAACTGATCGATGATCACGGCGTTTCCGTCAGCGGCTTGGATGACGCTGTCTGGACCGTTACTCCCAAGGGGACATTTTACGTAGCTGATACCGCTAGCAATCAGATTGTAAAGGTGAATGTTTCTGAACTAGAACCCATGTCTCTGTACGCATCAGTGGGCGGGCTGAACACGGTTGGTAAAATCGACCTCGAAACAGGAATCGTAGTGCCTTTCATCCGATCGCTTGTTTCGCCTCATGGGCTCGTTTTTGTTCCGAATTTCAATTCTCTTTTCTAGCCTCATTAGCAGCAGGGGGCGGAAAACAAACGCCCCTTTGTTCTTCGGAACAGTTATACTAGTCGCGTGAAATCCAATATCCGAATCATTGCGGTTTTATTGCTGGTTGGCGGATTATTTCCGCTTCTTCCTAAGCAGGCCGGAACAGCGGCTTCAACAAGCAACAGCCAGCCTAAGCAGAAAACCAGTAGAAAAGCTAGTCCCTCCAGCCAGGAAATTGCCGATGCCAAGGCCAAAGGGCTGGTTTGGGTAAACACGGCCACCCATGTCTACCATAAGGAAGGCGCTTCATATGGAACAACAAAAATGGGGAAATTTATGACTGAAGACGATGCGAAAAAGGCAGGATTTCGTATGGCTAAGGAACCAGGAAATCAAAAGAAGAAGTTAGAATCAACAGCAGCCAAATAAAAAGGAGCCGTTCATCAAAACGGCTCCTTCGAGAAAACAAGCTATTCTTTAATCAACTCAACGCGTCGATTTTCGGCGCGGCCAGTATCACTATTATTGGAAGCAACTGGTTGTGCTTCTCCCTTTCCTTCTACTCGCAGATCACCTTTATTAACGCCGTGGCTTACCAAATAAGCCATAACGCTTTGGGCGCGCTGTTGAGCTAAGACACTATTAGCGGCGGGGTTGCCGGTTGAATCCGTGTGACCAACAACGCGCATGTGCCAATCGGAGTTGTTCTTCAGAGCCAACGCCACCTGATCCAGAACATTCTGAGAATCGCCAGCTAGCTTTGCGCTGTTGGTAGCGAAATGAACTTCATTGTCACCTAACCCGATACGGCCATTCTGCTTAATGGAGTTAGTGATGCCGGCGGCAGTCCAATCCTGCGCTTGGGTGGGTGGTGCTGCATCAGGTTTGGTGTTGTCCGCTACAACAGCAGCAGGAGCAGCGGCTGTTCCTGAGTCGGTGTTATGCGAACGGCTGAACAGCCAAATTCCGAGCGCGAGCAGCAGAAGCAGCGGCAGCAGCCAAGCCCAAATCGGCAAGCCTTTTTTGGGAGCTTGTTCTTCGTATACTTTTACTTTTTCAGTTGCCATATCAATTCCTTGTGATGCAATCTTTCTATTTCTTTGCTGGCTGAGGCTGTTTCACCGCTCCAGCTTCGATTTCTTCAATTTCAACCTGCGTTTTGCGAACCGTATCGCTGATCTGTTCTGTATGATGAGTGGTTTCTTTGCCGACCAGCACTTCTTCCACTACCCGCGAGGACTTTTCCACTACCGGAACTTCTTCACTTTCGGTGACTTCAATCGAACGAATGTTCATTGCATCCACATCGGCTCCCGTAATGGGCCGGTTCACCGGATGGCGCTCCAGGGTGGCATGTTCCTCTTGAAGAGTGATGGATTCTTCCACCGGGGTTTCCACCATCCGGCTATACACCCGAACTCCGCCGCGTTTCACTTGGCGTTTACCTACTAGAAGCTCTTCTTCCACCACTGGAATAACAGCATCGTTGGCGGACACTGCGGCAGCAGCACTCACCGTCGGTTGTACTGGCTGGTCCGAAACAACTTTTTCATCAATCTGACTTGCCCGGTGTTTGCCGAAAATGGACTCGGCCTTACCCGTGATAGTTTCCTGCCCGGAAACCACAATAATGGTACCGCCAGCTTGTACACCGTCGGTTAAAACTTGAAGATCGCGGGACGGCAGCCCAAGCTGCTGTAAAGCAGCCGATGAATTAGCAGAATTCGTTGAATTGCCGCCGCTTCCAATTACGGATATCGAATTGGCTGGCACTTCAGACTTCTGTAAATCGCTTAACGCTGCTTGAGCGTGTTCGCGGTCATGAAATAAACACAGAACTGTGACCGTATCTGTTGTACTTGGCATATAAATTTGAAAATCCTATTCTGAATTCTGAAAACATTCTGCTTTAAGAAAGCCGCTCGGAAGCTCATACTCATAACTCTCCGAGCGGCTTTCCTTTTGCGCGAGGAAACCAATTTGGTTAATGGCACCTAAAATTACTAACTGCTGTTATTGACCGCTACTTTGCCGTTTTGTTGAGGTTTTCTGCTCTGTTGAACCCGGCGTTAAATTTTCCACTTCCACTTCGGTGTGCCGCACTGAATCCCGAATGGTTTCGGTATGCTCAGTGGTTTGCTTGCCGACCACGACTTCTTCCACTACGCGGGCCTGTTTAGAAATTACCGGCTCCTCAGCAGTTTCAGTCAGCTCGATCGTGCCTTCTTTAAAAGCTTCAAAATTGGAAGGGTCTATCGGACGATTCACGGGATTTCGTTGAACCCGAACATGTTCTTCGGTGAGTTCTACATTTTCTTGAACCGGGGTTTCCACCAGGTGTGAATACACGCGCACGCCGCCTGTGCGCACTTGGCGTTTACCAACCAGAAGTTCTTCTTCCACAACCGGAATCGCAGCGGAACCAGTGGTTGCGGCAGTGCTGGCAGCCGTCGTGTTAACAACTGGTTGGCGAACCGTGCTGGATGCATCTGCGCCGGCATTTTCTTCATTCACATCCTGTGCGCCATATCGTTCCAGTCTATCGGCGAGAGCATCGGCTTGATTATCCGGCACGGTGGCCATCAACATTGCGCCGCCGCTGGTCACGCCTTGAGAGTAATAATCACGATCAGATTCGCCCGCATCAGTGAACGAACCAAAGAAGCTCTTGATGGAGGAAAGAACGCCAATCTCGTTGGAATCTCCAGTTGTGGTGCCGGTGCCGGGAGCGGCAGCGCTGGTTGAAGTTTGGTTGCCAGCTACGACGCGAATATCCCCGGCACTGAAGCCTTGCCGCACTAATTCCTGTTTGATTGTTTCCGCTTCGGTACTGCTTTGAAACAGTCCTACTACTGTTTTTGCCATGTTAAATATATCCTTTCACTTTTAAAATTTATTGGTTGCTGCGGCCGCTGTTGATGTTGAAGGTTCAGCGGCAATGCGCTCAACATGCAGTTCTTCCGCTCGGACCGTAACTTCTTCACGATGATCTGATATGGTTTTATGCTTGGTGATTCGCAGTTCCTCCACTAAACGCAGTTGTTTAGTAACTACCACTACTTCTTCAAGCACCGGGATTACCATCACATCCCCTTCCGTTCGCACCGGAGGAGGTGCGTCAACAATTTCATCTTTGGGAACGCGCTCCACATCAACCTTCTCAGAAGCTAGGCTTTGCTGCACTACCTCCTGGCGATCCTGAACCGTTTTCCAGATGCGTACCGTTCCGGTAGTGCGAAGAATTTTACTAACTTCTATCTGCTCTTGAATGACAGGCACAATAACTTCCTGAACCTGATTTTCATGAGCAGAAAGAATTTCGCTTTGTCTGGCGTTCGGGTCCAAAGAAGGTGTTATCTCATCAGCCAATTCTGCCATTCCATTTCCTTTCTGTAACAGTCTAAGAAAGTTCACTGTTTTCTGTGATGCAAACCTGATCGGTTCACTGGGAACAAGTAAGTTAAAACTTACTTGTGGATGGATGAACAAACATTTATAAGTCGCGACATGTTCAAATCGCAGCCACACTACATAGAGAAAGCTGCGCGAAAAGCGTTACTCGCTACATACAAAACCAGTAGTTATTCTACTTCCTTTACGGAACTAATATGCCTCGAAATTCTGTGTGTTCAATCCAGTAACCTAATCCACGACGTAGTAATCTTAGGTTTCTTATCGCGCCGATTGATTTAGAATGCGAACAAGCCTTCTGAGTTTTCCGCAAAGATTTTGATATTACCTGTCTTAACGAGGAAAAGTGAAATATGTTGCTTTCAACAAAGAAGTATTTGGCAGAGTTTATTGGAACATTTTGGCTGGTCCTGGGTGGCTGTGGAAGCGCCGTGCTGGCCGCTCAGTTTCCAAACACAGGAATCGGATTTGTAGGGGTTGCCTTTGCGTTTGGACTTTCCTTGCTAACAATGGCTTACGCAATTGGACAGCTTTCCGGCTGTCACATTAATCCTGCTGTATCGGTCGGCTTTGTGGTAGCTAAACGTATGTCCGCTTCCGATCTGCTGCCTTACATTGCAAGCCAAGTCATCGGCGCCTGCTGCGCTTCCGGCGTTCTTTATCTGATTGCCGCCGGAAAACCCGAGTTTTCTCTGAGTTCCGGGTTTGCCGCTAACGGGTACGGCGCGCATTCTCCCGGAGCTTATTCTTTGGCAGCTTGTTTTACGAGCGAATTCATTTTCACGTTTCTGTTTGTGTTCATTATTTTGGCGGTTACTGAAAAGAACGCGCCGAAAAACATGGGGCCGCTGGCGATTGGACTTACTTTAACGGTGATTCACTTGGTCAGTATCCCGGTAACAAATACGTCGGTGAATCCTGCCCGCAGCACGGGGCCGGCTTTGTTTGTGGGGGGGTGGGCTTTGCAACAGTTGTGGCTCTTTTGGGTAGGGCCGCTCGTGGCCGCTGCTTTAGCGGGCATCGCCCATTCAGCAATGGCGCCCTTAGAAGAGCCGGTGCCAACTCCCGCCCGTAAAACGGCAGCAGCATAAACCAGCCTAGGCAGGGAACCGGAGCTTATTCCTGTTCTGGTTCAAGATGGAATACTTCTTCGAGCGGTTTCATAGCGGCGTCGGGCTTGATTCCCGGCGCGTTGACGAAGAAAGGATCCATTTCACGCTGCCATTGTTTGTTTACTTCCAGTTTTGCCATTTCATTTCTGGCCAGTTCAAAATTTTCCGTTTCCAGATAGCCGATCAGCAGCCCGTCTTCCCGCAAAAAAAGAGAATAATTGCACCAACCTGTTTGGTGCAGAGCCTGCTGCATTTCCGGCCAAACGGCAGCATGGCGTTCCTTGTACTCACGCAGACGTTCAGGCCGGACCTGGAGAACAAAACAGATGCGCTGCATAGGAAACCAGACTATCCCATGTGTTTGAACTGTAAACCGTTTGCAACCGAATGGTAAACTTCATTTCCGTGATCCTTTGCAATCGGCTGCGGTTCTTTCTTCCATCTTTATTTGTTCTACCCATGCTGTGTCAGCAAACTTATGTGGGCCGTTATGACGCCTACGCAGGGTATATGTACCTGGACAGTCCGCATATCAATCTGGCGGAACGGGGTTTTCACATGCAGGCGGGAGTCCGACCCAGATCCTGGTACTCGCTCGGTTTTGATTACAGCGTGGCAACTGGTCACACTTCGCTCACTCCGAACCTGCTGACCACCTCGCTGCAACAGCAATTAGGAGCGACCTTCCGGCAACTGGCGGCCGCAGGGCTGATTCCGCCAAACTATGCGTTAAGCGTGCCGCTCGATTCCACCACGCAGAATTTTGCCGCCGGACCGCAGTTCGGCTACCGGCGCTGGCGGCAGGCAACTTTGTATATTCGGCCATCGTTCGGCGCAATACACGAAGTGGCTACGCCTCATGCTACCGACCCGATTGCCGCATCCGTTATTGCTCAGCTTGCGCCTTCCGGCAAAAAACAGGATTGGACGCCGTTTTATGGCTTCGGCGGCGGGTTCGATTTAAATTTATTCCAGCACGCCGGAATTCGCATCCAGGCCGATTTCGTTCATGACCATCTGTTTAATGATTTGTTGAAAGATGGCCGGAATACGGTTCGTTTTTCGATTGGGCCAGCGTTCCAGTTTGGTCCTAATGTAATTAATACGCATTAATTAAAACTGCTTTTGCAGAGTGTTTTTCCGCTGCGCCACTTCGAGAAGCGTGGGATAGAACTGAACAAAGGTGGTATCCACAGCGCCATGCTGTTGATGGCAGGAATAACAACTGGCTGATGCGGGAATCGGTCGAGCGGATTGGGCGTCGGCACCGAAGCCGACAAAGGCCCAACCGGAAAGATGTTGTTGATCTTTAACATGCACTTCCATGGCATCCAGACTTCCTTGATAGTGACCGCTCTGATTGATGGAGCCCCGGCTAGCGGAATGCCGGATTTCGAGAACCAGCACGGTCTGGTCCGGCCATTTGCCGGTAGCGCGAAAAGTGCGGTAAGCCGTAGGATTCACAAAAACGTTGTCGAAGGGAGGATTTGCAGCCGCTTGCGCGTTTGGCGTGTATGACATGCCAAAACCGGAACTGAGCCATACCCATTCTCGATAATTATCCGGGCGCAGCATCCGGTTATCAGCGGTAAACTGCGGTCCATCCGCGACTGGGGACTGCACGTTGGCCGAACCGGAAAAAACAACAGTGGCAGCAAGCAAAATGAAAACCGGCGCAATCAGCAGAATCTTCGGCATGAACTTCATTTTCCTTCGGAACAGTCGCCTAAGCGAACAAATCATTTACTCTAAAGGCAAGCGGAAATGAAAGCATGGGGCCAAAGGTAGGGAGAGCGACGAGAGCGGAGCCGGTAGCCGAAGTGCTTCCGAAGATTGCTCCTCGATTGGGCCGTGCTCGAACGCGCTTTCCGGCAGCCATACCTTTACGGACTGCGTTTTCGGGTGAAAGATCCAAACAACGCGTGAGCCATGCGCAAGAAACAAATCCTTCTTATCTGTAATGTGGCGCTGAGTATTTGAACGCGACATCACTTCAATTACGAGCAGTGGGGCCTTATCTAGATACCCCTGTCCTGCCGCGCCATACCAGCTTCCCTCGTCCATAACAAACACATCGGGCGAAGGCATGGAGTGAGTTCCCAGTAATTTTATGTTGGTACGCTGCCTCGCTACAAACCCGCTGCCGGCGAGCAAACGGTCCAGCATCCTATGAATCCGGTAAGCCATTTCCTGATAAGTAATTTTCGGGTCCGGCGACAAAACAATTTCTCCGTTGATTAATTCGTCGCGGTAGCCGCGCGGGGCTGCAAAGGCCAGAAATTGTTCAACCGTGATGGGAGGGGCTTTCGCTGCGCTGTTCATGGTTAGCGGCAATGCCACGACTTCAGCCGTGCCTGATTGATGCTTACAGGATAGCTAATACATCAGTTGCTAAATGCCGGATCCTTAGAGCTTGGCTTCTTTTGCTTGTCGCGGCCGCCGAACAATTTTCCCCAGAACCCTTTTTTCTGGTTTTGCTGTGGCTGTGTTTGCGCTGGCGTTGGTGGGGTTGACGGCGCAGGAGCAGATTGCGTGATGGGCGGCGCTCCAACCGGCGGAGTCAACGGCAGAGGCTGTAAAACAGGAGCCGGTTTGTCGCCCAAGCCAAACATTTTCTGGAAGATATTCCGCGTATCGCCGTTCGGGTGATCGCAGGTGCCGGCCGGCGCGGTTCCGTCGATGAAGTAAGCATCGTAATCGTCCGGGCAATTGGCCGTCGCCGGCAGATTAGTGGCTTTATCAAGGCGCACTTGAGTGACGCCGGACGGCGGAGTAAACGGCTGCATGTTGCGGTAGCGAGGCAGTTTTTGCGCGCGCGCCATGAATTCGGCCCAGATCGGGGCGGCTGCTTTCGCACCCTCAATTTTGATGTCGCTGTAATCGTCGTTGCCCACCCAGACTACGCAAAGCAGATTGGATGTATACCCGGCAAACCAGGCATCATGCGAGCTGCCTGTTTTACCCGCAGCAGGAGCATTGAATTTGGAGCGGACGGCGGCGGCGGTTCCGTTGTTGATCACCGCTTGCAGCATATCAGTGATGAGGAAAGTCACGCGCGGATCGAGCAGCGAGGTTTTCTCAGGCGCGAAATCATCCATCACATCGCCGTTCGCATCCCGAACCGAATTAATAAACTGCCGCGAAAGAGAAACGCCATTGTTGGAAAAAACAGTGTAAGCGGTCGCCATGTCGAGCGGCGTAGCGTCATACGCGCCGATGGCCATTGCCGGAGTCGCTTGAACACTCTTGATGCCTGCGGCTTGCGCAAGCTGCACCACTTTGTCGTAGCCGACCATCTCTGCTAAGCGAATCGTGGCGGTGTTGATGGAATGCATCAGCGCAAAGCGCGCCGTTACTTCACCCACGCTGTCTTTCGGGTCGAAGTTATGCGGCGTGTACTCTTTCCCGCCGAAATTAAACGTTCCTTCGGTGGCATCAAGCATTGTGGCTTCGGTGTAAGCTTTGGTTGGATCGCCGCTGAGTCCGGTGTTCAGCGCAGCGGCATAAACAAACGGCTTGAAAATTGATCCGGTCGGGCGTTTAGCTATAGCATGGTTCAGTTGACTCAAGCTGTAGTTTCGCCCCCCGGAAAGCGCGAGCACGCTGCCGGTGTGCGGGTCAAGCGCAATCAAAGCTACTTGCGGCATCGGGCCGTTCAGTATCTGTGTTTCTATCTTGGCTGCTTTGCCTTTGCCGGTTTTGATACGGCGCGTGCGCTGGCGGCGAACCAAGTCATCCACTTGTTTCATGCCTACCGTAATTGCTTCCGAAGCTGTTTGCTGCAGTTGCGGATCAAACGAAGTGTAGACTCTCATGCCATCGTTGTTCAGCGCGGTTTCCTTGTACTGCGATAATAATTGGTCGCGCACCAGGTCGATATAATACGGCCCTGCATTCGCTTCCAAGTTCACCGCCGCCAGCTTTAAAGGCGTTGCTTTCCCTTCGTCCAGTTGCGCCCGCGAGATGGTACGATTATCGAACATCGCCCGCAGAACAAGGTTGCGGCGTTCCACAGCGCGATCAGGATGGCGGTAAGGAGAAAAATAACTGGGACCATTCACCAGCCCGGCTAAAAGCGCTGCTTCCGACAGGCTGAGGCTTCGTATGTCCTTGCCGAAGTAAGCTTGTGCCGCTTCGCCGAAGCCGCGAATGTTAAACGAGCCGTGCTGCCCCATGTCGACCTGATTGACATAAATTTCCAGAATCTGTGGTTTCGTGAAGCGATGTTCCAATTGCAGCGCAATCATCATTTCCGCCAGTTTGCGCTGGACGCTGCGTTCGTTCGAAAGAAAGATGCCGCGCGCCATCTGCATGGTTAGTGTTGAGCCGCCCTGCATACGACGATGGCTCATCAGCGGCGTGAGCATTCCTTCCACCAGGCGAACATAGTTGATTCCATTGTGTTCGAAGAAGCGGCGATCCTCCACGGAAACAATCGCGTCAGTGACAGTTTTGGGAATTTCGTTGTAGCTCAACAAGCGGCGCTTGGATCGCTCTTTCGCGTCAAAAAGGCCGGTAATCAGTTGCGGCTCAAGCTCGTAGGCGGAAAGCGTTTCACTTTTGTTGTTAACAATCGAATCCACTACCCCGTTTTTGATGCGAACCGTGGCGTTTTCCGGAGCATGGTAGCTTTCCGGGCCTGGCTCGATCTCGATGGCGGAACCGGTTTGCGAGTAGGTGCCGATCTGGGCATTGTTCTGCCGGTTCGATTCCGTGTATCCCGCGCGGCGCAGGTTGTTGGCAATTTCGGAAACGCTCCACTTGTCGCCCACTTGAATTACTTCCGGCGCGGCATAGATCCGAGCGGCGTGGTTGAAGATGGGACGACTGATGCGTTCATCTACAATCTTCTGATATTTGAAGTAATAATAAGCAAAAACACAAAATAAAGAGATGACACAGACCAGCAGAAAAACAAGAACCGATTGAACAACTGGCTTCCGGAGCTGGGTCCGCAGGAAACTGGGCGCAGGCTTCGCAGCGGGGCTCAGGGTAGGGGGCGTTTTTGGTGAAACAGGCACTTTGGGAAGAAAACCGCTCCTGTGAAGATTGTATGCGGTGCGGTTCTTTTGCCTAGCAATTGTGTTCCGGGGAGTTGAAAATTAAAAGAGTTTAAGCACTCACGGCCTGCGAGCGGACCAATTTCGCGGTTTGCCATTGCACGTCGCGCAGCAGCGGCGAATCGTCGCCGCAAGCGCAGCAACTGTCAAGTCCGCGAGCGAACAAACCGGTCACTAACGGAGTGGCCGTTCGTCCGCCGCTTTGAAACAAAATCTTACCGGTTTCCAGTTCGAAGCGAACTTGTTTGTTGCGGATGTGCCATCCTTCATGCGATTCGCATTCGGCGGCCAGCACCCCTGCTTCTTTGTCGACCAGCAGTTCATAAACGGGCACGCGAAAAGCTCGCCACAGCAGTTCACGCTGCGCCGACGTGATTGGCTTTTGGCCAACCACGGTAAACGCAAACACAGCCACGTTCACGGAATCAAGGGACCAGGCATTTCTGATCGCCTGTTCAAAAAATGATTGCAGTTGGGCTGTCTCACCGGCCAGAACTTCCGGTGCGTAAGAGGAAACTTGTGACCAGCAGCCATCGGGAAATGTAGCGACTGCGTCAAAACAATTCCACTCGTCTAGCAGTGCAGTTCGGAGGTTCGGCACTGCCGGAAACGGCAGGATACGACCGGAAGGAGCCGGAGCTTTGCTCCAAGGCCATGTTTTAGGCAGTCGCATGTCGCTGGTCTATATATGGGTAAGGTCGCCGCCTGCGAGCTGACTTCTGTTCCAGAAGATTCCTAACTGTTTGCTGGATGGTTATACTGCTGGAATGTTCTGGCGTAATATTCGGCAGCAACTTTTGAGCATAGTGTTATGGACAGCCTTGGCGGCGAAGCTTACTTGTAGCAGTACAATCCCCACAGCCACGATCCAGGCTCCTGGCTTGAGACGAACAGTGGAAGTGTTGCGCGACCGTTGGGGCATTCCGCATATCTACGCCGAGAACCGGGATGATCTTTTCTTTGCGCAAGGGTTTATCACTGCCAATGACCGTTTATTCCAGTTGGATTTGTGGCGGCGCATTGGCACGGGCAAGCTGGCCGAAGTGCTTGGTCCATCCGCCCTGGGCCGCGATCGTATTGCGCGTTTAGTTCGTTATCGCGGCGATTGGAGCGCGGAATGGGCCAGTTACTCGCCTGAAGCCAAACAGATTGCCGTTGCTTTTACGAGCGGCATCAACGCCTACATTCAATCACTTCATGGAAAACGTTTGCCGGAATTTGAATTAGCCGGTTACGATCCCGGGTTGTGGCAGCCGGAGGACGTAACAGCGCGTATAGCCGGTCTGCTGATGACCGGAAATCTAGTTACCGAAGTAGCCCGATCCGAAGAAGTGAAAGAGTTTGGTTTAGCAGAAACGGCGCGGCTGTTTCCGCCGGACCCGCGCATCGTGCTCAATATTCCTGCCGGACTTGATCTTTCTGCTATTACTTCGTCGATCACCAAAGATTACAACGCGGCGGTGAGTCCGATTCGTTTTCCCGGTGAACAGGGAAGCAACAATTGGGTGATTGATGGAACCCTGTCGTTAACCGGAAAGCCCTTGCTGGCGAACGATCCGCATCGCTCGATTGAAATGCCCTCATTGAGAAAAACGGTGCATCTGGTTGCGCCTGGCTGGAACGTGATTGGCGCGGGAGAACCTGCGCTGCCGGGAATTGCGCTCGGCCACAATGAGCAGATTGCGTTCGGTTTCACCATTGTCGGTATTGACCAGCAGGATTTATATGTGGAGACCCTGAATCCGAACAATGGAAAACAGTACCGGTATCGTGGCGAGTGGAAAGAGATGCGCGTTGAACACGAAACCATCGCCGTTAAAGGCGAAGAAGCGCGAACTTTGGAAATGCATTACACTCTGCATGGACCGGTGCTGTATGAGGATCCGTCCCGGCACCTGGCCTTTGCTTTGAAGTGGGTGGGAGATCAGCCGGGAACTGCCGGTTACTTAGCCGCGCTGCGTTTAGCGCAGGCTCAGAACTGGCCGGAGTTTAAAGAAGCAGCTTCGTTTTATAAAATTCCCACTGAAAATCTGGTTTACGCCGACCGCGCCGGAAACATCGGTTGGATTGCCGCTGGTTTAGCGCCGATTCGCCCTAATTGGTCCGGCATTTTTCCGGTACCGGGTAGTGAAGGCAAATATGAATGGTCAGGGTATCTGTCGATTGATCAGCATCCAATTGCATTTAATCCGGCTATTCACTACGTCGCCACTGCTAATAACAATATTCTGCCGCCCGGCTACGATAAGCAATTGAATTATTATTGGGCTCCGTCTGCTCGGCATGATCGCATTGTGGAGATGCTGCAAGGCAAGAGAAAATTCTCTATTGCTGATCTAACTGCCATGCAGCAGGACACCATTTCCTTGCCGGCACGTCATTTCGTTCAATTGATTCGTAACTGGCATCCTGTTGATTTGCCAGTGCGATCAAAAGAATATCTTCAGCTTGTGGCGCAGTGGAACGGCAATGTGCGGCAGGATTCGCGTGAAGCTTTAATTTACGAAGTTTGGATTCATGCCTTGGCGCACCAGGTGCTTCCTGAATTGAGAGTATCGGTGGAACCGGAAGTTCTGTTACGGGAGTTGCAGGCATCTCCGAAACAAAGCGAACTGCTGAAAGATTCGTTAATCAGCACAGTAAAGGAAATCGAAAAAAACGGCTCTGCCCATCCTGCTGCGATAAATTGGGGATCTCTTCATCAAGCGCATTTTGATCACCCTTTGCATCAACCAGCCTGGAATCTTTCGCCAATTAGCCGACCAGGAGACGCTTACACGGTGAATGCTGCCGGAGGAGCAGAGTTTCAACAAACCAGCGGCGCATCGTATCGCGAAATCATTGACGTTTCCAATTGGGATAATTCCGTGACTACGAACACACCAGGAGAATCTGGAAACCCCGGCAGCAAGCATTATGACGATCTAGCAGCGGATTGGGCCGCTGGGAAGTATCATCCGTTAGCGTATTCGCGTGCCGCAGTGGAAGCTGCGGCTGAGGAGCGCATTCTTTTGCAGCCGGTTCGCTAATTGTAATGTTACGAATGGGCGCGTAGGTTACATGCGGGAACTTGGTTTGGTTGTTTCACTTACCGTTTGGCTTGCCATTGCATGCGCATTGCGTATTTCAGCAGGCGCATTTTTGCCTAGTGACTCTTCACGAATTCACTGCTTAACGGCTTCCACCAGTTTTGGCGCAAGCGGCGGTAAATTGTTGAAAGAAACGTTTGGGAAGACTTACGACTGAATGGCGATTTCCGATTTCGTGAGTAAACACCTCTCCTAGGGCTTCATCGCCAAGATTTTGTTCGCCGAGATAGGTGGCTGCACCTGAGATGTATTAGCCACGAGTACGTCGACGAGTGCCCGACACTCGTTTGCACCTGTGGCGAGGAGGTCGCGGAAGGAGCGGATACGCGACATGAACCACAACATGCCTGCCACCAGCCATTCCGGGCTTATGTGAAGCAGCACCTTACCGGATGGATAGATCTGGTATCCGAGTCGCTGAATTAGAGTAAAGCTCTCCTGCATGCCACGTGCGATGGCGACGGACTCAGCCCAGGACGCACCTCCTCCGCGCCGCACACCTGCCACACTTACGCTTTCGAAGGCTGCGCCCAGCGGAGCTTGGCAGCGAAGCCAGAGAAGCATATTAGGCTCCAGGACAGCAGGAAGGCTGGCATTGTTAAAAACGTTCACCCATTCCTTGCTGTTCATCTTGCTTTTCTGACCGGCAATACCGATTTTGGCGTTCAACCTGCCATCCCGATCGAGACTCGCTTGCAAAAATGGCATACCGAACGAGCATCGGTTCGCACCGACAGCATCGCGCAGTTTCTCCGGCTCGAAATTATTAAACATGAATTGGATCCATTTCGCCGCACTCCGCTGAAGGGCTGGCAGCACTGCCTCAATCTGGTGTGCGAGCAGGGTAACAAGAATGAGATCGTAGGCGATCTCCTCATCAAGCTTGTCGGTCACATGTACATCAACGCGCTCTCCCGCAGTCTTCACGATGCCTCGGTCGCGTACCAACTGCTGTAATCGAGGAGAGCCTGGACGCGCGACTGCGGTTATATCGTGACCACCGGCGTGAGCCAACTGGAATGCAAATGCACTGCCAATCCCGCCGACACCGATGATGGCAATCCGCATCTTTGAAGAAGAGGGAGGTTGGACTTCACTGCTCATGAATCTATTATCTTGTAAGATGACACAACTCTCCATGTGAATACGTCCACTTTTTATGCTTGGGAGTCCAATATTGGATGAAAATCGAGTGTCGGACGCAAGCGACCCGCTATCTACTGCGCTAACGAAGATGAAACTTAAAGCATTTATTAATGTTGCGCTCGACGCTGGTGGGACTTGGGCGGTGGACTTTCCCGCGTACGAAGGCTTCACGCTTAACGTCGTGCAGAAAGGCGAATGCTGGCTTTCCATAAGAGGCGGACCCCACAGGATCCGCCTGCGTGCTGGCGATTGCTTCCTGCTGACTGGCGGAAAAGAGTTTACGCTTTCAACAGATCTTTCGTTGGAAAAGCGATTCCGTGCTGAGGAGATCTTCGCTCAGACCAAACAAGGGATCGCTAGTTGCAACGGAGGAGGAGATTTCTTTGTTCTTGGGATCATCTTCAGATTTCAGGGACACCTTTCATTGATTTTGTTGAACCGGCTGCCCGCCATAGTCCATGTAGACGGTAGTTCCGATCATGCGGCCGTGTTGCGCGGGAGTTTGGATCGCTTCAGCGCTGAAATGCGCATTGGCGGTGTGGGACGCTCTCTCATCCTGAGTCATCTCGCCCCTATCATGCTGCTGCAAACATTGCGGTTCTATCTGGCATCCTCGCCCAAAGAAGATAATTGGTTGGTCGCCCTCACTCACCCACGATTGGCGAAGGTACTTGAAACGATGCAGACCGAGTATAAGCGGAGTTGGTCTCTTCAGCAGCTCGCAAAAGTAGCAAACATGTCCCGCTCAGGATTCGCGCTCACATTTCGAAAGAAGATAGGTGTTACGCCGATGGTGTACCTGACGAACTGGCGTATGCAGATTGCGTGTGACCTGCTCGAAGTTGGAGATCGAAATCTTGCTTCTATTGCCAGCGAAGTAGGATATAGCTCGGAAAGCGCATTCAGTAGCGCTTTCACCAAAGTCGTGAAATGTAGGCCGGGTAACTACCGGAAGCCGGATGTTCGCTCATAGGCAAGGCAATCACTAATTCTTCTGGCTTGCAATTGCATGAACGGTGCGTATTTCAGCCAATGCACCTTACCTAATGATTCATCGCACCAGCATTTGGGGTGCTTCTCATGTTCCATATAAAACGGAAGCAAGCTCACTGCTGCGGTTGTTTCTTCTTGCCGAACTGACCCAGTACAGAGTTGATAACATCTTTCGGCTTCTGCGGCGGCTGTGCTTGGCCGTTCGGCTGTGCTTGCGTGTTCTGTTGTTGACCACCGCCCAGAATAGAACCAACGATGCCTGCCGCACCGCCGCCTTTGTTGCCTAACACTGAGCCGACAATGCCGCTCGTGAGTTTAGAAGGATCGCCCGTTGTAGGCAGCAGATTCTTCAACTTCATCTGCCCGATCTGTTGCAGATCAGGAGCAAACCTGGGGCTGGACATACTGCCCGTAATCAGCACAGGAATAACGAGTTCGCCCTTATTATTAGCTAATGCCGTATTAAGGAATCCGCCTACTTTCTGGCCGCCCACGCTTTGGCTAACGCCATTATTCAGCACAGCCGTGGCATGCATGTCGATTCCCTGGTCAGCTAGATTCAGATTTCCTTTTCCTGATAGTGAGCCTTCGGCCAGATCGGCAATCAGATCATTGGTGGAAGCCAGACCACTTTTAATATTCATCGAACCCGACAGCTTTCTCAGTGGCGTGGACGACCCGCCCTGGCCGGGAGCAACGCCGAGAAACTTGCCGACTTTCGACAATTCATTCAGGATGTTTATGCCTTCTAACCTTCCATTTGCCACGTTAAAGCTTAGAGTGCCGTTCAGGGTACGCGCCAAAGCATCGCTTCCGGAAGCCAATGCGAAATCCAGATTAGCGTTCGCGCTTAGGCTTCCATACAATCTGTTCTTCACGGTGCTGACGGTGGAAAGCATTTTATTTGTGTCGATGCCGGCCAGTTTTAAGTTAGTGGAACAGGTAGGTGTTGTAGGCCGGGTATCGAGAGCTAAAGTTCCTGTCTCGCTGCCGCCAAAGATACTGGCCGTCAGCGGTGAGAGTGTAATCAGTCCGTGATCCAGCTTGGCGGTGGCTTTCACATTAGTCAACACAAAATCCTGCGCCACGATGGTGTTTGCGGCCAGGGTTCCGCTGCCGGTAGTTCTGCTAAGAAGGCTCGGTTCTTTCGCGGTACTTTGTTTGCCGGAATTCCCAGGTTGACTGTTTGAGGTTGTTTTCGCTTGCAAATTTTGCAGCTCATTCACGTCAATTTTGTCCGAAGACAAAGCAAACTGCACTTGCGGAGCAGCAAAATTTTTCACGCTCATGTTGCCCTGCAGACTGGTGCTTCCAACAGAAGCAGCCAGATTGTTGATGGCTGCTCCATTTTGCGCAAGCTGAAGGGCAGCAGCGCGAATGGCAATCGGCTTCGTCAGTTCCGGGGTTGTCAGGTTCACATTTGATAGGTTGCCCGTACCGGAATAAGCAAGCTTGGCGGAATCTTTGATTGGGCCGGTGACATGGGCGTTCAAAGAAAGCTGGCCGGTTCCCGACATGCCTTGAATCGCATCCACGCCGTAAGCTTTCGCAATGTTCAACAGTTCCGCTACGTTCGCTCCGTCGGTTCTAATGGTCGCGTCAACGTTCGGGTTCTGAGTAGCATATTGAGCAAGCGTGAAAGCAATCGTCAGCTTTGTCGCTCCGCTTTGCGCTACAAAAGGACTGGATTGAATGGCCGTAGGCGAAAGCGTCAGGTTCATCTCCGGCACCAACACCGGTTCTTTGATTTCGCCGCCGCTCGCTTCTACCTGCCTGGCCTGCATCGTGCCTGACAATTGCGGATTGGTTTCGGGGCCTTTCGCCGCGATATCAGCATTCACAGTTCCTTTGAACTGATATTTTGGGTTCATCGCCACGCCGAATGCGCCGGCCAGTTTGGCCAGTTCCACAATCGATGCGTTCTGCGCATTCAATTTCAAATCAAGATTCGCCGGTTTGGTGCTGCTGCTATAGGTTCCCGATAGAGCCAGCGGAGTAGGGCCAAGCTTTACCTGACTGGGACGGATAGTAATTAGATCGCTTTTCCTGTCATCGGACAAATCGAACTTGGAGTCAATCGGATAATCGAGCTTAACTCCTTTGATTGTCGTGTTGTCTAGTTTTAAATTGCCTTTTACGGCTAAAATCTGGTTAGCGGATTGTACGCTGCCGTCGCCGGAGACTGTGGAATCCGTGTTCGGAGGAATCGCGCCAGCGGCAAAGCGGCTCAACCCCGACAGCGTTACGTTTTCCAGCTTGAAATGCCCGTCGATGGGAATAGCGGCGGCTTCCACTCCTCCAATAGGACCAGCTTTAGCGTTTAAAGCAATCGACTGATTGCCTTGCCCCGGCAAATGCACACTCAATTGCACATTGAAGGGCTTGCGCGGGGCGAAGTCGTTTAGTTCAGCGTCGATGTGGTCGTACACAGCGCGCGGTTGATGATTCATCTGGTCGGTTAAAGCAACTTGTCCATCGGTGATCTTCAACTGATTCAGCGTTAAACCGCCGCTGCTGTTCTGGGAAGAATTCGAAGATGGCTCCTTGCTGGTTCCGCCGATGCTGGAAAAATTCCAGGTTCCTGATGCCGTGCGGATCAACTCAATTTGAGGGCGCTGTAATTCAACCGACTTGATTTCAGGATTGCCGGAGAAAAGCGAAAGTAAGCCCACGCTCGCGTACAACTGACTGGCTTTAGCGAAGGGTGCTGAAGAAGGAATGCCGGGCGCTTCCGCAATTGTGACACCATCCACTTGAACCGAAAGCGGAAATAACCGCAGGTGCAATTGGCCCAATGTCACGGAACGGTTCAGCTTGGTTTGCAGTTCGGCCTGAATACGCGGCCGGTACTTATTCACATCGATTACGGAAACTGCAATCAGAGCGCCAATTACCAGAACTGCAATGAGGATCGCAACAACAATCAGAATACGTCGCATAACAGGGGTTAGATGCCTTTGGCATGAAAAAATCGCCAAAAAAACCATGACTCCTCCCGGAACTTTTTCCTGGGCGAACAGAGAGGCTATTGTTTTCGTATCCTTCAAGCATGACCGGCAATTATGCAATTGAAGTGTCAGGCTTGGAAAAGACTTACCGGTCGCGCTTTGGCGGGCGGGAAGTGAAAGCGGTTTCGAACCTGAGTTTGCAGGTTCCGGTAGGAATCAAATTTGGTTTGCTGGGAGCTAATGGAGCAGGAAAGACAACTTTCGTAAAGATGATGCTTTCTGCCGTAAAACCAAGCTCCGGCTCGGCTCACATCTTCGGCTGCGATGTTAGCAACCCGGAATCTCGCCGCCCAATTGGTTATCTTCCCGAAAACCACCGCTTTCCTACTTATCTGACTGGACGAGCCATGCTGCGGTTTTACGGCTCGTTATCCGGCCTGAATGAAATTGAACTGCGAAAAAGAATTCCTGAACTTCTGCAGAAGGTTGGCCTGGAGGGTTGGGAGGATGTTCGCATTAAGAAATATTCAAAAGGCATGTTGCAGCGGCTTGGGTTGGCGCAGGCGCTGATTCATCAGCCCCGGTTGCTGATTCTGGATGAACCGACCGACGGCGTGGACCCGGTGGGGCGGCGGCAGATCCGCGATATTCTGAACGGCCTGCTCGAAACGGGCATTACGATTTTCATCAATTCCCATTTATTGAGCGAAGTGGAATCGTTTTGTGACGAAGTGGCTATTATTCACAAAGGAAAATTGGCGCTGCAGGGGCGCATTTGCGATCTGGTCACCGGGCGCGGCTACCGGCTGGTGGCGCACCAGGGTACGGACGAGTTGGCGCGGCGATTGTCTTCCTTAACGATATCGTTGGTTCTGGAAGGCTCGGTTCTGCGAGCGCAACTGCCGACGCAGGAAACTCTGAACCTGGCGATTGATATATTGCGCGGTGCCGGAGCATTTATTGAAAGCGTGAACGCCACGGTAAGCAGCCTGGAAGATGTTTTCATCCAAACCACCGAAGCGAAAACGCCCAAACTGGAGCCGGTGGAGGTGAACCAATGAACGAGCAGAAACAAAATAGACTGTTGCGCGTGGTAACTGCCCTGGTAGTCGACACATTTTATGAAGCAAGCGCCCGCTGGCTGTTCTGGGGATTGTTCGGCTTATCCACGCTGCTGATTCTGTTTTTCCTGTTTATCTTGAAAATTGATGTGGTGCAAGGCGCTGTATCGCTACTTGGATTACAGCAAACATCCCGGCAGTTTTGGAGTTTGGAACATCTGGTTCGCCTTTCTTATTCGCGCGTCTCGATCTTTCTTTATGTTTGGGGAACGTTCCTCGCTATATTCGCTTCGGCTGGCTTGATTCCGAGCATCCTGGAACCGGGTCGCATCGGACTGCTTCTATCCAAACCGGTTTCCCGCCCGACTATTCTGCTGGGCCGCTACCTGGGAAACGTGCTGATTGTAAGCTGCAATGTGATTTACCTGATTGTGAGTATCTGGATCATTGTTGGTTTTAAAACCGGCCTGTGGTTTCCTGAGTTTTTATTCGCCATTCCGTTTACGGTTTTCACGTTTGCGGTGCTGTTGTGCGTTGTGTCGCTGGTGGGCGTTTTGTTTGAAAGCGCTTCGGTCGCGGTGATGGCGGCTATTGCTTTGATTTTAATCAGCGCCATTCTCGCCCAGCGCGATAGTGTAGTGAAGCTCCTCGATTCGGAATGGAGCCGCAATCTATGGATCGGGTTGTATTGGGCGCTGCCGAAAGTCTGGGATCTGGGCCGCGCGATGATGAATCTGATCAGTGATCGAACCGGCGAATGGCTCACTCCGGTGTGGACTTCAGCCGTGTTTGGCATTCTGGTACTGACAGCCGCTGTTCAGATATTTCGCAAACGGGATTATTAAGTGCATTCTTTTCTTGCTTCGGCTTCGGTTGAAGCTTCGCATTCCAAACGCTTTTTTTTGATACTTGCCTTACTTGCATTGAGTTTTGTCTCGGCAAGCTGCCATAGTAAGTCTTCGAGCGGCGTTTTTCTGGATCCGGCTTTTGGTCCGTTAATTCCGCCCGATACGAAGTACATGATCGGGCTGAGACTCGATAAAATCCGGGAAACGCCGTTGTACAAGCAATTAAATGGACAGTTTGATTTGAACAAGCGGCTGGACGTGTTTTCCGCGCGCACCGGGCTTGATCCGCGTAAGGATATTTGGCAGGTGCTGATGGTTTCAAACGGCAGCGATGCTTTATTCCTGGCTCGCGGACGCTTCGGGGTGGGCGAAATGGAGCCGCAGTTAAATGAGCTGGGCGGCCAGCGGATTAAATATAAAAATTACACGCTGATCGGCAATGAACAGACTTCGGTGGTGTTTGCCAATCCAGGCGTCGCCATCGCCGGTAAACAAGCGTCTTTGAAAAATCTGCTGGATCATCGGGCGGAATGGGCGCAGCCTCCGGCAGTTTTACTGGCGCAACTGAAAACTTTGCCTGCTGCCGACCAGATTTGGATGGCGGGCAACGGAGATTTTTCTGCGTTCCAGAGTTCGAGCGGCTCCGATGCAACTGGAATGAGATCGTTTTTATCGAACTTTCTCAGCTATATAAAAGCAGGGCAGTTGGGAGTTCATGTGGATGAAGGCGCGGAACTGAAAGCTGATGTTCAATGCGTGTCGGCGGAAGGAGCGCAAAGGGTTCGCGACGCCTTAAAGGGCATGGTGGGATTAGCGCGATTGAATACCCGCAACGATCAGCTTTACTTGTTGAAGCTGTACGACACAGTAAAAGTGAACCAAAGCGCGTCTCAGGTTGATATGGAAGCTCAGGTCAGTTCCGATCTGGTTGGTCCTTTGCTTCAATCACTGCCGCAGGTGAAAGTTCCCGCTACGATTCAGCCATAAGGTTGAAGCAGTGTTGTGGCCGCGCATAAAACTTCCTCGACGCTGATGGATTGCACCGCAGTTTTCGCCAGCACCGTAACGTTACGGCTCCGGGGAGCCCAAACTTGCGGATTGCTCGCGCCAAACAAAGCCAAAGTGGGTATTCCGACGGCGGCGGCCAGATGGGTGATCCCGGAATCGTTGCCGATGTAAAGCCGGGCGCTGCCAATCCACTTTCCAAGTTCGCGTAAATTACCAAATCGTACTGCATTGTCCAGTTGTTCATCTGGTCCGGCAGTCCATTCCACTGGTAAGGGAAGTTGCTGGGCCAATTCCTGAAAATTGAAAAATGGCCAATTCTTCGCTCTTCCACCCGAAAACGGATGAATGGCTATTGTGTTGCGCGGTTCAACTTCCTCCGCAATCTGAATGTTCGGGAACAAACCGCGAGGAGCGCCGACCAGCGTTGCCTGATAATCGGTGACGTGTTCTTGATGATCCACTGGCGGCAGTGCGGGCAAGAAGCGCCAGTTCGGGTTCAGTTGCCGAACTTCGGTTCGGAACTCAGGACGATTCGACCCGTACCAGCTTACGATTTCATCGAATCCAATTAAAGCTTCGATCAATGGCGCAGGTATCTGGTCTAATCCGAGTCCAATCAGATCAAGTCCGGTATGGGAAATGGCCCGAACGCGATGGGCAAACTGAACCAATGGCACAACCGGCGACGGCACCCAGACTTCGGTGTATTCGGCGCACAGCCAGGCCATTGCGGGAAAGCAGGTGATGCAGTCCCCGATCCCTCCCGGGCGAATCAGCAGTCGGCGCATTTACAATTGTAAAGATTATTGAATTGAAACCGGTACTTTGATGTCCAAGGTAGCGGGCCGCTTGCAGGATTGGTTGTCACAAGCCTGGTAACGCAATTTGCCGATCAACATGCCTAAGCCGGGAGTTGCCTGCGATGAAACAAGCAGTTCCGACTTAATGACGAATGTTCCTGTGAATACACTCAGTTGATCGGAACCGACTTGCACCTGCTCCGGCGCAGGATACAGAATGCGTTTGCTTGCAAATGAATTGCCGGTCCAAGTCAGTTTTAAAGGAATGAGGAACTCATCTTTCGGATGATCGCTGTTGACGTGAAAACCGGAATCCACATGAATCTTTAATTCCTGCTGCACCGTGCTGCCGGTTTTAGCAATGAGAGTTTGCAGCGGTTCTACGCTAACAACCGGTTTACCAGCCTGCGCCGGCGTCCAGGACGGCAGGAACAAACCAATGAGACAAATTGGCAGCACGCGTAGTTTTGCCGGAAAGCAGATTTTGAATCTCTTTGAGGTAGTCATCCTTGTTCACCAGTCCGATATGCGAGGATGCAATTTTTCCATTCTGATCAATCACAAACGTTGTGGGCAGCGAGTCGATGCCTCCGTAAGCGGTCGCCACAGAATCAGTACCCAGAACCACACGGTAGTTCATCTTTCGTTCTTCCACGAAAGGCTTTACGGCTTTCCAGCCCTCGTCATCCATCGCCACGCCCAGCACATCGAAGCCTTTATTTTTATACTGCTGTTGAAACTCAACAAACCAGGGAATTTCCACCTTGCAGGGGCCGCACCAGGTAGCCCAGAAATTGAGCAGAACCACTTTGCCCCGGTAATCGGACAGCTTAACGCTGGTTCCGTTCGCATCCTTCAATGAGAAATCCGGTGCTGTTTTCAGGTTGGAGGAGCTTTTTGTTTGCTCCTCGGCGGCAGTGGTTTGAGATCGGGAGCAGGAAGTTAATGCGGCCGATAAAAAAAGGATAAAAGCAAAAAGGCGGGCAGATTTCACGGGGTAAACCTCCATCCAGTATATCGGGCGATAAATCGCTCCGCGCAAAAACTGCTTTTAAACCCGAAAGTCCGACACCGTCGCGAACCAAGCCGCCCGCTGTTTTTGCCATTTTTTTGCCAAACTGAAGAATGAATGGGTTTGAACACCTCCGTACAGCCACGCGCCGGTATCGCAGAAGCTTTCACATACATAATTCTTGAATCGGGCGGAATCGGTAAACCAATTTGCGCCGGCAACTGATTGCTTGGCAACAACAGAAGATTCGCCCAGTTCACCGCGAGCGCCACGGTTCAGCTCCATAGAAACTAAATGAAGATAGCCGCGGCGTTGGGCATTGTTCAAACGAACCCAAGCGAAGTGGAAAAGCTCGTGCGCCAGAATTAAGCGCAGCACAGCAGGATTGTGCAGAAGTTCCGACTCCAGAACAATTCTTCGTTTGCGAATAAAGCTGGCAGCGTGAACGGCATAACCCAATTCCGGCCGGGCGGAAAGAAGTTTGCCGCGTTGCGCCGTTAATTGCGGAAGGAGTTCTAAAAGGATCGGGCTGCCCTCCATACGAGGCAGCCCATTAATGAAAGAACAAACCCAATTCGGAAGCGAAAGTCCTTCTATGAACGAAGCGGTAGATTTACTTATTAACGGTATCGGGTTTAGGCTGACCTGGAGCATTCGGTCTGGCAAGTGATGGCGTGCTGGAACTGGTAGTGCCGGGAAGATTGAAGAAGTTCGGATCCTGCACCTGCACTTGATACTGTTGATTCTGCTGGTCCAGGAACTTCCGCACTTCGTCATTCTTAAGCTGGGTCACAATGTCGCCCTGGGCTTGTTCGAAGGTTTTCTTATCCAAGCTATCCAGCTTTAAGATATAGAACCCGCTGGCTTCTCGAACCGGATCAGTTACTTCGCCGGGCTTTAATTTGAACACTGGCTCGCTGATTTCCTTAGGAAGTTTATCGGGCGAGTAAGAACCAAGCTGGCCGCCTTTGTCAGCGGAAGCTTTGTGGTCGGAATCGGTTTTTGCCACATCAGCGAAGTTTGCGCCGCCCCGAAGCTTCTTTACCAATTCATCAGCTTTAGCTTTCGCCTGGGCTTCCGTTCGCGCTCCTGGAGTGTTGGGCGGCGGCGGGGCGCCAGCGGGGGTAAAGTTCACGATAATGGCGCTGAGCTTTGCTTCCTGAAACTGCTGCGGATGCTGATCGTAATAGGTTTTGGCAGTTTGCGCGCTTGGATTGGCGGTGTTGCTGATCTGGCCGATATAGGCCTGCGCGAGCATGTTTTCACGATAAAACTCAAGCTGGCTTTTTACCGGCTCCTGCTGATCGAGATGCTTCTGCGCGGCTAAATCGGACAAATGCTGCATCAACATAATCTGCTGCAGAATGGTCGGCAAACCGCCGCCGCCCTGTTGGATGCGCTGCATCTCGCCCTGCGGCATGGCTTGCAACAACTTTAATGCTTGTCCGGCGGTGATTTTCTGGCCATTCACGGTAGCAATCACCCGATTGGGATCTTGCTGGGCAACGGCGATAGGTCCACGCGCTTTCAATGGCTCGGTGCTGGTGGTTGCTTGTGCCGGGGCAGCAGGCTTAGCTGTTGGTGCTTGCGCCCAGACAACAGCGGACGTAAAAAGAAGGAAAAAACTACGCTTCATCGGGGAGTATGGGTGATTATCCTATAAACTCCCCCCACTGTAACATGCAACGGCGGTTCTGGGGACGTTGAAATCAGGCTAAAACGTTTTCCAGCCCAATTTTCACCGAATCGAAACGAATCTAGTTTTCCTGAACCGCCGCTTTTTTCAGATTCTGCATGGCTTTTTGTTTAGCCGCGGCGCTTACCTGAATGTTGTTGACTACCCGCGTTGCTCCGGCAGCTTTGGCCATGCGGGTGGCTGATCCTTTATGCTGGGTGACGTTGGTGGCTCCTTCCCAGGTCACCACGCCGTGGGAAACGTGAAAGCGAAATCCGTCCTTGCCGATTTTTGATTTCGCCAGCTTTGCTTGAATGGTCTGCTGAATCTGCGCGTCGTTGACCGGCGCTGCCTGGACAGCCGTGTTGCGCGACGTGGTGCGGGCAAATGCGCCGGAAGGAGTAAACACTCCGAAAGCAAGCACCAGAACTGCCAAAAATAATCGCATCAGGTAAATTCCTCAATGGAGATGATCCGGAAAGAGTTGCGCTTCCGGGGACACCAGTACAGTGGCGTTTTCTCGGTAAATTCACGCGGCTCCATTCAAATTTAGCCGTCAGGAAAAACCGAGTCACAAGAATTTTCAAATTTAATTGATTTTTTTTCTTCTTTGTTTTGAGAGGTTTACTGATTTAAAGCAGTGCAGGTGCAGGGTGCGGTGAATGAAAATCTTGGACCGCCATGTTTTACTGTGATCGCAAACGGTTTCGCTTTCGGCGCAAAGCGGGAACTGCAAATCACCAACAAACGGGAGGAGCAATTTTCATGGGAAAACTAATTGAAATGCCGGTGGAACAGACTCAGGATGCTGAGGATGTTTTCCATCATTCTGTTGCTTCTGAAAACTCAGCTTTGCCTGCTGATCTGCACTTGTGGGAGTCGGCCCCTAGTGAACGAAGCGCTTCCTATCTAACGGTTTATTCTTCAGTGTCGTATGCGATGCAATGCGCCCTGCGGCAATGGATAGGGGAATGGGTCCGGCAGCACCCGGAAGTGCTGGAAAAAAGAGTAATCGGTTATTCGCTGCTGGCCTTCAGTTGCACGCTGCCCTATCGCGGACGGACAAGCAACATTTTTACCTACGATATTCAGCAGGCTGCTGTGGTGGATCGCGCGCTGCGTACTGCCAGTCGCGCACTGTCAGGCAAAGCAAGGCAATTGGATAAGCAGCGCCAGGAAAACGACGGCACATTGTATTTTGATCCCGAAAACGTGTCTAAATTGGTTTACCAGAAACGCCGGAACATTTACCGCATGTTCAATATTGAAACTTGGCTGATGGACGAAGTTCTGAAGTTTGCTTTAACAAATATCGCGAAGCTGGGCTTGGCGGAAGCGGCGTTGGAACTGCGGGCTGCGTTTGCGCGGCATCTTCACCGCTTCACGGAAGAGTTCGATTTAGCGGAGCGGAGCGGCGATCTGCTGCGTATCGCGACCGAAGCTTTGCGTTCGCGTAACACCGAAGAAGAAGAAATGCCCATCGCCGCTTGAGATAGAATCTCAGTTTCTGATGACACGAAGAGAATTTCTGCCGACTGCGGCTGGCCTGGGCGTTGTTTTCAGCGCGGAGAAACTGTCAGCCGGCACGGAGCCGCCTGCCTTTCAAACCAAGCCGAATTTCGGCCGCTTGAAGCAGTCCGTTTGCGGCAGCGTGTTTGTTAAGGGAACGCCGTTTGAAGAGCAGTGCCGGTTGGCTGCCGAACTCGGCTTTCAAGGCTTCGACCTGCAAACTCCGGATAAATGGCCCATCCTTAAAAAGTATGGGTTGATTTCGACGATGAGCTTTGGCGGGGGCGGCACTATTAAGGATGCCCTGAACCGCAAAGAAAATCATCCGGCCATCGAAAAAACAATGCGCGAGTTGATTGATCAGTGCGCCGCTGCCGGTTCCCCCAATCTGATTACTTTTTCCGGCAATCGGGCCGGTATGAGCGACGAAGAAGGCTTAGGAAACTGCGAACTGTTCCTGAACAAAATCAAAGCGCAAGCCGAAGATAAAAACGTCAACATCTGCATTGAACTTTTGAACAGCCGCGTGAACCATCCCGATTACATGTGCGATCACGTGGATTGGGGCGTCAACCTGTGCAAACGCGTCAATTCACCGCGCGTAAGACTGCTGTTTGACATTTATCACATGCAGATTATGGATGGCGACATTGTGCGGCGCATCAGCAGCAATTTTCAGTGGATGGGTCATTTTCACACCGGCGGCGTTCCGGGGCGGCATGAAATTGACAATCGTTCAAACGAATTGAATTACAACTTCGTGGCGAAATCCATTGCGGACTTGGGATACACCGGCTTCTGCGCCCACGAATATTCGCCCGCGCCGGGACGTGATTACCTAGCGTCGTTGAAAGAAGCGCGCGAGATTTTTACGGTGTAAGATTCTGAAGCTTTTTCAAAAACGGCTTCGCATTTGCATTCCCCGAAAAACTGTAAACACCTGTACTCCACTCATGGCATCCGCTAACCTGGAATCATGGTTGGATTCGAGCAGGATTGGCATCGATTTCTTCACCATTCCGAGTCCCGCGATTTCAGAAACGAGTATTCCGATGCGTTCGCCGGTCAGAGTGTTTGCGTGACCGGGGCGGGCGGCGATATCGGGTCAGCTTTGGTGAGAAGTTTGTGCGCGGAAAAGCTCCGCTCGCTTGTTTTGCTGGATTCGTCCGAACACGGGCTGTTCGAACTGCGAAGGCAGATGCAAGCCGCCTACCCGAAAGCGGCTTGTCAATATGTTCTCGGCAGCGTCGGGGACATTCAGTTGCTCCAGGAAATGTTTCACCGCTTTCAGCCCCAGGTTGTCTTTCACGCGGCTGCTTTTAAGCACGTTGAATTGCTTGAATATAATCCTTTTGCGGCCATCAACAACAACGTCCTGGGAACATACACCCTTGTTCAGGCTGCGTTCGCCAATCGCGTTTCGAAAGTGCTGCTTGTTTCCACCGACAAGGCGGTAAACCCGCATAGCGTGATGGGTGTTTCCAAGCGAATCGCGGAACGGATTGCTTTGTCGTTGAGCGGTCCAGTCTGTTCGGTAAACGCGATTCGGCTTGGTAATGTGATCGGATCGCGGGGTAGCGTAATTCCGATCTTTCTGGAACAGATTCAGAACTGTCTGTCCCTTTCTGTGACTCACCCCAAAGCTTCGCGCTATTTCATTTCGAAACAGAAGGCGGTCACGGCAATTTTAGCGGCCGGTATTGCTGCTTGCGAAGGAATGATTTTGATTCCCGAACTAGGCGCTCCAGTTCTCGTCGCGGATTTGGCTGAATTTCTGATGAGGAATTATTCTCAAAAATGCGCGTCAGCCATTCGTTTCACCGGACTTCGTTCGGGCGAAAAAGTGACTGAGGACTTATTGAATCAGAATGAAAGAAAGGTCGGTTTTGTTGAGGGTGCATTGAGTCTCGTGAGAACCGAAAAGCTTTCATCGCTTCATTGTGATGAGGCCGTCACACGGCTTAGGGCTTGCGTTGCTCGCCAGGATAGCCGGGAGCTGCTGGAAATTCTTTCTCAAATCGTTCCTGAATACGTACCTAGCCAGGTGATGCGGGACGTCTGTTTCGGAAACTGAATCTTGAAAAGAAAAATTGCTGTTGTCACAACCTCGCGTGCTGATTATAGCCATTTGTATTGGGTATTGCGTGAACTGGACTTGCACCCGAAGCTCGATTTGGAACTGATCGTATTCGGACCGCATCTTTCACCGGAGTTTGGCTACACGGTTCGTGAAATTGAAAAAGATGGCTTCACAATTGCAGCCCGGATTGAGTGTCTTCTTAGCTCGGATAGCGACGTTGGGATGGCAAAAACAATTGGATTGGCAACGTTGAGCTTAACGGATTGTCTGGGCCAAATGCGTCCGGATCTGCTGTTGTTAATAGCTGATCGATACGAGATGCTGGCCCCGGCGTCGGTCGCGCTCGCTTTGCGTATTCCTATCGCCCATATTGAAGGCGGCGAGGTGAGCGAAGGCGCAATTGACGATGCCGTTCGAAACGCTTTAACTAAATTGAGTCATCTTCACTTTACGGCTACTCACGCGGCGGCATCGCGCGTGAAAGCAATGGGCGAAGAAACATGGCGCGTGCATTGTACGGGCGCGCCGTCTCTGGATCATCTTCGCCGAAGCATGCTGCCGAGCCGGGAACAAATTGCGGCGGAACTGAGGATTGATCTTAGGGTGCCTCCTGTTCTGATTGCGTATCATCCTACAACCCTTGCCCGTGACACCATAAACGAAGCGGATGCAGTTTTCACCGCTCTCTCGCACCTTCCCGGGCCGTTGTTCTTCTGTTATCCGAATGCTGATGCCGGCAGCAGATCGTTAATGGAACGCGTTGAAGCTTTTATGAAAACACGCAGCAATGCGAAACTATTTATCAATCTCAATCCGATCTCCTATTGGAGTCTTTTGCGCTCGGCGGACCTTCTATTAGGCAATTCCAGCAGCGGCATCATGGAAGCATCCTCCTTTGCCGTTCCGGCAGTAGATGTCGGAATCCGTCAACGCGGACGCGAGCGCGGGCGGAACGTTTTACACGCCGAAGCCGATCCGGCTTCTATACTGCAGCAAGTTGAACTAACTCGGAACCAGGAGTTCCGCCAATCGCTGGCCGGAATGGAAAACCCTTATGGCGACGGACATGCAGCGGAAAAAATAGTCAGCACGATCGCCTCCGCTCCTTTCGGTGAAACATTGCTGAGGAAGCGCGCGAACTTTCCCGGAGCAGAATGAGAATTCCTTTATCGAGTCCGCAAATTACGGACGAGGATGTTAATGCAGTAGTGAGCGTGATGCGCACTCCCCACCTGAGCCTTGGCCCCAAACTGCCGGAGTTTGAAGAAGTCTTTGCACAGTACATCGGCGTAGCTCATGCAGTTGCTTTAAGCTCAGGCACAGCCGGATTGCAGCTTGGGTTGCAGGCACTCGGAATCGGCGAAGAAGACGAAGTAATAGTGCCTTCGTTCACGTTTATCGCTGCGGCCAATGCGATTCGCCATGCGCGCGCGACACCTGTTTTCGCGGATATTGATCCCGTTTCGCTGAACCTGACTGCCGCATCGATTGAGTGTGTCATTACTCCCAGAACTCGGGCCATTCTTCTGGTTCATACCTTTGGCGTTCCCGCCGAGATGAACCCGATTATCCGGTTAGCGCGGAAGCACAATCTGCGGATTGTGGAGGACTCTTGTGAAGCGGTTGGAGCAGAATACTGCGGGAAAAAAGTCGGTAGTCTTGGCGATTTGGGAGTATTTTCGTTCTATCCGAATAAGCCCATCACCACCGGTGAGGGCGGCGTGGTGGTCACGCGCGACCTTGGCATCGCCCGGACCATCCGCGCGCTTCGCAACCAGGGAAGAACGGAAACCGACGACTGGCTTCAACATTCATTGGTCGGCCATAACTTTCGATTATCGGAAATGAACTGCGCCCTGGGCATTTCACAACTCCAAAGAATCGAGTCTATACTGGCTTTGCGAAAGGCGGTTGCTGAAACCTATTGCGAAGTTCTTGGTAGCTGCCCTGACGCAGTGCTTCCCTTGAGGACCGTTGCCGAAGGCCGAATCTCTTGGTTTGCTTTTGTGGTTAGGCTTTCCGAGAAGTTTCCGCGAACAGCTCGCGATCAGGTGATGCGGTCGCTCACAGCCGCCGGTATTGGTTGCAGGGCTTATTTCCCCGCCATCCACCTGCAACAACCGTATCTGAACTACGCCAACACAAGCCATCATTTAACCGTTACGGAAGAAGTTGCCTGCCGGACGCTGGCCCTTCCGTTCTTTAATACCCTCACGCGCGACCAAATTTTAGATGTTTGCGGCATTCTGACTGCAATTCTGAAAAGTCTCCCGCGTTGTGCTTAACCGCACAAACGTGCTTATTGTCGACGCAGAACATAAAGCGGGTTTCCTTGCAACTTCCATCGACAGATTTGGCCTGTTGTGTAATTGACGGTAAATTGTTTTTCGATCGCGAGTCCGGCAGAACCAATCATACGACGGAACTCGCCGCGCGTAAAAACATGACCTGCTGTTGCGTACTTTTCTCCGCTGAACTCCCAGTGAACTTTTACATTGCCGTTCATTTCATTTGGATGGGCGCGATCCCACAACAGGCGGCGGATGGTCGGAAATACTCCATACTGCGCCGCGTTGTAGCGGTTCATAACATCGACGAACATCCGGCCTCCCGGCGAAAGCAGGCGCGCACAATGGCGCAAAACTTGTTTCCTGTTTTCCAAGGGGAAGATATGCCCAAGCACGTTCCACAAGCACAAAACGATGTCGAACTGTCCTGTTTTTTCTGTTAATTCTTCAGCTCGAATCGGCCAGCTTTGAACTTCCGGCAGCCAATGGCGGCGCATCTCGACGCTTGGCTCAAGCAGAACAATGTTCTTTACGCTGGTGGATTGCGCGATGCGCAGCGCCCGCATTCCGTTACCGGCTCCCACATCGAGCAGACAGCAGCTTCGGCGCGGAATCTCCGAGATAATAAGCTGCTCGATTCTGGCCAGATAAGCGCGCCGACGATCCGAAAGCGTTTCAAAGTTCTGCGCCACTCGATCGTAAGCGGACACGGGCTCTAAGATCTGCTCGTTGGCTCCGTTCCGTTGCATCGAGTACCATTGTCTCGCTATCTACTGTAGTATACGAACCAGAGAATCAACCTGATGGTAAACGCGGAACGCGGCACTGCCTTCTTCACCTAAATATCGTTCGAGCAGTCGAACATCAGTTTTCAGCAGTTCCACAATAATCAAGCCATCTAGGGCGCTGGAAAAGGCGGGATCAACATTGAAGCCGATCAGCTTGCCGCCTAGTTTCAAATACTGCTTTAGCAAGATCGGAACACCTTTCTGGTCAGTTTCAATATCCGCTACCAGTGCGGATAATTCTTCAATATCCCACTCTATTGTGGATTCATCGTTCCATTCCTTTAATGGATGCGTGCGAAAAGGACTGCGGGCGCGAACAAAGCGGGCCAGGTCTTCAGAAGAACAATATTCCTTCAGGAAGTGAACAATCAGTTGCTTCGAGCCTGGATGGTAATCATTGCTGATGCTCACCGGCCCAAACAGATTTTTGTACTGCGGATTCCGGCAAATAAAAGCGCCAATGCCCTTCCATAAAAGCAGCAGCGAAGCATAGCTTTTCTGATAGCCCGGTCGCACAAACGAACGCCCCATTTCAAGCGCCGGATTGATTCGCTCCAAAAATTGCCGCCGGTAAGCAAAAAGCGTACTGGTATAGAGTCCCCGTTGTCCAAAGTTTTTCAGAATAAGATCGGATTGGCCTAAACGGTAAGCTCCTACGATTTCCCGGTTAGTCCGGTTCCAAATGAACAAATGCTGGTAGTAGTTATCAAACTCGTCCAGGTCAATGGAGCGTCCTGTTCCTTCGCCCACTTCGCGGAAAGTGATTTCGCGCAAACGGCCTATTTCACGCAGAACGTTCGGCAGTTGATTGGCAGTTCCGAAGCACACCAGGTTTTCGCCCTCTTCAATCAGGATGGATTGTAGCTTTAACGCGGCAATTTCCTGTTCCATCAAAACCGGATCAGTGGCCGTAACAATAAGGGCCGGTTCCGCCTGTATCGAAGTGGCTTTCCTCAACAGCGGCACCAGAAAAGGAAGCGGCGGTTTAGGCGGCTGACGGTTACCCAGGATGTATGTTTTTCGCCGCAAGTATTCAATCCGTTCCTGGTCGGAGCCAAACTCCTTCAGCTTACGCGCAGGCACCAGATTGCCGATTCGCACTTCCACATCTTTTCCTGCTTTGTTCAGAAACTCTCGAATCAACAGCGCGGTTCTCAGCCGGGCGTGAAGCAGACCTGCCATTTGAAAAGCTGTTCCATTCCGCCCGGCAAAGAAAATGGGCAGCACGGGAACTTTGGCGAGCATGGCCAAACGCGCCACGGTGTAACTCCATTCCGGGTCCATTACCTGTTTCCGCTTTATATTCATGCTGGCGACTTCGCCGGACGGGAAAGCGCCAAGAATGCCGCCCTGCTTCAGCCAGGCAAGCGATTCCCGCAAACCTTGGCGATTGGTCCAGGTCGCTTTTTCTCCGCCGAACGGATTCACAAAAATCAAGGAAGAAGCGAGATCAGGAAAACGCCCGAGCAGGGAATTAGCCATGATCTTGCTATCGGGCCGTGCTTGTTCCAGCACGGCCTTTAAAACAACGCCTTCCACCAAACCAAATGGATGATTCGCCACCACCAGCGCGCCGCCGGTTTTCGGAATCCGTTGCAGGTCAAGCAGCGACGCGCTCCAGCTAACATGGAGCAGTCGCAGCAGCGCGGCACAGAAAGTTTCATTTTCGCGCCGTTCTGAAAGAACCAGATGGTAGAGGCGGTCCAGTTCCGGTAAGCCAAGACAACGCTGCACCAACTGTAGGCTGCGCGAATCCGTGTGAACATTCAATAACTCATCCAGCAGTCCATTGAATACCTGTTGTTCAGAAGAAAGCGACTGATGAATCAGCGGCATGGGCTCTTCTTTGACATTAACCGCGTTATGCCAAAAGCCGGTAAATGTACGGTGAAAATTGGATTACGAACATACTATCCCAAATTTGTTCTTTGTATAATCAGCGTGTAAATGCGTTTTCCGGTTCGGATTCTGTTTTATGCTGGCGCTGTTTTTGCGCTTGTGCTGCACGCGCAGAACAATAACGGAGGAGCATCACCAGCAACTCCACCTTCCGCCGCGCCCCATGTTTTAGAGCCCGGCACTTACGCCTATATTGAAACCACAGCAGGCGAAATTATCTGCCAGTTGTTTCCTGATCAGGCACCCAGAACAGTGGAAAATTTTAAAGGGCTTGCGACCGGCGCAAAGGGATGGACTGATCCGAAAAGCGGCAAGGAAAAGCACACGCCGTTTTATACCGGTTTGATCTTTCATCGAGTGATTAAAGGTTTCATGATTCAAGCCGGCGACCCACTTGGCACGGGCGAAGGCGGCCCAGGCTTTTCGATTGATGATGAGATCAGCCAAACGCTGCACTTCGATAAGCCCGGCGTACTGGCAATGGCTAAGAAGTCTTTTCCAAACAGCGCCGGTTCGCAATTTTTTATTACAACCGCGCCCACACCGTGGCTGGAAAACAATTATTCTATTTTCGGCCAAGTGGTAGAAGGGCAAGAAGTCGTAGACAAAATTTCTGAAGCGCCCAAAGACGAAAACGACCGACCGGAAGCGCCGGTTGCTATTCGTTCGCTAAAAATCCGCGCGATTAAGACAACAGCAGTTCCGCAGAAAGCGCAAACTGCAAAACCCTAAATGGGTAGCTCGTCTGTTTTCTGTCTGAATCACCCATGAGTCAGGTATAGCTTAAGGCCGAGTGGGACAATTGTTGATTTTCTCGACCTGAAAAGAATGTTATACTTTGCCTTTCCCAAAGGTTTTCATGGCGCGGCGCTCATTTCTTCGTCAGTTAGTTTCGATATCTTTTTTGGGAGCCTCGTCTTCGTTGAATCAAGGAACTTCGCATAAACCTCTGAGCATCATGACGAAAAGTGCCTGGGGATCTGATGATCCCACCAAGGCAGCGTTTCCTTTTCTTCATGGCCTAGCCCTTTCGCAAGCAGGACATTCAGTGCAGATTTGCTTGCTTGGCGAAGCAGTTTCGCTGATGCGGAAATCAGTTGCCGCGACAGTGGTGCCGGTCGGCCGGCTATCCTTAGAGCAGTCGCTCACGAAAGTTGTTGAGAAACACATTCAGATTTATGCCTGTGGTGCTTGTAGTCGTGCTCGTGCGGTTCTACAAACAGACCTGGACCAATGGGGAGCGAAGTTTGGCAGCCCGGCGATTTTCATTTCCCTCGTCGAATGGGCCAATCACGTAATTACTGAAAAATTTGCGCAACTATCCTCCAAAATTATTTTTGCGCTGAAGCTGTTTCGTCTGCTTCCTTAGGGGGGTATTGATAATACTCGCTTACTCGCTGATCTTTGGGGGGCTTAGGCGCAACTGATGTTTCCGCTGCTGCTTTACGTTGTTCGCTAGGCGTTTCCGGCGCAGGCTTCAGGATTCGTATCCGCACATTACGAACTCCGAACTGTTTTGCTTCGCCGGTTCGCGCAATGTAGATATCTACTTTGCGACCAACAATTTTTTCTCCTGTATCCTGCACTATGTATTGCCCCGAATATGGCCCGGCGCGACGAATTTCCACCAGCGTGCCAATTGGCAGAACAGCAGGGTCAGCCGCTAACGTTTTACCTTCCCTGGTGATTGTTTGTGATTTTGTTTCGCCGGAAACCGAATAAGCGGTGGCTTTAAATTGTAGCCAGTGAGTATGCCCATAACGCCACGGAATACGGGCAAATGCAGCGTTCTGGCAGAAAACAAAGATCAGCAAAATCGCCGTAAAACGAAGTGATTTATGGAAGGCACTAGATGCCGGAAATTGTATGCACTGTTCGCGCGTGCAACCAGATGTCATATTCTTGGCAGTTGTGATCATCAGTTCCATTCCTCCGTTTGACTACAAAAAGTCGAAGAGAGTAACAGTCTTCCAACTAAAGATCTTGTACAGTAATTTATCTTTCATCTTGAAAATTAGACTGATTACAATGACTCATCGGATACGTTGCCGAACGCTTCATTCTCTGCATAGCAAAGCGAATTCCACCTAAAAACTACATTGGTAAGTTAAAAGAAGTAACTTTATGGATCGAGATCAGATTCGCAAACAACTTGAGTTTTATCGCGATCTCGGCGTTCACGATTTATACCGCCGCGACGCGCTCGAAACGGAACAAAACGATATAGCGCCGATGCAGGAAACGAAACTGCCCGAAGCAAGCGATGAATTGTTTGTGCCGGTGAAATTGCCTCTTACCGAAGCTGATGTGGCGCCGCCTGTGTTGACCACTCCGTCGCTCATCAAAGCATCCCAGCCTAGTATTTTGCTGCCTGGTCTGGCTCCGGAAAACGATACGCTGCTCGCCATCCGCGAGGATATCGGCGATTGCAAGCGTTGCCGCTTATGCGAACAGCGCAAGAAAATTGTGTTCGGCTCCGGCAACGAAACTGCGCGATTAGTGTTTGTGGGCGAAGGACCAGGCGCGGATGAGGACGAGCAGGGCATTCCTTTTGTGGGCCGGGCCGGGCAGTTGTTGACGCAGATGATTGACAACACCGCATTGAAAGAAGGAATTCCGATCCGCCGCGACGATGTTTATATCTGCAATGTGGTGAAGTGCCGTCCGCCGGAAAACCGCACACCACTACCGGATGAGATGCAAACCTGCGGGCAGTTTCTTTACCGGCAGTTGATGGTGATTAAACCAAAGGCAATCTGCGCGTTAGGAGCTACTGCGGCCAAGGCCCTATTGAATAGCAAAATCGGCATTACGAAAATGCGCGGAGAATGGCAGAAATGGAACGATATTCCGGTGATGGTAACTTATCATCCGTCATATCTGCTACGGCAATACAATCAACAAGCAAAGCGCGAAACCTGGGAAGATTTGAAAAAAGTTCTGCACTTTGTTTATGACTAGCCGCGGCTTGTTTATCAGCTTCGAAGGAATTGACGGCAGCGGCAAGTCAACGCAACTCAAGCTACTGGCGGAGCGCCTCCAACAGCTTGGCTATTCCGTGGTGGTCAGTGCAGAGCCAGGCGGCACGCCTATCGGCCAGCAGATTCGCCGCATTCTGCTTGATTCAAAAAACAATGAAATGGCGCCGATGGCTGAACTGCTGCTGATGTTTGCCAGCCGAGCGCAAACCGCCGAGCAGTGGATCCGGCCCGCTTTAACTCGCGGCGCAATTGTGTTGTCTGATCGCTTTACTGATTCTTCGCTGGCTTATCAGGGAGAAGCGCGCGGCTTGGGTTTTGAAACTGTTCATGCACTGCATCGCCTGACGCTTGGAGCGATGCTGCCTGAACTCACAATTTGTATCGATATTGATCTGCACACAAGCCTACGGCGGGCGCAGGCGCGAAACATGCTGGTTGAAGGCGCGCCGGCCATTGAAACCAGGCTTGACGAACAATCGCTGGAATTTTACCGCAAAGTTCGGAAAGGATACCAGAAGATTGCTTACCAGGAGCCTGACCGTTTTCACGTAGTGGATGGCGATGCCGCGCCGGAAGTGGTTGCGGATCGAGTCTGGAGTTTGATTGCGCCCAAACTGGAGCAACTGTCGATTACGACTGCCGGTCTTTGATCAAATCAATCACAGCCTGGAGAGCGCGCTGCGCCGGACTATCAGGAAAAGAAGAAATCAGTTCGCGCCCGCGCAGCGTAAACGCATGAGCCCGATCGTAAGCGCGGCGGATTGCGCCGTGTTGTTCAAGAATCTGCTGCACTCGCATAAACGGAACCTGATCATAGTTTCCGTTGATGATGACGCTTTCCACCGCTTCCCGCTCTTCCCGCGAGGCAGTCTGCAAAGCATAAATCATGGGCAGCGTCACTTTGCCTTCGCGCAGATCGTTACCGGCCGGCTTACCCAAAATTTTTTCAGTAGATGTGAAATCCAGAATGTCATCCACTAATTGAAACGCCATTCCCAAATTCCAGGCAAACTCGCCTAGCCTGTTTTCCGCGCTTTCTTCCGCTCCTGCAGAGATTGCGCCCAGCTTGGCGCAGGCGGAAAACAAGCTGGCGGTTTTCCGGTCAACCAACTCCATGTAGTCCGCTTCGGAGATGTCGAGCTGGCGCAAACGGTCAAGCTGCAGCAGTTCGCCTTCCACCATCAACTGCGTGAGCGAGATCAGAACATCGAGAAGATGAAACTGGCGTTCGCGCAATGCCACCTGAAACGCTTGCATATACAGCCAGTCACCGGCTAGCACGGCCGTGTGATTGCCCCAGACCGTATTAGCGGAAGGACGGCCTCGCCGGGTTTTGGCTGTATCAATCACATCATCATGCACCAGGGTGGCAGTGTGAATCATTTCCACCACTGCCGCCAATCTTCTTGCCGTTGGAGCAGACGGACCGAATAAGCGTGAAGTCAATAAAACCAGAACCGGACGAAGCCGTTTACCGCCGCCCGCGTGCAGATACTGATTGATGGTGGTGATAGCTTCAACCGAGGCAACCGATTCAATGCCAATTTCCTGTTCTACCAACGCGAGATCGGCTTGAACAAGCTCAAATATCTCGTGCGCGACTATCGATTGCCTGATCTTAGAAAACATTTCCCCTAAAAACTTTCTGGGCCAAGTTCTTCAGCTTAGCTTGTCCCTTCTTCAACCATTCAGCCCATCAGAAACTGAGTTCGAAGCTGACTTTGTACTTGAGATTCCCGATAAATTGAAAACGTGCTCAAAATTTTTTGTTGTTTCCGAAGCCAGTTCCTCCACCGAAATGCCGCGAACTTCCGCCAGCCTGTTGGCCGTATGCACAACAAAAGCCGGTTCATTCCGCTTTCCCCGATAAGGAACCGGAGCTAAATACGGAGCATCGGTTTCAATCAGAATGCGATCGGAAGGCGTTTTTCGAGCCGCTTCTCGCGCCTCAACCGACTTCGGAAAAGTAACAATGCCGCCGAAGCTCAAATAGAAACCAAGCTCAAGACATTCTTCCGCTTGTCCGGCGTTGCCTGTAAAACAATGCATCACGCAGGGCAGACCAGTGCCGGCCCAATGCAAACGCAGCACATCCAGCGTGTCGTTCCAAGCATCGCGCGTGTGAATCACGATTGGTTTTCGCGCTTTCGCAGCCAGTTCCAATTGATGCTCGAACACGGGAAGCTGTGTTTCTCGCGGAACACCCCAGTGGTAGTCCAAACCAATTTCCCCCAAAGCCGCAACCTTGGGATGCTGCAACAAGGCTGTTAGATGTTCTAAGGTGTAAGAATTTATTTTCGGCGCATCATTCGGATGAACGCCGACGGTAGCCTGGATAAACGGATACTGTTCGGCTAAACGAACAGCCGTTTCCAGATCGGGCGGACCATCGCCGGTTCCGATGGCCAGCATTGTTTTTATTCCTGCTGCACGAGCGCGTTCAATTGTTTCTTCCCGGTCAAGGTCGAACTGAGCGTCATCCAGGTGGCAGTGCGAATCGATAAACTCCACTGTGAGCCGCCGGTTAACGCAGCCGCGCTCCCGCTGGAATGTCTTCGTGGAAGCCCGCCAACACTGGCTTGCCGCCTTCCACACTAGCGGCCACAATCATGCCTTGGGAGATGATGCCGCGCAGTTTACGCGGTTCCAGATTCGCCACAATTACAACCTTGCGTCCGACCAGTTCTTCCGGCTTATAAGCCAGCGCAATGCCGGCCACAATGGTTCGCGGCTCGCTTTCACCGATGTCTACTTTTAAGTGAAGCAGCTTATCCGCTCCTTTGACCGGCTCCGCTGATTTCACTTCACCAACCCGCAAATCTACTTTCGAAAAATCATCAATGGAGATGTTCGGCGTAGCTGTTGTTGCCGGTGCTTCGGCAACGGGAGTTTCAGGTTTTTTGCCGAGCAGCGCATTCTGACGGTCTTTTTCTGTTATTTCAAGTTGTTGCATCTTTTCAATCGCCGGTTTGGATTCGATTCGGGGAAACACGGCCTGCACGTTTCCGATTTTCTGTTTTGGGGTGAGTTGCCCCCAGCGCAGGTGTTCCGAACGCAGATCCGAAAGGGAACTGGTCATTCCCAACTGTTCCCAAATCTTCGACACGGAGCGCGGAATCACTGGATACAGCCAGCCGCAGATCAGCCGCAGGCTTTCAGCAGAAGTGTAAAGCGTGTCGGCTAATTTTTGTTCTGCTTCCGGCGTTTCTGATCGCTGCTTGGCAAGCTTCCAAGGAGCGCGTTCCACAATAAACTTGTCGATCTGCGAAACGAAGTTCAGCACGGCTTCAATGCCGCGCGTGAAATCAAAATTTTCAAAGTGCCGTGCTACCTGTTCGGAAGTTTGCTGTGCGCCGGCGGCGATTAAGTTATCACCGCGCGACAACGGGATGCTGCCATCGTAATACTGGTGAATCATTGCCAAAGTGCGGCTGGCCAGGTTGCCGATGCCGTTTGCGAGGTCTGCGTTGTAGCGGTCAATCAATGCCTCATAGCTGAAATTACCGTCCTGCCCGAACGGAATTTCCCGCCATAGGAAATAACGCAGCGCGTCCGCCCCGGCCAGTTCATCGCCATCGCCCATCACTTGCACAATCGGCCCAGGGCGAACCACGTTTCCGCGGCTCTTGCTCATTTTGCTTTCCTGCACCAGAATCCAGCCGTGGGCAAATAATTGTTTCGGCAGCGGCAATTCGCCGGCCATCAGAAACGCCGGCCAGTAGATCGCATGAAATCGCAGAATATCTTTGCCGATCAGATGCAGGTCCGCCGGCCATAGATTTTGGCCCTGCACTGCGCTCATATAAGAGATCAGGGCATCGAACCAGACATAAAAAACGTGCTTGCCTTCTACCGGAACCGGGATGCCCCAATTGATGGTCGTGCGCGTAATGGAAAGATCTGTTAATCCTTGTTTCACAAACGCAGTCTGTTCGTTGCGACGCGTTTCCGGCAAAATAAAATCCGGTTGCCGCTCATATAATTCGAGCAGTTTGTCTTGAAAAGCCGAAAGTTTAAAAAAATAATTTTCTTCCGTTACGGTTTCGGTAATGCGTCCGCAATCGGGGCAGGGGTCGCCTGGTTTGGCGTCCGTCACGTACAGTTCATCATGAAAACAATACTGGCCGGTGTAAGCGCCTTTATAGATATAGCCGTTCCGCTCGCAGCGCTCGAACAAGTCCCGGACCATTTCAAAATGCTTCGGGTCCGAAGTGCGGATAAAATGGTCAACTTGAATTCCTACGGTTTGCCACTGCCGGACAAATTCATTCGCAATGGCGGTCGCGTACTCTTCCGGACTTTTCCCGATTGCCTTGGCCGCGCGCTCCACATTCTGCCCGTGTTCATCGGAGCCGGTGGTCAGCACAACCGGATGGTAGCCTTGCTGCAATTTGAAGCGCTTGATTAGATCAGCCGTAAACGTGCAATACGCCGTGCCAATATGCGGAGCCGCGTTTACATAGTAAATCGGCGTGGTCAGGTAGTACTTGCCTTTATGCATCGCAGAGTTAAGGGCGTTTCCCTTTCAAAAAAACAGAATTTGCCTGGGCCATCACGTCCCGCAGCGCCACATTTTTTTCTATAGCTAAGCGGCGGCAATCGTCATACTCCGGCGCGAACCAGCCGTTTTCCGCTTCTTTGACCCGCACCGTTCCAAACACGGTTTCCACCTCGCTAAACGACCGCGCCTGCACCCGACGCTCCGCCGTATACAAGCGAAGGCCGAACGTAGATGTTTCGGCAAACAATAACGCGGCCACCGCGTCGGCCTGGTTGGGTTGGCAGAGAACGGAGATTTTCGTTCCGGCACGATTCTTTTTCATGAAAATCGGCTCTAACGTCACATCCAAAACGCCTGCAGACAGCAGTTGTTCCATCGCATAGCCCAGCACTTGTGGCGTTGAATCATCGATATTTGCTTCCACCACAGTGACCGTCGTGGCTTCGGTCGCGCCGGTGCTTTCACCGATTACCACGCGCAGCACATTGGCCCGATCAGGAAATTCCTTGTCACCCGCGCCAAAACCTTGGCACTGCACTTTCAAAGGAGGCATCGCGCCAAAGCCGCTGGCCAGCGTACGGAGTAGTGCCGCTCCGGTGGGCGTGGTCAATTCTGTTTCCGGACCTGAGGAATAGATTGGTATGCCGCGCAGCAGTTCCGTGGTGGCCGGAGCGGGAACCGGCAAAATGCCGTGCTGAGTATTCACAGTGCCGCTGCCGACGTTGATCTTCGAAGCATACACTTGTGTGACGCCTAAAGCATCCAGCGCCACGCAAGCGCCCACAATGTCGGCAATGGAATCCACCGCGCCCACTTCATGAAAATGCACTTTTTCCATCGGCACGTTGTGCGACTTTGCTTCCGCTTCGCCCAACTTGCGGAACACGGCTAATGAGTTTTCTTTGGCGCGTTCGGTTAAGCTGCCAGTTTGAATAATTTTTTCGATGTGGGGCAGATGGCGATGCGCTTTCTGTTCGCCTCCTTCCACATAAAACTTCGAAGCGGCAATTCCCTTGCGCTTTGTTTTTTCAACACGAAACGAAGCGTTCAACTGTAAACTTTCCAAACCGGCCTGCAACGGTTCCCAAGGAGCGCCGGCGTCGCACAACGCGCCCACACTCATATCGCCGCTAATACCGGAAAACGCATCGAAGTAACAGATTTTCATGAACGTAAGCGAAGCTGTGGTTTCCGCCTGGGCGGAAA
>CAXTWH010000004.1:0-162867 GCA_964247975.1 uncultured Bryobacteraceae bacterium | reverse complement strand
GAACTCGCAACCAACAGCTTGGAAGGCTGTGACTCTACCATTGAGTTACTCCCGCAACGGAGTGTGCTTTCCCTATTCTAAATGGTGGCTCCGCCAGAATCAAGAATGCTTCAACTTACAGGTAGATCAGCGGACCGATTGGTACGCTCGAAGTAGCGGTTTGTGTTGCCACCTATTCAAGAACAATCCACGTTTAAAAGTGAACCGAAAGTTTTTGGATACGCACCTCCGCAGGCATGGTTGTGGCTGAACTTGCTGAGCCTGGACGCGCCGCTGGTGGCCGTGGTCTGGCAATGGCTGTTTGCCCGCTGTTTTGATGTCAGCCTGTCACCTCTGGTCACCATCGCCCTGGCGCTTGCCGTCTGGTTTATTTACGTAAGCGATCGCTTGCTGGATGTGCTTCGATCTTACTCGCATGCGCTGCCCGAGCGCCATGCATTCTGTTATCGCCATTTTAAGGTTTTCCTTGCTGGAGCTTTCATGAGCCTCGGCGTTCTGCAATGGATTTGTCAACGCTTGGAGCCGGCTGTGGTCCGGCAGGGACTCTGCCTGCTAGGCGCAGTAATTGTTTATTTTGCCGTGGTGCATGGCGAACCGCTGCGTTTCCGACGCTTTTGGCCCAAAGAGTTTGTCGTGGGGTTGATCTTTTCGGCTGGCACTTGTCTTCCCGTTTGGAGCATGGCTGAACCGCTGCACCGGAAAATGGTGCTTCCATTTCTGTTTTTTGCGGTTCTGTGCGCTTCCAATTGCTTAGCTATTGAGTACTGGGAAGGATGTCATTACCAAATCCTAGGTAATCAGCAAATTCACCCGCTTACATTCGTCGTCGCTAAACGCCTACCTGCTATTCTGCCCGTATTGCAATTTGCGGCAGTGTTTGCGCTCGTCACCGGTACTTCTGAAACACGTCCATTATTTGCTTCCCTCTTCTTGAGCGCAGCCGCCCTGTTTTTTCTATTTAGACAATCGCATCGGTTTTCAACGCCCATGCTGCGGGTTCTGGCTGATGCGGTTCTGCTCAGTCCGGTACTGGTCTGGTTTTTCTAAAGATGAACTGCGATCCTGTGGCGAAAGCGTACCGCTGGCTGGAATATCTGCGCTTTGGCCGTATGCTCGAACGGTGCCGTTTTATTATGCTGCCGCATCTTCAGCCAGTCAGCCGTGCCTTGCTCATCGGCGATGGCGACGGTCGATTCTTAAAAGAATTAACAGAAAGATGGCCCGGCGCACAGATCGATTCTATCGACGTAAGCGCGCGAATGCTGCAACTCGCTCAACGGCGTATTGCTTCTGAAAGAATGGGCCGCGCCCAACAGATCAGGTTTTACCAGGCCGACATCCGAACAGCAAGGCTGCCAGACGCGAACTACGATCTGATCGCTTGCCAATTTCTTTTTGACGTATTTTCCACAGCGGAATTAAGTCCGCTGATTAAACGAATCGCAGAACACTCCAACAGCAAAGCACAGTGGGTAGTGTCGGAATTTGATCTTCCTTCTTGTGGGTGGCCGCGCATCTTCGCCCGGTTCTGGATCAAGCTGATGTACAAATTTTTCCGAATTGCGACTGGTTTAGTTAATCAAACCTTGCCGGAGTGGCGGCCGCTTTTGTTGCGAGCCGGATTTATTCCGGTAAAGCGGGTAGACTGGAAGCAAGGTTTTATTGTATCCGAGTTATGGCAGCGCACCGGAACTGCGCAGTAATTTTGCTTCTCAAGAAGCCTGTCCGTGAATCTTCTGAAACGACTGAAAGCACAGCTTGGCTGTTTCGAAAGCGGGGTAGCGGCTTCCTTCCTGTTCAATCAGATAATATTCAACGCCGCCTACTGTTTCCGCTGCTTCAAAAATAGCTTTCCAGGGAACAGTGCCTTCGCCAAATAAAACTTGATACCCCTGTTGCGGTCCCCAATCTTTGCAGTGCAAAGAACGAATGCGGCCAGGATTTTGTTTAATCCAGGCAACTGGGTCAGCGCCTACTTCCACGCAGGTGCCAACATCAAACTGCAAAACAATATCTTTGCTTGTATTACGAGCTATCACTTCAAGGGGCTTCGTTCCTTCCAGCGGAGTGAACTCAGGCTGATGATTATGATAGCCGGTATACAGATTCTCTGGCCGGAGCCGGTCTGCCGCCTTATTCAACCGGTCAGCGACCTGCTTCCAGCCATCCAGCGTTTTAGGCGCTCCCGCGCTGGACACTATGGCATAACGTGCGCCCAACGCGTGGTTTAGCTTAATGGTGTGAGCTATCTGCGCGTCGTCAAAATAGTTGATCGCGTTATGAGTAGAAAAACAGCGCAGGCCGTTCTCATCGAGAACCTTACGCGTAACTTTGGCTTGGTCGAGTGTCCAATTGTAGTAGGGCGCAAAAAACTCTACACATTGATAGCCGTCTCCCGCAACTGTTTTCAGAGTGCCGGGAAGATCAGCCTTCAACTGGTCGCGTACTGAGTAAAGCTCAAGCCCGATGGGAATGCCTTTGGCCGCAGCCTGTAGCAGCAGGGGGGAAAGAACAGCGGAACCTAGAAACGCGCGTCTCGATAAGGAAGGCAATTGCACAAGCCAACAATATCATGGCTAAAAAGGCCGGTTAGCAAACCGCAGTGTTAGTCGATAATGCCGTTTTCAAGAGCATAACGGGTTAACTGGGCAGTGGTATGCAATGCAAGTTTCTGCATGATGCTGACGCGGTGAAATTCAGCAGTGCGAACAGAAATTCCTAAGCGGGCCGCAATTTCTTTCGCAATGCAGCCTTGAGCGATCAGGTGCAGCACTTCACGCTGGCGGCTGGTGAGCGCGCGATCAGTTCCTTCTGCCAGACCATGAGCTGCCTGTTCGGAAAGCAAGGGGGTGACGTAGCGTTCGTTCCGCATGACGGCTTGCAACGCAGCGCCTAACTCGGAAGCGGCTGATTGCTTTAAAACATAGCCAGCCATTCCTGCTTTCATCGATTCACGAAGATAAACGGGGCTGTTATGCATGGTGAGCGCGATAATTTTGGTATTCGGGGCGCGCTGTTTCAACTGCTTAGCAGCCTCAATCCCGTTCATACCAGGCATGGTGATGTCCATCAGAACCACATCAGGCTGTAAAGTTGCCGCTTTTTCCACAACTTCCGATCCGGATGAAGCCGATCCAACCAGATCCACCTCGTTTTGTAGCAGCTTGGAAAGTCCTTCTAATACCAGAGTATGGTCATCCGCCAAAAGCACTCGCGGACGCTGAGTTTGTAATGCTTCCATTGCCATGTGGACTGTTGCTTACTAGGATTGTTTCATAAAAACTGAACGGAATAGACTGATTTTTCCCAAAAAGATTACGCGGGAATTTTATCGCATAAAAACAAGCTGCACCTTTTCTTGTTGTGCGTGCTTGCTGAACAGCATCTATTCTGTTCAATGAAAATCCACCCTCAAATAAAACAGGCGAGCCCACTCTTCTGCGCAGTTCTTTTATTTGTCAGTTGCGGAGCCCACAATTCTGCGTCCGTCAGCCAACCGGCAGGACAGAAAGAAAGCGCTTCGACGAAAACATTGGAAACAGGCGCAAACGTTTTGCAGAACGTAACGCCGGTGAAGCAGTTTGATATCTACTTAGTGGGCTTTCATCCAATGAAAGACAATCCATCCATGCAAATGGAAGCTCACCATTACTGCAATCAGGTGAATGAAGATTTCGCCCAATGCGTGTTGTTCGACGGCAACACAAAAACAGCCAACATGAACGGGCTGGAGTATATCATTTCCGAAAAACTATTCAACACGCTGCCGGCGGAGGAAAGAAAGTATTGGCATCCTCATAACTACGAGATTCTTTCCGGCGAATTGATCGGCCCAGGTCTGCCGAAAACAGCGGAGAAGCTGTTTATGCAGAAAAAAATGAACAGTTACGGCAAGACTTGGCATGTTTGGATGACAGATAACAACGGCAAACCGGCTGACAAAATGCCGCTCGGTGCGCCGCATCTGGCCTGGTCTTTTAATCACGATGGCGAAATCAAACCCGCCATGATTGAAAAGCGTGACAAAGAAATGGGAATGAATACCGAAAATCTTCGTCAGGAACGGCAGGATTTAGTTTCCGCTGCTCATTCGCAGTCCGGCGTGGATGATCTGAAAGGTAGGTTTTCCGGCCCAGTGAAACCGATTCCCGGCGTAACGGATTTGAAAGCAGCTCAAAAGTAACGCGGTCGAGCCGTTCGCGAATTAGCGGGTGCGAAACCGGCCCGACAAATCAGATAACTTTTCATTGATTGTTTTCACCGGCGCTTGCGGCTTGGGCGGCGAGCCGTGTTTCACCGCAGGAGTTGCTGCCGACTGAAGAGCTTTTATCGATAAAGAGATTCGTTTTGTTTTCGCGTCTACCGTTAGAACCTGCACCTTCACAATCTGGCCCACTTTCACCGCCTCATTCGGATCTCTGATAAAACGGTGAGCCAACTCGCTCACATGCACCAGTCCGTCCTGGTGAACGCCAATATCTACAAAAGCGCCAAATGCAGTTACGTTCGTGACTATGCCTTCCAGCGTCATGCCGGGTTTCACGTCCGCAATTTCTTTGATCTGGGAATTAAACTGCGGCGCAATAAATTGATTGCGAGGGTCCCGTCCCGGCTTGCGCAATTCCTCCAGAATGTCGCGCAGCGTAAACACGCCCGCCTCCATCTTGAAATCCTCGGCCTTAACGCTGCTCAGTTTGTCAGGTTGGGCAATCAACTCAGGAATGCTCACCTGGAGCCGGGACGCGATTTTCTGCACCACCGGATACGATTCCGGATGCACGGCTGTCATATCCAGCGGATTGTCGCCGTTGCGGATGCGGAGAAAGCCGGCCGCTTGTTCGAATGTCTTCGGGCCGAAGCCGGAAATGGCTGTTAATTGCATTCTGGATCGAAAGCGGCCCTTCTCGTTCCGGTAAGCCACAATTTTTTCCGCCACCCGTTCGTTGATGCCGGACACATGCTTCAGCAAGGCGAAAGAAGCAGTATTCAAATCGACGCCCACTTGATTCACGCAGGTTTTCACCGTTGTTTCCAAAGCATCATTTAATTTGCGCTGGTCTACATCATGCTGGTACTGGCCAACCCCAATCGATTTTGGGTCCACCTTCACCAATTCAGCCAAAGGATCCTGCAAGCGCCTGGCAATCGAAATCGCGCCGCGAACAGTTAAATCCAAATCGGGGAACTCCTGGCGCGCAATCTCGGAAGCAGAATAAACCGAAGCGCCGGACTCGCTGACCACCACGCTAAATACAGTGGACAAATTTGCCTCGCGCAGAAAGTTCTGCACAAACGCGGCTGCTTCGCGCGAACCGGTGCCGTTGCCTACGGCAATGGCCCGCACGTTGTGTTTGCTGATTAAGAACTGAAGTGTTTTTGCGGATCCGGCAGCATCGTTTCTTGGCTCCAGCGGGTAGATCACCGCATGTTCCAGAAATTTTCCGGTATCATCCACCACCGCAATTTTGCAGCCGGTGCGCAAACCGGGGTCCACCGCCAGCACGCCAATCATTCCCGCCGGAGGAGTTAACAGAAGATTTTGCAGATTTTCCCGGAACACGCGAATCGCTTCTTCGTCCGATCGCTCCTTTAACTGCATTCGAACATCGGTTTGAATCGATGAGTTCAGCAATCTTTTCCAGCAGTCTTCAATCGCCGCTTGCAACTGCGGCTCCCACTCGCCGGGCTGCTTGATGATGCTTCGCTTCAGATAGCCGAGCGGTTTGGCAGGATCAAGTTCAATCTCGAAAAACAGAACATTTTCCTTTTCGCCGCGCCGGATCGCCAGCATTCGATGAGAAGGGATTTTCTGAGCGGGTTCGCGGTAATCAGCATACATCGCGAACTTGCCTTCCGGGTCGCTTGCACCTTCAATCGTTTTGCTGACCACAAAACCTTCGCTCAGCATCAGTTGGCGTAGACTCTTACGAAACTCAGCAGTTTCGCTGATCCATTCCGCCAGAATGTGCCGAGCGCCTTCCAGCGCGTCTTCTGTTGCCCCAACTCCCTTTTCTGCATTAATAAAAGAAGCAGCAAACACGTGAAGCGATTCCCAGCCCGGCAGTTGGTTCCAGATTCGCTGCGCCAGCGGCTCCAAGCCCTTCTCGCGGGCAATCGTTGCTTTGGTGCGGCGCTTCGGTTTGAACGGAAGATACAAATCTTCCAGTTCGCTGCGATCAAATACGCCCTCAATCCGGTTCTTCAACTCCGGCGTGAGTTTGTTCTGCTCATAAATTGATTTCAGAACAGTTTCGCGCCGTTCGAGCAGTTCACGAAAGTACGCCAGCTTTTCCTGAATCAGCGAGATAGCGACTTCATCAAGATTGCCCGTCGCTTCTTTCCGATACCGGGCAATAAACGGCACAGTTCCGCCTTCGCCTAAAAGAGATGCGGTGGCCGTCACTGCCGCTGCGGCAACGTTCAGTTGCTTCGCAATGCGGGCAAAAATGTCCGCTGTTAAATTCACTTCTGCCATGAAAAATATTCTCTTTCATGATAGAAGCTTCGCCGGTGCGCTACCAGCTCAAACGATCCCCGCCCATTAAAGGCATTTTCAGAATCGCTGCGGATTGACGCTCAAATTGCAGCGGAACCAGTTGGTAATCCCAGATTCGTTCGATCCTCAAACGTGCGGCAATTGTTTTTGCGTCATCAGCGCCATACGCTTTTAAAGCATCGTTCACGGTGGCGGAAAGCGGCAGATAAATGGTTTGTTTCTTAAGATGCACTTTTATCTCTGCATTCACCGCTGTACCGGGTGGGAAAGCAACGCAGCGCACATCCTGGTGGGCCGAAGCGCAGTAGCGGTCCGAATCTTCGAATTCGCTGGAAGCAATGTTCAATTTTCCTTGCGAGGACGACACCAGCAGTGCCTGCATCTTGTCGTTGGGAGACTCGCGCGTTTGAAAATACAAGCGAAAAAAACCGGGTTTGGTGATGTCTTTCAGATAATCGGTACGGGTTAATTCATTGGGATTGTTTTTTCCCGCAGGCTGTAGATTGATGTTTTCCAAGCTGGCAATCACTTTGCCGGAGCCGTCAGCATCCAAGTTGTAAAGCGCGGTTTGATAGCCCAGCAGATCCGGAGAAGCTTTTGCTGTTAAACTCGGGCGTTCCTGTTGTTTATCCTGAACAGTAGCTAACGGAAGCTGGCTGCCCGGACGCAGAATCGGCGCTACGATTCGCAATCGCATCTCAGGCCGCAGGCTGACAAAGCCGCTCTGCTGGTACTGGTCGTATTGGCTGCTCACGTATTCATCGGGCGCGACTGGGTTTAAAGGGAAACAATGTTCCGCCCCTTGCGGACAATCGCCCCGCAGCATGGCCTTTCCGTTATTCTGGAAAAGAATCATCGCCGGGCCGCGGCGATGGAGGCAGGCAGAAACGCCCGCCAACACTGACACCACCAGCAAGAACGCAACTTGGTGTTTACGCAATCCTGTTTTTATCCTGAACTGGCTCATGAACAATGATTAAGATGTGACTGATCGACCTTGAGTTCCGGACAGAAGTTAAACCGTGTGTCCTGCTATTTTGAAATCAGTGTCGTCGCCGCTGCATTTCCACTTGGAACAATATGATGGACCGCTTGACCTGCTGCTGGACCTGATCCGCAGGCAGCAGATTAACATTTACGACATTCCGATCGCCAAAATCACCCAACAATATCTAGGTTACATGCAGCGCGCCTTGGAGCTGGACATCGAATTGTCTTCGGATTTCGTTTACATGGCCGCGACGCTGATTCACATTAAAAGCAAGCTGCTGCTACCGCGCGATCCGGAGTTAGAAAGGATGTGCCCCGAAGAAGATCCGCGCCAGGAACTGGTAGCGCGGTTAATCGAACACGAGCGTTTCAAAAACGCGGCGGAGATGCTGCAGCAGAAGCGCGTGGTCGAAGAAGCCATTTGGTCAAACCCTCAGATTCAGCAGTTTCTTAACGCTGATGAAGGCCCGGTGCTGGCGGTCGGCATTATTGATCTGGTAAAAACCTTGCAATTCGTGCTGGAACGGCAGCAAAGCCGTCCCACTTACGATATCGACAAGGAAGATATCAGCGTGCCGGAGATGATTCAGTTCATCGGCCATGAACTGCAGCGCCTAAGAACATCGCAATCGCTTTCCGCTACAAAACTGTTCGAACGGCAGAAAAGCCGCCGCGCGATTATCTGCCTGTTTCTCGCTATTCTGGAATTAGTGAAAGCTCAGGCTATCGATCTCACGCAAGGCGAACTGTTCGGAGATATCGGCATTCGGCGGCGTGAAAACTTCAGAGAAGCTTTACTCGCTGCTGGAACTCTGGAATTTGCTGAACAGGATTATCAGTAATCGAAACGGATGGAACCACGCGAAGAGTTGCCAGATGCACCGGAGCCCAGTCACAAAGTGAAAGAGGACGAATGGGCAACCCCGATCGTGCCGTCGTTCGCTCCCGGCTCAGAACTTATTTCCACTGTTCTTATCGCCGAATCCGTGCATGGAACTGAGCCGAACGGGGAAGCGCGCAGCCTTTTAAAAGCAGTTATCGAGGCAGCTATTTACATCACCGACGAGCCGCTCACTACGGAACAGATTGCCTTAGCTGTTGATTGTTCCACGGAACAGGTAAAGCAAGTACTGGCTGAACTGACAAGTGAGTACGCCAAAGCGGATCGGGGACTCACGATTCGGGAGCTTGCCGGCGGCTACAAAATGGGCACTAAGCCGGAACATCATGAGGCGATTCGCCAGCTCGTGAAAAGGCTGCAACCTCCTTTAAAATTGTCCCTTCCGGCTTTGGAAACTTTGGCGGTGGTGGCTTACAAACAGCCGATTACCGCGCCCGAGATTATGGAGATTCGCGGCGTGCAGGGCGCGGGAGTTTTAAAAACTCTGCTGGATCGAAAATTGGTCGCCACTGCTGGCCGTAAGGATGTAATCGGGAAACCCATCTTATATAAAACAACCAAGGAATTCCTGGTTCAGTTTGGGCTTAGCTCCTTGAAGGAATTGCCCACTTTAAAAGAGTTTGAAGAACTGGGCCGCCTTGCTTTAACGGACGAAATGCCTGAACAGGCAGCCACGCCGCCTGTTGAAAATGCGATTGACCACGGCACAACGGACGAACAAAAACAAATGACCGAAGAATACGAAATCGAGATAAAATCAGATGGCTGAGGAACGGCTCCAGAAAATCCTGGCTACGGCGGGTGTGGCAAGCCGGCGCAAAGCGGAAGAATTGATTGTCGCGGGCAGAGTATCGGTAAACGGAAAAACCGTTAGCGAGCTAGGCAGCAAAGCAGACCTGGCAAGCGATGAGATTAAAGTGGACGGGCAGCGTTTGAAAGCTCCCCAGCACTTTACCTATTTTGCTTTTCATAAACCGAAAAACGTTATCACCACGGTCACTGATCCGCAGCGGCGCGAAACGGTAATGAGTTATTTCAAAGGCATTCGAGAGCGCATTTACCCGGTGGGGCGCTTGGATTACGCCAGCGAAGGTCTGTTGCTGCTCACCAATGATGGTGATTTTGCCAACCGCATCAGTTCGCCCGCCGGACACATCCCTAAAACCTACGTGGTAAAGGTAAACGGCACGCTTTCACAGGAACAGGAAGAAGCTTTCCGCAAAGGGGTTCCCCTGCACGGGCGCAAAACTTCGCCCGCGCATCTGCGGAAGCTGCGCGAAGGAGCTAACCCCTGGTATGAGGTCACAATCACGGAAGGCCGCCAAAACCAGATTCGCATCATGTTTAAACACTTCGGTTTTCTGGTGGAAAAGCTGAAGCGCACTAAAATTGGCTTCCTGGACATTGGCGGATTGAAACCTGGGGCCTACCGCACCCTGACCCGCCAGGAAGTGGAGCGGTTCCAGCGCACAATGGCTGCTATTGAAGAAAACCCGCCTGCTCGCAAACCCGCCGCAAAGCGAACCGGAACTCCTCCCAGAAAGCAAACACCGCGTGGATCACAAACAAAACGTCACTGATCTTCTGAAAACCGCTAAAACCATTGCGGTTGTGGGTTTATCCAGCAACCCGATGCGCTCCAGTTTCGGCGTGGCGCAGTATATGCAGAGCCGCGGTTACAACATCATTCCGGTGAACCCCAACGAAACGGAAGTGTTAGGCGTACCGGCAGTTTCGAGCTTACGCGACGTTCAGGAGCCGATTGACATTGTGAACATCTTTCGCCGGTCCGAGTTTGTTCCGCCCATTGTTGACGAGGCGATCAGCCTAGGCGCACGCTGCGTATGGATGCAGCAAGGAGTGATGCACCAGGAAGCTGCGCAAAAGGCGGAAGCAGCCGGTCTGCTGGTGGTCATGGATGAATGCATCATGCGGGAATACTGGCGGCTGCTGCGCTGACATTCCGTTCTGCAATGCCACAATAAACGATAGAAATGTCTGTTTATCAGGAACGTAAAGAAGATCTGGAAAGATTTGAATTCATGATGGGTTTGGAACGGGGCCGTTTGGCGGTAACGCTCGACCTGATCACAGATGCCCTGGTGCTGGTCGGGCAGCATGGAGTGTACTGCCAAAGCGCCCGGCAACTGGGCAGACCGGCGATGGACATTCAGCTTATTTCCAAAAGCCTGGTGGATGCCAAAGAACTGGTCACAAGCGTCATGGATCAGCTCAAAACCAGCCAATCGGAAAAGTAGTCCCGAAGCTGCCGCAAATAGCCCGATTCCGTTCTTACTCCAGCGTTTGTCCAAAGTCACCAGTTTTAACCTAAACGCAACAGAGTCAATAATTTTGCTTGCTGCTGAAAATATGATCTGGTAAAGTGAATGGCAGATTTACCGATGTTAGCTGGTTGTACCCCACAAGCCCCAAATCCGCACCTTGGAGGGCTTGTCCCTTCCTTGAACGGCTCGCGGCGCCTGGCGGGCCTACTTCCTCGCATCATTCACAGGAGAATTAGTAGTGAGAGAAAAAGGTGTTGTGAAATGGTTTAATGCCGCTAAGGGCTATGGATTTATCCAACGCTCAAACGGCGATGACGTGTTCGTGCATTTCTCGGCGATCCAGATGAACGGATACCGCACGCTGGAGGAAGGCGCGGAAGTGGAGTTCGAAGTGAAGCGAGGACCGAAAGGTCTGCAGGCGGAGAACGTCGGGCGTCCGTAAACTTGATTTAACTTAATTAACTTGGGCCGTCGTTCGTGTTTGGGAACGACGGCTTCCTTGTTTTTGGAAACTGCCTTCTGCTTCAGTTTTGCCTTTGGTACTACCCCGAACTCCTGAAAAAACAAGCTGCTCCGTTAAACTGGTATAGTGTCAACCAATCTTTCAATCGTTATCCCCATCCATAATGAGGAACCGGCGATTCTGCCTCTTTATGACCGGTTAACGACGGTGCTGGAGCGATTGCGCCGGTCTTACGAAATCATTTTTGTCGATGATGCTTCCACTGACCGCAGCTTCGACCTGCTCGCCAATCTGGTGGAAACCGATTCTCACCTGAAGGTTCTACGCCTGCGCCGCAACTTCGGCCAGACTCCGGCGCTCGCGGCAGGCTTCGATGAAGCTTCCGGCGATGTGATTGTTTCTCTCGACGGCGACCTGCAACATGATCCGGAAGACATTCCGCTGCTGCTCGAAAAAATCGAAGAAGGCTATGATATTGCCAGCGGATGGCGCAAACAGCGCGTTGACAATGCCATTACCCGGAAAATTCCTTCCCGCATCGCTAACTGGATGATGAAAAAAGCGTCCGGGGTGGATCTCCACGATTTCGGCACCACCTTCAAGGCGTATCGCAGCGAAGTTCTGAAAGACATCAATTTGTATGGCGAAATGCACCGGTTCATCCCGGCCCTGGCCAGCCAGTACGGTGCCCGCATTGCGGAAGTTCCTATCAAAAATATTCCCCGGCCCAGCGGTGAATCCCATTACGGTTTAAGCCGCACTTTCCGGGTGTTCTTCGATATCTTAACGGTTAAATTTTTGCTTCGCTACCTGACGCGCCCCATGCACTTTTTTGGCAAATGGGGGTTGGGCGGCATCGGCTTCGGCACCCTGGTTCTGCTTTACATGATTTTTGAAAAACTGATCGGACACGATATTTTTGTGGAACACGGTCCGCTGCTGGTAGCGGGGGCTTTATTGTGGATGGCTGGCTTGATGATGTTTTCCACTGGACTCATCGGCGAAATTCTCACCCGCACGTATTTTGAAAGCCAGGGAAGGCGCATCTACGCTGTGCGCGAAATCAGAAGCAGAAAAGAACCACAGGTGACTGATGGCGCTCGTTGACCAGTACGCAGGCGTGATTTTTGATTACGGCGGAGTTTTAGCTTTTCACCAAAGCACAGAAGATGCCAAGCAATTAGCGGAAATTGCCAGCTTGCCGTTTGATGTTTTTAGCCGGCTTTACTGGTCTGATCGCGGTCCTTACGACAAAGGATTAACAACGGCAGAAGATTATTGGAACGACATTGCCCAGGGCGGTGGTGTCAGCTTCACGGCGGAGCAGCTTGAAACATTGATTCGAGTAGACATTGATTCATGGATCAAATTTGATCAAAAGATGTACGAATTTGCCGAGTCGCTGCGATCCAACGGAAAGCGCCTGGCTGTTTTATCGAACATGCCGCATGAGCTGGGCGATTTCTTGAAGAACAGCACCAAAGGCTTCGCGCCGTTTCACCACATCACTCTTTCCTACGAAATTCGCTCCATCAAACCGGAACCGGAAATTTACCGCCATTGCTTGCAAGGGCTGGACCTTCGCCCGGAGCAGACTTTGTTTCTGGATGACCGTCCCGAAAATGTGGAAGGAGCCAGGCGGCAAGGCATTCAGGCGATTCAATTCACTTCGCGGGACGAAGTGCTTGCACATCTGTTAGCAAGTAATTAAAGCTGTTTGAGCGTGTTTCAGCTCACCGATCAAGCCCGCTCAAATTTTCACTGCTAGAATCGGTCACATAAGGGAGATATCGGTCCTCACAATGCAGCAAAATGACCTTCCCTCCACTCTGAGCGCGCTCCGGGCCAGTGACTTTGCGATTCGCCTTCAAGAAGATCGCGATCTTAAAGAAGAACTTCGTTCCAACTTGATTTGCAAGCTGGAACGCGGTGAAACCTTGTTTCCGGGCGTTATGGGGTACGAGGATACCGTGGTTCCGCAGATCGTGAATGCGATTCTGTCGCGCCATAACTTCATCCTTCTTGGATTACGCGGCCAGGCGAAAACACGCATGGCTCGCATGTTGACCCGCCTGCTTGATCCTGTTTCACCATATATTGCAGGCTGCGAAATACGCGATCATCCGTTTCGCCCCATCTGCAAACGGTGTCTTGATCTGGTGGCCGAAATGGGCGACGAGACTTCAGTAGCGTGGCTTAAAAGCGAAGATCGCTACGTGGAAAAACTGGCTACGCCGGACGTCACGATTGCCGACATGATCGGCGATATTGATCCTATTAAAGCCGCGCGTCGCGGGCAGGATATTTCCAACGAGCTCACCATTCACTACGGCTTGCTGCCGCGCGCCAACCGTAGCATCTTCTGCGTGAACGAATTGCCTGACTTGGCCGGCAAGGTGCAAGTTGGCTTGTTCAACATCATGCAGGAAGGCGACGTGCAGATTAAAGGCTATCCGGTTCGCCTGCCGCTCGATGTTTTGCTGGTGTTTACCGCGAATCCGGAAGACTACACCGCTCGCGGAAAAATCATCACTCCTTTAAAAGATCGCATCGGCAGCGAAATTCGCACCCATTACCCGCAAACTGTGGAACATGGCATGGCGATCACCGAACAGGAAGCCTGGGCTAATAATCGACTTTCACCGGTGAAGGTGCAAGTTCCCCCTTTTATGCGTGAAGTGGTGGAACAGGTTGCTTTCCTCGCGCGCGAAGATAAACGCGTCGATAAACGATCCGGCGTGTCGCAGCGGCTTCCGATTTCCGTGCTGGAAAATCTGGTTTCGAATGCCGAGCGGCGGGCGCTTCTGGCCAAAGATACGGAAGCTGTTCCGCGTGTTCTTGACCTGTATGCGGCGCTTCCTTCCATTACCGGGAAACTGGAATTGGAATACGAAGGAGAGTTGAAAGGCGGCGAAAGCGTGGCGCGGGAACTGATCCGCACGGCGGTCGGCAAAGTCTTCAATTCTTATCTGGAAGGGGCTAACCTGCGCCAGGTCGTGCAATGGTTCGAACTGGGCGGATCGCTTCGTCTCGATGAACGCATGGCGGCGGCGGATATGGTTCGCCAACTTGCCCGCATTCAGGATTTATTCAGCTTCACCGGCAAGCTTGGCTTGCGTGAAAGTGAAAGTGACGCCATGCGCGCCGCCGCCGCTGAATTCATTCTGGAAGGGCTGTACTCGCATAAACGGATCAGCCGCAACGAGCAGCAGGCTTTCAGCGCCAGCGAACGCCAGTCTAAAAACGAGCGCACGGAAGAAGATTACCGGCGTGGTTTTGATCAGCGTCGCGGCCCAAGCGGTGGCGGACGCCGCAATCTGAATTAGTTGTCCTTAGGAAAGGGCGTTATGAAGTGGATTGACTATTCGAAATTCAATGAAGAAGATCTCGGAATTGAGCTGGAAGATCTTCTCAGCGCCCTTTCTGACTTCTTTCTGCAAAGCGGATTCGATGATCCGCGCATGCAGTTTTCCGAAATGAATCGCCGTTCGCTCGAAGATTTAAAGCAGGCGATTGAGCAGGCGCTTGCCAATGGCGATCTGTTTAACCCGGAGCAACTGGAAGAAATGCAGCAGCGCTTGCAGCAGATGAACGAAAAGCAGCGCGAACAATTGGTGCAGCGTCTGGTGGAAAAACTGGAACAATCCGGGCATATCAACCTGGATGGGAAAGAACCGCAAGAGAGCAGCGCGCCCGGCTCGGCCAGCGGCAAAGATAGTCCGCAAGTGCAGTTCGAGGTGACTGATAAAGCAGTCGATTTCCTTGGTTTTAAAACTCTCAAAGATCTGCTCGGCTCGCTAGGCAAGTCCAGCTTCGGCGCTCACGATACGCGTGAACTGTCTACCGGTATTGACGCGAGCGGCGGAGCAAAGCCGTATGAATTTGGCGATGTTTTGAATTTGGACGTAAGCGCCACCCTATTTTCCGCTATGCAGCGGGAGGGTATTCGTTTGCCGTTGGATTTGGAATATAGCGACCTTCACGTTCACCAAGCGGAATATCATAGCTCCTGCGCTACCGTGCTGCTGCTCGATTGCAGCCACAGTATGATTCTTTACGGCGAAGATCGCTTCACGCCGGCTAAACGAGTTGCGCTCGCCTTGTCTCATTTGATACGCACACAGTATCCAGGCGATTCCCTGCGCTGCGTTCTGTTCCACGATACGGCTGAAGAATTACGCATTTCGGAACTGGCTCGCGTCCAAGTGGGTCCGTATTACACCAACACTCGCGATGGCTTGATTCTGGCCCAGCGCCTTCTCAATCAGGAAAAGAAGGACATGAAGCAGATTGTTATGATTACCGACGGCAAGCCTTCCGCCCTCACCCTGGAAGATGGCCGGATTTACAAAAATGCTTTTGGGTTGGACCCGCTGGTAATCAGCCAAACGCTGGAAGAAGTGCAACGCTGCAAACGGCAAGGCATTCTTATTAATACATTCATGCTCGCCAGCGATTACGGACTGATCCAGTTTGTGCAGAAAGTCACTGAAATGTGCCGCGGCAAAGCATATTTCACCACTCCTTACAATTTGGGTGAATACCTGCTGATGGATTACATGAATCGCAAAACGCGGACCATTCACTAGAAAAGTGAGTCTCAGGCCAAAGCACGTTCTTTGGCAAACATCTCGCGGACTTCCTGCCAATTGTTAACACGCGGATATTCAGTCACATGAATGTTGCGCGGCGATGTGTAGATAATCCCCTTTCCTTGGAATCGTTCTAACTGGTAGGCGCTATCGTCAATCAGGTAATCGGCGGCAATAATACCTTTATTTCCGCAGAACACATAATGATCTTTCGGAATAAAAGGAAAATGGCGCTGTAGCCAAACAAATTTTGGCGCAAACGAAGCAGGCACTTCCATTGCCGCCGTCACAATAAAAATTTCATAGTGGGCAGACAACTCCTGCAGCACTTCCTGGCTGCCTTCCATCACTGCTAAATTTTCGAAAAACGTTCCGTCATCGAAATAAGAATCAAGCCGAGGCCAATGTTCAGGCGGCACTAAATCGGACATGCGCTTCCCGTGCAGATCGCTTTTGCTGAAATTTGCCCCGAAATCAGCGTTGTACCGGGCCAGATATTCGGCCAGCGCATCTGCCATCACTTCATCCATATCCACTGCAATTCTGAGCATCTCTTTTTAGACTAACAACGGCGTCAGGCGATATACTCGCAAGCGATGAGCCGTCGTTATCTTGCCATTGATCTGGGCGCGGAAAGCGGAAGAACCATGCTCACCACGCTGGCGGATCAGAAACTGGAACTGGAAGAACTCTATCGCTTTCCCAACACGCCTGTTCTTTTGCCCACCGGCTTGTATTGGGACACGCTGCGCCTTTTTCAGGAAATGTGCCACGGCCTTAAACTCGCCGCGCAAAGAGGAAAGCTGGATGGCATAGCGGTAGACACTTGGGGAGTGGACTTCGGACTGCTTGGCCCGGAAGGCGCGCTGATCGACAATCCACGGCATTACCGCGATGTCCGCACGCAGGGTCTTCCCGAAAAATTGTTCAAAGTGGTTCCCCGCGAAGAAGTGTTCCGCCAAACCGGAATTCAATTTATGGAGTTGAACTCGCTTTATCAGCTTTATGCTATTCAACTCCAATCGCCTTCCCTGTTGAAGTCCGCTCATAAGCTGCTGTTCATGCCCGATCTGTTTAATTATTTTCTTACCGGCGTCCAGTGTTCCGAGCGCACCATTGCCAGCACTTCTCAGTTTTACAATCCGGTAACGCAAGCGTTTGCGACGGACCTGCTTCAACAGCTTGGAATCACGGCTGGTTTTCTCACCCATCTGGTTGATCCCGGCACGCATCTCGGCTCCTTGCTGCCGTATGTAGCCGAACAAACTTCGCTCAACATCGACACGCCCGTTTACGCAGTGGGCGGGCACGACACCGCTTCCGCAGTGACAGCAGTTCCCGCCGTAGGAGGCTCCGATTGGTGCTATATCAGTTCAGGAACTTGGTCTCTGATGGGCGTAGAAATCGATGGGCCCATTATCAATGACCAGTCGCTTCGGGCGAATTTCACGAACGAAGTGGGCGTTGGAGGGACCATTCGCTTTTTGAAAAACATCGCCGGTTTATGGTTAATTCAGGAATGCCGCCGGGCTTGGGCCAAAGAAGGCCGGGAATACACTTACGCGGAATTAATGGATTTAGCATCTGCTTCGGAGCCAGTCGATGCGGTGATCGACCCCGAAGCGTTTTACACTCCCGGCAACCATCCTTTGCGGATTCAACAGCATTGCCGTCAAACTGGGCAGGCTGTTCCTGAAGGCGTAGGCGGCATCTGCCGATTAATCCTGCACAGTCTGGCCGTGAGCTATCAAAAAACTCTTGAAAGCATCGAAATGCTGACTGGCCGGAAGATCCGGGTCATTCACATTGTCGGCGGCGGCTCGCGGAATCGGCTGTTGAATCAAATGGCGGCAGATGTTACCGGCAGGCGCGTTGTGGCCGGTCCGGCGGAAGCGACTGCTGCCGGTAATGCGTTAACGCAAGCTTTGGGCGCGGGCGATCTGCATTCGCTCGCTGAGATAAGAAACATTGTTCAACGGTCTTTTGCCGTGGAAGAATTCTTTCCGCGTTAACACGGCAGGATCGAGTGTGCTAAACCTGTGATCGCGTGGGTCACGAAACAATCGTTCGCAGCAGTCTCGCTTCACTGGTAAGTGATTTCCGAAAGCATGAACAGCAGACCGCTATTGTGGTGCGCAGCGGGTTGCGCCGGAAGGCATACTCATATGCGGTCATTGCGGAACTCGCCGGGCGATTTTCGGCGCTGCTTTTCAAGCAGCAAATCGGCAAAGGCGAGCGCGTTCTTCTCTGGGCTCCTAACGGACCCGAATGGGTTGCCGCGTTTTTCGGCTGCGTGCTGCGCGGCGTTCTGCCTGTTCCGCTGGATGATGCCGGTTCCGCAGACTTTGCCGCCCGAGTGATAGCGGAAACTACTCCCAAGCTAATTGTGGCCAGTGCTGTTCATGCGGAAGCGTTATCTGCGTCGGTTCTAACCATAACCATTGAAGAATTCCACCATCGGCTTCCGGCACAACCTCGTTTTACGCCTGAACTGCTTGAAGGGAGCGACCCCCTGCAAATCATCTTCACTTCAGGCACGACGGGCGACCCGAAAGGAGTGGTTCATACCCACAGCAATGTGCTGGCCAGCCTGCTGCCCATTGAACGCGAAATTGGAAAATATTTGAAATATGAACGCGTTTTTCATCCGCTGCGTTTTCTTCATACTCTTCCGTTGAGCCATGTTTTCGGGCAGTTCATGGGTCTTTGGATTCCGCCGTTGATTGCCGCCGAAGTTCATTTCGAGAACCGGTTGGTTGCTTCCGATCTGATTGAGCAGATTCGCAATGAACGCATTTCCGTGCTGGCCGCTGTTCCGCGCGTATTGGAGTTGCTGCGTGAACACATCAAAAAACTCTATCCCGACCTCGAACAACGCCGCGAACAAGCGCGAGGAGCCAGCCCGTGGAAACGCTGGTGGATCTTTCGTGACATTCATCAATTAACCGGTTTAAAGTTTTGGTCTTTGGTTTGTGGCGGCGCGGCTTTACCGCCTGACCTGGAAAGTTTTTGGAACTCTCTTGGCTTCGTCGTGGTGCAAGGCTACGGCATGACGGAAACCACTGCGCTTGTTAGCCTGAATCATCCGTTTCGCCGTTCGCAGGGCAGCTTGGGCCAGGTATTGCCTGGGCGTGAAATCAAGCTGACCGAGGATGGTGAAGTGCTGGTTCGCGGCGCTACCGTTTCGCAAACCGTATGGCACGAAGGCAAAGCACAGCAAACGGCGGAAGCATGGCTACACACGGGCGACCTCGCTGAACTGGACGAAGAAGGCAATCTTTATTTCCGAGGCCGCAAGAAAGATATGATTGTCACTGCGGCTGGCTTGAACATTCATCCTGACGATCTGGAAGCCGCGCTGCTTCAACAGCCCCAAGTGAAAACGTGCGCCGTGATCGAAATTCAAGGCCAGTATGGCCCGGAACCGTTAGCTGTATTGGTGCTCCGCTCTGGCGATGCGCCAACAGCAGTGACAAATGCCAATAAATTATTAGCGGATTATCAGCGGATCGGACGCTGGACGGTTTGGCTCGAACCAGATCTGCCGCGCACTTCCACCGGAAAGGTGCTGCGCCGCGAGATCGCCCGAGTGGTGGCGAGCGACAGCACTGCTCAACCTGCCGACGCAAAGAACTCCTTGCAATCTTTATTAAGTCGCGTCACCGGCGATGCTTCTTCTGAAAACCTGAACCTGGATAGCCTGGCTCGGGTCGAATTGCAGGCAGAACTGGAACAACAATTTGGCGTTTCCGTGGGCGACGCGGTGATACAGAACGTTCAAACGGTGTCCGACCTGCGCGCTGTTCTGAATACCGGCACTGATGTAGCACCGCCGCCGAAAAGTTTGGAACCAGCGCAGCATCAGTATCCCATTTGGCCTTGGAATCCGCTAATCAGCATGGGCCGTAGTTTGTTTCTGGATGTTGTGATGCGCGGGTTTGTTCGTTTTCTCGCCTATCCGCGTGTGTTTCGCGCTCGTGGGGAGGAGTGGAAAGGACCGTTCCTGATTTATACCAACCATGTAACGGCAGTGGATGTCGCACTCATTCTGTATGCTTTGCCGCCTCAACTGCGGCATCGTACGGCAGTGGCGATGTCGGGGGAAATCCTGCTGGCCTGGAGAAATCAACGATATTACCGTTATCGCTTGCTGAACTGGCTTTCACCGCTGGAATACCTGGTGGTCACCGCATTGTTTAACGTTTTTCCGCTGCCCCAATTATCAGGATTTCGGAAAAGCTTTGTTCATGCCGCGAGAGCAATGGATCAAGGTTATAGCGTGCTGGTATTTCCCGAAGGACGACGGGCAACGGACGAAAACATTCAAAAATTCATGAGCGGTTCCGGTTTGCTCTGGTCAGAGCTAGGGTGTCCAGCACTGCCGGTTTTCCTCGGCGGCTTGGGCGAATTGAAACGAACAAACGAAAACTGGTTTCGTTCCGGCAAGCTCAGTGTTCGGGTGGGCAGGCCCGTTGCTTTTCCCGCCCAAGCTTCTCCCGAAGAAGCAACCGCCATTCTCGAAAAAGCACTGCGGCAACTAGCTGAGAGTTAATACCGGACAAACGAACCCAATCCATTCGGCGGAACTTCACCTTCGGTGTTTTCGTAGTGCAAAAGGAGGACCTATGTTGAAGTTTCTGCTCTGGTGTCTGCTGCTTGTGATCTGTTGGCCGCTGGCCCTTCTGCTACTAATTCTTTATCCGCTGATCTGGCTTATTCTGCTGCCGTTCCGGCTGGCCGGAATTGCGGTTTATAGCGTATTCTCACTCATTTCCGCTCTGCTGCTGCTTCCGGCGAAAGTGGTCCGCAGTATGGCGTAATGCAACTTACTTCTTTGTCGGAGCGGTTCGGAAATTGTCATCCACTTCCACTTGATAACCGCTCGCCAGCCGGTTGGTTTCATTAGCCATGCCCACGACGGCCATCAATTCCATAAACATTTCGCTCTTCATTCCCTTTTTGCGGGCCGCAGCAGAATGGGAGGCAATGCAATAATCACATTGATTGGTGACGCTTACTGCCAGGTAGATCAACTCTTTGGTCAGCGCATCCAGCGCTCCCGGCGACATCACTTCTTTAATGCTTTCCCAAGTGCGCCGCAGCGAAACCGGATCGTTAGCTAAAACTTTCCAAAAATTGTTCACGTCGTCCGTTTGCCGGGTCGCCATAATATCTTCAAACACCGCCCGCACTTCCGGTTTCGCGTTTCGATACTCAATCTTTTCCCACGCCATAAGTGTCATTCTTACAATACACAGATGAGACCCCAGAAACTCTCGCCGGACGAAGCGGAAGCAGCTTCCCGCGACCTACCGCACTGGCGGATCGTGAACGAAAAACTGCGCCGCGAATATAAATTCCTAGATTTCGCCCATGCTTTCGGGTTCATGATGGTGGCTGCGCTACGGATTGAGAAAATGAATCATCATCCGGAATGGTTGAATGTGTATAACCGGGTAACGGTTGATTTAACCACGCATGACGCGGGCGGCATCACCGAATACGACCTGAAACTGGCTAAAACGCTGGACGAAATAGCGGAAAAATTTCAATAAACTCCCTGATGCATAAACTTCGATTTGCTGCGGTACTTTTGTTTAATTGGGTTGTATACGCCGCCCAAGTCCCGGCTCCGGTTGCTGCTCCTTATGATGTCGCTCCCTGGCTGGACCAAGCCATTAACGATTCCATCAACCAGGGCGAAATCCCCGGCGCGGTGCTGATGGTCGGCCATAGTGGGCAGGTAATCTACAGCAAGGCTTATGGATACCGGACTTTAATACCCCAAAAAGAGCCGATGACGCTGGACACCATTTTCGATGCCGCGTCGCTCACCAAAGTAGTAGCTACTACGCCGGCCATTATGAGGCTGATGCAGGAAGGCAAACTGCGGTTGGATGATCCGGTGACCACCTACCTGCCGGAATTTCAGAACGGCAAGAGCAGCATCACTGTCCGCAATCTGCTGACTCACTTTTCCGGCTTTCGCCCCGATTTTGATCTAGACCCCAAGTGGAGCGGCTATCAAGCCGGCATCCACCTTGCTTTGCACGATGTGCCGGTTGCGCCGCCTGGCGCTCGGTTTATATATAGCGACATCAATTTTATTCTGCTCGGCGAGATCGTACACCGGCTCAGCGGGCAGATGCTGAATGATTACGCGCAGGAACAGATTTATAAACCGCTCGGCATGAGTGAATCGCAGTTCCTGCCTGCTGTCGCGCTCCGGCCACGTATTGCTCCCACCGAAATTGATGAGGAAACCAAGCTGCCGTTTCGCGGCGTTGTGCATGACCCGCGCGCGCGTTTGATGGGCGGCGTTGCGGGACATGCGGGCTTGTTCACGACCGGCGCGGATTTAGCCCGATACGCTCAGATGTGGCTCAATAAAGGCTGGCTTTCCGACGCAGACACCGGTTCGAAATTGCAGGTATTCAGTGCCCTGACGGTTCAAAAGTTCACTGAACCGGGATCGCCGCCCGATCAGCCGATTTTACGCGCGCTCGGCTGGGATATGGACTCGCCCTATTCCAGCAACCGGGGCGAGCTTTATCCATTGGGTTCGTTTGGTCATACCGGTTTTACCGGCACCTCCATGTGGATTGATCCGACAACCAACAGCTACGTAATTCTACTAACTAATGCGGTTCACCCGCACCACGGCAAACCGGGCATCGTTTCACTACGCAGCCGGATAGCCACCATTGCCGCCGGTTCATTTGGCGTGGACGCTCCCGGGGTTAGCCTAACTGGGTACAACGAAACTCTGGTAAACGCCGGCATTCACCGCCTGGTAGCGCGGAACGCGGAAGTGCTGACTGGCCTGGACGTATTAGAGAAACAAGGATTCGCGCCGCTGCGGGGCAAGCGCGTCGGCTTAATTACCAATCAAACCGGCTTGGACCGGGACGGCAAGCGCAATGTGGATGTAATGCTGACTTCAGGAATTAAGGTAACAACGCTGTATTCTCCTGAACATGGCATCAGCGGCGCAGCGGATGCCGATGTTGCCAATTCCCGCGATGCCATCACCGGCTTGCCCGTGGTCAGCTTGTTTCAACCGCAGCAGCGGCGGCTCACGCCCGATAAAATGCGCGACGCGGATGTGCTGGTTTACGACATTCAAGATGTGGGAACGCGCTTTTACACGTACTCCTGCACAATGCTGTATGCCCTGGAAGAGGCGGCGAAAGCGCATAAACCATTTTTTGTTCTTGACCGGCCTAACCCGATTACCGGAACGCATGTGGAAGGTCCGCTGCTCGATCCTGAGCTGAAATCGTTTGTGGGCTGCTATGCCTTACCACTGCGGCACGGACTTACGTTTGGGGAGTTGGCCACAATGGCTAACGCGGAACAACATTGGAACGTCGATCTGCATGTGATTACAATGCAGAACTGGCAGCGCGGCGATTGGTTCGATTCCAGCGGGCTTACCTGGGTAAACCCATCACCCAACATGCGCAATTTAAATGAAGCTTTGTTGTACCCAGGAGTGGCAATGCTCGAAGCGGCATCGAACTACTCGGTGGGCAGGGGAACCGATGCGCCTTTTGAGCAGATCGGAGCTGACTGGATCAACGGCCGCCAACTGGCCAAAGTGCTGAATTCGCAGTTTATTCCTGGAGTTCGCGTTTACCCCACACGCTTTCAGCCCACATCTTCTCACTTTCAAGGGCAGTGGATTGAAGGAGTTCGTTTCGTCCTCACCGACCGGGAAGCCTTCAGCAGCATCAGGCTAGGCTTGGAGATTGCGCTGGCCCTGGAAAAACTTTACCCGGGTAAACTTGACGTAAACTCTTGCAAATGGCTGATTGCTAACCAGGAAACTCTGCGTAAAATCAGCGCCGGCACGGACGCAGAACGGATGGAAAATGCCATGACGGAAAACCTTCAACAGTACCTGAACCGGCGCGCGCCGTATCTGCTTTACAAAGAAAAACCGGAAGAAGCGAAATGACACTTTGCAATTTCGCTTGCGTGTTCTAAAAGTGGAAACTCAACTTAGATCGCCGTTGGCGGCCGCAGCAGCAATCTGTTTTGCTTTGGTGGAGCCAACAGGCCGTCCGCGCCGCCGTGGAACGGTAATCGGCGCTTCGCCCTGAGACGCCACTTCCTCGGCAATGGCGGCTTGGGCTTCTTTCAACCAAGCAGGCGGGCGTCCTCGTCTTCGGCCGCGTCCGCGAGCCAGGCGTTCGAGCGTAAGAATAGCTTCTTCAATCTGCTCACGCTCCATTCGTAATTCGATCAGCATCTTATCGACGTCCAAATCAACTCTCCCCTTGCACTAAAAAATATCAAGTGATTAAACGACGCGCGTTCGAAGACGTCATTTATTTTGCAGTGTACTGCCGGACTTTCATTTATTCAAGATAAATGGTCCACAATGAGCAAAATATAAGTCCTATGAGTACCAATTTGACTGGTAATTTCTACATCCTACTTTAGGGTAATTACTCAAGAATGCAAAAACAATACGAAAAATAAACAGGAAAAATCATAATTGATTTCTCTACTTTATCACTCTAATTAGTTTACGAACCACGCTGCGAACGGGTTGCAAGAAAATGTGTGTCGAGGTGACGGCGAAACCAAAAATAAATCGGAACACCGAAGGCCATTAACCCTAACCCCATCAATGATTCACGCGGTGAATGATGCAGGGTGCTTACCAGCAGAAGTAACGACACAACCACAAAAGCGATCGGCGTAAAAGGATAACCGATTACCCGATAAGGCCGGACCATATCCGGGTGTTTGCGGCGCAGCACCGGCACGGAAGCAGCGGTCATGCCGTACAAAATCCAACTGCCGAAAATTACAAAATTATAAAGCTGTTCGTACCATCCGCTCAGAATCAACACGCAAGACCAGGCGCAAAGCACGATCATGGAAATGCCGGGAGTTTTGAACCGAGGATGAACTCTGCCGAGCGCGGCAAAAAAGTAGCCGTTTCGAGCCATCGCATAAGGAACACGCGCTCCGGCCAGAATTGAGCCGTTTAAAGCAGCCAGTATTGAAATGAGAACCGCCACCGCAATCCATTGCGCGGCTTGCGGTCCTCGCAGGGTGAACAACATCGTGGCAGCGACTTGATCAGTCTGCGCCACTTGGGAAGGGCTCAGCACGTAAAAGTACGCCGCATTGATTAAAAGGTAAGTCGCAATCACGGAGCCGGTGCCGAGAATCAAGGCCAAAGGCAGGTTTCTTTTCGGCTGGCGAATTTCGGACGCCACCATGCTGACAGTATTCCATCCATCGTAAGCCCACAATGCACCCACTAAAGCTGCGAAGAAACCTGAGTAGCCGTTCCCCAAGCCGGCGGATTGTTGGAAGTGGGCTGCGTTTCCTTTACCCGATCCCAAGCCAATTACGATCACCGCCGCAATTAATGTAAGTTTTAATGCTGTAGCAAATACCTGTAGTTTTCCGCCAACCTGGACTCCAATGTAATTAATTAAGCAGAGTAAAATAATAATGACTATGGAAAAAAGCTGTCCATATTTGATTTCCAACGGCTGCCGTCCAGGGCCAATTAGGTAATTAATTGTGAGCAGTTTTTGATTCAGTGTTGGAATAAATACGGAAGTGTACAGATATAAACCAGTTCCCAAAGTAGCAATGGAACCGCTTTTGGCAACCGTCAATTGGGTCCAGGCGTAAAGATAACCCCAAAAAGGGCCATAAGCTTCGCACAGGTAAACATACTCGCCGCCCGCTTCCGGCATGGCAGCCGACAATTCAGCGTAAGTTAATGCCCCGAACAAGCTTAAAATTCCACCGGCGATCCAAACCGCGAATACAGCGCGAGTGGAGCCGGTTTCGGCAATCATCCGCTGCGGCACCAGAAAGATTCCGCTGCCGATTACGGTTCCAATCACCAGCGCAATGGCGCTCGGCAACCCAAGCACCCGTTCAAGCGATGGCCTGCGCGGTTTGCCTGCTGATTGTTGCGGCTCAATCGTAGCTACGTCCTCGAACTCCGGGCAGGCGGCAGAACAGCGTTTCCTGTCAGGAACCGCCCGACTACCATTCCGGTGATCAGCGTTACGCTGGAACCTACCAGAATGTACCAAGTGTAGGCCACTTCGTTACGAAGCAGCACGGTGGTCAGCAGTCCGGCAGCCATCCCCGCAATCGCCGCGTTTTCACCCGGTTGTTTGGTTAGCAGTCCCAACAGAAACACACCCAGCAAGCCGCCGTAAAGAACAGAAGCAATCGTCAAACCTGCTTCCAGCACGCTATGGCTGTAATATTGGGCAACCAAACCAATGGCAAACAGGATTGCGCCCCAAGCAAGCGTGGCTAATTTTGCCAGCCTCAGGTAGTAATCTTCCGGGTGCGAAAAACGACTCAGAGGTTTCCAGAAATCCAGTATGGTGGTGGAGGCTAAAGCATTCAAAGCAGCGCTTAAGTTTGACATAGCGGCGGCGAGAATAGCGGCCATTACCAGACCGGCAACGCCGCGCGGCAAGTTGTTCCAGATAAACTCCGGATAGATCCGGTCCAGCGCGGTGGGCGCGGCGCGTCCGGCATCTTGGTAGCGCACCCAAAGCAGAATCCCAATCACCAGAAACAGTGAAAATTGAAAGAAAACCACGATCCAGCTCCAGTACAAAGCGAGTCTGCTTTCGCGCTCGGACCGCGCCGCCAGTAGTCGCTGTACCATCAACTGTTCCGTGCCGTGGCTGGACGTGGTCAGCAGACAGCCGCCGATCAAACCTGCCCAGAAGCTGTAATTAGTGCGAAAGAACGCGCGGGTCAGCGAAAAGGAAAAATCAAACACCTGAAATTTTCCGCCGCCCCCGAACAAATGAACCGGCCCGGCAATCTGAAGCACATGACTCCAGCCACCAACCTGATGAAGAATAATAAAAAAACTAAGCAGCGCGCCGCTGATATAAAGAAACATCTGCACCACATCAGTCCAGATAACCGCCGCCATGCCTCCCTCAAACGTGTAAAACAAAGTGAGGCACACAATCACGGCGATGGAAACCGCTTCGCCCGCGCCCAGGACCACGGAAATAATCAGCGACACCGCAAAAACGCGCACGCCTTCCGCCAAGGCGCGCAAAATCAAAAACGTGCCGGCAGTGAACTTTCGAAGCCGTTTCCCGAACCGCCGCTGCATCAGTTCATAAGCGGTAAACAGTTCGCCCCGAAAGTACTGCGGAAGAAAAAGTGCGGAGATCACGATTCGCGCCGCCAAGTAGCCTAGAACAATCTGCAGGAAACCCAGATTCCCGCGAAATGACAAAGCAGGAGTTCCAATCACGGTTAGAGTACTGGTTTCCGCCGAAACAATTGAGAAAGCAATGGCCCACCAGGGTGTGCTGCGTCCGCCCAGAAAATAATCTTTTAAGGTGGTTTGTTTTTTGAATCGGGAGCCCAACCAGGTAATGCCTAGCAGGTAGAAGGCAATAACCACCAAGTCGAGAAAATGCATGAATTGGAGGATAATAACATGCAGAATAGGCGTTCGGCGTTTCAGCGCAGTGTCAGTTCTTCCAAGGAACAAGGTTGGCTTCAAACGCATCTAACTCTATAAGAAGAGTTGCGGGTTTAGAATTAATTCCTGTATACTCCGCATTTGCAGGATACTGTTGTTTGGTTCGCTATAGTTATAAACTGAACGCCATATTCAGCCGTAGTTGTGGCTGCGGCACTACCAAGCATTTATCGTTCATAGAATTTTTCCTTTCGGGGAGGTTGTTGTGCAGTTTCATTTATTGAGAGCAACAAAGTCGGTCGTTCCGGCCGCCGCTCTGGCGGTTGCTTTAGTCGGCTCAGGTTCCGTATCCGCTGTTTTTGCGCAAGATGCAGCAGCCGGCCAGCAGCAGCCAGCTCAGGGTGGTCAACAGCCTGCTCAGGGCGGCAGCCAACAGCCGGCCCAAGGGGCTCAGCAGCCTGCGCAGGGCGGCCAAGCCGCACAGGGCGCGAAAAACTGGAAAGATCGTCCCGAGTACGATCTGTATAACTCGATTGCGCATGAGCAGGATCCGAAAAAGCGCCTCGATCTGCTGGACCAGTGGACTCAGAAGTATCCGAAAACCGATTTCGAGGATCTTCGCACTCAAGCTTATCTGGGAACACTAGGGCCTTTAAGCCAGCAGGACCCAAGCGTACGCCCGAAAGCGATGGAATATTTTAAGAAAACGCTTTCCACCGATCCGAAGAGTTTCACCGCCTTATACTGGATGGCAATCAATGCCCCGGAAGTAGGCGGCGCGTCTCCTACTCCGGACCAGCTTGCTGACGCGGAAACGGCTGGAAACGGTTTGCTGCAAGCGCAAAAACCGGCTGCTACTTCCGATGCGGATTGGGCTAAAGCGAAAGCAGTAACAGATGCTTTGGCGCACGGATCGCTAGGCTGGGCGGCTACCGCTAAAAAAGACTATCCGACTGCGCAGAAGGAATATGAAGCTTATCTGAAGGCGAGCCCGGAAAATGCAAATATCTCTTACCAATTAGGACAAACCCTGCTGCTTGAAAAAAAGCCGGAACTCTACTCGGAAGCGTTATGGTCTTTTGCTCGTGCGGGCTCGTATGACGGACAAGGCGCATTGCCTACCGACGCCCGCACCAAAGTTCAAGCCTATTTCAAAAAGATTTACGATCAGTATCATGGCAGTGATGAGGGCGCTGATGCCTTGATCAGCCAAGCGAAAGCGGCTCCGCTTCCGCCAGATGGATTTAAAGTGGTGAGCCAAGCTGATACGGCGAATCAGGAAGCAGCCCAACTGCAATCGAAAATTACCTCAGACCCTTCACTCGGCTTATGGTACAGCCTTCAGCAAAGCTTAACCGGCGACCAGGGAGACTCATTTTTCAACAATAACGTGAAGGACGCGGAAATCCCGGGCGGCGCAAACAACGTCAAGACTTTCAACGGCACGGTGATTTCAGCGGACACAAACAAGATCGTGCTAGGCGTGCTTGACCCGACCAAGCCTGACGCTACCTTAACTTTTTCCGAACCTATTCCGGCTGATGCCGTTAAAGTCGGCGATAAAATCGAATTTTCCGGCGTAGGCGATAGTTTCACTAAATCGCCTTACATGCTTACGTTTAAAGATCCGGAAGTTCCGGGCGTGAAAACGATTAAAGCACCGGTGAAAAAAGGACCGCACCGTCAAGTACGGGCCAAGTAAGTCTTTATACTTCAAAGAAAAGCCCTTTTGGATCAACTCTCCAAGAGGGCTTTTCATTTTCTAAGCACGTCTGATCGTTTGGCGAATGCCTCGATAATGGACAACCAACGCTACCAGAAGCAGAAGCAAGCTGACCGCGCAAACTCCCGGCCAACCGTTCCGATGCCAAGCGTAAGCGCCGAGCCATGAGCCTAAAGCGCCGCCCACGAAATAAGAAAACATATACACCGTATTCAAGCGGCTGCGAGCTTCCGGCAGCAGCGCATAGATGCGGGTCTGGTTGGAAACATGACCTGCTTGTACGCCGAGATCCATCAAAATGACTCCGGTTATCAAGCCCGTCATCGAGTTAGGGATGATCCAAAACAACAGGTAAGCAGCAATGGTGATCCACAGCGACATTCCAATAGTGGAGCGCGGTCCGCGCCGATCAGCCAAGCGGCCCACCAAGGGAGCAGCAGCGGCTCCGGCTGCGCCAATCAATCCAAATAGCCCGGCCACGCGGCTTCCATAATGAAAAGGAGGCGCAGCCAGACGAAAAATCAGGGTAGCCCAAAATGCGCTGAATGCGCCGAAAAACATGGCACCGATTAAAGATGCCTCGCGCAATTCCGCAAAACGCTTGAACAAATACCATAGAGATTTCAACAGCTCCGGATAAGTAAACACCAGTGTAGGGCGGCTTTCGGGCAGAGTTTTCCGCAGCACTCCTGCCAGAACAAGAACCATAACGGCGCTGGACAAGTAAACGCTGCGCCAGCCGAAAGCAGCACCGAGCAATCCGCTGTAAAGACGGGCGCACAGAATCCCAATCAGGAGACCGCTCAAAACCACGCCCAGAGTTTTTCCGCGCTCTTCGGGAGGAGCTACCTGCGCGGCCAAGGGCAAAATTAAATGCGGAATGATGCTGGTGAACCCAAGCAGGACGCTAACAAAGGCCAGCACAGGAAACGTAGGCGCAAATCCGGAGCCGAGCGAAGTAAGCGCCAAGCCAAGACAGAACAGCACAATTAACCGCCGCCGTTCGAACATGTCGCCTAGCGGCACACACAAACCCATGCCGAACATAGTGCCAATCTGGGTGAGAGCAGGAAGGTAAGCGGATTGTTTCCTGGCAGCCAGAGCGGTGCCGATCTGTCCAAGCAGCGGCTGACAGTAGTACATGTTGGCTACCGTCAAGCCGCAGGCACATGCCATTAAGATGGTCAGGCGATAGCCGGATAAGCCGGAGCTCAACCGGGCGGCAGCCTTATTTTGAACAGATTCCACTACATCTTGTAACGGCCCAGATCCTCATCATTGAGGTTTTCCAGCCATTTCCGGATTTCTTCGTTGTTCACTTTTTCGGATACGTTGTTCGAAGTTTTCGAATTTTGCAGAACGCGCTCTTCCACGTAGATGGGACAATCGTGCCGCAGCGCCAAGGCAAGCGCGTCACTGGGGCGGGAATCGATGCTGATTGATTTGCCGCCCTGTTCGAGCCAGATTACCGCGTAAAAGGTGTCGTCTTTCAACTCGTTCACAACTACCTTTTTCATGCTGGTGTTCAGGCCCAACAACAGAGTTTTAATCAGATCGTGTGTCATGGGTCGCGGCGTGGTGACTTTTTCAATTTCCAGCGCAATGGCGTTTGCTTCGTAAATTCCAACCCAGATTGGGAGAACCGCATCGCCGGTTGTATCCTTCAAAACCACGATCGGCATATTGGTGACCGAATCCATCATCAGGCCCCGAATTTTCATTTCAACTTCCATGATCCCTCCTGTTGGCTGAGCTTACTGCAGCGTACTAACTCCGCGCGTACTTTCACCGGCAAGACTGTTCGGTCCTACTCGCGTTACCAGAACATCCATATACGTCCCGACCAAAGTTGTTTCGCTTTGCGGTGCGGGAACAACCGAATCGGTAAAGTTCAGCGTTTTATGCTGCGATGTGCGTCCAATCCATTGTTCCGTTGCTTTGTTGAATCCTTCTACCAGAACTTCTTCGGTTCTTCCTACATAGTTTGCATTGCGGCGCATTTGAATGGAACGCTGTTTTTCCTGAAGAATGGCCATCCTACGAGATTTTTCTTCTTCCGGGATGTGGTCTTCCAACTGAAGCGCCGATGTGTTCGGGCGCTTGGAGTACTTGAAGATAAACATGGAATCGTATTCCACGTCTTCCAGCAGTTTTAACGTTTCTTCGAAGTCCTGCTCGGTTTCGCCCGGAAAACCGACAATAATATCAGTGGTAATCGCGATGTCCCGCTTGGCCTGTTTCATCCATTCTATCCGGCGCATATACTCATCGCGGGTATACTGGCGCTGCATCGCTTCCAGCACCTTGGTTGAGCCGGATTGAACCGGCAGGTGAACGTGATTGCAAAGAAAAGGATTTTCATCGATCGCGTCAATGATAGTTTTCACAAAATCGCGCGGATGCGAAGTGGTGAAGCGTACGCGCCGCATTCCCGGCACACTGCCGACTCGGGCCAGCAGCGCGGTGAAATCCCAGCCGGTAGGCGACGGATCGCGGTAGCTGTTTACATTCTGCCCTAATAACTGCACTTCCGTATATCCGTCGGTCACCAGTTGCGCAACTTCGCGCATCACGCTTTCGCTGGTCCGGCTCCGTTCCGGCCCGCGCGTAAAGGGAACAACGCAATACGCGCAGCTTTTATCGCAGCCCTCAATAATGGTGATGTAAGCGCGGTGCGGATTTTCGCGGCGGGTAAACGGAGTTTCGAAAGCATCCTGCGCATCGAATTTTAAACCTGTTACCCGCCGGCTGCCGGATTCGAGCTGCACCAGCATTTCCGGCAGTCTGGCGTAGCTGGCCGAGCCGGCCACCAGGCTGACATGCGGGGCGCGCTCGAAAATCTGCTCGCCTTCCTGTTGAGCTACGCAGCCCAGAACACCAAAAATTTTGCCTTTGCCTGTTTGTTTTTTAAACTGCTGAAGGCGGTGGAACACTTTCTGTTCGGCCTTGTCGCGAATGCTGCAAGTGTTATAAAGAACCAGCTCCGCTTCTTCCGGCTGTTCGACTTGAGCATAGCCCTGCTGCAACAGAGTGCCGACAACCTTTTCCGAATCGTGCGCATTCATCTGGCAGCCAAATGTTTCGATGTAAAACTTCTTCATAACAGACAGCCAACTGTTTCATCCATGCAGAAAATGCATGACCCAGCCAATTCCAAACAAAGCCAATACAAAATAACCGAAGCAGCGAACCCCGTATCGGAGCCGGTCATGGTCGGTCTTCTTGGTCACTATGCCCAGCACCGTGGAAGCAACCAGCGCAAACAGGAGAGACACTTCAAAATGCGTTAAATTCAGGGCCATAAACAGCAGTTAGTCCTTTTTTCCGGTTGCAATTTCCCAGGAATCCACAATAGCCAGAATATTCAGCAGGCCCGCCGTCACAATCAGCTTCGAGCCGTAATCATGAACATGACCGGCGGCATCCGGCTGTGAATAGCCGAGCCAAACCGTTAACAGATATAGAAATCCGCTAGCCAGATCGCCGATAAATCCGCCCACTTGGATCAACGTGGTCAACAGGTCGGTGCCGTGCGGCTGAAACATGGGGCCGCGCATCAGCAGGCCCACCACAAAAGTCAGCAAAACCGCCGCAAAAATAATCGCGCCGCGCCCGCGCCGACCGAGCAGGAAATATCCGCTTCCCGGCAGGAGCCACGACACAACCGCAATCAACCAGGGTGAACGAGCAGACGCGGGAACAGAAGTTCCCGGCGAAGAAGCTAAAGCCATTACCTATAAGTTTACCTGTATGAAATCTTCAATGGCGAAAACGCCAAGCAGAATTGACTGCAAAGTTTACCGGGATGCGGCATGGAGCGGCGGTTCGCTCGCTAAGACTTCCAGCGTAGCTTGAATTCTGGGCGCTTGTCCGGCAGGAACAATCAAATAACGGCAAAGCCCGTTTGCGGTCGGAGTAAAAACAGTGGTGCTTTTCGGTCCAAGTGCCACCGTTCCCGGAGCGGAAAGCTCGAAATAATCGCGATCGGGGCGAATGGCGTACAACACCGCCGTCGGATCCCAACTGGGCCGGTCCTCTTTTTTGGGCAGGTAAATGTTGTAAGCTTCCGCCACGGGGTGGTGCGGCACGTACTTAAAATCATTCGCAATGCTTTGGTACGTGAATTTGGCTTGCAGCCCGATCTCGAACCCGCTGAACACCATCGGAGTGGGCCAGTGCGCCAACAGGTACTGCGCCGCATCCGGGTCAGTGTAAATGTTGTATTCCGGTTCCGGCTTTTGAAAATTTCCCGCCATTAGACTCAGCAGTTTTACCTTTTTGCTTACCAATTCCGGACCGCCTTCCGTTTTCAAAAGCCGGGCCAGATTGGTGCTGAAGCCGATTTGGGCGATGGTGACGGAATGATCCGGCTGTTGTTCTAATATTTTGCGAAGCAGTTCCACCGCTTCGGGCGGTCGCGAGGATTCCGTTAAACGGTGCGGATAAACGTACTGGCCTGCGGCATCACGCGCTTCCGCAGGTTTACGGAGGTAATCACTATTTTCCGGCGTTTTGCCCTGGTGAACAACGCCGATGGGAATATCGGGCCGTCCGTAAAAAGTGTTTACCAGGTCGATATAAGGCGCAGCCCATTGGTTGTCTTTGGTGATTGTGACTGCCAGCAGATGAACTTCGCCGCGATTTTCCAGGGAATGAATCATGGCCAGCGCTAGGGCATCGTCAATGTCGTTGCCGATGTCGGTATCAAGAATCAGTTGCACTGGTTCGGCGGCTCTCATCAAAGACACTGAGGCGAGAAACACAGCTAACAGCCAGCATTTCATACGCCGCATCGTAACATGCAGAAGGATTGGGTTTGACAGGCAGTTGGTGAGTACCGGATGATAAACATCTGTCGGCACAGTCATAGTCCGTTTCTGAAGACATGAACGCTTCCCAATCACGCGTTAGTAACCGCACTCAAGCGGGATACTCTCGATACACAAAATCCGCTTTGATGGAAGCAATAGCGCAGTGCCAAACCTGGTCTGAATTATGTGCTTACTTCGGGAAAAGCTCAAAAACCGGATCACTTTTCCATATCAAACGCCGAGCGCGCCAGCTTCAAATTCCTTGTGAGCATCTGGATAGAAACAACAAGTACACCAAAGAAGTTTTACAAAGGGCAGTAAGCCAGAGTTCCACTTGGGCGGCAGTGTGCGATCTGTTTGGGATTAAGTCCTCGTCAGGAACGCAATCTTACCTAATTAAACGAGCGCAAGAATTTGGCATTGAGACGACTCATTTCAAAGGGCGAGGTTGGGCTGCCGGAAAATCAGCCGCGAGATACGGGCGGTTTCGCGGCAGTAAGCCGATTGAGGAGTACTTGATCCTAAACGGCCCTAAAATCTCCAATGAGAAGTTGAAATGGCTTCTGATCAAAGCGAAACTGAAGCAAGCTCAATGCGAATGGTGCGGAACAACAGAATGGCTTGGCACTAAAGTCATTTTGGAACTGGATCACATCAACATGAATAAATTTGATTTGCGAATAGATAATCTCCAACTGCTCTGTCCCAACTGCCATGCTGTTAAAACGGCTGCCGATCTCGAAGCCCGGAGTTTACCGTCGGGCTTTACCATTCGTGGCCCAGTAAAAGCAACAGAAACTTAGGTTTTTCTTTACTGGCAGGAGATGCAGTTCAAATCTGTTCATGTGTTAATTTAGAGATTGTTGTAGCACTATCGGCCCGATGGCGGAATTGGCAGACGCGCATGGTTCAGGTCCATGTACTCGCAAGGGTGTGGGAGTTCAACTCTCCCTCGGGCCACCAAGCAGCAAAGTCATCAACTGTTTAATGTGTTTGCCAAAAATTGATGCACAAACACGCTTAAACTCTTTTTATCTGGCGATTGCTCTCCACAAAACCTTTTAGTTGCAGAATCAAAATTTCCTGTTGTTTATCGGTTAAACGGTTCCAATAATTTTCAAACGGCTCCAGAGTCAGAGTCGGATTTCTGCCTTGCGCAACTAGAGCCCGAGATCCATACCGCAGTCGAATTGTGTCTTCGGTTCAGGCCTGCTGCAGTTCTGCTTCATCCAGCCCTAGCCTACTAGCAATTACCGCAGTTAAGGATTTGCTCGGCACCACAAGACCTTTGACTACTCTCCGGCCGTATTCATAGGTGGAGTCAATAAGAATAACCAGATCCTTCAATTCAATGCCTAACTCATCCATACGATCCTGGATAATACGGCTGGTTTTAGTTATAGGTAAATCCTGTGCTTTTTCCATTACTTCTCTCCTTGAATGGTGATGCAAAACCGAGTATGCGAATGTGCGCTTCTCGAACTTTGAGAGTACGCATCAAGCTATCGCTTTATGTAGCATTTTTCTCGCCTTTCATTCTGGTGTCTTCCAAAAGTTGACTTTTCTCAAGCAGAAAACTCTTGTACGCTCCCTTTTTAAACAATTTGTATTTTAAATGTTCTAGCCTGAGTCTTTTCGCCAAATTCCGGACTTCACGCAACAATGCAGCACAGGTCACCAGCACCAACAATCTCGAAAGCAACAGAATTCCCTTAAGCAGAAGCCAGCTATCAAATAGAGAAAAATAACGTTGGCAATGCTCAACATCATGTGGCTAACTTTCAGACAACCTCGAAGCAGATTTCCGAGTGGCAGGGAAGAGATTTTAATCATTTGCGAGAGCACCTTACTCCACTTCTGGAGATCAGGGAATGGTCTGTTGAAAAGCTGGCTAACGAGTTAACCAAAGCAGGATTTCCTTTAACCAGAACGGCTGTTTATCTCTGGTTTAAAGACACGACTAAGCCCAATCCACAAACAGCTCTCGGAATTAGTATGGTTCTTGGCGTACCTTTGGAAGAAGTACTTGCTCAATACACTCCGCGAAAACACCCTCCCATTCGGCATCCCGATCGGGTTAAGTTCATTGATATCAAAAATTTTGCCCAAGGCACATAACCAAACGGCTGAACAAAATTCGCTATTTTAAGGGCAACTCAAGAATTTTTCCTGTTCTTTCGAATGCCAAAATTTCTGGTTGTTTCACATCTCAAAAAAACTTGTGCGGCCCTGTTATTTAGAACGTACAACACGGGTATATGCTGAACACATGGAAGTAAGCGTTACCTATGCCAGAGCACATATCTCGCAGTTGCTCAAGGCGGTCGCCAGTGGCGAGTGGATAACGATTACCCGGCGCAAACAGCCGATGGCAAATTTAGTACCAGCAAACAAAGCGACAAGGCCGGTTCGGAAACTAGGTACATTGAGCGATCATAAAATTCTGTTAGATCCGCATGCAATGGATGCGATGACGGATGAACAAGCCGAGCAGTTCATCATGACAGGAGACTACAAATAGGCTTTTCCACTGCCAGCAATCTTCGATCTCACCTGTTCACTCAAAGCAGCTTAAGGTTCCAGTACCGCAAAAGCGGTATGCTAATCTTTGCTGCAATCCAGTTGAAGACTGGCATCGTATCATTTACAGGTAAGTTGTTTGGCTTGCGACGGGTTTCTTCCTGAACAATACGGTTTGTATTCCCTGGGCACGCTGGAAGAAGGCGAGGCCAGCGAAATCTCTGCCCATCTGCAACAAAACTGCGAAACCTGCCTGCGGGAAGTGCGCCAACACATCACTTTCTGGACAGTTTATGCGGAAGCGGCCACACCTTTAGTTCCTGCGCCTCGAAAACGTGACTGGACGGCCATCTTAGGCCAGCAAAGCAGTTCTAAGCCGCGAATAAACAGGACTTGGCAGCAGTGGAGCGCAATGGCCGCCGCGATTGCCTTGGTAAGCGGTTTATCTGTAGCCATAGCAGTTGTTTATTCCCGCAGTGAACAGAAACAAACGAATGCTGAGTTGTTTCGCGCCCGGCGGCAGATTACCGAAGTGACCCGGCAGCGAGACGCGGCTACAGCAGCTTTGAATCAGATACCGCTTCCGGCTTTACCACCGAGTTCCACCACTGCGCCGCCTCGCCCAGCACCAAGCGCAAATCGGCAGGAAGAACAACTGCGGCAGCTTCTCAACACCAGCCAACAACAGTTAACGGCAGCCAGACAATCGCTGGACGCTTCGCAAGCGCAGCTTAGAACAACCCAAACTGAACTGAACCGGCAGCAGCAGGAATTGGCTTCGCTGCGCTCCAGCACGGCGCAGTTGCAAGCCAGACTTTCCGCAACAGAAGCCAGCCAGAATGAAAACGTAGTTCGCGTGCAAAGCCTGCAAAATCGCGTTCGCGAGTTGGAGCAAGACCGGCAGAGATTACAGGAAGCCGTCGCCCGAGAGCAGCGCCGCTCCGTTCAAAGCACATTGGCAATCAGTTATCTGGAGCTTCCTGGCACAAGGTTGATTCCGCTTTCCGGAACTGAATCGGCTGCCGGCGCGCATGGCTATGTGTTGATCACACGCGACAATCAACTCTTGTTTTCCGAAACCGGGTTGCCCACTCTTCCTGCCGGACGTACTTATCAGTTGTGGCTTCTTCGCAGTCGGGGCGAACCGGTTGTGAGCGGCGGCTTATTTACCGGCGCGGGCGGCGCGCGTAATCAGATCACGTCCAATGCGCGCGGCCTGATTGCGGGCTTGAACGCGGTTGCGGTGACAGATGAACCGGCTGGCGGCAGCAGGCTTCCCACAGGACGGAAGGTTCTGCTTGGAACTCTGCGTTCCTGAATCTACCCTGTCAGAAGTGAACTCCGATGCGGCTGCCGTACGTTGCAAAGCTGCCGTATGTTCCGGAAATACGGTTGTAACGGGCATCGAAGCCGAGCGACAAACCGCGCGTAATTCGGACCGCTATCCCGCCTCCGGTTTGAAAACCGAAATCGATGTTGCCGTGGCCGCCGGGAAGCCCGCGAGCTTCCAGCTCCGGAGATTGCGAAAGCTGACCGGCCACCAGCGGACCGCCAAAGGGAGCCTGCCCGGCGAAAAGTGTATTAAGAGTGGAAAGCACGCTGGGCGGCAAATTGGCATCCTGGCGCACGCCGAAGCTGGGCGGAGTTCCTCGCGCGGGATTCTGCACATGAATAGTGACGTAAGCGCCAATGCCAGCTATCGCATAAGGACGCACACGGAAACGATCCAGAGCAGTGGGCGTGTACTTCAATGAAAATGGAACCACTTGAAGCAGGCGAAGCTTGGTTTCAGTGGAGGTTGTTACCGGAAACGGCGCCGACCCTGTTCCCGTAACGGCAGCTTGCACATTCGCTAACCCGCCGGTCGGATTTAACGTGTTCAGAACAGCCAGATTGGCCACCTGCGCGACATTTGATGTTGTGGAGAAAGTGGTTTGCGAACGGCTTAAGCCAACCGAAATCTCGTACGATACCTTGCCGTGCAGCCAGCGGGGACGGTCAAAAAGCGGCAGGTCGATGTATGCTCCCGCGAAGCTTCCGGAATTCAACTTGAAAGGGCTGGACGAGCCTGAAAGCATGACACCCACTTCCGCGCCAATTTTGCCTATTTCCGGCAGAAGCTCAGGAGGCATTTCGAAGCGGGGCTTCGATGCTACATTGCTCACCGATGCTGGACTGGTTGAAGGCAGGACCGGCGCTGATTCGGCAACCGCGGGAGGAGTGGCTGCTGCCGGATGATTGGCAGTCATTTCGTTTTTTAACTGCGCAACCACTTGTTCCAGTTGAACGATTCTTTCCTCAAGCTGACGAATTTTTTCGAGTTCCTGAGTTTCCTGCGCTTGGGCCGGAAAAGCGCAGCAGAGAAAACCGGCGAGCAGAGGACTGACGAAAGCCAAACGAAGCGGCTGAGCTAGGTTCACCATTCTTAACACTGTATGCTGGTTCCCCTCCAAACCCAAGCCGGATAAAATTCAGAAGACTGCAATTTTCCAGTCAGTTATTCTAAAATATCTGCGTTACGCAGTTCAGTTCTTTCGTTTATGCTTTCAAAGAACACACCAGACTTAGATTACAGCCGTTTAGTGATGGCCAGCCGGAAGCTCAAAACTCGCCCAGAGTTTCCCCAAAGGCGTATTGCATTGATCGGAGATGCGGCCACCCAGTTCTTCGTTCCGCTTCTCCGCGCCTTGTTTCATGACAATGGCGTAACTGTTGCATTGTATGAAGGGCATTTTGACGCGATCGATCTGGAAGTCCTGGATTCTGGATCGGCGTTGTATCAGTTTAAGCCTGACCTGATTGTGATTGTGAACAGCACGCAATCGCTCAGGTTCAAGTATTTTCATCGCTCCGGCAGCGGCGAAACGTTCCTGCAAGAAACAGCGGACCACATGGCGGATATTTGGGAAGCCATCCATCGCCATTCGCGAGCCAACATTATCCAGTTCAATTTCGTTCCGCCGTATGAGCGTTTTTTCGGCAATTTCGACCAGGCGGTTGCCGGTTCGCTTTCTTCTGTTGTTCAATCTTTGAACAACGCGCTGGCCGCAGCGGTGCGCCGGCGCAATTATGTTTTTATCGCTGATGCAGCAGCGATCGCGGCGAGCGTGGGAACTCGCCATTGGTTTGATGAACGGCTCTGGGCCGGTTCAAAAACTTACTGTGCGCCGGAGTATCTCCCGCTGGTGGCCCAGAACATTGTTGAAATTGCGTTAAGCCAGATGGGCCGCACAGTGAAATGCATTGTGCTGGATCTGGATAACACGCTTTGGGGCGGCGTGATCGGCGACGACGGACCGGACGGAATTCAAATTAATGCTCACGGCGAAGGCGAAACTTTTTACCATTTCCAATGTTTCCTGCGGGAAATGAAGCGGCGCGGAATCATTCTGGCGGTTTGCAGCAAGAACGATCATGCGGTAGCTTTGCGGGCTTTCACCGAAAACCAGGAGATGGTTTTAAAAGAAGAAGACATCTCGGTATTTGTGGTGAACTGGGACAACAAGGCCGATAACATCCGCAAAGTGCGCGACATCCTGGATATCGGCCTTGATTCAATGGTGTTTCTTGACGATAATCCGTTTGAACGTAATCTGGTTCGGGAGTTTGTTCCCGAAGTGATTGTGCCGGAACTGCCGGAAGACCCGGCTGATTATGTGCGGGCGGTTTGCGAATTGAATCTGTTTGAAGTAAACACTTTTTCGGCGGAAGACAGTATGCGGGGCGAACAATACCGCCAGGAAGCGCAGCGCCGCATTACCGCCGATCAGTACACAGACATTAACGACTACCTGAAATCTTTGGAGATGAAAATCGAAGTAGCCCGTTTCGATTCTTTCCATCTGTCCCGCATCGCCCAGCTTATTCAGCGCAGCAATCAGTTCAACCTGACCACGCGCCGCCATTCCCAAGCCGATTGCGAAGCGATGGCCGCCGATGAAAATGGATGCATTCCGCTTTATGCCCGATTGTCTGACCGCTTTGGAGATCATGGACTGATCTCAGTGGTTGTTGCCCGTCCGCAAGGCGAGGAGATGGTGATCAGCGATTGGCTGATGTCCTGCCGTGTTTTGTCGCGCGGCGTTGAACAATATCTGATGAACCGCATTTTTGCGGAAGCAGAACAGCGTGGCTTGCGCCGGGTTACCGGCGAGTACATTCCTAGCGCGAAGAATGCAATGGTGCGCGATTTCTTCAGCCGCTTCGGTTTTGAGAAAATTTCCGAAGAAGAGAATGGACATACTTATTGGGCTCTTGGTGTCGATCAATATGAAGCTAAAGCTGTTCATATTGAACCCGTAGCTCCGGAAGCAGCGATTGTTTAAGAACTTATGGATCAAGAAACCGTAACATCACGCCTGACCGGCGTATTTCGTCGAGTTTTCGATATGCCTGACCTCGCTTTAAAACGCGAGATGACGGCCAGCGATTTGGAAGATTGGGATTCTCTAACGCACATTAACCTGATTGTGGCGGCGGAGAAAGAATTCAAAGTCAAGTTCACCACTGCCGAAGTAGCGAAATTGTCGAACGTCGGTGACCTGATTGACACGATTTCGAAAAAAGCCTGAATCGGAATACCGAACTGATCAGCCATGAATTTCACTTCCGAACAGTATCTTCTTTTTATTGTTTTGGTCGCGCTGGTTTATTGGACAGTTCCGTTTCGTTTGCGCCCGTGGTATCTGACGGCTTGCTCCTACTTGTTTTACTATTCCTGGGATCCGCAGATGGCAGCGGTAATGGGCGTGATCACGTTGATCTGTTACCTGGGCGGCCTGGCTATTGAGAAGAACAGCGACGAGGAAAAGCGCAAATCACCAATCGTATTTACAATTACTGCCTTGTTGATTTTGTTTGTGGTGTTCTGGAAAGCTCTGCCGCTGGTCGGCTCGGCTAAGGACATCGTGATCCCGCTCGGCGTTTCTTATTACACTTTCAAACTGATCAGTTACCTGCTTGACCTGCACTGGGGCCAGATCAAAGCAGAGCGAAACCTGGGCCGCTTCGCCGCTTTTGTGGCTTTCTTTCCGCAGATTGTGGCCGGGCCGATTCAACGGGCCGAATCCTTTTTTGAACAGTTCGAAATGGCGAGACGGCCCAGCCTGAAAACCATTGCTTATGGTTCGGCCCGCATTTTGATTGGGCTCTTCAAGAAGCTTTTTGTGGCGGAACATCTGCTGGCGGTGGTTAGTCCCGGCTTCAATCGTCCATACGCGGTGGACGGTTTTGCGCGGGCGGCTTCTTTCTATCTTTTCAGCATTGAACTGTACGCTGATTTTTCCGCGTTGACTGATATTTCGAATGGCAGCGCGATGCTGCTCGGCATGGAAGGCGTTGAGAATTTCAACTGGCCTTTCAGCGCCACCAGCATCAGCGCGTATTGGCGCCGCTGGCACATGTCGCTGACCCGCTGGCTGACTGATTACGTGTTTATGCCGGCTCGCATGGCGTTTCGCAACCTGGGCAGCGCCGGTTTAGCGCTTGCGATTTCCGCCAACATGATGCTGATTGCGCTGTGGCATTCTTTCAGTTGGAATTTTGTTGTTTTCGGTTTAATACACTCTTTCTTTTTATGCATTGACGCGCTTACGATGCAGTTCCGCAAGCGCTTATACAAACGCACTCCGCAAGCCAAACTTGCGGCGGCTATTTTGGGATGGATTTTTACTTACCATATTGTGGCGTTGACCAATACTATGTGGCGCGCTCACACGGTTCGGGAAGCATTCGGCATCGCGCTTCACCTGGGAAGCGGCTGGACCACCAACACGATAATCAGCCTGCACGATCTTTATCTGGGAATGGGCGGTTTCTTCTTTATCGAAGCAGTGGAATATCTGCGGCGGAGATTCTGGGAAGGCGGTTATCTGCAAACAGTTCCCCGTTGGACGCGTTGGTTTGCTTATTCCGGAATCACGATGTTGTACTTGTTTGCAATCGTGATGATTTATTCCACCAATGCGCCGCGATCAGCATTTATGTATGCTGGTTTCTAATGGCCGGGTTAGTTTCGTCGTCCTCCTTTATGACTCAAACATGAAAGCTGCTAAAGATCTTGTTCTCACGATTCTTTGCCTGGCGGTTTTACTGGCCTGCCTTGAATCGGCATTGCGTCTTTTAGGCGTTCACTTTCCTACTACCGACACTCATATAGATCCGGTCATTGGCTATGCGCTGAAGCCGAACGTTACCGGCTGGGAAACCAAGGAAGTGATGAACCGCTATCAAATCAATAACGATGGCATGCGTGATAGTGAGCATACGCTCACGCGTCCGCCAAACACGCTGCGCATTGCTTTTCTCGGTGATTCCACAACTGAAGGGGTCCAGGTAGCACTTGAGCAAACCTATGTTTCCGTGTTTCGCTCCAATCTGCAGAAGTGCATCAGTGCGGATAATGCCGTTCACGTGGAAACGCTGAACTTTGCCGTAGTCGGATATAATCTCGCGCAAAATTACTATGTTTTGCGCGAGAAAGTATGGAAATATCATCCGCAAGCAGTCGTGATAGCGTTGAACATGGCTACGGCCGTGATTGCGAATTCGCGCAATCTCGATCCGTTGCTTACTTCGCCGCGCATGTATTTCAATTTGCAGGATGGCAAGCTGGTTTCCGATACGCCCGGCGGATTTCATCCTCGGCCCGTCAAAGAGAAAATCGCAGATCTCATTAATGAATTTGAACTGGCGAAAATGGTGCGGGCCGCAAAGTCTAATCTTGCTTACCGGATTTTTTATCAGCTTAGTGCGTATACCAACCCCAAAAAGAATGTTCCGGTCGCTAAGTATTCGCGCGACGAGGTAGCGTATTTACCGCCCTATGATGCCGACACGAAGGCAGCCTGGGACGTAACGGAATCCATTTTACAAGCCATGAAAGAAGAATGCCGCGCACATGGTGTTGAGTTTTATGTTCTTACCTTGGACACGCCGCCGCAAGTTACGCCTGATGTTCAATACCTGAGAACACTTACAAAGCGGCTTGGAGTGCCTGACCTGAATTATCCTGACAACCGGATTGCGCAGTGGGCGGCAGCTCACCAGGTACCCTGTTTTCAGCTTGCGCCCGCGCTGCGCGCACTGGTAGACCGAACCCATGTTCTGCTGCATGGCGGCACTCCCGGCGCTGCCGGCACGGGCCATTGGAACGAACAAGGCCATTATTACGCCGGCATGGAACTAGCCCGGCAGTTCTGTGGTTTTCTCCACCGCACCGGCGCGGGACGGCAGCTACTAAGCGACCATGCGCTTCTGCTTCAGGCTTCGAAATAATCGCGTAGATCGCGGCAGTTCTGCGCTACCATTTTGATTTGCCCAGTGAACACTGTTTTAGAACTGCGCGATCTTACCAAGCACTATCCAACCCACCAGGCGGTAAATGGAATTTCGCTCGGGTTAAAACAAGGTGAGTTCTTTTCCCTGCTCGGTCCATCCGGCTGCGGCAAAACCACTACGCTGCGGCTAATTGGCGGCTTTGAATCGCCGACCGCCGGCGAAATTGTTTTGAACGGCGAAGCTATTACTACCCGCAAAGCATATCACCGAAACGTTAGCACAGTGTTTCAGAATTACGCTTTGTTTCCGCATCTCACGGTGGAGCGGAATGTCAGCTTCGGGTTGGAACAACAGGCTCGCCGGCGGCCTGGCGAGATCGCAGCCAGGGTCAGTCAACTGTTGAGCTTAATGCAACTCACCGGTAAAGAGAACCGTCTGCCAGCGCAGCTTTCCGGCGGCGAACGTCAAAGAGTGGCGCTCGCCCGCGCGCTTGCTCCTGAACCAGATGTGCTGCTGCTGGATGAACCTTTGTCCGCGCTGGACCCTAAGCTGCGTAAGCAGATGCGGATTGAATTGAAAGCGATACAAAAGCGGGTAGGAACGACGTTTCTTTTTATTACCCATGACCAAGAAGAAGCCATGTCGCTTTCTGATCGCATGGCCGTGATGAACGGCGGGCACCTGGAACAAGTAGGAACGCCGGAAGAACTCTACCGACGGCCTTGTTCCCGTTTTGTGGCGGAGTTTTTAGGAGATGTGAACTGGATTGAGGGCTGCGGCATCAGGCCCGAATCGGTTCAATTGTCCCGTGAGCGGCCATCCTCGCTGCAACCCGTTTACCCCGCGAACGTAGTTGCTCAAACTTACCTCGGCAACTGCACGAACATTCACCTGAAAACCGTCCAGGGTGATGCTTGCACAGTGCAAGCGCAGGGAACAGTAGCGGCGGAGTATGAGCCGGGAGAAACCGTTTACCTGTGGTGGAATGCAGCCGACCAACTGCCGGTGAGCGTTTCTGCCCAGAACATTCCCACCAGCGCATGAAACGCCTTCGCGTGTTGTTTCTGCTTCCGGCAGCACTAACTACGGCTTTTCTGTTTCTGGTGCCGCTGGGAATTGTTTTCGCTTACAGCCTGCTGTCCCGTGGCGCATACGGCGGCGTGGTTCCGCCCTGGACGCTCGAAAATTACACGCGCATTTTTGATCCGCTCTACGCTGAAATTGTAGGGCGGTCCTTTCTGATCGCGGCAGCCTCAACAGTGTTCTGCCTGCTGCTTGGATTTCCTTTGGCCTTGTTTATTGCGCGCGCGGAAACAAAGCGCAATTTGTATTTGAATCTAGTAATGCTTCCCTTCTGGACCAGTTTTCTGATTCGAACTTACGCCTGGATGTTTCTGCTGCGGGATACGGGTTTGGTGAATTCCGTTTTACGCTCATTGCATATCATTCAAGAACCACTGCCGTTGTTGTTCAACAATGCAGCGGTGATTTTGGGTTTGGTGTACGGGTATCTGCCGTTTATGGTGCTGCCGCTTTATGCAACACTCGAAAAACTGGATCCTGTTCTTTTAGATGCCGCGCATGACCTGGGCGCAAACGAATGGAGCGCTTTCTGGAAAGTGATTGTGCCCTTGAGCCGGAGCGGAATTATTGCCGGCAGCCTGCTGGTGTTCATTCCCTGTTTAGGCGCGTATCTCACGCCGGATCTGTTGGGCGGAGGCAAAACGCTGATGGTAGGCAATCTGGTGCAAAACCAGTTCACTAATTCCCGCGACTGGCCTTTCGGCTCGGCCGTATCGCTGCTGCTGATGTTGCTGGTGCTGCTCGTGCTGCTCCGGTTTGCCACCCGGCGGGGAGAAGAACTGCTGTGAAAGCGTTGCTGCCGATCTACGCCGTTTTAGCTTATTTGTTTTTATATCTGCCGCTGGCGGCGTTAAGCGTTTTCAGCTTTAATGCTTCACGCTTTGCGGTTTGGCAAGGCTGGAGCCTGCATTGGTATGCGGAAGTATTTCGTAATCAACAGATGCTGGAAGCGGCTTTAAATTCACTGGTGATCGGGTGTGCGTCTACCATCCTTTCCACCGTGATCGGAACTTTGGCGGCATATGCGATCTGGAAGAAGCGTTCGCCGGTGCTGACCAACTCGCTTTATCTTTCTTTGCTGACGCCGGAAATTGTGACCGGAATTTCACTGCTGGCTTTTTTCCAATGGATCTTCCGGTTTTTACATGTTCAACTCGGCATGCACACGGTCATCCTGGCGCACGTCTCGTTTTCCATTGCGTATGCGGTGATTGTGGTTTTGGCGCGTTTACGAACTTTCGACGCCAGTTTAGAAGAAGCCGCGCTGGACCTGGGCGCGAATGAATGGAAAGCGTTCTGGTTAGTCACTGTGCCGTATCTGAAGCCGAGCATTATTGCGGCAGCGCTGCTTTGTTTTGCGGTTTCCTTCGATGATTATGTAATTACCAGCCTGGTGGCGGGCGTTAATTCGGAAACTCTGCCGATGGTCATTTATGCGCTAGCTCGTCGCGGCATCAGCCCCGCCGTAAACGCTTTATCAGCGATCATTACAGTGGGCTTGGGAGTTTTGATTCTTTTGGCGGAGCGATTGCAACAGGGCGGATCGGAAGCAAAATGATGAAGCGCCGAATCTTTTTAGCGGGTCTTTCCGGCGCTGTTCTCAGTTGCACGGGCGGAACCACGCGCCGTTTGAACGTTTATAACTGGTCTGACTATATCGCCCGGAACACGGTTCCCGATTTTGAGCGTGAATTTCAGGTGAGCGTCCGCTACGGCACCTACGAAGTAGCAGAAGAAATGCTGGCGAAGGTGATGACCGGCAATTCCGGCTGGGATATCGTTTTTCCTTCCAACAGTTTTATTATTCCCATGCGCGACATGGAACTGCTGGTTCCGCTGAACCATCAGCGGCTCCCGAATCTTTCCAACCTTGACCAGAGATTCCAATCCCCGCCCTGGGATAAACAACTGCAATGGTCAATGCCGTACATGCATGGGGCTACCGGCATTGTTTATGCCACCGGCGCAGTATCGCCCCATTCCTGGGCGGACCTTTGGACCGCTGATTATCGCGGACGCATGACTATGCTGGATGATTCCGCTGAAGTGTTCGGGGCTTGTTTGAAACGAATGGGCGATTCGGTGAACGCAACCAAACAAACCCAATTGGAACAAGCCAAGCAGTTGGCGGTACAACAAAAGCCATTTTTGCGCGCCTACTTAAATGCCGAAGTGCGTGACCAGTTGATTGCCGGGGACGTGCTGGCGGCTCAATCGTGGTCCATCACCGCCCAGCAAGCCATTGAGCAAAGCAGTAAGCTTCAATTTGTGTACCCTTCTGAAGGCTTTCCGCATTATTGTGACTGCGCAGCAATTCTGCGGGAAAGCCGACACCGTGAACTGGCGCATGAGTTCCTGAATTATCTGCTTCGCCCTTCTGTAGCAGCAGCCATAGCGACTGAAATGAGAACTGCCACCGCGAACGGCGCAGCACGGCAATTGCTTTCCTCGCAGGACAAGGAAAATATTGTTCTTTATCCTTCGGAGGATATTCTGCAGCGAGGAGAATGGTTCAAAGAAATGCCGGCGTTCGCGCAGCGGCTGCGGGATCGCTTATGGACGGAAGTAAAGTCGGCTTGATGAGAGTGTTTACTTACCTATTGCTGCTGAAACGGGGCCGGCTGGTTTAGCCGAAGCATCGATCGTGCTCAACACCCGCATCTGCCGGGTTCCGTTTACCAGATCAAGCACCAACGCTCCGGTTTTGTCGCTTGTTCCTGATCCCTGCCAGGTTTCTTCCGCCTGCTCGGCTTGCAGATCGGTCAAACTTAAGCTGGGCCATCCCGGCGCAAAAGTAAGCGTATAATTTCCGGTTAGTTTAGAAAAAGTCACATCCGGTGCGGCGTTGATGTCTTTGCCGCTGAACTCACCGGAGGCTTGGAGGTTAGCCAAAGCTTGTTCGCCTTCGCCGCTTGTTTCCAGATGGCCGCTTACATCGAGCAGACCATTCTTGAAAGGATAATCCGATAAACTGCCGGAAATTTGGTAACGGGGATGTCCACTGCTCAGTGTGATCGAACCTTGGGCACGCAAATGCCCTTGCGGCAAAACAATTTGTAAAGCAGCAATCTGGACCGCCGGGCCGGACCAGAAAAAACGTCCTTTCAAAGCGCCGAAATCAACGCCATCTGACAACAGATGATTCACGGAAACATCGGCTTCGAGGTTACGATCAGCGAGCCAGGCGGGCACAGCGCGCCGACTCCATCGCAGGCGGGAAAGAAAATCCTGCGGCGTCAGCGAAGCCGAAAAAGCGTGTTCTATTTCGGCAAGGTTCAAAGCGCCGACTTGCAAACGAATACGCTCTTTGCGCGCCGCAGCGGGATTGTAATGATACTCCCCTCCCACAGGAGTGCCAGCTACCATTGCGGAAAAACGAGGAACATCCACCTGCAAATTCGCAAGGCTAAGGCGGGCGGAAAGGTCGCGTACCGGCACGGCTAAACCAGGAGCGCGAAGCAGCCCTTTTGTTAATTGCAAATCCCCATTCCACAAAGCTTCTGCGGCAGCTTTTGCGTGGTAGCGCAGCGTTCCTGAAATGGTTCCGTTCTGCAAGGCAGAGAGCAGCGGCGGAGCATTGAACCAGGAACCCAGAATCTGATTCAAGGAATCCACCGGTGAACCGGCCAAGTTTAAAGCAAAGCTCAATAACCGTGAGGAAACAAGATAATCGCCCGTGACTTGACCAGCTAGGCCAGTTTTTGTTCTCACTTCCGAAGGGAAAACATGAACATGATCATTGATAATGCTGAGGACAGTTGCGGGAAAATCAAGCACCGTCGATTGCGGCAAGGAAGCTTGCACCTGGTTCAACGCCAATCCGCCGTTCCAGCCGGAACGGTTTGAATAACCAACTACTCCGTCCACATTGCCCGTGGCGGTGAGCCCGGCAGGAAAATTCAATCCCAATCTGGCAGCCAACGGAAGCAGATTCTGCGCCGGAGCCTGTTGCAGTTGCGCCAGCACAGACCATAACGGCTGCTTCAGAAAATTATTGGCCTTTACTTGCAGCACTACTGGAACCGCACCATTCAAACCGGACCGAAGCGTTTCCAATTGCGCTTTCTGCTGCGCTAAATCAACCAGCCCTTGAAATTGCACATGCCAATCCTCGCCGGAAGCCGAAAGCAGATCCCACCGATGAACATTTTCCAGTCGCAGATCGCCATTGATTGCCAAAGCGTTTTCAGGACCGGACACGCTTAAGCGCGAACTCACCGCTCCATGAACTCCCACATCGTAGCCTTCTATCAAAGCAGTGGTTTCACTCAGGTCGGTCCGCTCCAGAATCAAATCCGCTTCAAGCTTGTTGGCATTCGCGGCTGGAGGTTTCAGATACCAGTTGGCCGATCCACGGATCACGCCGAATCCATGCCCGCTGCGGTCCGACCGGAACGGCGATCCTTCAAACCGGACGCGCACTTTGCCGGAAGCTTCCGGGTAAGCAGCCACGTTGGCGTTATCAACATACAACAGGGTCTTCCGCAGCCCCAGTTTAAAGTTCAAACGCGCATCGGAAATCTCCACTGCCGGAAGAAATCGCCCCGAAAAAGAATTCCGGCTGCCCAGCCGCTGCAGAATGTCCAGAATGTTCCAATCGCCGTTGCTTTGTTTCACCAGATTCAACGTTGGTTCAATCAACCGCAGTTCAGCCAGTTCAATCCGGCCTAGCAGCAGCTTTTCCACGCGAATTCTGGCTATCAGCGTCGGCACATAAGCGCAGGGCTCAATTCCATAACGCGGATCTTCGCCGATGGTGACGCCTTCAATCGAAAATCCCGGCCCGGAAAACAGAGTAAAGCTAGTTTTACCGAGCATTACTGGTCTTCCTAAAGACAGCTCCAGCAGTTTCTGAATCTGTCCGCGATAAGCGCCCACACTAACGAATGGCGCAATCAATCCTAACAGCAACACTAATCCTAATCCAAATAACAGGTATTTGAAACCTAAACGGACAAACAAAGACCGGGCGGAACTTGGTGCTTTAGGAATGGGCTGACCGGCGGTTGATAGATCCACTGTTTGGCTTGCGTGAATGGACTCTCGGACTTCGATCCTGATTATACCGTTTCCGCTGCCGCTTCGAATTCAATCAGAATTTTCCTCGCCCATGCTATTCTCATCGCCGTGAACACATCCGCGCCGCCGATCGGCTTTCTTTTCGACATGGATGGAGTGTTGATTAATTCCATGCCGCTCCATACGAAATCGTGGGAAATCTACCTCGAAAAACTGGGTTTGAAAGTGGACGATCTGGAAGCAAAAATGCACGGCAAGCGCAATCCTGAACTGGTTCGCGAGCTGATTGCAGACAACCTGCCGGACAATGTTGTGTTCGAGCATGGCGCGGCGAAGGAGCGTTTGTTCCGTCAACTGATGGCGGAAGAAATGGAATCCTATCGTATTGCCGGAATCACCGAGTTTCTTGAACGTTATCCTGATGTTCCCAAGGCGATCGGCTCCAATGCGGAACGCGCGAATATTGATTTCACCCTGGACCGGTTGGGTTTTCGATCTTACTTTGACGTGCTGGTAGACGGTACAGAAGTGGAAAGACCGAAGCCGTTTCCGGATATTTACCTGCTGGCCGCGCGCAAACTGAATCTTCAACCGGAACAGTGCATTGTGTTTGAAGATTCCCCGGTCGGGGCTGCCGCCGGAAAAGCGGCCGGCATGAGGACTGTTGGCGTGGAGACGATTCCAACAATTTTTGACAATGTGGATCTGGTAATCAGCAATTTTCAAGATCCGCAGCTTGAATCCTGGCTGGCCCGGCAAACGTCTTCCATAAAGTAAACCCTGGCTTACGCGCCAATGGGAAACTAAGTTTATGCTTACTCGCAGGCAGGCTCTTGTTTCAGCAATCGCCCTTATTCCGCTACCGGTTCTCACCGCCGCGGATGAAAAATATTCGGGTCCTGTTCCCCCTAAAAAGGATGTTCCTTATCTGCTTCACGCCGACAATCTGGTTGAAACCGAGGCAGCGAATGCTTCACAGTCATCCAGCAAAAATGAGAACACCTTTATAGTGCAGGGCGAAACTTCCACTGCCCGGACGCCCTTGGCCGAACCTATCTTTCTGCTGGCTGCGGAACGGCTGACAGCTTCCAGCCTCAGCTTATACAAATTTGAAGTGAATAACGGCAAGCGGCAGATTTCCATCGGAAAAAAAGGCAGCAAGGGGCTAAAAGTCTTTCACACTTCCGTGCGAACGCTTGCGCCCGGGCTTTATCGAATTGAAGCAGCGGAATATCTGCAGAACGGTGAATACTCGCTTTCACCGGAAGGCGAAAACCTGGCGTTTTGCTTTACGGTTTATTAAAACCGGTGATGGTTGCTGCCTGCTCCCGCGTCCATTCGCATACGGCGCGCACATCGCGGTTGGTGAGTTTGGCGTCAGGATGCAGATATAAATAATAGCCGGGCGGCATCATGCCGGCTTGCATCGAAGCACAGGAAGTTTCGAGTGTTCTGTTTTGTAAGTTCCGGTCATTTCTGGTTTGAACGGACCATTCCGAAAAGTTCAACGCCGTTCTGCCAGCTAAAACATCCTGCTGAACCCAGTCGGAGACAGGCCGGAAGTGCGTGTACCAAGGCCAGCGCGTTTTGTTTCCGTGGCAATCATAACAGGATCGCTGAAGCACCGCAGCGACAGACGCTGGAGGGTGTAACTGGTTTTCCAGAGTTTTGGAATGATCAGTAGGCGGATTGCCGAACGTAACAGGATTCCAAAACATGGCAGCCATAAAAATCGCTGAAACGATGGCTGCCATCCAAATGCGATTCTTGTTTAAACTCACCAGCTACAATTTTAATTGGTATGGAACTGCCATTTCGACGTTCAGGAAGTTTACATCCGTAAAGACGAGCAAACAGGGGACGTGCTTCTGTTCCCAAACCCTCCTACGATGAAACACGTGCTCGCTTTGTTTGATGCTATTCCGGATGAGGAACGAAAACAGTTTCAGGTAGAGGCAGCGCAAAGAGACACGGCGCGTGGGGATTTGTTTTGAGTTTCCTTATTGCCTGTTTTACGAAACAACAGCGTCCGAAAGTGCCGTCGCCTGCTGCGGCTTCGTGTTCTGAACAGCAGCAAAGCTGACACAAACCGATAAGCCGCCTTTCGGGCGATTCAATGCTTCTATCGTTCCTCCATGCAGCCGGATAGTCCGCTCGGTAATAGCCAGACCCAAGCCGGTTCCGCCGCTTTTACGGTCGCGCGCTTCGGCCACGCGGTAAAATGGCTCAAAGATATGAGGCAGGTCTTTCTCCGGGATGCCGGGCCCTTCATCGCTGACGATTACAGAAGGGCAATCAGCGAAACATTCCAGTTCCACTTTCACCACTGTTTCCGGAGCCGTGTAGCGAATGGCATTTCGCAGAATGTTGTCAAACGCGCTTCGCAGCAGATTGGCTATGCCAGGAACAAAGCAGTTTTCATGAGCTTCATAATCGATCTGCACATTACGGGAAGCGGCTTCAAAAGCGGCATCGTCCACAACATCCTTCAAAAGGCTTTGCAGATCCAGTGTTTCCGTTAGCTCAGGCGTTGAAGCGGCATCCAGCCGAGCCAACGCCAGAAGCTGGCCGATTAAAGCATTCAAGCGCTCCGATTCCAGGTCAATGCGTTTCAACAAGGGCTGAGCATCCTCGCCCACTTTGCGCTGCAACAAGCCGGAAGCCAGCCCCAAGCGCGTCAGCGGCGATCGCAGTTCGTGCGAAATATCTCCGAGAAGCCGCCGTTGCGATTGCAGAAGCTGTTCCTGCCGCGTTACCAGTTCTTCAATACGGCGAGCCATTTCATCGAAATCCCGCCCCAGTTCCGCTACTTCGTCGCGCCGTTTTAAAAGCGGATCTTTACCTACACGGGCTTTTAAGTCCCCAGTAGCAAAGCGTCTAGCGACAGCGCGCAGCCGTCGAATAGGAGCAGCAAAGTGGCGGGCCAAGCCGTAGCAGACTAAACCAGCAGTAATCAGAAGGGCCAGAATACGGACAATCCAGATGCGAATCGGCAGCGCAAGAGGATTGGGAGGCCGGAAGTGCGGCAGATCAAGCAGCAAAACATACGTGGCTCCGGATGAGCCGCGCACCTTGGTGGCGGTTAATACAGAATCTGTTTCCCGCAGGAACACCGAGGACGAAGCGGCAGCAGCACGATGGGCGAAGGAGGTCAACTGCGGGGAATTTTGCGCTCCGCAAACACTGTGTCCCAACTGGTCGGTTAATGCACGGTGATGGGCGAAGGCCGGAAACGGGCTGCTTTCAAAAACGCTCTGCAAGCCAATGCAGCCGTGTGATTCGTAGCTTTGCGCCGCTTGTTGAGCGTAAAGCGCTAGAAAACTGCGCGTCAGGGCTCGCCAATGGGGAGTCTGAGGATCAGGCTGGGTCAGATAAACACTGCCTAGCAGAACAGCAACCAACAGGACGGTAGCAGCCCAGAACCAAAGAAATATACGGATGAAAAGACTACGCAATCAAACTCTCAAGCCGGATCAGAAACAACCGCATACTGATAACCGATATTCCGCACCGATTTTATCCGATCCACGCCATTCATCCGTGAACCGAGTTTACGCCGGATGCTACTGACGTGATTATCAATGCTGCGGTCAAAAACTGCAAATTCGCGGCCTAGCACTTCCTGAAACAACTGTTCCCGGGGAACCACCTGCCCGGCTTGTTGCAGCAGAACCCGCAGGAGGTCGAATTCAGCCGTTGTCAGTTCAATCAGTTCTCCGGCGCGGCGCACAACGCGGGAGCGCGGGTCCAGTTCCACATCGCCCACTTGCAGGCTTTCGCCATCGGCAGTAGCGCTTTCCGCCAGCCCTTGCGAGCGGCGAAGTACGGCGTGAACTCGCGCAATCAATTCACGCGGGTTGAATGGCTTCGGCAGATAATCGTCGGCTCCGATTTCCAGTCCCACAATGCGGTCCACATCATCGCCGCGAGCAGTCAGCATCAGCACCGGAACCGGCGACTGCGTTCGAAGCTGGCGTAGCAGTTCAAAGCCGTTCAGCCCGGGAAGCATTACATCCAGAACAATCAGCGAATAGTTCCCGGCCAGAGCCTTTTTCAAACCGGAATTGCCGTCGTGCGCAAATTCCAACGTAAAACCTTCATTCACGAGGAACTCGCCTAGAAGCTCGCCTAGTTCCGTATCATCGTCAACAATTAATAAGCGTCGCCCAGCGGTTTTGTTATCTGTTTCCATGCTGTCGCCTGTTTGATGCAATCCAAGATCATCAAACACCGCGCTTGATAAGTTGTTTTGTTCTAAAATCACGTTTCCGTACCAATTTTTATTCAGTTCACCGCAAGCTGGCTCAGGGAAAGTAGACCTTGTATATTCCAGATTACTTCCCCCAAGTACTTCCCGGCGGAGGGTTGGGGATGTGGGGTGCGCCACCGAAAATCGGAGTCTGGTTTTTGTGGGAGAAAGCTTTTGAGATGCTCCTACCCTGGTTATTAGAATCCTGCTTTCGAAACAGTTTTACGGTCCTCAATTGTAGGCAGCGTGTAAAGGTTTGTCGTTGCAGCACATCGCGGTACCCTGTTGGTTTATGCGCGAGATTGCTGGTGCTTGTCTGGTGCTGTTTTCAGCAGTGGTGTTTACCGCGTATGGCGCGGCGCTGCCTTCCTGCGATGCCGGCGTTCCAAAATATAGCCCGTGTGAACTCCGTTTTGAATGGAGCGCAAACGAACTGCCCGCCGGGAGATCGGCTTATCGGGACGAATTGTTGAATGTGGAATTTCGCGGCCCTGACCAGACCACTTTTCTGGTTCGCGCTTTCTGGAGCGGGGGACGCATTCTGCGCGCCCGATTTACTCCGAACCAAAGCGGCAACTGGTTTTACCGGGTCACTTCCGACATCAAACGTTTTGAAGTGCGGGAAGCAAAGTTTTCCGTGGCGGAAAACAACAGTCACGGTTTTGTGAGCGTAGCCAATGTGCGGCATTGGTGGACCGATGACAAGCAGCCGCATTTGTGGTCATCGGTGGAAGTGCCTTGGCTTACGCTTGACCTGAACGCGTTTCAACAATTTGTTCAAACCCGCAAGCAGGAGGGTTTTACTCATCTACGCGGCGTGGTGCTTACCGGCAGTGGTGCCCTGCACCCGCTGACCAAAGATGGCCTACCGGATTCCACCTATTTTGAAAAGCTTGATGATCGCCTGCTTTATGCCCATGAACAGAATCTGGTGCTGGACTTAGTGCTAGCCGATCAGCCTTTTCTCCGCGCCAACGGAATGGAGAATTGGGATGAGCGTGCGGCTCTTATCCGCCACGTAGTAAGCCGGTACGCGCCGCTGAACGTCACCTGGCAAGGCGTGGAAGCATTCGAAGATGGAGCAGGAACTCGTGATTTGCTGAAAGACATCGGATCGCTGCTCCAGAAATTCGACAGCTTTCGCCATCCACGCTCCACTGATGCCCGCATGACTTCTTCCATGCTGCTGCGCGACGGTTGGGAAAATTTTATTGTGGAAGCCTCGCCCAACGCGCAGCTAGGCGCGGTGGAGCGGCAAACCACCGCTGCGCCTCAGATACATGTAATCCAAAGCGCGCAACCGGATGAATTCCGGCATGAGCTTTGGTCCGCCACTGCCAGCGGCGAATATCCTACGGTGAGCTACCAAGCCATTCAAAATCCGGCGAATGTGCAAGCAATGAAAGTCTGGTTTACGATTATGCCCGGCGTTCGCCACTGGGAATTTGAGCCTTTCTTCGATGTGGATAACGCACGCGCGGCGGGGTTGGAAAATGTTGAATATCTGCTTTATGCGGAACACCCGGGCGCGGTGGAAATCGAATTCCCGGAAAAACACAAATACAACCCGCACTGGATTAATCCGCGCACCGGCGAAATCATTGACTTGAAGGATGTGAAACAAGATACCTACAGCGAAACAACGCCATCCACAACAGGCGATTGGATTTTACAGGTCCCACGAGATGGCCAGAAAGAAGGGATGCTGAAAAGCTACAAATTTGAATCCATGCCCGCGCCGGTGCAGGATGTGGAACTCAATCCGTTGAGGCTGCCGTTTGATGTGGCTATCCCTTCCGCTCAGGATTTGGACGGCACAAAGCCGATCAAATACCAGATTAAACTCAAGAAAACTAATCGAGCAACGCGGACCATGCAATATGTATGGATTGGCGAAGTGGTGGCAAGCAACGAAGGACCGCGCATTATCGGCGTTGGTGCTGAAGGCGCGCTCAGTATTCCGGCTTACTTGCTGACCACCAATCCCGCTATTTTGAACGTCCGCATCAATGCCATCAATGCTAACGGCAAAGCATACTCGCTCGAAAAAGCGTTCCAAGTCTCGAAATGACCATTCTCGCCATCGACACAACCGGAGCAACGGGAAGCATTGCAATACAGCAGAATGGGCAGATGTTGGTGGAACGGGAACTGCAGTCGCTTGATGGATTCGCGCACACGATTTTTGTGGAGTTGGCTTCTGTTTTTGAGCAGAATAACTTGACCCTGGATCGGATTGATTGTTTTGCCTGTGCCAGCGGCCCGGGCTCATTTACGGGCGTGCGGGTCGGAATGACAGCAGTGAAAGGGCTCGCTGAAGCAACAGGGAAGCCGATAGCGGCCATTTCCAATCTGCGCGCGCTGGCGAGCTTTGGCCGCGAAGCCTATCGCGCCGTGATTCTGGATGCCCGGCGCGGCGACGTTTTTGCAGCCGTGTACGATGCGGAATTAAACCTGGTAAAGCCGGAAGTTGTCACCCATCTTGAACCTTGGCTACACAACCTTGCCGCCAGTTCTTATGAGTTTGTCACGAAAGCCGGTTCGCCTTTTCGGGGCGTCCTGGCCGGCACACGCTTTGAAGCCATGACCTGGACGGAAACGAGCGGTGTTCTGGCCGGAGCAATTGCCCGGTGCGCTCAATTCGATCAAGCCGCCGGAAAACTTTGTTCGTCCATAATGGCTGATGCCAATTACGTGCGCAGTTCCGATGCGGAATTATTCTGGCGCGACAAATAAAAATAAATGGTTGCTGCCGATTTCTAATCGAGTTGCAGTCTCTCCATCAGATCTTTTTCTGTAATGGAGCCTTCCTTGATGATGCGCCAGTAAGGCTCGGTGATGTCCACTGTGGTTGCGCCGGGTCCGGTGCAAACGCCGCCATCAAACACCAGATCAATGCGGCCGTCCATTGCGCCGAACAGTTCAATGCCGTTTGTGCAGGTAGGCTCGCCGGACAGGTTGGCGCTGGTGGCAATCACCGCATGTCCAACGCGGTCGATAATGGCGTTGGCGAGCTTTGACTGAACCTGGCGCAAACCAAGACGCCCGGTATTTCCGGTCACCTTTAAAGGAACTTTGGCCGAAGCCGGAACGATGATGGTGAGCGGTCCCGGCCAGAAATGACGCGCCAGAATGTAAAAGCGGCTGGAAAGATCCTTGGCCAGTTCTTCCGCCATCAGCACATCGTTGATCAGCAGCGGCAGGGAACGGATGCTTTCGCGTCCTTTGGCTTTAAACACCCGCACAACCGCCTGCAGATTCATGGGGTCTGCAATCAATGTGTAAAGAGCATCGGTAGGAATGCCGATTACCAAGCCGCGCGACACAGCGCTGGCAGCGCGTCGAATCACGTCTTCGCTCGGATTTTCAATATCAAATTCAATGAGGTCTGTTGCCACGTATTGGTTGTTGCCGGCCTGAAAAGACGCGGCACAGGTTTTCAATTGTACGCCGAATTTAAAGCATACGGCATCGATCAATCGACAGTTTAGCGAGGCCCGATCGCTTCAGCAACCTGAACCGCCATATCATAGCGCCCGAAAGGAGCGCTCAACTGTACGCCGTGGGTGATGGGACGCACCCGCTCCACCATCTCGCGGGCAATCGCAATTCCTTCAGCGCGGGCATGGTCGGCGGTTTCCGCCGCGCGCATTCGGCGCATATACTGTTCCGGTACTGGTACGCGGAGCTCATTTACCATAAACTCCGCATTGCGGTAACTGGTCAGCGGCCAAATGCCGGCAATAATGGGCAGATTCCATTGTTCAGTGTTTTTCAGGAAAGTTTCCAGCAGTTCCAGATCAAACACCGGCTGCGTCACGACGTATTCCGCGCCGGCTTCCACTTTCCAGGCAAAGCGGCGCAGTTCTTCTTCCATGTTCAATGCGCCTGGGTTAGCTCCTACGCCAATCACTAACGAAGTTTGCGACCCGATTGGGTTGCCGCCGATATCCAAGCCTTTGTTCAATTGATTGGCGATGTTGGTCAGCCCAATGGAATCCACATCGAAAACTGCCGTAGCGTCGGGATACGTGCCCATGCGGGGCGGGTCGCCCGTAATGCAGATCAGGTTGCGGACGCCGGTGGTATGCGCGCCGAGCAGTTCAGATTGAATGCTCAGGATGTTGCGGTCGCGGCAGCAGAAGTGGAGAACAGCTTCGATTTCTGCTTGTTGTTGAATTAATTGACAGGCTACCTGCGCACTTAACCGCGCACTGGCGCGAGGTCCATCAGGCACGTTAATACAATCAATGCCGTGCTGTTTGCAAAGAATGGCCCCGGCAATTTCTTTCGAAGCGTCAATGCCGCGCGGCGGTAGAATTTCCACAAACGCCACGAATTTCCCGGCAGCTAGTTTCGCGCCAAGATTCGACTTTTCCGCCAAGGAAATTTTCGGCATTCCCTTGCGCTCCGGTTTGGTTTCTTCCACCACAACGGTAGGGCCGTGGCTTTTCACCGGCTGCATGGAACGCACTTCACCGCGAATGGCTTTGATGTGCTCGGGCGTAGTGCCGCAGCAGCCTCCTACCAATCGAACTCCGGCCTGTAGAAAGCGCCGTGAATACTGGGCCATGTATTCCGGCGAGCAAAGGTAAATATTGCGGCCTTCCACTCGCGTAGGCAATCCGGCGTTAGGCATCGCGCTTAACGGTTTGCGGGTGAGCGCGGAAATTTTCTCAATGGTTTCCAGCACCGCTTTCGGCCCGGCGGAACAGTTAACGCCGATCACATCCACCGGCCACTCCGCCAGTTTCAGCGCGTAAACTGCCGGTTCCGTGCCGTCTCGCAGGCGGCCATCATCTTCCACCGCCACTTGAGCCACAATCACGGTTTCCGGTCCGGCCGCTTCCCGGGCAGCGAAAACAGCCTCACGCAGCTCGTGCAGGTCGTAGAAAGTTTCCAACACCAGCAGATCGATTCCGGCGCTCACCAGGGCTTGCGCTTGTTCACGGAAAATGTCCCGCGCTTCCGCAAAAGAAATCGCGCCGATCGGCTCAATCGGCGCGCCCAAAGGACCGATCGCCCCAGCCACAAAAGCTTTGTCGCCTGCCGCTTCCCGCGCTAAACGAACGCCCGCTTCGTTGATGGCCTTTAATTTTTCGGCAAAGCCGAAAGCAGCCAAACGCACGCGATTTCCGCCGAAAGTATTTGCTTCCAGCACTTCCGCGCCCGCTTTAACATATTCCTGATGAACTTCCTTTACCAGTTGCGGGGCGGATAAGTTCAATTCATCGAAACAGCGATTGATGAAGATGCCCTTGCCGTAGAGCATGGTGCCCATTGCGCCATCAGCCACCACCACGCCCGCTTCCAGTTGGCGGCGAAATTCCTGCGCCCGTGATTCAATGCTTAATTCCAGTGCCGTCATTTTTTTAAATCATCGCTTCACAAACTTGACTTACCGCCGTTACCGTTGGCAGTGGGCGCAGAAATACGTGGAACGGCCCCCCTGCTCTTCTTTCCGAATGGGGCGGCCGCAGCGAATGCACCCTTCTCCTTTGCGCCCGTAAACCATGCGGTGAAAATCGTCCCGATGCTGGCGATAACCACCCGGACTTCGATACGCGTTATAGATCGAGTGTACCGCGATTTGAAGTGTTTCCCGAATCACGCTCCAGAGCCGGATCAATCTTGCGGTACTAAGACTAGCAATGGCTTTCTGCGGTGAAATCCCAGCTCGAAATAGTACTTCCGCGGCATAAATGTTTCCTAAACCCGCAATCTTGTTCTGGTCCATTAAGAACAATTTGGCCGGCAGCCGCGAAGAACGCGCAATGGCGAGGAATCGCTCTTTCGTGAACTCCTCGCTCAATGGTTCCGGGCCTAATTTTCCCAAAACCTTGCTGACTTCACTGGTTTTGTGCACGTGAATACGTCCCAGCGCGCGCGGATCAACGAACACCAAACAGCGGTCAGGATGGATGGTCCATTGGGCACGCAACGTGCGCGGCGCATCGTAAGGCTCGGTTTTGATCGACACATCGCCGGTCATACGCAGATGAATGCGCAGCGTATGTTCATTCGATAAATCAATCAGAATGTTTTTAGCTCGTCGGCGGACCGCGAGAACCGTCACTCGGCTCGTCAGTGCTTCCACTTCCAACGGGTCCTGGGGACGAGTTACCAAGGGCCGTTCCATCCGTGCTTCTTGTAAAAAGGCGTTGGGCAATCCGTCCTCGCGCAAGGCGCGGGTCACTGCTTCCACTTCAGGAAGTTCAGGCATTTAGTTCAAGGATGATGGGATCGCCCGTTTGGATGCCTAACGTATTCGCCGCGCTTCCGCCATTGATTCCCACTTCAAAATAACCGGAACTGCCGTTGTACACGAAAGGATCAGCCGAATGGGAATCGGCAAAAGTGTTGCAATGCCGTTGTACGGCAACCGCATTAGCCTGCAGCGCAAACGGCGTGTAAGCGAGCGGAGCAAGCGTAGACGGCAGGTTGGTGATGATGTTTCCGAACCGGTCCACGCTTAAGGCAATGCCGCGCCATTTCCCCGGCTTTTCGAGCGTCGGCGTGAGATCAGGCAGCAGCACCCAATCGTGCACTTCCGGGCCAAGCGCTTCCCAGGCAACCAACTGGGCGGCCAGTTGCGCCGCCGCCGGAGCAAACAAATCCCTGCCGTGAAATGTAGCTGACGGCGACGGCAGCCATAACTGCGGATTTTTCAACTCCCGAACCGGCATTTTCGTATGCGCGGGAGCAATCAAACTGAGAATGCCGTTATCGGGCGCGACAAATACCTGATGGTTGTGCTGCAAGGCAATGCCGCGACGCGATGTGCCTACGCCTGGGTCGACCACCACCACGTGAATCGTTCCCGGCGGACTGAACAAAGCCGGCTGGCTCACAGTGTAAGCAGCGCCATGCAGATCCGCCGGCGCAAGCTCATGAGTAATGTCAATAATATGCGCTTCGGGGCAGATACCGGCAATAACGCATTTCATGGTGCCGACATAATGATCGGCAGTTCCAAAATCAGTGGTGAGAGTAATTACAGGCCTTTGCTTCGCATTGGACATAGCTTGTTAAAATTAAAGCAGGTTCCCGTTTACGTTCGCCAACCTGGTTTCGGCTTCGGTTCCCTGCCCGGTTTGATTGATTCCCATGTTGAAGCGATTTTATTTTGATCACAATGCAGGCACCCCCTTGACGCCGGAAGCAGCGCAAGTGTTTGCGGAAACGCTTCAGCTTGCCGGCGGCAACCCATCAAGCATTCATCAGGAAGGCCAGCAAGCGCGTCAGGTGATGGAAGCCGCGCGGCGCGGAATAGCTTTGTTTTTAGGAGCGACGGCCCCGGAAATTGTGTTTACAAGCGGCGGCACCGAAGCAGACAATCTGGCTGTTCTGGGTTTGGTGCGAAATGTTCCGGTTACGAAAAAACATGTCCTCACCAGCATCATTGAACACCCGGCGGTGCTCGAAACCTGCCGCCAACTGGAACGGGAAGGCGTAGCCGTTACTTACCTGCCGGTGGATCACAACGGCTTGATTGATTCTGAAGAAATACAACGGCAACTGCGTCCGGAAACGGTGCTGGTGAGCGTGATGCACGCCAACAACGAGGTGGGAACAATACAACCGTTGAAGCAGATCGCGGCTATTGTGCAAGCGGCTCGCAAAAACGGGCAGCCGGTGTATTTTCATTCTGACGGCGTACAGGCTCCGGGCCGAATTCCGGTAAACATGATGGATCTGGGCGTGGACCTGTATTCGGTCAGTGCGCATAAATTGTACGGGCCGAAAGGGATAGGTGCCTTGTTTGCGCGAAAAGGAGTTCCGTTGAAGGGCGTTCAGTTTGGCGGTAAACATGAGCGGGAGCGCCGCGCCGGAACCGAAAACCCGGCGGGAGCGGCGGCTTTTCGCAAAGGATGGGAGTTGGCGCAGAACGAGGCCGGATTTATCCAATTGGCAGAAATGCGGAACTGCTTCGAAAATCGAATGCTGAACGAACTTTCCGGTGTCGAGGTAAACGGTTCTGTTTCCGCCCGGCTTCCGAACACCAGTAATTTATTCTTCAACGGCGTGGAAGGCGAAGCGCTGGTCATCTCGCTTGATTTAAAAGGCTTTGCGGTGTCTACCGGGGCGGCTTGTTCCAGCGGAGCGGTGGAGCCGTCGCATGTGCTATTAGCAATGGGGCGTTCCCGCGAACAAGCACGGCGCTGCGTACGGTTTTCTTTCGGGCTGACCAACACCATCGAAGAGGCTGACAAGCTGGCTGGGGCGGTGATTGCTTCCGTTCAGCAGCTTCGCGCCACTGCCCGGAAAACGCAGCCTACACCAGGAATTTATGTCCATGCTTGATTCACCAAAGCCGATTGCGGTTGCCATGTCCGGCGGCGTTGACAGTTCCGTGGTGGCCGGACTGCTCCAGCGCGAAGGCAAAACCGTAGTCGGCATGACCATGCAGTTATGGAATCAGCGGCGACTGCCGGAATTACTGAGCGAATCCCCAAACGGCGGCCGGTGCTGTTCGCTGGATGATGTTTACGATGCCCGCCATGTGGCTTCCCTGCTCGGCATTCCCTACTACGTCGTAAATTTTGAGCAGCGCTTCGAAGAACAAGTGGTGCAGCCGTTTGTGCGCGATTACCTTGAAGGGCGAACGCCCGTTCCGTGTACGCTCTGCAATAACTTCATCAAATTCGATCAGTTTCTGGAAATGGCTGACGGCATCGGCGCGGAAAAAATAGCTACCGGCCACTACGCGCAGGTTTGTTTCAACCAGGCCAGCGGACGCTATGAAATGCGGCGCAGCCTGGATGCAGCGAAAGACCAGACTTATTTCCTTTGGGGGTTGACGCAGAGCCAACTGGCTCGCACCTTGTTTCCTTTAGGCGGCATGGTGAAAACTGACGTACGTTTTCTGGCCCAAGAACTTCAATTGCCGGTGGCGCATAAAACGGACAGCCAGGAAATCTGCTTCGTTCCCAATGGCGATTACGCGGCTTTTATTGACGCTTACTTCCGCGAACAAGGAAAAGAACCTGATCGCACGGAAGGCGACATTGTGTCCACTGAGGGAGAAGTAATCGGCCGCCATGAAGGAACGCATCACTTCACGGTGGGGCAGCGGCGAGGATTGCGAATCTCAGCCCGTGAGCCGCTTTACGTGATTGAAACCAATCCCGCGACGCAGCAGGTGATTGTCGGGAGAAATGACGCGTTGGCTCGTTCCTCGCTGGCGGCGCGCAATGTGAACTGGCTTTCCATGGGACCGTTGCAACAAGAACGCAGGGCGCAGGTTAAAATCCGCAACAAGCATGTGGCTGCGCCGGCCACCCTGATTCCCACCGAACAGGAAACGCGGGTCTTGGTCCGGTTTGATGAATCGCAGCGAGCCGTAACGCCGGGACAGGCAGCAGTGTTTTACGATGGCGATCTGGTGCTAGGGGGCGGCTGGATCGAATAGATCCTCAGGGACGCTGTTTGGCAAAATCGAAAGACTCCTTTGCTGTCCGGCTAGAGTTTATTGTCATCTCGCTGTTGTTAGGTTGTCTTCGCCTTCTGCCGCGTAGTCTTGCCCTTTCAACGGCGCAGGCGTGCGTCGCTTTACTCGACGCTTCCGTTCCCAAGCTGGCGCGCGTAGCTGACCGAAATCTACAACTGGCAATGCCGGAAATTGATGCCACGGAGCGGGCGGAAATTGTAGACGGCGTTTTTGAAAGTATTGCGCGGCTGCTGGTTTCTTTCGCCAAATTTCCCGATATTAACCGAAACAATGTCAACCAATGGATTCGCTACGAAGGTTTAGAACACTACCAGAACGCGAAAGCCAAAGGACGAGGACTATTGATCGCCACCGCCCACCTGGGCAATTGGGAGCTGAGCGCTTTTACCCACGCCTTGATGACGGAACCGATGAATGTAATGGTGCGGCCTTTGGATAATCCGTTAGTGGATCATCTGGTGGAAGCCCGGCGGCAGTTATCCGGGAACAAGCTGATTGTGAAAAAAGAATCGGCGCTTTCGGTAGTGCGGGCACTTAAGAATAACCAGGCTGTAGGAATACTGATTGATCAGAACACCAGCCTCGAAGAAGGCGTTTTCGTAAAATTTTTCGGCCTCCGAGCCTGCGCGGGATCGGCATTTGCAAAGTTAGCGGCCCGCACAGGCGCGGCGGTGGTGCCGGGTTTTGCATTTTGGGAGCAATCGATAAAAAAATATGTGCTGCGTTTTTACCCGGAAATCCCGATGGACGGCAACACGCAAGCCGATACGCAAAAGATTCATAGCCAGTTTGAACAGTTGATCCGTCAATATCCCGACCAATGGCTTTGGATTCACCGCCGTTGGAAGACCCGACCTCCCGGCGAACCGCCGCTTTACTAAGAGCACTATTCCTGGTGCCATACTGAAAGAAAGTCTGCCGTTTGCTGTAAAATTTGTGAAAATCTCCGAAATTTTTTATTCCGTGCAAGGAGAAGGATCGCTTCTCGGCGTTCCTTCCGTGTTCATTCGCACCAGCGGCTGCAACCTGCGCTGCGTGTGGTGCGACACGCCCTATACGTCTTGGCAGCCGGAAGGCAGCAGCTACGATTTAGAACGAATTCTTGCTTGCGTCAGAAATTATAAAGCTGCGCACGCGGTTGTAACCGGCGGCGAGCCGATGATTGCGCCGGAGATCGTTTCGTTAACGAATCACTTGCACAACGAAGGAATGCACATCACAATTGAAACCGCCGGAACCGTGTTTCAGCCGGTTCACTGCGACCTGATGAGCATTAGCCCAAAACTCAGCAACTCCGTTCCACTAACCCGTGAGGAAGGCCGCTGGGCGGCGCAGCATGAACGGCTACGCTATCAACCGGATGTGCTGCGCCGTTTAATGGCTTCGTTTGTTCACCAGTTCAAATTCGTCGTGACGGATCCTGTTGATTTGGTCGAAATTCAAACATTAGAAAAGGATCTTGGAATTAGTCCAGCCGCAATCATCCTGATGGCGGAAGGCACGGACAGCGACACGCTACGGGAGCGAGGCCAATGGCTGGTAGAAATCTGCAAGGAGCGCGCTTACCGGTTCAGTCCGCGTCTGCATGTGGATCTTTGGGGCGCGCGCCGGGGAGTGTAGGGATTGCTTCCGATAAAAAGAAGTTGGAGACAATAAACCAGTTGATGTCCCACGTTGCACCCGCTACCGCGCAAGAACTAGCCGAAGTTCTGCGTTCGCACAGTTCCCAACATCAGGCAATCACCGTAGCGGGCAATAACAGCAAACTGCTGGCAGGCGGCCCGGTGATGGAAACAGCTTGCAAAGTATCAACCGCCAAACTGAGCCAGGTTCTGGATTATGAGCCGAACGATCTGACAATTAGCGTTGGAGCCGGTCTGCGTTTTGCCGAACTGCAAGCGAGACTTGCGCAACATGGGCAAATGATCGCGCTTGATCCGCCGTTTTCTGATAATGCGACTGTAGGCGGCGTGATTGCCACCAACGGTAGCGGCTCCCTGCGTTGCGCTTACGGCACTGCCCGGGATCTGGTGATTGGCATGGAGTTTGCCACGCTTGCAGGGAAACTGATCCGCACCGGCGGCATGGTGGTCAAGAACGTGGCTGGCCTTGACATGGCCAAAATCATGATCGGCAGCCTGGGAACACTGGCAGTGATTACCAGCGTAAACTTTCGCCTTCATTCTCTGCCTGCGGCAACGAACACGTTTTTTTATCAATTCCCGAAACTGGAAAACGCGATTGAGAAAAGAAATCAGATTTTGGAAAGTGTTCTGCAGCCGATGACGCTTGATCTGCTTTCGCCGGAAGTTTCGTCGCGCTTTTCCCGGCGCGGTTATGTACTGGCGATCAGGGCCGCAGGAGCTGATCGCGTGCTGGCCCGCTACCGCCAGGAGTTGAACAACGCCGAACTGCTGCGCGGAACCGAAGAAGTTGCGTTCTGGAAACAGATGCAGGAACTTCCCACTGCCTTTTTAAACCAGGAAGCCGAAGGAATAATCATTCGCGTGTCCACTCCGTTGCAGAACATCGGAAAACTGCCGCACAACGACCGAAGCGCCTTTGTTTCCCGCGCAGCAAACGGAATCACTTACTTTTATTTTCCAAACTGGCCCGAAGCTTTTCCCTGGTGGCAGCAGGTGGCAAAGCAAGGTTTGCCCGCCGTGGTGGAATATGCGCCTTTGCCCATTCGTGAAAGGGAAAAACTCTGGTCTGCTTCCGGCAGCGCGGCGGAACATCATGCTTTTGCCATGATGGAAAGAGTGAAGCAGATGTTCGACCAGGACAAGCTGCTGAACGCGAAACGATTGTATGGCCGAATTTGAAACCTTGGCTTCTGAATCGCTGGGCCGTACCGGTCCCGCGCAATCCGATCTCGATAAATGCGTGCATTGCGGCTTATGCCTGAATGCCTGCCCCACTTATCGCGATTTGGGCGTGGAAATGGATTCGCCGCGCGGGCGCATTCAGCAGATGATCCGCATCACTAATGGCGGCGCGATTGACGCGAGCTACGTGGAACACATGGAACTCTGCCTGGCTTGCCGCGGCTGTGAAACGGCTTGCCCGTCCGGTGTGCCATATGGCCGCATGATTGAAGCAGCCCGGGCCGGAATCGAAGCGCAGCGCCAGAGAAGTTCGGCTGCCCGCCTATTTCGCACGTTCATCTTCAACCACCTGCTTCCTTCCCGAGCCGCTTTGCAGATCGTAGGAGCGGGTTTGTATCTTTATCAGGCATCGGGGTTACAGCGGTTTGTCAGATCATCCGGCCTGCTGAAGTTGTTCGGCAGATTGGACCGGATTGAAGCACTGACTCCGACGATCGAGATTCCTTTCTTTTTTTCGCAGATCGGCGTTACCTTTCCGGCAGAAGGCAAGAAAAGCTATCGAGTGGCGTTTTTGGCCGGCTGCATTGCTAACCTGACATTCTGCCGCTTAAACGAGGCCACCGTTCGCGTTCTGCAAAAGAACGGCTGCGAGGTGGTGGTTGCTCCCGGCCAGAACTGCTGCGGCGCGCTTCACCTGCATTCCGGTTTGAAGAACGAAGCGGCGGCACTGGCAAAACAGAATATTGATGCGATTGTTGACGGCAATTTCGATGCAGTGATTACGAACGCAGCCGGCTGCGGCTCCACGTTGAAAGAATACGGCGAGCTTCTCGACCATGATGAAGCTTATGCTGAAAAAGCAAAGCGTTTTTCCGCGCTGATGCGCGACATCACAGAATTCCTGACTTCGATCAAACTGAACACCAACTTCGGCCCGCTCAATTATTCCGTTACTTATCAGGATTCCTGCCATCTGCTGCACGGGCAAAAGATCAAAGCGGCCCCCCGTCAACTGTTGCGTTCCATTCCCGGCATTACGTTTCGTGAAATGCCGGGCGCGGATATCTGCTGCGGCAGCGCGGGCATCTACAACATCGTGCAAAACGAAATGGCTATGCGCATTCTTGATGAAAAAATGAAAGCAGTTAACTCCACCAAAGCAGAAATTGTGGCTACTGCCAACCCGGGCTGTTTGCTGCAACTGCGGGCGGGCGTGGAAATGCACGGCAAGGCGCAGCGCGTGGTGCATGTGGTGGAACTGCTGGACGAAGCCTACCGGAAAGCCAAGCCGTAACTGCCGTTCATTCTTTGTTAAACAACAGAATGCGAAAATCAGACGTATGGCAAAGCCAGCCTTGGTTGCAGTAGACGATGAACCGGAAGTACTGCGGTCGGTGGAGCGGGATCTGCGGCGGAGATACGGGCAGCAGTATCGTATTTTGCGGGCTGAATCTGGAGCCAGCGCTCTTGATGCTGTTCAAAAATTAAAAGACCGCATGGAAACGGTGGCGCTTTTTCTGGTGGATCAGCGCATGCCGGTGATGTCGGGAGTTGATTTCCTAACGGAAGCGACCAAGACGTTTCCCGCCGCCAAGAAAGTTTTGTTGACGGCTTATGCCGATACGAATGCGGCCATTGCTGCTATTAACCAGGTGAGGCTTGATTATTATCTATTGAAACCGTGGGACCCGCCGGAAAGCAATTTATATCCGGTTCTGGATGATCTCTTGGAAGACTGGACCGCTCACTATCGCCCTCCTTTTGCAGGACTGCGCGTAGTTGGCTATCGCTGGTCTTCTTCCAGCCATGCGGTAAAAGATTTTCTGGGAAGAAATTCCTTTCCTTACGAATGGATTGACCTGACAAACCGGGACCAGGACCCGGATGTGAAACAACTTTTGAACGGCGAGCTTCGCAACACAAGCAATTTTCCGGTGGTGCTGTTTCCTGATGGCACTCTGCTCGAAAGCCCCACTCCCACGCTGTTAGCCGAACGCCTGGGCCTGCAGACCACGGCAGAGCGGTCATTTTATGATCTGCTGATTGTGGGCGGCGGTCCGGCTGGTTTAGCGGCAGCCGTTTATGGAGCTTCTGAAGGATTGAAAACAGCCTTGATTGAAGCGGAAGCTCCTGGCGGGCAGGCGGGCATGAGTTCGCGCATAGAAAACTATCTCGGCTTTCCGGCCGGTCTTTCCGGCGGCGATCTGGCCCGGCGCGCCATGACGCAGGCCAAACGGTTCGGCGTGGAAATCATCAGTCCGCAAAATGCGGTGTCGGTCCGGCTGGAAGATCCTTACCGGATTGTGAAGCTGGCTGATCAATCCGAAATCAGTTGTCACGCGCTTTTAATTGCTACCGGCCTTTCCTGGCAGAAGCTGAACGTGCCGGGTATTGATCGCTTCACCGGCGCCGGCGTTTATTATGGCGCTGCTTTAACGGAAGCCATCTCCTGCCGCGATGAAGATGTGTTTGTGATCGGCGGAGCGAATTCCGCCGGGCAGGGCGCTATCCATTTTGCCCAGTACGCCAGCAAAGTCACCATGCTGGTCCGGGCAGACTCGCTCGATAAAGGAATGTCGCGTTATCTGGTGGACCAGATTGAAGCGACGCCGAACATTGAAGTGCTGACCAGCACTGAGATTGTGGAAGCGCTGGGCCGTGAACATCTGGAATGCATTTCTATCCGCAACAATCAAACCGGAGCGCAGCGCACGATACCGGCTTCAGGCTTATTCATCTTTATCGGCGCGAAGCCGCATACTGAATGGCTGTCGGATATCATTAGCCTTGATGATCGAGGCTTTATTCACACCGGACCGGACATTCCGAAGGAACAAGGAAAGCAGTCGCCCCGGAATTGGAAGCCGGACCGCCCTCCCTTCTTGCTGGAAACCAATGTACCCGGCATTTTTGCGGCGGGCGATGTGAGGTACGGAGCGGTGAAGAGGGTAGCTTCCGCGGTAGGGGCCGGCTCCATCTGCGTGCAGATGATTCATCAGCATCTGGCATTATTAAGCGAACTCGCGCAGCGGTCCACTGTAGCGAACGCGGTGTAATCATGTTTCATAACGAAAATGACCACACACTTTCTCCGAAACTCACAGTGGATGACATTGCCTTCTTGAAGCAGTGCGGAGAAATCATCCAGGCTAAAGATAAGCAAATTGTTCAATCTGAGGGCGAAAAAAACCGCGTTTTATTTGTTGTGTTGAGTGGATTGCTGCGCGTTTCGCGTCGCTTCGGCAACACCGAAGAGTTCCTTAGATTTATCGAAGTAGGTGAATTCAGCGGAGATCTGGGTGTTTTAACAAATCAAGTAAGCCTGGCTAAAATTCAATGCCTGGGACCATGCGAATTGCTACGGCTGGAACACTCTTCTTTGCGGAAGCTGATTGCAGAGAACGCCTCATTAGCTGAAATTCTGCTGACCACGCTTTCCCGCCGCGTCCGCCAGTTCGACGGCCAGGTGATTCAAGAAGAAAAGCTGGCTGCTTTAGGAAAGATGGCGGCAGGCCTGGCGCATGAACTAAACAATCCGGCTACAGCCGCCCGCCGGGCATCAAAGCTGATGTTTGAGGCTTTGGTGCAAACTCCAATCCGCATGTTGGCTTTCGACAAGAACTTCACTGAAGAAGAGCGTAATTCTATTCATGAGTTTGCGCTAACTCACATGAAGCCTTGCACTGCGCCGCCGCTCGACCCGCTGGAACAAAGCGACCGCGAACAAGAGCTTTATGATTGGTTGGAACAGCACGAGATTCCCCGCCCTGATGAAATTGCGCCGGTTCTGGCCGAGGGCGGCATGAGCACCGCAGAACTGATCCGCTGGCAAACGAAACTCCCGAAAAATTTCACCAAAGGAATATTCTGGCTGGAAACGGTTCTCCGCCTTAGCAGCCTGGCCCATGATATTGAAACAAGCACTGACCGGATTGCCGAACTGGTAGGAGCGTTAAAAGAATACTCCTACATGGACCAAGCCCATTTTCAGGAAGTGAATATTCATCATGATTTGGAGAACACTCTGAAGATCATGCATCACAAACTGAAGCATGGCGTCGCCGTGAAGCGCGAATACGACAGCGAACTGCCGAAAATCTGCGGGTATGCGGGCGAGTTAAACCAAGTCTGGACAAATTTAATTGACAACGCAGTTGATGCTATGGATGGTTCCGGCACCCTGACCCTTCGCTCGCGCCACTGCAAAACCTATGTGTATCTGGAGTTCGCCGACACCGGTAAAGGCATTCCGGATGCGATTCGCAATCGTATCTTTGAGCCGTTTTTCACTACAAAACAGCAGGGTAAAGGTACCGGCTTGGGCCTGGATATCAGTTATCGCATTGTGGTGTACCGGCATGGTGGATGTATTCGCGTCCGGTCCAAACCGGGTGAAACGGTTTTTGAAGTGCAGCTACCAATTCGACCTTTGAAAGAAGCAGAAATATTGGCTTCCGTTCAGCAGCAGGAAGCGTAAATCCGCGCTTGTTTTAAACGCTCATCGGGCAGCTTAACGGCGCGGTGCTGTTCTCACTCCAGCGCGGGTCTTCAATAGAATGCACGTGCAAAGGGCCAGCTTTCTTGTGCAGTTGGCCGCCTGTTCTTTGGTTGAGAACCGATTGAATTTCGGCAATGGTCGCCAGCGAAATTTGTTCCGCGCCGTCAGCGCCGATGTCCAGTCCCATTGGGCTATGCACAATGCTGTCAAACTGACCGGAACTCAACCCGGCATCAAACAACATCTGCTCAGTTCGTTTACGAGGGCCAAGCAGCCCCAGGTAGGGCAGTTCATATTGGGAAAGCGCGCGCAGCGCTGCCAGATCCTGCAGATAGCTGTGGCTCATCAATAAGGCAACGGTCCACTTATCCATTTGAATACTGCCCAGCATGTTATCAGAATCCACCACTTGCACATCATCCGCCAAAGGGAACCGATCGGGGCGAGCCAGATGCGAACGACCATCCAGAACAACCGTTTGATAGCCCATGAATCGGGCCAACTGAACCATCGGAATTGTGTCGTCTCCGGCTCCGAAAACCAGCAGCCGCAGGCTAGGCTGTATCACTTCCATAAAAAAATTTGCTGCTTGTAGTTCAGTGCGCCACGCCGTCACGTGATTGCCGGAATAGCGGCCCTGGGAAGCGGCAAGCTGCAGCGACGCCAAAACAGCCGCATTTTCAATGTCGGTTTGAATTGTTCCATCAGGATATTGCAGCCATCGCTGCCCGACGCGCAAAGCGCGTTCCGGGTCATCCTCAATGACAGTGGCCGCCAACACCGGCTGGCGATGCTGCCGAACAAACTGAATGGCATTCCGCAGCATCGCCGCTGAATCGTTCAATCGCTCCAGCAGCACACGAATTACGCCATTGCAGCCCAGCCCGAACTCCTGCGCCACGCCGCTTTCGCCGCTGGTATCGTATTCGCGTATGACAGATTCTTCCTGTTGAGTTAACCACCAGGCTTTCTTGGCAAGGTCGGCTTCCAGGCAGCCCCCACTGACGGAGCCGACGCGCTGCCCTCCGTTGGAAAGCAGCAAACGCGCTCCGGCGCGGCGGTAGGTGGAGCCTTCCACTCGCACCACTGTGGCCAGCACTCCGTTTTCGCCTCGCTTCAAGGCTTCGCTCCAAGCAGCGGAGATTTTTTCAAGCTCAGTCATGATTGCTTTACCGGGCAGCTCATCTTCAATATTTCATTTTGTCCTATTCTGCGAATTTATGGTTGTTTCGACAGTTCTTCAGCAGCGAACTCATCGAGAAAGAAACAAACATCCGAATGCGTTTGGAGAATTGAAGCAGGCACATCGGGCGTTACCGGTCCTAGCAGCGAAGCGGCCACAGCTTGCGCTTTGCGAGCATCCGGCACAGAACAGATAATTGTCCTGCTTTGGAGAATCTGTTGAACGCTCATCGAAAAAGCCTGTTTCGGAACATCTGCCAGGGAAGCAAACCATCCCTCACCCACTTGTTGACGGCAGCAGTTCTCATCCAGGTTCACCAGTAAATAAGGCTGCTGCGTTTGAAAATCAGCCGGTGGATCGTTGAAAGCGAGATGTCCGTTTTCGCCAATTCCTACAAATGCCAAGTCAATCGGCGCGGCCGCTACCGCTTCGCTGGCTGTTTTTATAATCTGTTCCGGATTCCCCAAACCATCCAGCAAATGATAACGCTCAATGCCGGTCGGCTGCACAATGCGATCACGTATGTACCGGGCAAAGCTCGCCGGATGATTAATGCCGATGCCTACATACTCGTCCAAATGGAACAATTCCACTCGCTTCCAATCTACTTTCCGGGATTGGGTGACATAAGCCAGAAATTCCATTTGTGAAGCTCCGGTAGCAGCCAGTAGCCGAACACGTTCCTGGGTACTGAACAGTTCAACCAGCTTTTTTTCCGCATATTCGGCAGCAGCTTTCGCCATTGATTCGCGATCCGGCGAAATCACAACGGGGTTCGGAAAGGAGTTTGTCTTTTTCATCGGATGCTGCTTGATTTAGGAAGCGCGCTGCAATCCTTTATGTATTATCTCCTTCAACACGGTTTGATAACCCTTGCCGGTCTGCTCGGCAATCTTTTCGCTGCTTCCAGATCCGCCAGCGGAAGGCGCAGCGATACTGCTTTCGTGATTGATCGCGCGCTTCATCGAGCAGTTGCTCCAAAACTGCCGGATTGCCCGGCTTCATGCTTGAGCCATGGCGCATAATTACGATCTTGCCCGTCGCCCTTGCCAGCTTCGACGCTTTGATAGGAGTTAGCTTCTCGTGATAATGATCTTGCCTTGCCGAATTGCTTTTTGAAACGAGCAACGCGCTTGCTCGCGTCCGGCTAGGCTCGCCAGCCGGTCTGCCTTCTCGTGTTCATTTTTTAAAAGCAGGCGGTTAGGTCAAAGTCCTTAGATTTCCTAATCATAGCTTTGTTGATTGATATGTAAGCCATATTTCATATTTTGCCTGTAAGCCGTTCATTTTAAATCTTAGTGGCTGTACCTTTTGACAGGTTAGAAACATCTGACAGGTAGGAGTGCTTTTACAGGAGAACTTTAGCGTATGAAGATTTGGAAGAATTTAGCAGCAACTCTTGTTTTCACAACTTCTCTGGTTCTGGCCCAATCAATTCCGTCGGGAACAACGATTAAAGTTAGAAATACCAGTACCATTAGTTCTAAAACGGCTCATGCCGGAGATAAATGGAGCGGCACGCTTGCTTCTGACGTCCGCACGAATGAGCGGGTGATTGCCCGTCGTGGCGATCCGGTGGAAGGGACCATTACCGACGCTGAATCTTCCGGTAGGCTTTCAAAGCCTGGTACGTTAACTTTGGTTGTGAATTCCGTAAACGGTCAAAGCGTTACCACGAACGCCTGGACAACTGAAGGCGGTTCCCACAAGAAAAGAAATATCGGCTCCATTGGCGGCGGTTCAGCTCTTGGCGCGGTGATAGGCGGCATTGCCGGAGGCGGTAAAGGCGCGGCCATCGGCGCGGGCGCGGGTGCCGGCGCAGGAGCAGCAGGCGCAGCGGCAACCGGCAAAAAAGAAGTGGAAATCCCGTCGGAAACGACGATGACGTTTACTATTGGGTAAAGTTCGGAACTCCTGATTTTTTAGAAGTCAGGAGTTCTTCCTCTAAACTAACCGCGTTGGCAATCGAAAGCCAGGAATGCGACCCTGGGTTCGATGATGCCATTTACGTATACTACTCGCGTTCGCTTCATTGACACTGATGCCAGCGGTCGCATCCACTACACCGCCATGTTCCGCTATTTTGAAGCAGCAGAAGTAGAATTCCTGCGTAGCTTGGAAATCACTTACGCTTCCCGCACAAATTACAGTTTTCCCAGGGTTCACGTTGAATGCAATTACCGTCTGGCGCTGACTTATGACGATTCGATTGAGGTTGAACTGCGTGTAGGCAACATTGGCACCACTTCGCTGCAATTCGATTTTCTGGTTCTTAAAGCAGGAAAAGTTGCGGCAGATGGATTGGTGAAAGCAGTTTTCATGGATTCAACCACGTTCAAAGCCATTCCGATTCCCGCCGATGTTTATCAAAAGCTTTCTGATTACGCAAACGGTATATGTCTTTAGTGGCTTCGTTTGTTTTGAATACGCCAAATAAGCCAGCCTCCCATCGCAAGCACCGCTACGGCAATCGCAATGTCGCGGTGAATTGTATGGAAAACCGCTTCCCACTGATCTTTCAACACATAGCCGATTCCAATAAAAGTAGAAACCCACAAAACAGCGCCGCAATAAGCGTATAACGCAAAGGAGCGGTATGGCAGACCGGACATCCCAGCTACTAACGCGGTGAAATGGCGTACTCCCGGTATGTAATAGCCGATGGTGAGCAGCCAACGGCCCATCCGATCAAACCAGTGCAACACCTGCGTAAGCCGGTCTTCCGTAAAGTGAATGTAGCGGCCATAACGGTGTATCACTTCATGGCCAGCAGACCGCCCGATCCAATAGGAAAGCGTAATGCCGCCTATGCTTCCGGCTAAGGCTGTGAGCCAAGTCCAGATAACCTGCATGTTCCCCTTGGCTGATAGATACCCACAGAACACCAGCACAGTTTCATCAGGAATCGGCAGCCCAACAATGCCTAGCACTAATGCTGCAAACAGTCCTCCGTAGCCGTACTGCGCAATCTTTAATAGCAGATTGTCCATGTTCCCCGGATAAACACTTCGGAGCATAGCAGGGCAGGCTTGCTGACTGTTTTGCGGATGGAGCCTGAGCTACGATTGAATTTATGGCGGAAACGTTTGAAGTTCAATGCCCCTGCTGCCAAGCGGTTCTTCAAGTGGATGCGGAAACAAAGACGGTTTTAACTCACCGCGAGATCCCGAAAAAGCCGTTGATTGAAGATTTGACCGCAGCGGTCCAACAGCTAAAAGGCGAATCCGCACGTCGCTCGGAAATCTTCGATAAAAGTTTTGACGATCATCTAAACAGCGCCAAGATAAGGGAAAAGAAATTCGACGAATTGTTGAAACAGGCGAAAGAAACTCCTGAAAAAGCTCCGCCGAAACGCGCCTTTGATTTCGATTAGCTCACCTTGCGCCTATTTCTTATTAAGTCAGTGACGCGCTTAGGGCTTCAAAACAACCTTGATGCAATCGTCCTGTTTGTTGCGGAATGTTTCGTAGGCTTCCGGAGCCTGATCGAGTTTCAAGCGATGAGTAATCACGAACGTAGGATCAATTTTCCCTTGCAAAATTAAATCCGTTAAAGGCTTTAGGTAGCGGTGCACGTGAGTCTGGCCCATGCGAAAGGTTAACCCCTTGGCAAAAGCCGCGCCCATATTCATCTTGTCGATTGCGCCGCCATAAACACCCGGAATGGAAATGTTGCCGCCTTTGCGGCAGGCTTGAATGGCTTGCCGTAAAGCACTGGGCTTGTCGCTTTCGAGCTTCAAACGGAATTTCACGTCATCGTAAAATCCAGCTAGGCCGACTCCATGCGCTTCAATGCCTACCGCATCAATACAACCATCCGGGCCGCGGCCGGCGGTCATCAGCTTTAATGCTTCCACCACATCTTCCACTTCTTCGTAGTTCAGGGTTTCCGCATGGCCTTTTCGCGCCATTTCCAAACGCTCCGGAACCCGGTCAATCGCAATGACGCGGCTTGCCCCAAGTAGATACGCGCTGCGAATCGCAAATTGTCCGACCGGGCCACATCCCCAAATCGCGATCACATCACCAGGATGAATGTTGCAGTTTTCTGCCGCCATATAGCCGGTGGGGAAAATATCGGTAAGGAATAAAACTTGTTCATCAGAAAGCTGCTCAGGAACTTTAAAGGGCCCGATGTCTGAGTAAGGCACCCGGACGTACTCAGCCTGCCCTCCCGCAAAACCACCATAAATATGCGAGTAGCCGAACAAGGCCGATCCCGAATAACCGTACATGGAATCAGCTAAGGCTGCGTTCGGGTTCGAGTTGTCGCACAACGAAAATAACTGGCTTTGGCAGAACCAGCACTGCCCGCAAGCGATCGTGAAAGGTACCACTACCCGATCGCCTTTTTTCAGCCCGTTCTCGTGGCCTACTTCCACCACTTCGCCCATGAACTCATGCCCCAGCACATCGCCCTTCTCCATGGTAGGAATAAATCCGCCGTAGAGATGAAGATCAGAACCGCAGATTGCGGTGCTGGTGACGCGAATAATCGCATCACGCGGATTCTGAATCTTAGGATCGGGAACATCGGCTACCCGAACGTCTTTTGCGCCGTACCAACAGACTGCTTTCATTTGCTTTCCTGCATGGAAGACCCATCGCGGGAGTACAAGGTTTCGCGAGTTTTGGAAACTAAACTGACATGAAATCGTCCTACACGCGAATATGTCTTCAATGCAAAGCTCGGTAACAAACGCGAACGCGGCGGATTACTCAAACGTTGCGGCAACTGATGATTGGGAAAATACTGCCCGGCTCGTCATTGGCGGAACCCTAGTTGGCTATGGGCTGTTGAAACGGTCGAAAACAGGATTGGTGCTGGCCGCTATCGGTGGCGGCTTGGCCGCGCTGAATCTTTTGTCAAATCAGGAAGAACAGTCGGAAGAAGCAGCGCCGCTCAGAAAGCGAATCGTGCGCCGGGGCATCACGATTATGAAGCCGCAGGAAGAAGTTTATGATTTCTGGGCCGACCCGAAAAACCTGGAACGCATCTTCCCCAACATTGAATCCATTACGCCCCTGCCCGATCATAAGTGGCGCTGGCTGGTGCGGCCCGTCGGCTCCGTTGAATTCACCTGGGAATCAGAACCGATTTTAAACGACCGCCCAAACACCATGAGTTGGAAAAGCGTGCAGGAAGCGCCCCTGGAACACGCAGGCAGCGTAATTTTTAAGCAGGCTCCGGGCGGCAAAGGCACAGAAGTACAACTGACTATTTCCTGGCTTGCCACAAACATGCTGAGTGGCATAGCGCTTCCATTTCTAGGCAAAGGCAGCGATTGGCACGCCACTGAAAGCCTGCGCCGGGCCAAACAGCTTCTGGAAACCGGCGAACTCAGCACAGCGAAGTTTGCTTAACCGCTTCAGTTCGTAGCCGATGAATGCGGCAATCCGGCCAAACGTTCCGGCATGTCGGCCAGCACATAAGACAAAACGGCCAGCACGGCAGCGTTCCGGTTGAAGTCTTCCGGATCAACTTTATCGAGCGTATCGGTAGCAGTGTGGTGCCAATCGAAATAATGAAGGCCGACATTGGAAGGGCTGAGACTGGGAACGCCGTCAATGGTTAAAGGCTGAATGTCCTCGCCGCCGCCATAAGGACGAACCTGGGTAGCATCAATCGCCTTCAGCAGTTTTCCAATCTGTTCGCAGCGGGCAAATGATGATTGTTGTTCGGCGCTCATGGTCGGAGCTTTTAAGTTCTGGCCCCGGGTGTAATGAAAGGTGGAGTAGCCGATACCGGTCGGCCGCTCGGCTCCATTATCCATTTCAATCGCAGCCACATGGTTTTCGATTTTTTCGCCGATCCAATGCCGGTAAGCTTCAGCGCCCCGGCTGCCGTTTTCCTCATTTACCCAGAACACTAATCGAATGGTGCGCCGGGGATGCAATCCTAAACTTTTTATAAGCGAAACAGCTTCCAAGCTGGCCATCACGCCTGATCCGTCATCCTGCGCGCCTTGCCCCACATCCCAGGAATCCAGATGGCCGCCCAGAACAACTACTTCTTCCGGTTTCTCGCTGCCTGTAATTTCCCCTATTACATCTGCGCTGTCCGCATCAGGCTCCTGATGCGCCTGCATACTCAGACGAATTCTAGGCGCGGTTCCAGCTTTCTGCATACGATCGAGCAGCAACGCGTCCTCGATCGAAATGGCGGCAGCCGGAATCTTCGGGGCATTCGGATCATAAGCAAGCGTTCCGGTATGCGGCTGCTGCATCGCCAGCGGCGTAATGGAGCGAACCAGCACGGCAACAGCACCTGATTGAGCAGCGCGGGATGCTCCTAACGCCCGGTATATCACCGTTTTTCCATAACCCTCGTAAGGAGCATTAAAAACAACAATCTTCCCTTTTGCTTTGGCTCCGGCCGCAGTTAACTCGTCAAAACTAGAAACCACCAGCGCCTCAGCGGTGATGCCTTCTGGCGGCGTTCCTACGCTCATTCCCAAGCCAAGCATATGTAGGGGACGGCCCATCGGCCCCAGAATTGCAGCCGACTCCTCCCCTCTCACCCAATGCGGCACTTTGGCCGGGATTCGCTGCACATTCGTCAATCCTGCCGCTTTCATCTGTTCCGCTGACCAGCCCACGGCTTTTTCAAGCGGCGGAGACCCGCTCAAGCGATTTCCGATCCGGTCGCACAAGTACGCCAGTCTGGCATAGCCTTCGTGGTCAGTTAAGGCTGCTTTGATGAGTTTACTGGCCGTGTCCTGATATTTCACATCCAAGGTATTTGTTTGCGCAAAAACACTGAGACTGCTTGCGAGAAGTAGACTGACAGCAATTTTCATGAGGATCATTTGATTTTAGACTTGTTCCGTTGGGTTTGTTTATTCAAGCGTAAAGGGGAAGAATCATCAGATTGAAATCGGCGCTTTGCTACGCTGAAATCTTAGTTTGAATCATAAAACGAACGGCGCAGGGAGGACCGATGGCCGCTCGGGTCAGCGAAGCCTACGTGCTGCGCTCCTACCCTTTTCAGGAAGCGGACCTGATTGTTAGCTTTTTTACTCGCGATCAGGGCAAACTGCGGGGCTTAGCCCGGCGGGTTCGCAAACCCAAAAACAGCTTCGGATCGGGGTTGGAGCGATTATCGCTGGTGAATGTATCGTACTCGCAGAAGGAAACACGCGAACTGGTAAATTTGAATAGTTGTGAGCTGCTGCGTTCGCAGTTTAATCTGCTTTCCAGTTTCGAAGCCGGTGTGGCTTTGGACTACCTGGCCGAGGTGAGCGATCAGCTTCTGCCGCCCCATGAACCGAGTGAACATTTTTTCCGCTTGTTAACTACCACGCTCGAACACCTGCATACCGAAACAGAAGGCCGGGTTTGGCGAGCCATAATGTACTTTTCGACTTGGGCCACGAGACTGTCTGGTTTTCTGCCGGACTTGTCTGCCCAACCCAGGCTGAGCGAAGAATCGCGCGAAATTGCGCGTCAGATTTTGCGCTCCCGCCTTTCCGATTTACCCGAACGCGCTTGGACGAAAGATACTGCTTCCGACCTGCGGCATTTCCTGGTTCGCCAGATAGAAGAGCATGTGGAACGCCGACTCATTACGCTGCCTGTGCTTGAAGGTCTTTAATCAACAATGGATTCGTACCAGGAAACTATTTTTAAGCTGAAACAATACTGGTCAAAACGCGGCTGCATCATCCAGGAGCCTTACGATTTGGAAGTAGGGGCCGGCACAATGGCGCCTGAAACGTTTCTCCGCGTGCTGGGGCCAAAGCCGTACAAGGTAGCTTATGTTCAACCGAGCCGCCGACCGGCTGATGGGCGCTACGGCGAAAACCCGAACCGACTTTATAAACACCAGCAGTTGCAGGTGATTCTGAAGCCTACGCCTGATAACGTGATTGAACAATATCTGGGGAGCCTGGATGCAATTGGCATCGATCTGCGCAAGCACGATTTGAAGCTGGAAGAAGATAACTGGGAATCGCCTACCTTGGGCGCGTGGGGCGTGGGTTGGCAGGTGATGCTTGATGGGCTGGAAATTACCCAGTTCACCTATTTTCAACAATGCGGGGGAATTGATCTTGATTTGGTTCCCGCTGAAATCACCTACGGCTTGGAACGCATTGTGGCGTTCCTGCAGGGCGTTAATAGTGTTTATGACATTGAATGGGCACCCGGTTTCAAGTACGCCGATGTTCGCTTAGCGGATGAACAACAATTCTCGGTTTGGAATTTTGAGATGGCCGACGTGGACCGTTTGTGGCGCTTGTTTAACGAGCATGAAGCGGAATGCGCCAGCCTGCTTGACCGGTTCAAATCGTTAAAAGACAAATCCAGATTTCCGGTATTGGCCGCTTACGATCAGGTTCTGAAGTGTTCCAATCTATTTAATCTTCTCGATGCCCGGGGCGCCATCAGCGTCACCGAGCGCGTCGCGGTGATCGCGCGTGTGCGAAAGCTGGCGGTCGGCGTGGCCCACGCCTGGGCGGAACAGCAGGCCGGTGTTCCCGCCGCGCAGGAGGTTGCCTGATGAGCGATTTCCTGCTTGAAATCGGCGCAGAAGAAATCCCGGACTGGATGATTGAACCGGCGCTGGCCGACCTGAAACAACGGTTTGAAAAATTGAGCGGCGAACAGAAACTCGGAGCCAAGATCGCCTGGGTGGATGGGACGCCGCGCCGTTTGGTGCTTCGCGCTGAAGGTTTGGTAACACGCCAGGAAGATACGGAAGAAATTGTCACTGGCCCGCCCAAATCCGCTGGTCCCGGCGCAGCCCAGGGCTTCGCCAAAAAGATGGGTGCGACGGTGGATGCGCTCGGCACAACCTCCACCGAAAAAGGCGAATATCTCAGTTATCGCAAGCAGATTAAAGGACGCGCCACGGCAGAAATCTTGTGGGAAGCTTTACCGAACGTTATCACCAGTATCTACTTCCCAAAAACCATGTATTGGACTGCAAAAGGCGGTGTTCGCTTTATTCGGCCTATCCGTTGGGTAGTGGCGCTGCTCGGCGATAACGTAGTGCCTTTTGATGTGGCCGGCGTGGAAAGCGGCAGAACCACCGGGGGGCATCGGATTCTGGGCAGCCGGAAATCTATTGAAGTCACCATCGAAAACTACGAACAAAAGCTGCGCGAGAACTTTGTGCTGGTTCACGCGGCGGAGCGACGCCAAAAGATTGAAGCCGCATTAGGCGAGGGCGTTCAACCGGACGCGGCATTGCTTCACACGCTGACATATCTGACTGAGTTTCCGACTCCGATTCGCGGTTCATTCGACCCGCAGTACCTGGAACTGCCTAAAGAAATTCTGTCCACCGTGATGAAACATCATCAGCGGTATTTCTCTGTGGTGAACGCTGATGGTTCGCTGCGGTCTGAGTTTGTGGCCATAACAAACACAGACGGCGACCCGGATGGACTGATCCGTCACGGCAATGAACGAGTGCTGCGGGCCAGATTTAACGACGCTCGATTCTTCTGGCAGGTAGACCAGCAGAAAAAGTTGGAAGATCGACTTCAAGACCTGAAGAAAGTGACTTTTCAGGCGAAGCTGAAAGAACCGACTTATTGGGACAAAACGCAGCGGATCGTTCAGCTTGCCAAAATCCTAGCTGGTTCAGTGAATGCCAATACCGAAGTGGCGGAGCGGGCCGCGTTGCTTGCCAAATGCGACCTCACTACCGACATGGTGAAGGAGTTCACCGAACTGCAAGGCGTTGTTGGCGGGCTTTATGCCAAACACCAGGGCGAAACCGAAGCGGTAGCAATAGCTATTTACGACCATTACAAGCCGGTCAGCATGGAAGATTCCGTCCCGCGCACGATCGAAGCTCAAGTAGTTGCCTTGGCTGACAAGATCGATACCCTGAAAGAGTGTTTCGATATCGATCTAATACCAACAGGTTCAAAAGACCCCTTTGCTCTCCGACGAACTGCCCAAGGAGTTATCAAAATCCTGTTTGAGGCTCGTTTGCCCATACCCTATCAGATAGTTAGTGTTAAGTTACCAAGTTTGAGGAATTTCTTTGTCGAGAGGATTGCTTTCTTTCTCAGGGAGGTCCGGGGCTACCCCTACGATGAAGTGAACGCCGCGCTTGTTCCGCCGATCACGGTTCTGTTCGATTTGGCGGACCGCATTGAAGCGCTTCATGCGATTCGTCCCACGCCTGATTTTGAGCCGCTGGCCGCCAGCTTTAAACGCATTAAGAATATTTTGAAGCAAGCGCAGGTCACGGGAAACTCCCAAATTAACGAACAGTTGCTGACGCCCGGACCGGAAGCCAACCTTTACCAAGCCTTTGTTCAAGTCCGGCAGGAAATTCAAAAAACTTCGAATTATCTGGATAAATTGACTGCGATTGCTTCGCTCCGTCCGCAGATCGATTTGTTCTTCGATAAAATTCTTGTAAACGATCCAAATCCCGCGATCCGGCAGAACCGCCTTGCTTTGCTTGAAAGCTTGTTGACGGAGTTCTCCACGGTCGCTGATTTTTCAGAAATTGTGACGGAAGGCGCAAACGCGCAGTAGTTCATTGGTATTTGCATTCAGGAGACTAGATTAGAAATGGCAAAGTATGTTTATTCGTTCGGCGGCGGCACAGCCGACGGCGATGGCAAGATGCGGGACACGCTCGGCGGTAAGGGCGCGGGCCTCGCAGAAATGAGCCGCGCCGGTGTTCCCGTGCCGCCGGGCTTTACGATCTCAACCGAAGTTTGTAACCTCTTTTTTGAAAACGGCAACAAAGTTCCGTCGGAAGTTGACGACCAGATTCACAAAGCCCTTCATAAGCTGGAGCATGAGATGGGCAAAAAGCTGGGCGACCCCACTGACCCGCTGCTGTTGAGCGTCCGCTCCGGCGCGAAGTTCTCAATGCCCGGCATGATGAACACCATCCTGAACTTGGGTTTAAACGATGAAACCACGGCGGGACTGGCCGAAAAAACCGGCAATCCACGGTTCGCTTACGATTGCTACCGCCGCTTTATCCAGATGTTCGGCGAAGTGGCGTACCACGTCGATATGGCTTTGTTCGATGAAGCTTTCGACGCCCGTAAAGCCAAGCGGAAAGCCAAGCTCGATACCGACCTGACGGCTGACGACTTAAAAGCAATCATTGAAGAATACAAAAAAATCTTCAAGAAAAAAACCGGCGAATCGTTCCCGCAGGAAGCGTTGCAACAATTGCTGAAAGCGCGCGATGCCGTGTTCGGCTCCTGGAACACGCCGAAAGCGGTCTACTACCGCCGTATGGAAAAAATTCCTGATTCCATTGGCACTGCCGCGAACGTTCAGGCGATGGTATTCGGCAACATGGGCGATACGTCCGGCACGGGCGTCGGCTTTACTCGCAATCCTGCCACCGGCGAAAAAGTTTTCTACGGCGAATTCCTGGTGAACGCCCAAGGTGAAGACGTAGTGGCCGGCATTCGCACTCCGCAGCCGATCGCGGAACTGGAAAAAGTAATGCCGGAAGCTTACAACCAGCTTCGTGAAATCACCACCAATCTCGAAAAGCATTACCGCGATGTGCAGGATTTTGAATTCACCATTGAAGACGGCAAGCTGTACATGCTGCAAACCCGCAACGGCAAGCGTACTGGTCCGGCGGCGGTTCGCATTGCAGTGGAACTGGTAGAAGAAGGCGTTATTGACAAGAAAGAAGCCGTTCTGCGCGTTGCTCCGGTGCAGTTGGATCAACTGCTGCATCCGGTTCTCGATCCGGCTGACCGCAAAAAGCTCAACAAAATCGCGACGGCCAGCGCTGCTTCTCCTGGCGCGGCAGTGGGACGCGCGGCGTTCAGTTCCGAAGACGCGGTGGAAATGTCCGCCAAAGGCCCGGTGATTCTTGTTCGCAAAGAAACTACGCCGGATGACATTCACGGCATGGACGTTTCAAAGGGCATTCTCACTGCGGTCGGCGGCTTAACCAGCCACGCGGCAGTGGTCGCGCGCGGCATGGGACGCCCCTGCGTAGTCGGCGCTTCTTCCATCGAAGTGAATGAACGCGCTAAAACCATGACGATTGCCGCTGACGGCAAAAAACAAGTGGTGAAAGAAGGCGAATGGATTTCGCTTGACGGTTCTACCGGCGAAGTATATCTGGGCCAGTGCAAAACCAACGAGCCTGATCCGAAATCGCATTACTTCGCTACCTTCATGGAATGGTCTGACGAGTTTCGCGGCAAGTTCGGAGTTCGCGCGAACGCCGATATTCCTCGTGATGCGAAACAAGCTCGTTTATTTGGCGCGCAGGGGATCGGCCTGTGCCGTACCGAGCACATGTTTTTTGCCGAAGACCGTATTCCTTTCATGCAGGCGATGATTCTGGCTCGCGACGAAAAGACCCGCAAACAGGCTTTGCAAAAGCTGCTGCCAATGCAGCGCAAAGACTTTGCCGGTTTGTTTGAAGCAATGGACGGCTTTCCGGTGGTGATCCGCACCCTGGACCCGCCGCTGCATGAGTTTCTGCCCAAGCGCGAAAATCTGATGGTGGATATTGCCAAGCTGCCCGGCGCGGATAATAAAGCCAAAAAGGAAATGTCCGCCACCTACGGCGTCCCAGTCGCGCAGTTGAAAAAACATCTGCCCGAACTGCTGGCCCGCGTGGAAGAACTGCATGAGTTCAACCCCATGCTTGGACATCGCGGCTGCCGCTTAGGCGTCACTTACCCGGAAATCACCGAAATGCAGGCGCGCGCCATTTTTGAAGCGGCGGTGCAGGTGGCGAAAAAGGGCAAGACCGTTATTCCCGAAGTGATGATTCCGCTGATCGGCAACGTCAAAGAACTGGAAAACCAGAAAGCCATCGTTACCAAAGTTGCCGAAGAAGTTCTCGGCAAAGCCGGCATGAGCGATCTGAAATACATGGTAGGAACCATGATCGAGATTCCGCGCGCCGCCTTAACCGCCGACGAAGTAGCGAAAGAAGCGGAGTTCTTCAGCTTCGGCACGAACGATTTGACTCAAACCACAATGGGTTTGTCGCGCGACGACTACACAAAGTTCTCCAAGCAGTATGAAGACCTGAAAATCTTCAAGGCTGATCCGTTCGCAGTGCTTGATCAGGATGGTGTCGGCAAATTGGTGGAACATGCCGTGCAGCTTGGGCGCAAGAGCCGCCCTGATCTCGAAGTAGGCATCTGCGGCGAGCATGGCGGTGAGCCAAGCTCGGTGGAATTCTGCTATCGAATCGGTATGGACTACGTTTCTTGTTCACCGTATCGCGTACCGATTGCACGATTAGCGGCTGCCCAGGCAGCGATCGCCAAAGGCGACAAAAGCGAATCCATGCGAACCGCTTAAGAATAAATAAACAAAAAGGGGCGACTGGTTATCAGTCGCCCCTTTTTCATTTCAATCAACCTTTATAAGCCGGGTAGTTGTTGTAGATGCACGGTAACTGTACCCAGGTTGTTGGGCCAAGTCAGGGCTTTGCCTTTCGTGACATCCTGCAGATAGAACGTCGTGCCATCCACCACCCAATCACCGGTCGTGACACTGCCCACATTGGTTCCCGCAGTTACCAGCGGCCCGCTCGGACTGCCGACGTGAACTTCAACGGCCAGCACCCAACCGGGCGCGTTCCAATAAATGTTTGTTGCTCCCACCGTGGTTCCTACCGGAACCAGAATCGGATTCGATGAGGCTTGAAATGAAGTATTAGGCGCTAAAGGCGTACTTGCCACTGTTTGAGCCGCAATGGTGAACTGCGGGGTTAACGGTGCGCCATTGGTCCGGTCTTGCAGGTAAAACACCGTACCGGCGGTAACCCAACCGGATGCAGTACCGGTTCCCTGCGGACCGCCGCCCGTCACTAAAGGGCCGTTCGGCGCATTCACGTGTACTTCCACCGTAGTAGCATTCACGCTTGCCCAGTTCAATGTCGCGGAACCGGTAGTTTGCCCCGTAGGAATTTGAATCGGATTCTGCGAAAGCAGCAGATACCCATTTTCCTGCTGCGGAAGCACTTGGGCTGTTACCGCAGCTAAGGTGTGGTCCGAATTCAACGGGAACCCGTTGCTGACATCTTGCAGATAAAACACAGTGCCATTCGTGACCCAACCGGAAGCAACCGCGTTTCCTGAAGAACCGCCAGCGGTGAATAAAGGGCCATTCGGCGCGTTGATATGCACTTCCACATTAGCAGTCAAAGGTGAATTCCAGTTGATTGTGGCAGTTCCCAGATACCCGGCCGGAGAGTAAGGCGCGTAAATTGTTGTCGGATTGATGGTAAACGCAGGAGCAGCATTAGAATTCACTTTAGGCTGCGCTGTTTTCAGCAGAACCGGCGCGGAAGAATTTTGAACGTCCAGTAAATAGAAAGTGGTTCCCGGCACCACCCAATTTCCGGTAGTCACCGAACCGGAGCCGATGCTGGCGGTGAGAAGTGGACCGGTCTGCGCGTTTACATGGATTTCTATAGCGTTGGTAGTCGGTGCTGCCCAGGTCAGAGTAGTCGGACCGGAACTGTAACCCTTCGGCAAGTTCACGTCGGTGGCGCTGAAGCTGGTCACGTCCTGCGGCGTACCGAGCCTAACCACCAGCGAAGTAAGAGTGTTCACCGTGCTTGGGGTTTTCCCGTTAGTAACATCCTCCAAATAAAATGACATGCCATCCGTTACCCAGTTGCCGGTGGTGATGCTGCCGGTCGGCCCGCCTGCCGCTAATGTTGGTCCATTAGGAGAATTCACGTGGATTTCCACATTCTGAATGCCGGGCGCGTTCCAGTTCAGCGTTGTTTGTCCAAGTCCAGTAGCAGTAATAACCACATTGGGCGTGGCCGTAAACGTCACTAGCGGGTTGCCTGATCCGGCTACCGGCAGAGTAGCAATATTGCTGACAAAGGCGTCCTGCGCAATGTAAATCTGCGCATTCGGGTCGGCGGAAAGGCTGGCCGGCATAATCATATCTACCGAATACAAGCCAATCGCGTTTTTTCCAAGCTGCGCATTAATTACCTGTGCGGTGCTTCCCGCCACGGTAGCGCTCACAGTATCAGTGACGGTGTTCGGGATCGTACCGTTATAGGCCGCGCCTGCCACTGCCGCGCCGTTCGCTAAAGCGCCCAGGCCGGTGGCGATCAAAGTAATGGTTTCGTTGGGCTGCGCCGGGTTTGTAGACGTAACCGGAGCACCCGGGGTGGAGGCACAGCAGGTGGAACTGGAATAAGCCGATAACGTCAGCACAGCATTTGCGCTGGTGCTGGCGGCAACGGAAATTCCGTTTCCGGCGCTTCCCGATTGTTTGGCCGTCAACACCACGCGCGTAAACTGGCCGCCTGCGCTGGGAGTCACTTTCGAGTCTGCCCCGATCAAAGCAATCAAGCCATCGCGAACGTTCACGAGCGTATCAGTAGATTTAACCGTATAAGTATAAGCCGTTCCGCCCACCGTAATGGTGCCGGTGTCGCCTGCCTTTATCGTGCCATCCACCGACACAACCGCCGACGCGAAAGCGCTGCTATGAACCGCAATGGCCGGCCGGGGTTCGTTGCCGTTGCCCGCGAAAATGCCGGGGTTTGCGGCCGCAATAATGATCGGCGCAGCGTTGCTGATCTGTGCCGGTCCGCTGAACGGCACGGTGCGCACATAAATGCTGGCGCTATTTGCGCCCGAAAACGTATAAGGCACCTGCGCAATAATCTGGTTGGGCGAGGCATACAACAGCGGCGCCGGCGAGCCATCCATGATCACTTGGGAGCCGGCTAGCGTTCGAGGCAGGTTCGCTAAGGTATTCGCAGTAGCATCCATCGTTCCAGCAGTAGTGCCATTGGTCAAGTTCTGACCATTGATCACCACAATCGTGCCGGGCGCGATTACCGCCGCATTACCCCCAGTTAAATAGCCGCCCGAAGCGGTTGCGGTTAACTGCGCACCAGTGCTGACTGCCGCAGTTAGAGTGATCGTGTCATTGGCAAGCTGCGATTGGCGCGAAGTCAACAGCACCTGGCCGAAACCGTTAGCTAAGGCAAGCACATTAGGATCACCCACGTTACTATTGCTGGAATTGATAGCCGTAGCTAACCCTTGCGCAACAGTATCGAGAGTGTCTCCAGTCTTTACCGTGTATGTATAAGAAGCAGTACTGGCAGCGCCCGCCGTAATCGTAGTCGTATCGCCAGCGTGAATTGACCCGCCGAGCGTCACCACGCCTTCCTGAAAAATGGCAAGACTCGCCGCATTCAGAATGGAATTATCCGCGAGCGAAGTATTGTCGCCGGGAGTGAATACCATTACGCGAAGATCATACGGATCGGCCACATAAAGATTGGTTCCGTCCCAAGCCAGCGAGGTGGGCGTGCGCACCGTGTTCGTGCTGGCGATGTTTGGGATATATGTGGAGGCAAACTGGGCGGCTGTGTCGTCCACAATGTCACTGGCGAAATCGGGCTGCCCCAACACGGTATTCGGGGTAGGAGCGTTGGCAGTAGGAATCGTATTGAAGATTAATACCCGGTCGTTGCCGCTATCGGCCACAAACAAACGCTGGCCATCGGAAAGCGCATAGCGGGGAAAGTTGATCGTTTTTTCGCAGCGCGTCGGGTATGTCAATGCACCGGTGGTAGAGTTAGTTCCATTGGAAGCACACAGCGCGCTTGAATTGTTGGCTATAGTGCTCACAAAATCCGGCTGGCCGATTTCAACATCGGCAGGCTGGTCAACTACCGTGGGAATTGCATTCCAGATCAACACCCGATTAAAGCCCAGATCCGCTACGTACATGCGTGTGCCGTCCGAAGTGACCGATGTGGGGCTATACAAACGATTGGCGGCAGCAATCGGAATATTGTTGGCATCATTAGCCGGCACATCCGCCGATTCAAAATCTTTTTGACCGATTACCAGATCCGCTGCTTGTCCACTCTGCGTAGGAATACTGTTCCAGATCAGAACACGGTAGTTCTGGGTATCGGCGACAAACACTTTGCCGTTCTGAATCCACACGCCTTGCGGGCCGCGCAGCGTATTGTTATGAACGCCGGCAAACGCTTGAACACTGTTTAAATCTTTCTGCCCTAAAGCAAGATCCGGCGGCTGCCCGTTGGTGGTGGGGAAAGTTTTCCAAATAAGTACCCGGTTATTATCGGTATCAGCTACCGCCACGACGGTTCCGTCCGACGCCACTGCGGTCGGGTTTCTCATGCCATTGGGCAAACTGCCGCTGGTGTTACTTGCCGTTGCCGCGTTCACGCCGGTTCCGTTGAAATCAGCTTGGCCCAGAACACTGGAAGCGGGAAAGCCGCACACCGGGCAGCGGGTGTTATACACGTTACCGGTGATAGACACATCGCTGCGCGGGTCGGGAAGATAATTTCCGCTTGCTGCATTAAAAATCAGAACCCGGTTTCCTTGCGTGGCAGTGCCATCAGCCGCCGTAGTGGTCGCGCCAACACGATTACCGTCAGAAACCAGCAGCTTTCCATTAGCCCAAGCCAGACCGCCTGGAGTTCCTGCTACTGATTGACTGGGAGGAGCGCTTTGCCCTCCAAAACTCGGCTGTCCTAGCACAGCCCAAGCGGCCTGACCATTTCGGAAGTCCGCAGCGGAGACTAGGGCCACAGACACAAAAAAAGCGGCAAAATACCTCATAGATAAGGACATCAATGTTGTTCGAGAAAAACTCAGTATAGCAACGGCTAGGACGTGTCCCAGGGCTGGGGCGTTCCCGGAAACTCTGGTGAAAGCCGTTTTCCGCTTCGAAGCTGAAACGCGTTTAGTCCCGCTGCACAACCGAACTTTATCTTACGTTTTAGCGGCCCGATACTGGGCAGTGACTTTGGTGGAAATGCCGCCCCGGGGCGTAAAATCGCCAACCACGGTTGCCGACAACGGTTGGCAGCTTTTCACCACATCCTCTAAAAACCGGTTCACGATATTTTCCTGGAAGATGCCTAAGTTCCGGTAAGCCAGAGTGTACATTTTTAAACTCTTCAATTCCAGACAGGTTTCGTCCGGCGTATAAATAAGACGAATCACCCCATGATCCGGCAGTCCCGTTTTCGGGCAGACCGAAGTAAACTCCGGCATCACAATTTCAATTTCATAATTCTTCCGGTACTGGTTCGGCCAGGTTTCAATTTCCGGCAGCGGAGCATGAACGCCCGCTTCCGCGTGTTCGTCCGTATAGCCCTTCTGTTTTTTCTGTTTTTTTGCGTACTTCATTCGATTTCTAACTTACGTGTTAACACTTCGAGAAACAATCCAACGTCGGTGACCACGCCCAGAGCGTGGCCAGTCCCCCGGTCGCTCACCTTAGTCGGCACAGCCGGATTGATGTCTACACAGACCACTTTCACCCAAGCGGGTAGCATGTTTCCGGCGGCAATCGAATGCAGCATGGAGCTTAAACACAAAACCACTCCGGCTCCCTGCAACTGTGCGGCATAAGCATCCTGGGCCTGGTTCATATCCGTGATGCAGTCCGGCAGCGGCCCATCGTCGCGCAGGCTGCCCGCCAGCACGAACGGCACTCCGGCCTTCACGCATTCATACATAATTCCCCGGCGCAGCCGCCCGGATTCCACAGCTTTGGCAATGCTGCCCGCGTGGTACACCGCGTTGATTGCCCGCATGTGATTGCGATGCCCATGTTCTTCCTGCCGTCCGTCAGAAGCGCGAACGCCGAGCGAGGTGCCAAACAAAGCCGATTCAATGTCGTGCACCGCCAAGGCGTTTCCCGCCAGCACGGCTTGAATCCAGCCGTGGCGAATCAAAGCGGAAAGCGACCCGACTCCTCCGGTATGCACCACCACCGGGCCAGCCACAGCGACGATGCGCTTGCCTTCCGCCCGGGCCTGCCGCATCATAGCTAACGTCTGCTGCACGGCGGTTTCCACCTGGCGTTCCGAGGAAATATCGTTGCTCATGAACGCAAACTGCTGGCGGTCGCGTTCTTTTGCTTCCGGAACGACCCGGATTCCCCGCATTCCCACCACCACCTGGTCACCGGTTTTGATGTCACGCAAGCGGCGGCAATAAGCCGTTCCGTTCTGTACAATCACCATTGCATCCATGCGCTGGTTTTGCACTTCCACCCACTGCGTTTTCTGCCGGACCAGTGTTCGCTGGTTGGTGGTGGAATAAAAATCTTCCGGCGCGCAGCGGTCGCATTCCGCCGTTTTCAGTTCCGCGTCGCCGCTGTCGGTGGGCGAACAGCCTAAACCGATCAACTGCGAAAGCATCTGTTCCATCTGCTTTTCAGCCGGAGCTTCGATGCGCAAGCGCAGCTTTGACGGCTCGCTGTTTGTGCGGCCAATCGAAAACTGCTCCACCTCAAAACGGCCGCCGAACTCCACCACCGTATCGAAGATGCGCTCCATAATATGGGAATCGATCAGATGCCCTTGCGCTTCCACCACTTCACAGATATCGGAATTTGCCATGAGAACCTTGCGGGGCGCGCAAACAGGCACCCCGTTCGTTGAGAACTGGAAAACAGGGAAAACGAAACGTTTTCCCTGTTACGGATGCGTTAAAAATACAGGCAACCCTTCCTTATTGCCGTAGCTGGGTCGGTAACGATCCTGATTAAACATAGAATCGATATCCACTTTGCGCGGCCCGTGCTTCGGATCAGGAATTTGCACCATCGCGTATTTGCCTTCCACCAGCGCCGCCATTAATCCGTTTTTGTGCTGCTTGATCGCATCATAGGCCATTGTGCCGAACGTGGTGGCCACCAGTTTGTCGGTAAAATCAGGCGCGCCGCTGCGAAGGTCGTAGGTTAAATCGCTCACCACTGTTTCATCGCCCGTGCGTTTCTTCACTTCATCGCTGAAGTCTTCCGCGATGTTCCCTTTTTTGCGATGCCCGAAAGCATCCGGCTCGCCGTATTCGCGAATGGTATAGCCTTCCCAGGTCGCCCCTTCCGACATCACCACCAGGGCGTAGTTGCTCGGGTTATTGCGTTTGTCTGTCACCAGCAAGTCAACCATCTTGTCCAGGTTGAATTTAAATTCCGGTATGGCGCAGCGCAGTGAAGTGACATACGCCGTGTACAGCGAAGTGTAGCCCGCATCGCGCCCAAACACGCGAAAGATGCCAACGCGTTCATGCGAACCTACCGTGGTTCGCTGGCGCTGGATTGCATCATGAGCGCGCGTTACAGCAGTGGAAAAACCAATGCAGTATTCCGTGTTGCGAACATCGTTGTCCATTGTTTTCGGAATACAGATGGTGCTGAATCCCAGATTGTTCAGGCAAGCGGCGTAACTCAGCGTATCATCGCCGCCAATAGCCACCAGACAATCAAGCTTCAATTTCGACAGATTTTCCAGTACCTGCGAACTCATGTCGTAGGTAGTCGAGGTTTCGCCTTTTTTGGTTGTCTGGGCCGAAGGAAAGTTTTTTTCTTTCAGAAACTCAGGTACCTTCTGCATCTTCGACGGATTCGTCCGTGAGGTATGCAGGAAAGTACCGCCGGTGCGATCGATTGTGCGGGTATTTTCCCGGTTCAATGGCAGCACATACCGCGACACGCTGGCCGGATCGTCAAAATTCAAATGAGTCAGAGCTTCCCAACCGCGCCGAAGTCCGATCACTTCATTGTTGTCGGATGCGCTTCGATACACCACGTTTTTGATGACGGCGTTCAGTCCAGGCACATCTCCGCCACCCGTTAAAATGCCGATTCTTTTGCTTGCCATGAAATTCCTCGGTTGTTCTATGTATGAATGTTCTATGAACTTTCAGCTTGCTCGAACGCCTTCCATTGTAGCGAGACGAGGATGATTTAAGTGGCGCATCAGAGTAATGCAGCGGCCCGAAAACCGCTGCCCACGTTTTGCCGGTGTTACACCCACCAGGCTGCTTCTGCCGATTCCCGAATAATGATCTGATTCAGGAATGCAGCCGCTTTGGTTAAGCCTTCATCGGGCGACATCAGCGAGTCTTCGTGTTCAATGGAAAGAACGTAATCATAGCCGAACATCCGCAGCGTAGAAATAAACTCGGTCCACCATTGATAGCCGTGTCCGTAGCCGACGGTGCGGAAAATCCATCCTCGATTCCGCTCATCGGTGTACTTCTTGGTATCGAGAACGCCGGTTTTTGGCAGGTTTGCGTCGTAGATCTGCGTATCCTTCGCATGAACGTGAAAGATCGCATCGCCCAGAACGCGAATGGCTTTAATCGGATCAATGCCTTGCCAGAACATGTGGCTCGGGTCGTAATTGCAGCCCACCGCATCGCCCGCAATCGAGCGCAGCTTTAACATTGATTCCGGGTTATAAGCCACAAACCCCGGGTGCATCTCAATGGCAATCTTCACGCCGTGGTCTTTGGCGAATTTGCCGTGCTCGGTCCAATAAGGAGTTACTTTCTTCTCCCATTGCCAATCGAGCACTTCCAGGTACTCAGGCGGCCACGGACAAGTAACCCAGTTCGGGAACTTCGCATTGTCGCTGTCACCCGGACAACCGGAAAAATCAATCACTATCGGAACGCCCAGCTTGGCTGCCAGTTCCACCGTGCGTTTGCTGGTTTCCTGAAAACCTTTGGCAATCGCCGGGTCCGGATGCAGCGCATTGCCGTGGCAGCTCAGGGCGCTGATCGAGAAACCCTGGTCATCCAGTTTTTTCTTGAATTCCTTCAACTCCTTTTCGTTGTCGAGCATCGACAGCTTGCAATGCGGATCGCCGGGATAATTGCCCGTGCCTAACTCCACAGTAGTGATATTCAGGCTTTTTAGTTTTTCGAGAACTTTTTCCAGCGGAAACTGTGTTAATAGCGGCGTAAAACATCCAACTCTCATGGTTAGGGGAAACACTCCTTGAACTTGGGTCTGTGGGCAGAATATCACGCAGGAAGTGTTGCTGTTCTTCGATTGGCCTATTCTGGTAGGCTCGGGAATGGATGTTCTACGAATTTGACCCGGACCCCGGACCGGAAACACCCGAAATTGTCAGAATGATCGTGGAAATTCCCCGCGATTCCAGCAATAAATATGAATACGACGCGAGTTTAAGGTTGTTTAAGCTCGCTCGCACCCTGTACTCGCCCATTCATTATCCCGGAGATTACGGCTTTATTCCTGGCACGGTCGCCGAAGATAACGAGCCGCTGGATGTGATCTGCCTGGTTACTTCCCCGAGTTTCACGGGATGCCTTACTTATGTACGGCCGATTGCAGTTTTGGAAGTCCAGGACGGCCAATATCTGGACCATAAAATACTGGCTGTTCCCGGGCGCGATCCACGCCACAATGAAACACGCGCGCTGGGAAATGTTCCCGAACATGTTTGCCGCGAAATCGAGCACTTTTTCAGTATCTACAAGGAACTGGAAGGCAAGACCATGAAAATCAAGGGATGGCAGAAAACCGAAGTGGCTTATTCCATCATTAACCAAAGCCGCGAGCGTTTTCTGGCCACAGCCTGAGCGTTTTTAAACCCCGAGGACTTTCTTAGCGTAAGCAAGACTTTCATCGAGCGCGGCCCGTTCCCGCGCTGCTTCTTCCGGCGTTTCCCAGGGCTCGTTCCGATACGGCTTTCCGCGTTCGGCTATTTCCATGAATCGCTCATACTCCCAGGCTGGTGTTTTGCGGTAAGCGTCCCAGAAAGAAGGTGTGCGGGTAGGCAGGTTGCGCGGTCCGAACACAATAGATTCCAGCGACAAAGGTTTACCAGGGCATAGTTCAACAAATTTGTGCAGGTAAGAATCAATATCAACGTTTCCCCGCCCCATCTGCACCCAGGTTACGGCTACGCCTTCCGGGGTTTGCCAGACCGCGCTGTCCCGAACGTGGCTGGTCAGCACGTAAGGGTGCAGCGTTTCCAGCGTCAGGTGCGGGTCTTCGAGCGTCCACAATGGATTACCTGAATCGAGACAAACACCCACAAACTCCGGCCCGGCTCCTTCTATCAAAGTGCGCAGTTCCCGCGCTTGCATGTCCCCGGCGTGGTTTTCAATGGCCACTTTAAGGCCCATATCCATTGCTTTCGAACGTACCTGATGAAGCACGTTCACCGTTTCTTCGATGCGGGCTTCGATAGGTCCGGGGCGGCGATCATCCGCGCTGCCCAGCACCGCCCGTACAATCTTTGACCCGACAATCTGGGCTGCGTCCATCATCCGTGATAACTGCTCAGGAGCCGTTCCGTCTTGGGGTTTGAACATTTTCGAACCGGGGCAGATCGACATCATGCCGATCTCGATTTCAATGCCCAGCGGCTCGGCATGGCGGCGCACAGCCCGCAGGTGCTCCGGGTCCAGGCCGCCCAGAAAGCGAATTTCGGAAAAATGCACTACGTTCACTTTCCGCTGCGCGCAATAATCCAGGTACTCAAAAGCGGACCATTTCTGCGCCCGCAGGCTGAATAAATCAATTCCCAGCTTAACGGCGGGTTTGGGTGTTTGCATGGCGAGTAAGGAACCGGCAGTACCAGCGGCAAGGAAATCGCGGCGCGTCATGGAATCTGCGATCTTAGCAGCTTACAAAATGCAGTTTTAAGGAATGCCGGAATGCTGTCATAATAAAACCGATGAAGTCCAGAAGTTTGGCCTCTTTACTCACCCTAGCCGGATTGGGTATCGCCGCCTATGCCGCCAACGACACCTTCAATGTTGTAGATGAGATTGTAGCTAAGGTCAACGGCGACATTGTGACCCGAACCGAGCTGCAGAAAACATCCAAGGAAGTTCTTACCAGCCTGCAACAGCAGCAACAACTGACCGGCGACCGATTAAGAGACGCTTACCAAGAGCGGGAAAAGGATTTCCTGCGAAACAGGATCGACCAGATGCTGCTCGTGCAGCGGGCCAAGGAATTGGACATCAATGTCGATACCGAGGTCAGCAAAAATATTGCCGAAATTCAACGCCAGCAGAAAATTGCTGATCCTGACAAGTTTCATGATCTGGTTCGCCAACAAACGGGCATGTCTTTCGAAGATTTCAAACAGGAAATTAAAGACAACATGCTGACTCGTCAGGTGATCGGGCGGGAAGTAGCCAGCCGGATTACCATTCCGCAGAGCGACATTGAAGCTTATTACAATACGCATAAGCAGGATTTTGTTCGCGAAGAAAAAGTTTATCTGAAGGAGATTCTGGTTTCCACCGACGGCAAAAACGCCGCCGGAGAAGCCGCCGCGCAGCGGAAAGCGAACGATCTCTACAACCGGGCCAGCAAGGGCGAACGGTTTGCCGAATTAGCGCGTGACAACTCCGATGCCAATACCGCCGCGCAGGGCGGTGATCTCGGCAATGGCTACGGCAAAGGCGTTCTCAGCAGCCAACTGGAAAATATTGTCTGGCCGATGAAGTCGGGCGAAGTGACCAAGCCGATCAAAACCGACCACGGCTGGTTGATTTTGAAAGTGGAAGAACACACCAAAGCAGGCCAGGCGACAATGCAGGAAGCCCAGGACGAAATTCGGGAAAAACTATACGAACCCAAGATGGAGCCGAAGATCCGGGAATATCTGTCGGGACTCCGCAAAAGCGCGTTTCTGGAAATTAAACCGGGTTACACCGATAGCGGCGCGGTGCCGGGCATGGATACTGCTTGGAAAGACCCAGCCCAGTTGAAACCGGAAACTGTGACCAAAGCAAAGGTGCTGGAAAAAACCCGGCACAAACGTTTATTCTGGCTGATTCCTGTGCCTGGCACGGAAGAAACCGTTACCGGAAAGAGTTCTTCCCGCTAAACCGGAATGAAAGCAGTTTTTGTTAATTCACTCGTTCCCAACGAGACCATCACGGCTGAATTTCTGGTAACAGTAAAGGAAATTCGGCAGAAAAAAAGTGGGGAGCCTTACCTGTCGCTGTTGTTGGCAGACCGGACAGGCGAAGTAGAAGCAAAGATGTGGGACAACGTCGTTGACGTATTAACCGCATTCGATCGCGACGATTTTGTGAAGGTGAAAGGGTTGGCTCAGTTGTATCAGAATAAGCACCAGCTCACCATTCATCGCATCAGGCGGCTGGAAGATCACGAAGTACATCACGGCGATTATTTTCCTTGTTCCAACCGCGATTCCGGGGAGATGTGGGCGGAACTGCAACAGATTATCGCTTCGCTCGGTAATCCGTTTCTGCGGAAGCTGATTGAAACGATTTTCGCGGACGAGCAGACGTCCGCGCTGTTTCAACGCGCTCCGGCGGCCAAATCCATTCATCACGCTTGTTTGGGCGGCTTGCTGGAGCATGTTCTTTCCTTATGCGGTCTCTGCCGGATGATGGCGGCTCATTATAAGACTGTTGATCTGGATCTGCTGTTGTCTGCGGCTATTCTGCACGACATCGGAAAGATCGAAGAACTTTCTTATCAACGGAGTTTTTCTTATACCACCGCCGGTCAACTGGTCGGGCATATTGTGATGGGCATTCAACTGGTCAGCCAGACCATTCAAACCATTCCCGATTTTCCGCCCAAGCTGAAGCTGCTGCTCGAACACATGATTTTGAGTCATCACGGCGAACTGCAATACGGATCGCCGAAGATTCCGGTGTTCCCGGAAGCGCTCTTGTTTCATCACCTGGATAATCTCGATTCCAAGTTTGAAGCAATGCGGGTTGCGATTGAGCGGGACCGTCACCAGGATACTGAATTTACGGCTTGGGTCCCGGCTTTGGAACGCTCTGTTTTGAAGAAAGATCAGTTTTTGAAAGATGTGCCGGCAGCAATAACGGAGAAGCAGGACGATGCACCCGTTCCCGAAGCACCGCTGGCTGAAGCTCCGCAGGTAAAAGTGCAAGAAGAACCACCGCCGAAACCGGCGGCACCTCGGCCCGAACCGCCCTCGCCAGCGAAACCCCCGGTACGGAATGGGTCTGCCAGCTTGTTCGCGGAAAAACTGCAAGCGGTTTTGGGATCGGGTGAAACGAAGAACAAATAAAACCATTGAGCGAAGTATGAACTGGACAGACTGCCTGTGGGTGGAAGCGGTTCCCGGCAAAGTATCGGGGCAACCCGTCATTAAAGGTACGCGGGTGCTGGCAGAATCAATACCGGAAAACTATTTTTCTGCTCTTGAGGCTGGGTACACTCCGGAACAAGCATTGGAAGAATTGAAAGAGAATTTTCCGTCCGCGTCGAAAGTAGCTTTGCGTGGAATTCCGGGTTATATCTTGGCTAAGGATTGAATAATGGTGGGCTCGAGATGACTCGAACATCCGACCTCTTCCGTGTCAAGGAAGCGCTCTAACCAACTGAGCTACGAGCCCACTGAGGTAGGAAGCATTCAGTTTACCACGCGAAAAACCAACAGCTTGAACGCGATCAGGTATCTTAAGCTTTACAGCTTATGATGTTCAGATTCCTTTTTCCGGCCTGTTTTGGCCTGCTTCTTTGCCCCACGGCAGTTCCTTACGTCACCGCGCAGAACAATTCCGGCGCACAAGAACAGCGCAAAAGCCCGCACGAAACTGTTTCTGCTTCCTTGGGCGGCAAAAAAGTCACCATTAGTTATGGCCGTCCTTACTTGAAGGGCCGCCAGGTGATCGGGCACGATCTGGTTCCGTTCGATCAGGTTTGGCGCTTAGGTGCTGACGAAGCCACCAAGCTCACCACCGACACCGACCTCACCATTAATGATCTGAAAGTTCCCAAAGGCAGCTACGCGCTGTTTGTTATACCGGCCAAAGATCATTGGACTTTGATTGTAGACAAAAAAGCGGACCAATGGGGCGCGTTCAGCTATGACCCATCGCAGGATCTAGGCAGAACGCAAATGAGCGTTGAAGAACTGCCCAACGCCGTGGAACAGTTCATCATTGCCTTGAAGCAAACCTCAGCGGGAGTTGCTACGCTTTCATTCACTTGGGAAAAAACAGAAGCTTCCACTAAAATTCACTTTGCCCAATAATCTGCTTTCTCGTCGAAATCTGCTGCGTGCCGGTGCTGCGGTTCCTTTCGCGGCTGCGGCCCAGAACACCACCAGTGCCGGGTGGCACGGCAAACCGCGCTTTTCCCTGTCCAGTTATTCTTATTGGCACTTCAAGCGCGAAAAGTATCCCATCGATAAAGTAGTGGACCACGCAGCGGACCTGGGCTTTGCCGGAATTGAAGTGCTGCACCGGCAGATGACCGATGAATCGCCGGCCTATCTGCGGGATTTGAAGCGCCATGCCTTTTTGAGAGGTATTGACCTGGTGATGTTTTCCATTCATCAGGATTTTGTTTCGCCCTGGGCCGATGAACGCGAAACAGCCGTGCAGCATACGCAGTACGGCATTGAGCTTGCCTTACAGTTGGGCATCCGGGCCGTGCGGATCAACTCCGGGCGTTGGCGCACCATCAGTTCCTTTAATGACCTGATGAAAGTGAAAGGCAATGAGCCGCCGATGGCCGGTTACACCGAAGAAGACGCGCTGCAATGGTGCATTGCAGGCATGAAGCAGTGCATTCCCGCCGCCGAAAAAGCAGGCATTATGCTGATGCTGGAAAACCATTGGGGTTTATCCACAAAAACGGAGAACCTGTTCCGTATCGTGGATGGCGTGGGTTCGCCGTGGCTTGGCATCAATCTCGATATCGGAAATTTTCCAGTCGATCCTTACCCGGAAATCGAGAAGATCGCGCCGCGAGCCGGCATTGTGCATTTCAAAACTTATTACGGCGGAGGCGAATATTACACCCTCAATCTCGATTACCGCCGCATTGCTTCCATTCTGAAGCGAGCCAATTACCAGGGCTATGTTTCACTCGAAATGGAAGGCAAAGAAGACCCGGAAACGGCTGTTCCAAAAAGTTTAGAAGTGATGCGCGCGGCTTTTGCCTGAAACCGGCGGACCTCTTCCTGTACTGTGGAGATATGGGTGAAGTCGCAACTAAAGAAGTTCGCATAGCTGCTCCCGCGCGGCAGCTTTTCGCGCCGGGTCCGACCAATGTTGATCCTCGCGTGTACCAGGCCATGACCGAGCCGGTTGTGGGCATTCGAGATCCGTTCTTCCTCGATTGCATGGCTGAACTGCAAGCCGGATTGCGCTCTGTTTTCGGAACACAAAACGAAAAAACCTTCGTGCTGCCGGGAACCGGCAGTTCAGGCATGGAAACCGCCATTGCCAATTTCGTAAAACCTGGCCTGAAAATCGCGGTTTTTGCGAACGGCTTTTTTGCCGACCGCCAAGCGGAGATGGCCCGCCGTCACGGAGCGGAAGTGGTCCGCTTTGAAAAAGAATGGGGCGAAGTTTTCTCCGCCGAAGAAGCGGAAGAACTGCTCGAACGCGAGAAGCCGCAAGTGGTGGCGTTCGTTCACGCGGAAACTTCCACCGGCGCAGTGCAACCCATGAAAGCCATTTCAACCGCCGCCAAAGAGATAGGCGCGCTGGTAATTGCCGATTGCGTCACTTCGCTGGGCGCGATGCCGGTGGAAGTGGATGCGAATGAAATCGACATAGCCTATAGCTGTTCCCAAAAAGGATTAAGCTGCCCCGCCGGTTTAAGCCCGATTACGATTTCGCCTCGCGCCTGGCAGTGGCTCGAAGCACGCGAACCGCTGGATTTCTGGTACCTGGATTTAAAAATGATCGACGCGTGGTTCGGGCCCAAGCACGTGTATCATCACACCCCTTCGGCCACGCTGTATTATGCTCTGCGCGAAGGCTTAAGAGTGGTTTCCGATGAGGGGCTTTCTAATCGTTGGGAACGCCACCACCGCGCGCATTTTCGTTTGTTGGCGGGTTTGGAAAAAATCGGATTTCAGCCGGTGGTAAAACAGCCGGAACATCGCATTTGGCATCTGCTCAATGTGTACACTCCGGCGGGCGTAGACGAGACAAAACTGCGCGCGCGTTTGCTTGAAAATCACGATATTGATATTGCCGGAGGAATTGGAAAGCTGGCCGGCAAAATCGTCCGAATCGGCGTGATGGGGCCGCTGGCTAACGATCAGCCTATTGATTCCCTGCTCCGAGCTTTAGCTGCTTCAATGTAGAAAAGGGCGAGTGTATCAATCTCGCCCTGCTTGGAAATTATTTGTTTAACTGACGGATCGCCACTTCTTTGTAGAACACAATATCGTGGTCGCCGTGATTCTGCAAACCGATCCAGCCCTCGTTCGGGCGCGGGCCGCGAAACGGTTCAAACCAAAGTTTTTTCGGCGGAACAGGCTGGCCTTCGGTGTAATCAGTCACAGTTACGCCATTCACGGCAACAACCGTATGCGGCCCATCCATCGTAATTAACATGGTGTTCAACTCCGGTCCTGGTTTTCCGGGCCGGGCCTTGGCTTTAGTTAAGGAATAAAGGCAGCCGGTGGCATGATAATCATCTTCGCCGCCTTTTTCCGGGTCGTTATCGATCTGGGTTTCGTAGCCGTAATAAACAGGCATCCAGGCTTCATGCGGCTCAATCGGAATGCGGATGAACACGCCGCCGTTGTCGTTCTGGTCGCGCATTTTAAACACAATTCGGAGCTGGCAATTGCCCACTTTTCCGCCAGTCCAATAAAGCAAACCCATGCCTCCGTGGGTTTGAATCATTCCGTTTTCCACGGTCATGGAGCCTTTGTCCACATGCTGCCAACCAGTCAGGTCTTTGCCGTTGAAAAGCTGCTTCCAATCATTGTCGGCGGCGGCCAGCGGCCAACAGCTTACTGTCAGCGCGCATATCGATGTTGCTAGAAAGTTGCGAAGAAACATACTCGTACCTAGAATACGCCTTTGAGAATTCATACAACTTCAAACCGGAGAAGATGCGCTTCTATCCGTCACTTTGAAAATACGGGCTTTGATGAAGTATCTACGAATCAGCTTGCAGCTTTTTGTTTTCGATATCTTATTAGCAGCAAACATGTATGGCGTCACCTTGACGATTGAGGATGCCGCGATCCAAAAATCCGTGAAGCGTTTTGGAATCAACCTGGGTAGCATCAACTACTACGATTCCGGCCAGATGATGAAAAATCTTCTGTTCCGCAATCCCGGATTCGAAGGCGAAATCAATCAGTCCTTGATTCGCTGCGGTGCTGCTACTGAAACCACCTGCACCGATGAAGATCAGTGGTCTGTGTGGCCCGCGGATTACTGGAAAAACGCGAGCTATGAATTCATCTGGGGAGCTGCGAAAGGGCGCAAAGGCCGCGTCATCGCCTCCACGTCTTCAAGCAAAAGCGCGGGCGTTGTGCTGATGTTCGACCAAGCAGATACCATGCCGAAAACAGGCGATTATTTAATTGTTGGCGCCGTTCGCCCCGGCCATCCCCAAGCGGGCTGGTGGCCGAGCGTATCCGGTTCCGCAACCATCATGGCGGAATCAAACGACCTATCGCCCCATACCAACGGCAAACAGGCCGTGGTGCTTTCTGCTTCAAAGGAAAGCCGGGCTGTGCTGAGAAGCTTCTTTGATACAACCGAAGGGCGAACGTTTATTCAGTTAAATGGAGCTTATGCGCTTTGCTTCCGCGCCAAGGGAAAAGGCGGCAACAATCGAATTTGCGTTTCGGTAACGCGCAAAACTTCTCCGCAGCGCGTTTATCTGAATCGTGAACTGACGCTTGCTCCGACCTGGACCGACCAGGAGCTTTCCTTCACAACCAACGAGCGGGGAGAAGCAATCGGCCCGGTGGAAGTTTCGTTTGCGGCGAGCAACGCTACCGTACTGTTGGATGATGTGAGTCTCGTCAATACTTCCGACAAAAACCCGACAGCATTTCGCCAGCCGGTGGTGGCAGCACTGCGCGAGTTGCACCCCGGCCTGCTTCGCTACTGGGGCGGGCAACTTGGGGATACTTTGGATAACCAGCTTGCCCCAGCATCAGCACGCCAGCGTTCGGGTTACTCCGCGTTCAGCAGCGAGGCAGCAGATATCCAAATAGGGTTGAACGAATTTCTTCAGCTTTGCGCGGCCGTCAATGCCGAGCCTTATTACGTAGTGCCGATTACCCTTTCATTCAGCGAAATGAAAAGCTTAATTGAATTTCTCGCCGGTTCTGTTCAAAGTTCCTATGGAAAACTCCGTCAAAAGCTTGGTCGTTCGGAACCCTGGACCACGCAGTTTCTTACCATTCATCTGCAATTCGGCAACGAGCCTTGGAATTCCATTTTCAAGGGCGGCAACATGGAATGGACCAAGCCTTATGCGGAACGGGCAAACGAGTTGTTCCGCGTTGCCAGAAGCTCTCCTTACTACGCCGCAACTAAGTTTGATCTGGTCGTCAGCGGCCAAGCCGTTTACGTGGAGCGCAACAAGGAGCTGGCGGAAAACAGCCGATTCCATGACACGCTGGCGATTGGGCCTTATCTTGCCGCTAAACTTAGCCCAAACGCCGGAAGCAATCACTTGTTTGCTCCGCTTTTCGCGGAAGCGCATCAGATCAATTCCCGCGAAGGATACATAGGCCGCAACACTGTTGTTCTTCCCCAAACGCGATTCAGCATCTACGAAACTAATATTGATCCGCGGGAAGGAACGGCTTCACAGCAGCAGTTGGATGATTTCGCGCCATCCCTGGGCGTTGGCCTAGGCGTAATTCATAACATGCTGCTTATGCTTCGTGAACACGGCATCAAAGATCAGATGCTCTGGTCGCTTTCCCAATACATGCTGACGCGGGCCGATCAAAAGCGGATAAAAGTTTACGGCGCGGTGGTGGATATGGGAGTCACCAATCGCAGGCGGCCTTCGTTTCTGGCACTCCAACTGGCCAACACAGCTTTGAATGGCGACATGCTCCAGGTTAGGCAGAATGATTCAGCCTCACTGCCGGTTGAGGCTTTCGCTTTTGCGACAGGAAAAAACAGATCGCTGATTCTTTTGAACTTGCATAACGAAGCCGCGCTTCCCATTGCGTTCGCCGGAAGAAATGCGCCCCAAGGAGAAACCGAAATTTCCACCCTGCAAGCCGATAAAATCACTGCTAATAACGAGAACGAATGTGATGTTCAGATTAAAAAACGGACGATAAACAATCAGTTCAAGTTGACGTTGCCGCCCTTTTCCATGACCGTCTTGCGTTGGCAGCAATAGATAATCATTCAAGCTGTTTAGTGGCTTGCGGCAGACTGCGCTTTTTTAAAGTTGCTAATTCAACCGCCACTCGCAATGGAGTAGGAAGCTTGGTTAACACTGCTGTTAAAACGCGGTAACGCCAACCAGGAATCACAAATAATTTCCGGCGCGCAAACCCTTGGAGCGATGCCTCTACTACCTGTTCGGCTGTCATCCAGAATGCGGGGGGAGCTATTTTCCGGCGGCTTACGCCCATTGTGTCGTGGAACTCCGAATACGTAAATCCAGGGCAAAGCGCCTGCACCGTAACGTTGGATTGAACGCTGGCCAGTTCCACATGCAAGCCTTCCGTAAAAGCAGTGGCCCAGCTTTTTGTGGCTGAGTAGCTGGGGGAGCTGCGAATGAAAGCCGCTACCGAGGCCACGTTGATGATTGCGCCAAAGTTACGCGGCACCATGTTGCGCAAAGCGGCATAGCTCAGCCGCATCGTCGCCATTACGTGCAGTTTATGCATCTGTTCCTGTGTTTCGAGCGGCGATTCCCAGAATAAGCCTCGTGCGCCAAACCCGGCGTTGTTCACTAGCAGTGCCAAGCGCGGCTCATTCTCGATTTGCTGCGCCACATCGGCAAGATCCTGTTCTTTGGCGAGGTCCGCCGCAATTATATTCACAGCAGTCTGGTATTTGGTTTTCAGTCGTTGCGCTATCTCTTCCAGTTTTTCTTTCCGGCGGGCAATCAGGAGCAGATCGTGTTCCGGCGCAAGCTGACGGGCAAATTCTTCACCGATGCCGCTGGAAGCGCCGGTGATCGCCACAATGGTTCTCATGCTTCCAGCTTATCGGCTAACGATTACCGGCTGGGCGGCTATGCGCTTAAAACGCAGCAGTTTTTGCAAACTGCCTAGCTTTGATTGCAGCAACGAATGGAACCAAATCCGTTCACCCGGCTCCCAAACCCAACGATCAATCACCAGCAACACAATGGCGCTGTAAAATAGACCGGCAACAATCAAACAAACCGCGCCGCCGCTGCGGGTGGTGTGGCTGATCGCGAATCCCACTGGAATGCTGAACAGAAAGCCGAAAAGGTAAGGCAAATAACCAGGCAGAATTACCTTAACTGCGTATTCCTTGAATGATAAACCGATAATACGGTTCGCATGACGAATAAAGATGACGGCTGATATCACGGTTGCCATCGCTACGGCGGTAGCAATGCCTTGCGTATTCCAGCCATGATTCAACACGAATGACAATGGCAGGGTAACAGCCAAAACCAGAAGGTTGGAAACAGAATACACAAATTCTTCTTTCGGGCGTCCAACGCCTCGCAGAATGGATGTTCCTGGCCCGGTCATCAAATGAATCTGCGTGGAAACGGAAAACAAAGTCATCAGATAAGCCGCGCCCGGATAAGGCTTCCCCATCCACACGCTGAGAATGGAAACAGGAATGGTAGCCAATAAGCCGCAGATCAGGCCCGAACTGATGTTCATATAGCGCGCGCCTTTCAGATACAGCTTGCGCAAAGTGCTTTCTTCGTCTTGCGTGCCCCCCAGTCCGCCTTGCAGGTAAGAAGCGGCAGGAACAAAAGAAGAAGCAAACGCGCTTGGAACGGAAGCAGCCATTGCCGGAAGCTTTTTCCCGATGTCGAGCAGACCGGTTGCTTCCAGCCCCAGAAGCGGTGCTGCCACCGCCCGTTCAATCGAGTTCAGAAAAATAGAGAGCAGACTTCCGACTTGCACAATGCAGCCGAAAGTGAACAAGGTTTTTGCCGCTTCGGTCGAAAATAAGCGCGGCGAAACACGCAACCAGGGAAGCGTTCGGAAAGCAACAATCATCCCTAGCCCGATCTCAATTATAGTGCGAATCAGAAAAGCTTCTGCCAAGCCGCGAATGCCTCGCCCCAACCCTACCAGCAGAAAGATCAGCAGTGTTTCCGTTACGTAAGCAACGGTCCAAATCGATTGGTTTTTGGCTGTTTGTTGAACGCCGCTCAACGCGTCGCGAAACGCGGAAAGGCTGATCGAAGCCAGAAAAATAGCAACCACCGTCAGCACCACTTCATGAGCGTCGCCTTGCAGCGCGGGCGCTACATGCAGCCACTGCGCTACGCGGGGCCATTCCCGCCACAATCCGCAGAACAGAAGGGAGCAGACAGGAATAGTAATCAACAAGCCAGTGGAAAGCAGGCGGTTGGCGCGGCCGTAAAGCCCTTTTGAAGCATATTCAGCAACAAATTTGATGTAAACGTTGGAAATACCCAGCGTGGAAATTCCTAAATAAGAAACCAGGATAAACGCTGTTGACCAGAGGCCGTAAGCAGCCAGCGGAACATGAGCCAGCACAAAAGGCGGAATAAAAAAACGGGACACCAGATAGCCGATGCGAGCCGCAATATCTATCGATACATTGCGCGATAAGCGTTCGCGCACTGTTCTGGTATGGCTTGCCGGTTCAACACCCGGCGCTGCGGTTTCGGTTAGTTCGCTGGGCATAATTGTTTCGCGACGTGCAATTCGATATCGGGCCGAAAACAAACGCGCTGGTAGATTTCTTCCATCCGGTCAATTTTTGCTTCCCAGTTATGTTGCTGTTCTACCCTGCGCCGTCCTGTTCTGCCGCGCTCCCGCCAGAGTTCAGGAAACATCGCGTAGTTTTCGAATGCTTCCACCAAATCCCGTACCAGGCGTTCCGGTCCTTCTGCGGAAAGCAGTTGCCCTACCGTATCGTCTACCAGTTCCGCTGGGCCGCCATGATTGGCTGCCACTACCGGAAGAGCGCAAGCCATCGCTTCCAGCAGCACGGCTCCGCCCGACTCGCGCACCGACGGCAGGCAGAACAAATGCGATTGCCGCAGCAGATCCGCTACCGTCTTCAAGGGAAGATTCCCCGTAAAATGCGTGATGGATTCTATGGATCGGTGCCGCGCTTCCGCTTGCAAGGCATTTCGCAGAGGGCCATCTCCCACAATCGTTAATTGAATTGGAAATCTGTTTCTTACCACTGCAACGGCTTCCAATAAAAGCGAAATAGCCTTGAACGGCACAAGCCTGCTGACGCAGATCACTCGCAGCGGCTGATTCGGACCGGGATCTTTCAACTGTTCGCCGGGATAGAACAAGCTCAGATCAACGGCGTTCTCGCACAAACGCTCCGTTTTCAATCTGCCATCAACGGGAATGCTTTCGTCGGTGTGATGCGTTGCGCTCAACAGAACCGAGGCTTTCCGGGTGCAGCCGGCCCAGCGGTTGATCCATTTGCCGATGCTGCGAATACGATAAAACCAGGCCGAATCGCTTTTCATCATTTCCGGAAATCCTGTCGGGGTAGGAAGACCGCCGTTCCAAGGGCCAACCACCAGCGGCAGCCCAAGCTGATGAAGGCGCGTGGCAGCTAACGGCGAAACCGGCGTCACCGCATGAATCACATCCCAATGCCGCGCTTCGGTTCTGCGCAGCAGTTGTAGCGCCTGGTGATCGTACAGAAAAAAGTCGAGCGATGAAATCATGAACACTGCATGTTGGCTGGTGGGAAAAATTTTGCAGGCAGCGCGAAACAGGGGACCGGCGAACCATTCCGTATCGACATACAAAATCTCAGTGCCGGGCAGCGGAGCGCCTGCGTTTTCCAACGCCTCCCGATTGCGCACATGAGTCAGCAGGGTAAGCGGAATCCGTTTTGCCAGGCGGGAATACCATTCCCACCCGATCTGGGATACCGACCCCATTCCCGGGCCGCATTGGTAAGCCGACATTAATACGCGCGGACGCTTCGGGGAAATCATGCCTGCTTATACTCGATGAGTTCTCTTTTAATTCCTTGTTTTCGGTCGTGAAGATAGCGAAGCTGACCGACAAAAATCGGTATCTGCTGGATGTGCGAATGGAGGGCGTACAGCAGCCGCGTGGACCAGATGCTCGATTTTGTTTTTGCTTTCCAAGCCGTTCGTAGCACAAGCAGCAGCAGGAAGCAAAGCGCCGCCAGAATCGGGTAAACGCTCATCATAAACCAGGAACACTGCACAACAATTACCGGCAAGCAAAGCAAGCAGGCAGCGCGAATTCGGTTCGCGCGCGCTTCGCGGCTCCAAAGCGGCATAACTGAATTCCGATACCGTTCAGACACCTGCGCGTAAGCGTATCCGGTGCGTTTGGCCCGCCGCCAATACTGGCTCCAATGGGTGATGGCTAGATCATGCTGTGTCATTAATCGGTCAACATGCACAATCCGATAGCCTCGCGCGCGAATACGGCGGCACAGATCCGGTTCTTCGCCGGCAATCAACATCTCGTCATAGCCGCCGACTTCTTCTAACACATGACGGCGCACCAAAGCGTCGCCGCCGCAGAACTCAACTTCACCGGGCGGAGTCAGCCAATCCAGATCCAGCACGCGATTGTAAAAAGAAGCAGCGGTGTTGATTTCCCGGCGATGTCCCCACACAATGGCGATTTCCTGTTGTTTGAACTCTCCAAGCGAGTCGGCTATGAATCTTGGATCAAGAATCGTATCGCCGTCCAGAAACAAAATGTAATCGCCCTGCGCTTGTTTCCATCCGGCATTGCGGCCCAGCGCGGCAGTTGGTTTTGTGGAACACAGCGCGATCGTTCTAGCTCCTAATGATTGCGCTAATGGCACGCTCCGGTCGGTTGATCCTCCATCCACATAAATCACTTCCCGGATCAGTTCCGGTTTGTCGACATTCTGCACGGCTTGGAGGCATCGCTCCAGGCGTGCGCCCTCATTGCGGCCAATCACAACCACCGAAACTGCCGACGCGTTCATTGCAACCGCTCCAATAACAGCCGCCGATAATCTGCAATTCGCGCTGATTCCGCGAAACGCGACCCTAACAGTTGGTGAGCATTCTCGGTGATCATGTTCAACTGTTCCGCCGACGAACTGCAAACGGCCAGCAGGCGTTCAGCCAAGTTGTCAACAGAGTTAGCCCGAAAATGGAATCCTTCCATGCCGTTTCGCACCAGCGAAGCAGTTCCGCCCTGGTCGGGAACCAGCACCGGCACCCGCGCCGCAATCGCTTCCAGAATGGCTAAGCCGAACGGCTCCACCGGACAAAGATGTAGCAGCAGATCCGATTGAGCTAGCTGCTCACCGATATTTGAACAGTAACCTTGAAAATAAACCGGTAAAGACTGCCGCCCTGCGCGTGCTTTTAAAGCTTCGCTCTCCCATCCGGTTCCGTAAACATGAATTTGTAGATTGCGCAGGACAGGATATTTTTCCATTGCTTCCAGGATTAGGTCCACTCGCTTTTCGGGGTCAAGCCGTGAAATGACGGCAATCCGGCGAATGCTTCCGGAATGAAACGGCAAGCGCATAGAAACAGGTGTACCCGAACTAACCGGCAGAAAATTTTCAATCACCTCAACCTGTCTTTCCGGCACGCCGTTTGCAAGCATCTGTTCTTTTACGTAGAAAGAAACAGCTACAAAGGTAGTGTGTTTTCCGTTCAGATATCTCTTTCGTCCGTAGCTCAAACGTTCGTTGGCGCCGCCATGCACGAGATGAAGATGAGCTAAACGCCGCCGATACAACGTGTTCCAGATCAGGCACGCCGCTGAATGCACGACACCGGTAGCCAGAAACCCAAGCCGTTTCGTTCCGGCCAGAATAGGCCGCAGTTGCAGTCCAAACTCCCGCATGGATCGGAAGCTAGTTGAATGAAATCCAAGCCGCTCCGCTTCGCCGTGTACGAGTCCAGGCGGGGCCATAATGATCGGTTCAAACTCGTTGCGCAGCGCCGCCGCCGTAAACAACGCCATGCGCTCGGTGCCGTACAGATTGCCACTATGGAGTGCGTAAACGAGCGGAATCCGTTCAGCCACAACCGTTCAGTTCCACAACCAGGGAGATTTCCATGTTTTTGGCGTTTCGGGAACTCCACGGTAATAATCGTCGCGAACTTCCCTGCCGAAGCCAGCCGCCGTGTTCAATTGCACGCGGTTCAGCACGGCTGCTACCGCCGTCGGCTTTACACGCTCCAAAATCGCGGCTGTTCGGCTTAACTGTTTTTTCGTCACGGTTTCCGCTTCGATCACCGCGATCACCACATCCGCTGACCGGGCCACCATTTCCGCATCCACCGATAAGGCAATCGGTGGCAGATCCACCAGCACCACGGAATATGTGTCGGCAGCCTGGCGCAGAATGTCTACGAGCCGCCGCAGGTCCGGCAGATTGCTCCGGCTTTGCACGTTTCCTACCGGAAGATAATCGGCTTGTTCGGGTTTGCCTGCTATGACTTCTTGATCCAGTGTGCTTTTGCCCTGCAACACAACCGATAATCCGCCTGCTGATAAAGTTTTCGTTCCGGCATCTGTGCGGTAGGCATTGGCTTCCACCGCTAAGGAAGGCATTCCCAATTGCGTGAGTGCATTCGCCAAGTTGCGAACAACCGTTGTTGTTCCATTGCCTGATTGCACGGCGGTAAACGCAAACACTTTGCTTCCGCTGGTTTCGCGTTCCTGGTTGATGCGTGCTGCCAAACGCAGAATCTGTTCGCGGGCAAACCCTTCCCCGGCATCACCTGTTTCCAGGAACCAGCCCAACACCGGAAAGCCCAGAACGCGCAGCACATCGCCCGGCCAGTGAACGCGCGGATCCAGCATATCTGCGCTAACAGGGATTACAACGCTGCCGACAATCGAAACCAAGCCCATGATCAAAGCCCATTTCCGGCGCCCTCCTTTGGACGGCAGATCGGGTTGGCGAGCTTTGGAAAACAATCTGACAAATCCGGGCGCGCGGCTTTCAAGCGACAAAAACCCGATCCGGTCTTCAATACTGTCGATGCGCTTTCGTTCGCGTTCAATTTCAAGCCCTAAATTCAAAGCTTCCTGGTAGCGCTGCGTAAACCAGACTGCTTGCGACGCTTGTTTTTCCGCTTCCGCAGCTAACCGCGTTTCAGTTTGCCGCGCTTTCGTCACCTCGGAGGAGCGTTGTTCCAACAAGGTGTTTGTGTAGGATTTCAAAAGCTGTTGATAGAAGTTTTCCCGTTGTTGTTCCAGTTCTTTCAATTCCCGTTCCGCGGCGCGCCGCCCCGGATGCTCCGGTGCAAGGCCGCTGATGCTGCTGAGCAGCACTCCCCTGCGTTGATTGATGGATGTTTCCAGGCTGCTCAACCCGGGATCTCGATTCACGGCATCGAGCACATTAGCTTCGAGCGGACTGACCACGCCGGAAACAGAATCAGCTTTCAACGCTGTTATCTGCGCTTCCGCTTGTATGCGCTGCCGCGTCGCGTCGCTCCAGGCTTGTTTCGCGTCCACCACCAGCCGGTCATACGGATTAGGAAAATTTTCTGAAAACGTGCTGACGCTGAGTTCCTGTGATAATTGAACACGGCGCGCCTGTTTTCCCGTAATGTCTTTCGCAAGGCCGGATCGGTCCTGCTGCAAATTTTCTATACGCTGGTCAGTTCCGTAAAATTCTTCGGTCTTGATCTTTTTGAGATATGTGTCTACAACAGTGTTGACGATCAGCGACAATCCTTCCGGCTGTTCGCTTTCGAGCGATACGGCAATCTGGTAAGTGTCCGGCACCGGCGCAATATCGAGTGAATACTGCAAACGTTCAATCGCATGGATTCTGGTTTCTTTCGGCTTCCGCCACAAAGAACGGCGCGGACCCAGGTTGTCGAAAGCTTCCTGCACAATATCGAACCGGTTAATTGTGCGGACATTTTGTTGGACGTACTCGCGGTATTCGGAGTTCGATTGCAGTTCAAATTCTTTGTTGTCTTCCAGGTTTGCCACAAAACGCGGCGACACAAAAATCACCGCCGTCGATGTATAACGCGGTTTACCCTTGAACCAGGCAAACAAAATTCCGGCAACCAACAGAAACAAGAACGTGCCGATAGCCAGCTTCTTATGTGTTTGCAAGCTGTGAACTGCATTTAAGCGCAGTTCAGCCACGGGCGGATCGGTTTTCTGTGCGGGATACGGCGCGGGTGCGGTTTGCGCCAGAACGGTCTGCGTGTAGCCCGACATATTATCTGGTAGCCGCTGTGGCAATCACCCCGAACGCGGTCACAGGACTCACCTTTTCCAATACGTAACCCACGCGCGCCAAGCCACGGCGCGGCACATAAATCACGTCGCCCTCTTCCAATCCGTAATTGCCGCTCGTTTTACCGGCAATCAGGTCCGGCAACGAGATTTCCTGCTTGGAGCCAACGCTGGTCCGCACCAGCGCAATATGCTGCGGCGCGGCGTCAACAGTAGGTCCGCCGCTTAGGGAAAGAGCGTCCAGAAAAGACATGGTGGAAGTTAAGCGGTACGCTCCCGGGCTTTTCACTTCGCCCAGCACATACACTAAACGGTCGTCAGCGTCCGGCAGATAAACCAGATCGTTCCGGCTCAATCTGATGTTCAAATCGAGCTGCGTTTGCGCGAGCAGTTTTCGCAGATCAATCCAAATTACTTGGTCGCGGCCCCGGAAAACGGCGCATTGCAACAAACCGGCCTTGCTCGCACTGGCTCCTGTCGCAGGCAAACCGGCAGCTCTGGCCAAAACGTCGAGCAGCGTAGGCTGGCGATCAAATAGGAGCAGCCCCGGCGCACCCACGCGGCCCAGCACAAACACCCGATACGAGGTGTAATGATCTATCCGAACCGTTACGGCCAGTTCGGCGTAATAATGCGCGTACGCCTGTGAAATGCATTTTTGCGCCAAGTCGCGCGTCATTCCGCCAATGGCGAATGTGCCGACAAGCGGCAGCGTGATCTTGCCGTCCGGCCCGACGTTTTGATGGCAGTTTAATTCAGACCGTCCCCACACATCAATCGAAAGCTCATCGCCGGCATCAATGGTGTAGTCAGTCAACGCGGGCGCATCAAACTGATGGATCAATTCATTGGGCGAGTCCTTCATCTGCTTATTCACAAGCTGGAAGTTACCGTTGTCTTCCGCTTTGGCGGCCGTCGCAAAAATACCGACCAACAGCAGCACAGAAACACAGTGCGTCAGAATGCGCTCGGTGTTTTTTGGCTTTATTATTGCCGGAACTCCGACCGCAATGGAATAGGACGGCACATCGGTCAGCACCACCGCATTCGCGCCGATTGCCACATCATCGCCGATGCGCACCGGCCCAAGTATCACCGCGCCTGCGCCAATATCAACCCGGTTGCCGAAGTGGGGAGCGCCACGTTCATGAGTGCGCCGCAAGCCAACCGTTACGCCGTTGCGGACAATACAATCATCGCCAAACCGCGCGTCGCCGCTGATGATGATGCCGCCGAAGTGCTCAATTTTAAATCCTCGGCCTAGTTCCGTTTCACAAGGCAGATCAATTCCGGTTAAAATCTGGCTGCATAACTTCAGCAGTTTATAGAAGAATGAAAAGAACATCCGCACTGCTCGCGGTTGAACGCGATAACGCCAACGGCCAAAGCGGTACACCAGCATTACCCAGAAGCCCTGCCGGGTAATGTCCGCTCCATAAGTGCGCCAGTCTTCGCGAATGTTTTCAAACATGGCACTTACCAGGGCTGCGGCGGAGAAACCCGGCCTCCTTGCGTGTCCAGCCAAGCCTGTTGGAGCAGCTTCAGGTTCATCCGCGCATCCATCACTTTCGCTTGCTTGTCTGCCTGGCAGCGGTTCTTCCAGGCACGCATCAGATACCAACAGTGTTCCATGCTTTTTGCGAACCAAGCGCGATAGCCATGATGCTTGCGGTAATACAGAAAAGCGCTTCTCATGCGCCAAAGAATTAACTGCGAACCGCTGGAAGAAACAGTCAATGTTTTGACAGTTTTAGAAGATTCACCGCCCAGATGAACCACGGTCACGTCAGGCCAGTATTGAACTTGATAGCCAGCCTGTTTTACGCGGCGGCATAAATCCACTTCTTCGTAATACAGAAAAAAACGTTCGTCAAAAAAGCCGATTTTTTGCAGCACATCGCGCCGAATGATCGAAAACGCGCCCGGCACCCAATCCACAGAGGTTGGTTCATTGGTTTTGTCCCAGGTGTGATCAGGTCGGCCAAAAAATCCGGAATTTGGGTAACGGCCGGCAAGACCGGAAAGAATGAGAAGATCATTCACGAGCGACGGAAACTGCCGCGCCGATGGCTGCCAGGATCCGTTCTTCCCAACCAAACGAGCGCCGCCTAAGCCTACTTTAGGCTCCTGGTCCATGTGCGCGATTGCCCGCTCCAATGCGCAGGGTTTCAGAAAGGCATCGGAATTCAGCAGAACCACATAACGCGCTTGGGCGCGTTTGAGAGCGAGATTGTTTGCTCCGGCAAACCCAAGGTTCACTGAACTGCGAATCAATTCAACTTGCGGAAATTCATGAGCTATCATCTCGGCTGAACGGTCGCCGGAAGCATTGTCCACCACGAAAACTTCGCTGCGAATGCCGTGAAGCTGGCCGAAAAGGCTTTCCAAACACCGGCGCAGCATGTCGCGTGTGTTGAACGACACGACCACAATCGAAACCAGCACGGAAGCCGCGTCGTTCATGAGCGATTTTGTTCCGCAACGCGTTCCGTTCGAATCCAGCGCGTGCGCGTCCGCGCACTGATCAGAATTCGAGGAAGCATTGTTAATTTCCAAAGCACATAAAACGGAGCAGCGCCGAGCGCAGCCAGATCACGCCAGTTACCACCCAATGTCACGGCAGTTAGCAAATGACCGGCAACCAAAGCCAATGCCAGGCACCCGTACATTTTGACCATCAGAACAGGTGACAACAGAGTTACCGCTAATAAACAAACGTGCAAAGCCAAAGGAAGCAGCAGCAGGTCCAGTAACGGTTCCAGTGCAGCAAAATTGCCTTTTTTAAAATCAGCAAGCAAGCGAGGCGCTTGGATGAACAGCATGTGAAAGCGACCGCCTTCCCATCGTTCACGCTGTGAGCTTACACCGCGTCCTGCAATCGGCATCTCTCCATAGACAGATGTGCCTCCGACAAATCTCACCCGCAAACCGGCACGTATCAGATTAATGTGATACTCCAGGTCTTCCACTACGGAAGAGGCATTGTAAGGAACGCGGCGGAGTACTTCGCTGCGCAGCCCAAAGCCGTTGCCGTAAATGCCGCAAGAAAGACCGAGCCGCTCACGCGCTTTCGGTCGCAGAGTATTGAAAGCAAGTAAAGCGATCTTCATCAAACGGGCGCGAACCGAAGCATCAGGATTAGCGGCTTGATAGCGGCACTGCACCGCACTTGCTCCGTTCTGCAAAGCATGAGCGCACTCGCTGATGAAGTTTTGTTCCGCCACCGTATCGGCATCCACCACCAGAAAAGCATCGTAATCGGCTCCGAGTAGAGAACGGAAAGCAAAATCGAGCGCATAGCCTTTTCCGCGACGCTCCGGGTCAGTTCGAATAAGAACATGAGCGCCTGCTTGTTTTGCTTGTTCGGCGGTGCCATCAGTGCAGTTATCGGCAATCACAATCACATCGGACTGCGGCCAGCCTTGTTGGGCTGCGCGCAGGCTGTCCAGAGATCGCGTAATACCCTCTTCTTCGTTGTGCGCTGGAATGATCACTGCTATGCGCCGCGATGGATCCACTGTTCGCGCGATGATGGACTTGCGTTTCTCCGGGAGCAGGGCGGCTCCAGTTAACAACAGCAGTTCGATTGACCCAGGCGCGGAAATAACAGCCGCTACCGTTCCGGCGATGGCTGCCGCTGCTTCAAGTATTCTCATGCGGCAGGAGGCGACAAGCGACGATGAAACACGCCGGCCAGTTTTGACACGTTGGTTTCCAGATTGTAGGCTTCCAGCACGCGGCGACGCGCGGACTGCGCGAAGCACTGGCGAAGCTCCGAATTGTCCATTAAACGGAGAATCGCATTGGCTAAACCGTCCACGTCGGACGGTGATACCAGCAGGCCGTCAATTTCATTCCGAATTAACTCCGGAATTCCATTCACGTTTGTTGCGATGCAGGGAACCTCCATCGCCATTGCTTCCATCAGCACCACAGGAATGCCCTCGGCAAAGCTCGCCAGCACAAAAAGATCAGCCGATTCGTACATCCGGCGAATGCGATCACCGTTCACGTTGCCCTCAAAACAAACAAACCCATCCAGGTTAAGCCTTTTTGTTTCATTTACAAGCGTGGAACGCTCCGGCCCGTCGCCCACCAAGCGCAGTTGAATAGTACGCCCTTGAACGCGCAGTTTGGCGACCGCTTGCAGAAGGATGCTCTGCCCCTTGGCTGGAACCAATCTTCCCACGCACAAGATTTCGAATGGTTTCAGTTCCGCTAAATTTTTGCTTGGTGCAAAGTGCGCCGAATTCACTCCTAAAGGGACTACTTCAAACTTGTTCCAATGCGCTACCGGAGATAGGAGCATCAGTTGGCTGCGGGCAAACAGGCCGATGGCGCAGATGAATCGGGCAGCGGCGATTTTCTCGCGTAAGAAATATTGGGATGTGTTGTAAAATTCGTCCGGTCCATGAACCGTAAGCGAGATGGTGATGGGCCGGATGCGCGACAGAAGCAGGGCTACGGTCGCTGCGGGAGTGGCGAAGTGAACATGCAAATGTTTCAACGAATTTTTCTTCATCCAGTCAGCAATCAGAATGGCTTCTACGAGGTAAAAGCCAGCCATGCAAAGCTTGAACAGATCGAGTCTTCCCAGTTTGAAGACGCTTCTGACTCCGATAAAAAAGGAGTAAGGATGACGCACCAGAAAAGTAGAAAGAGATTTCGCATTTCCTTGCCATCCGGCTTTCTTGACATAAAAAGTACGCTGAGTTTCGCTTTGTTCTTCGGCAGTTTGCTGCGCCAAATTTCGATCAGCATGATTGACCGAAGCGACTGCAATCTCAATGCCTAACCGGCGGAGTTCCAGCACTTCGCGAAGTATGAACGTGTGTGAGATTGCAGGATAACAACTCACCAGATAAGCCAGTTTTAAGTTTTCCAAGTTGCCCCGGCAGCTAGAAAGCCGAGTAAGACTGTTGGGCTTCTTCAGCGGTGTTGAAGATTTCGAAAACGCGGTGCATGCGCACCAGTTCAAATAAAGCGCGAACCGGTTTCGTCAATTGGCACAGTTTAATTTCGCCCTGTACGCCGTGCACTTGGCGCAGACAAGCAACCATTGCGCCCAGACCGGTGCTGTCCACAAACTCCAATTTGCCCATGTCGATCACCAGTTTTGCGCTCGGTTCCAACAAGGGCAGAACAGCGGCTTTAAAATCACGCGCATTGCTGGCATCAAGCGCCCGACCAGGAAGTTCAATCAACGTTACATCGCCGGTTTTCTTGATGGCGATCTCAATCGAATCGGCTCTCAACATTCGGCTAGAAGCTCCCTTCACTTCAGCTTGATCATTGAATTTGTGGATTTCTGGGAGGAGTTTTCTCAAGAAGATGCGAACAAAACTTTCGCGGCTTGCCTGCGCCTACCCTAGCTAAGATAATTTTGCCTTTTCGCCTACTTCCATTTAGACGGTTGAACTGAGAAACACCGCTGCCCCTGCTTGCCTAAATCTATGTTCAAAGGAAGCTTGCCGCCCCCAAAAACCACTACGCCAGAAGACCGGACAAAGCTGATTGCGGAATTGCATCGGGATTTTTCCAGTGCAGGAATTCGCCGCCGCCGGCATCAACAGTATTACCATCAACTCTCTACGCTGTTTTTTTTCTGCACGTTCGGATGCTTAAAACGCTTGTCGGACGTGTTCGCCGCTTTACTTTTGTTCATCTTAGTAAGTCCTGTTCTCTTACTGCTTTGGGGACTCGCCCGCAGCTTTAAAGGCGGAATTATCCATCAGGAGCGTTTAGGCCGCTGGGCTACGATCTTTCCTCAATACCGGTTCGATTGGGGACAGATGCCGGACTGGTTTTTCAGAAGCACCAGAATCACGCTGCTGCCAAGTTTGTTGAATGTGCTGACCGGGCATATGTCGTTTGTTGGACCGCGCGCCCTTGCGCCGGAAGAAGTTTCGGCCAGCGATCGCGCGGCCTGGAAACGGTTTGACCTGCGGCCCGGTTTTGTTTGTCTCTGGTGGATTCGGCACCGGGCTAAGATGGCGTATTCCAGCGAAACAGCATTAGATATCGAGTATCTGAACAATCAAAGTTTTTGGGGCGATCTGGGCATCGCTTTACGAGCGATTCCGGCTTCGCTCGTCAGCTTTCAAAAGCCGCAGGCTCCCGAACGGCTGACACTGCTGCGCGTGCCGTTTCACAACCTGACGATGCGGGAAGCTACTGAAGCCATTGTGCAGATGGCCCAACAAGGGCAGCCAAAACAAGTGTGCTTTGTGAATGCCGATTGCGTGAACATCGCTCTGCAAAGCACAGAGTACACCGGCGTACTTCATCGGGCTTCGCTCGTTTTGGGCGATGGCATCGGAATCAGGCTGGCAGCGGCTTTTTGCAATCAACACATCCGGGAAAACGTGAACGGCACCGATCTGCTTCCTTATCTTTGTGAAGCTTTGCAAAAGCAGAAAATAGGTATCTACTTTTTGGGCGGCAGACCCGGCGTGGCAGCCGCAGCCGCAGCGAAGCTACAGGAGTCTTACCCGGGATTACAGGTTTGCGGTTATCATCACGGCTATTTTGCCGTTGAGCAGGAACAACAAATTATCAAGAACATCCAGAGTTCAGGGGCGGGGATTCTGCTGGTTGCCTTTGGCGCGCCGCGACAGGAAATATGGATTGCGCGGCATCTCAACCAACTCGGAGTCGGCGTTGCTTTAGGCGTGGGCGGGCTGCTTGATTTTTACTCAGGCCGCATTCCGCGCGCCCCGGCCTGGATGCGTGAATTGGGCCTGGAATGGGTTTACCGTTTGCAACAGGAACCGAAGCGGATGTGGAAGCGGTATCTGGTGGGCAACCTAGTGTTTCTGTTCCGCGTTCTGCGGGAACGAGCCGCCAATGCCGGAACACAAGGGCTAGGATTGGTTGGATGATCGCGCTCATTTTTATTCGTGGCCCTTTGGAGGGTTGGCATGGCTTGGACGAACGCAGACCGGCAGCGTGCCTGCCGCTGGCGGGCCGTCCCGTTTTGCAGCATATTGTTGAACACTTATTGAGCCAGGGAGTGAGAGGATTTGAATTTTTTCTTGCGCATGCGTTTGGACCGGTGCAGGAGTATTTCGGTGATGGCGCGCGTTGGGGCTGCCGATTTCGTTGGCATCCGGTGAAGCAATGGGAGGAAGCTTACCGGTTAGTTCCTTTGATTGCAAACAATCCCCAGGAAATTTACTTCTGGTCGGAAGCGGAACGTTTCCCGCTCGTCAATTTGTCCGAGGTGTCTATTTTTTCCTCACCTTTATGGCTTTTCGCGCTCTCCAAACAAGATCAGCCGGAACAAAATTCAGGTTCGCCATTTGGCTTGCTCTGGTCGCCGACGCAGTTAGAAAACAGCATGTGGAACAATCCAACGGCGTTCACACACAAAAGGGAACAGTTGGTCGGTGCGGGCATGAGCACCCTACCCACTGAACGCTATCTGGATGTCACCACGGCAAGCCATCTTCTTCATTCGCAAAATGAGATATTAAACTGCGCCTCGGAAAGAACGATGGTAGAAGCAAGAAAGCGGAGCCCGGGCATTTGGATTTCACGCCGCACAACAATTCATTCTTCCGTCAAACTGCTCCCGCCGGTTTACCTTGGCCCGCACTGCAAAGTGAGGACAGGCGCGGTTCTTGGCCCTAACGTTGCGGTAGGAGCCAACTGCATTATCGATCGTGATTCCATCCTTCGCAACGCATTGGTTCTGCCGCACACTTACGTTGGACAGAAATTGGAACTGATCGATTCCATAGCGGACCGCAATCTTCTGCTGAACGCCCGTTTATCGACCTGCGTACCGATACGCGATCGTTTTCTGTTAGGCAATTTAGCCGGGAGCAGAAAACGGAGCCAGCCGCAACTGATTTAGTGAAGCGCCACTTCGCCGGTTTTCTGCTGCGGCGGCCGGCGCATAATGGTGACAAACGGGATCAGCAGGGCGACCAACAGCGCCATCCAGGAAATCACGTCAATATAAGCAAGCGTAGAAGATTGGGCTTGAATGCTGTTATACAAACTGGCATAAGCCATCTGAGTATCAGTTGAGGGTCCAAAACCCAGGCTGTGAAAAGAGCTGCTCAAGCTGTTAACTCGATCCACAAACAAAGGATTGCTGGCGGCTGTTTGAGCAGCAAGATAGTTCAAGTGTTTTTGTCCCTGGCGAGTAATCATCGTAATAATTACGGCAATCCCAATACTGCCTCCGATGTTGCGGACAAAAGCGTTCATGCCGGAAACCTGATTATTTTCCTGCCGGGGAACACCCACATAAGCCAGGGTATTAGAAGGCAGAAAAATAAAAGCCAGGCCAGCAGTTTGAAAAGTCCGCAGACTGGCAGCCACCGCAAAACTGATTTGCAGATTAATATGCGTGGTCATGTAATACAGCGCAGCAGCAGTAATGGCAAAGCCGAAAGCCATCATGGCTCGCGGGTCCACGCGGGAAACGAGAAAGCCGGATATCGGCATCATAAACAACATCATGATGCCGCCTCCGGCCAACGCCTCACCGGCTTTGGTGGCATCATAGCCAAGCAGAGTTTGGAGGAACTGAGGAATTAAAACAGTTGTGCCGTTCAACACTAAGCCGAGCATGAACGTGAAAAACATGGCAGTAGCAAAATTACGCCGTTGAAACAACCGGATATTCACAACGGGGTAAGGATGACGCCATTCCCAAACGACCCAGGCAACTAGAGTCACAATGCTAAGAGCGAAAAACGCAGTGATCCAACGGGAACCAAACCAGTCCACTTCCTGCCCTTTGTCGAGGACCACCTGCAAAGCGCCGATGCCGAGCGCGATTAACCCGAAACCGACATAATCGATTTTTGCGCCTTTTTCTTTGGCCTGCTGCTGCGCTTCAATCAAGTACGGCGGGTCTTCCACTAGGCGATGGGTGAGAAACAGCGACAAAATTCCAATCGGAATGTTGATGTAAAAAATCCAGTGCCAATTGTAATTGTCAGTGATCCAGCCGCCCACAGTCGGGCCAATGGCCGGAGCGACCACAACAGCCATACCGTAGATCGCAAAGGCCATGCCGCGCATAGCGGGAGGAAACGTATCAGCCAGAATCGCTTGTTCGCTCGGCGCAAGACCGCCGCCGCCTGCTCCCTGCATCACGCGAAACAGAATTAGTAATGGCAGGTTCGGCGCTAGTCCGCACAGGAAACTGCTGGCTGTGAACAAGGCCACGCAGGACATGTAAAAACGCTTTCGCCCTAACCGGGTCGCAAGCCAGGCGCTGATTGGCAGAATAATCGCGTTTGAAACAAGGTAACTGGTGAGAACCCAGGTAGATTCATCCTGGCTCGCGGAAAGGCTGCCCGCAATGTGCGGCAATGCCACGTTGGCAATCGACACGTCCAGCACTTCCATGAAGGTAGCCAAGGTGACTGTTAGCGCAATCGCCCATTGATTGTGCCTCGGCGGCACAAAAGCAGCAGAAATGGGTTTTGCAGGATTACTGGCCATTTAATCAATTTTCCTGTGTATGCAAGTGCTTACTTGCATTTTGTCAGAGATCTGTGTCAAACGCAATGAGTATGGTAACTAGATTTTTGCGCCTTGCAGGAACAAAGAAATAGAAATCTGGATGTATTCTTCCAACAAATACTCTTTGGGGATTACAGACTGGCGAAAAATGGTGGCGAGCAGCATGGCCGTGAAAGCATCCGCCGCAGGAGCCACCGGAAAAGAACGCAGCAGGCGCTGAGATTGGGCTTGAGTAAGGTATTGAATGAAACGCGCTCGCATGGGCTTTCCCACTTCCGCAATCTGTTTGCGGGTTGATTCCGGCAGATACTTACCTTCGGCCAGCAGAATGCGGAAGAACGCCTCATGTTCGCGAAGCAGTTGCAGGTAGAAATGCGCAAACTGCCGCAAACCGCTTTCGAGATCCGCCATGTCTAAGGCGATTTTGTTTAGCGCGTCTTGATGACCCTGCACCGCATCGGCCAGCGCAGCCGCAAGCAGTCCGTCTTTGTTGACAAAATGGCGAAACAGCGTGACTTCATTGACATCGGCCATGCGGGCGATCTCGCGCGTGGTGGCTTTCACGATGCCATCGCGCGCGAAAACTTCGCGTGCTGCGGCGAGCAGGCGCTGTTGGGTTGATGATGTTGAAGGCTCTCTGGCTCCGGCAGAGATGGCGCGATCCATCGCTTTCAGTATAGGGGTGTTGCGTTTTTAACGGAATGGAGAGTTAGATTGAGAGGATGTGTTAGGTCAGCTTAGCTGAAGATTTAAGAAATGGGTATGTCTCGTGTGAAGCTGTTGACCTGCGCAACTTCGATACACCGGGCGCTCGTGAGACAGTCCTATTTCAAGGGTGGAGCCCGTCCGGCACTTCTGGGAGGAGCCGGAATTGCCAGCCCCGGAGCTTCGGTAAGCGGGGTTCGATTTCAAAATGATGTTTTACATTGATGCTGCCTCGAAGAGAAGAGTTTATTCAGCATTCACATTTTGCCTTTCGCGCGGGCGGCGTTTTCGGCTGCTACAGTCTGCGGCACCAGCACACGGTTATATAGCGGCGACAGTACGTTGGTAGCGTTAATGAGGGTTAGATAATGTAGCGGGGTTGTATCGGCTACGACAATCATGCCGCGCTATCAGCCTGACGCTTTCTCCGGAACTCCTCAATAGTTGCGAGATCCTCTTCAAACTTTTCCAGCGTGTACATGTCGACCTTTCGCTCTTTAAACAGCGCGTGCAGATCCCAACGCGAAGAAAGGCCGAGCAGGATGCGGAGCTGATACTCGGAGAGACGACGCTGGCGGTAAGCTTCAAGGTCCCACGCTTCGAGAGCGGCGCGGGACGGGTCCTGTCCGGGACCAATGAGAGTATCGGAAAGTTCGTCGGGGATGTCGAGGAAGATGCGCATGCCTCACGCTAACATGGGTGCGCACTTCACAACACAACTTTCTTTACGTCCAATTATTCAAATCTGTATTAGCTTTGCTCTTTAGCTTTCATTAAAGGATGCGTTTTTCGCGGGTAAGCCCAACAGTTCATATCAATCAGCAAAAGTATTTGTTTGGGATTCATGTGTCGCGTTGCGCTTGGGCGATGTCTCGACGGACGGAAGCAATCACTTCCTCGGAGACGTAAAAATTGGTTTGGCGAAGCTGGCCTAACGCCTGCTCGAAATTCAGCAGGCCAGCCAGATGCGCGCTCGCTAAAACGCCCACAGTGCCGGTCACGCGTAGACGGCGGCGGTCCGCCTCGGCACGTCCGGCTAGATCGTCGTTCGTAGGCGGTCTACTCTAACCGCGAGGGCAAGAAGAATAGCGGCACGTTCGCCCGGATCGAGAAAGGCGAGGGTAGGATCGGCGGGCGGATCCGGGCAAATCTCACACCAAGCGGGCGGCTGCTTAATCCAGGCGCGAACGGCAGCCGGTGTGTTGTTCTGCTGCAATTCAGGGCGACACTTTGCGGCACGAGCACGCGTTGATAAAGCGGAGCCAGTACGCCGATGGCCACAATGCGAACCAGATATTGGATAGGACCCGCGTCAGCCGCGACGATCATGCCGGGCGATCAAGCTTGCGCTTTTCCCGGAACTCATGGAGGGTCGCCCAATCCTTCTCCCACTCTTCGACGGTGTAGGTCTCGACTTTGTGCTCTTTTAAGAAACCATCGAGATCCCAACGCGAGGGGATACCGAGCAGAGTGCGAAGCTGGAAAGCGGAGAGGCGACGTTGGCGGTAAGCTTCCAAGCCCCAGGCTTCGAGGGCGGTTCGTGCGGAATCTTGGCCGGGACCGGTGAGCGGAGCGGCGAGCTCATCGGGAATCTCCAGCAAGATGCGCATATCTCACGCTAGCACGTGGTCAGAACCTACTACAACATAAAGTCCTTTAAGCCCTATCATCCAAATCTCCTTTAGCCCTGCTCTTTCATTTCTTCTAATAAAGGAACGCGTTTTTCGCAGGCAAACTTATTCGAAACAAACCTACGGAAGCGGCACAATTCCCGCTCCTTGTACAATTCCAGACGTGGGATCAACAGGAACGAAAACGCAGGTTTGGGAGTGGGAACAGGCCCGAGCCGTTGTGCTGCAAACAGTGCAGAACGGTTTGCCGAGCCTGCAAACGGAGCAGGTCAGCCTGTTCGAAGCTTACGGGCGAGTGCTGGCGAAAAATGTGGCTGCCGACCGGGATTATCCGGCTTTGGCCCGATCATTGCGGGATGGGTTTGCAGTTCATGCGGCAGATGTTCCGGGAACACTGCGGGTTGTTGGCGAAACAAGGGCAGGCGTTGAAGAATCTGCCACACTGCAAGAAGGCTGCGCTTTGGAGATTATGACCGGAGCTCCAATGCCGGCGGGAGCCGATGCGGTGGTGATGGTGGAATATTCGGAACGCCAAGGAAACCAAGTGGCATTGACACAAGGAGCCGAACCGGGACAGTTCATTAATACTCGCGGGGCGGAAGCTAGGGAGGGAACGATTTTAGTTCCTTTAGGAGTACGGCTTGATGCCAGCCACGTTGCGACTTTAGCGATGACCGGACAACATGACGTGACAGTTTGTCGCAGGCCGCGAGTAGCCATCCTTTCTACCGGCGATGAATTGGTAGATGTGCAACAAACACCAGCACCGCATCAGATCAGAAATTCAAATTCTTATTCCCTGGCGGCATTGGTGCAGGCGGCGGGCGGCGAGCCGGTGATTCTGCCGGTGGCTCCTGACAATGAGGAAGGATTAACGGCAGCGCTGCAACAAGGGCTTACCTATGACCTGCTTCTGCTTTCCGGCGGCGTGTCTGCCGGCAAATACGATCTGGTGAAGCCGTGCCTGCGAAAACTGGGCGCGGAATTTTTGTTTGAGCGGGTCCGCATTCAACCGGGCCAGCCGACTGCGTTTGGGTGCGTTCGTGATAAGTTCGTTTTTGGATTACCGGGAAATCCCGGTTCTTCGATGGTGACGTTTCTGCTGTTTGCTAAACCCGCGCTGGAACTGCTGGCCGGGCAAGCCGAACCGATTCTGCCGATTTTTGAGGTCAAGTTTGAAACTCCTTTCAAGCACAAGGGAGGACTAACACGCTTCCTACCAGCCCGATTGAACAACAACGGATTATTAAAGCATGTGAGCTGGCAGGGGTCGAGCGACATTCCGGCGCTGGCGCGGGCAAACTTATTTCTGATTGCCGACCATGACCGGGAATCCTGGAACGCGGGCGACGCGATACGAGTACTGTTGAAACAATGAGCAATCCATTAAGCCATTACGATTCAGAAGGGCAGATCGCGATGGTGGATGTGTCGGCAAAAACTGCCGTTAAGCGCACAGCTACCGCCCATGCATTTGTGCAGATGAGCCAGCACGTATTGGCTGCGCTGCCGCAGAATCCGAAAGGCAATCCGCTGGAAGTGGCCAGAATTGCGGGTATTCAAGCGGCCAAGAAAACCGCCGACCTGATTCCGCTGTGCCATTCGCTGCCGCTTTCTCATGCGGATGTTCGCTGCGAGATTGAACCGAAAGGTATCAGGATCACCGCGACTGCTGCGATCACCGCGCAGACCGGCGTGGAAATGGAGGCGTTAACGGCGGTAACGATTGCCGCTCTGACCATCTACGATATGACCAAGGCGCTCGATAAGAGCATTGAAATCCAGGACATTTACCTACTTGAAAAAACAGGCGGAAAAAGCGGAACCTATCAGCGACAAAACAATCAAGGAAGTGATAGATGATTCGGGTAGCGATCCTGACTGTAAGCGATTCCGCTGCTGAGGGCAGCCGCGAAGACGTGAGCGGCCCGGAAACGCAGCGCTGCTGCGAAGCCCAGGGTTGGAAAACAGTTTCCGCTGCAGTTGTTCCCGATGAATACGAAGCGATTGCGCAGCAGCTCATTGATTGGGCAGACAGCGGACGAATAGACCTGATTCTAACCACCGGCGGAACCGGCATTGCCCCGCGCGACGTGACACCCGAAGCAACAACCTCGGTGGTGGAGCGCGAAATACCAGGCATTGCTGAGTTGATGCGAATCGAGGGACGCAGCAAAACCAAGTTCGCGATTCTTTCCCGAGCGGCGGCAGGCTACCGTAATCAGACTCTAATTGTGAACTTGCCCGGATCGCCCAAAGGAGCTGTGGAATCGTTGCAATCCATTGCTAATGTGGTGCCTCATGCGATTGACCTGATTTCCGGCAGAACGGAACACTCCAAGCCGGAATAAGAACCAGAGTTTTCCGGTTTCCAGTTTAGGAAATCAGAGCCCATATCTCTTGGTAAAAAGGTGATTTTCTGGTAATCTTGAAGGTGAGCGTTTCCCGCAAGGGTAAATCTGCTTCCCTAAAATTGATCCGATACTCAATTTGATTGGGGTCCGACTCGGCTTTATACGCTGGTGTGCAAGCTCCTGTGCTTTTCTGCATCTGGAGAAGCCTGAAGGCGTTCGGGGGACTCCCCCCTAGACTTGTAGGGGTCAATCAAGGAAGTGGAGAACTGCCCTTGCTGGAGCCGCCGCGCCCCGCCGAATGAATATTCTTTTCATCGGCGACATCTTCGCCTCTTCCGGGCGCAGCATTGTTGCCGAACACCTTCAAAATCTAGTCCAAACTCATCAAATTGATCTTGTGATCGCCAATGGCGAGAACAGCGCCGGAGGCTTCGGCATTACGCCTGCCATCGCTGAAGAACTGCTGGCTTTGGGCATTGCTGTTTTGACCGGCGGAAACCACAGCTTCGATAAACGTGAAATTTACGATTATTACGCGCGACAACCGCGATTGCTTCGGCCTGCGAATTATGTTGATGAACTGCCGGGAACTGGTATGTTTACAGGCACAACCAAAACCGGCGTTTCGTATGCTGTGTTGAACCTGCAAGGCCGCGCGGCGATGACCAATATTGATTGCCCGTTTCGTAAGGCAGACCAGTTATTGGGATCGCTGCCGCTCGATGTTCGGGTGCGTTTCGTGGATTTTCATGCTGAAATGACTAGCGAAAAAGTTGCCATGGGGTGGTATCTGGATGGCCGCGTGAGCGCGCTGGTCGGCACCCATACCCATATACCGACGGCTGACACCCGCATTCTGCCGGGCGGAACGGCTTACCAGACAGATGCCGGAATGACCGGCCCGTACCATTCTGTAATCGGTGTCGAGAAAGACATGATTGTGCGCCGCTTTATTACCGGCATCGGCGGACGCATGGAAGCGGCGAAAGAAGGCGTGGAACTGCACGGAACAGTGATCGGCGTGGATGAACTGACCGGCAAAGCCAGAACCATTGATCGCGTTGCGGTGTACCGCTGAGTTAGGCGGAAACTGCTACTGCTGCTGTTTGTTTTGCGCAGGATGCGGCATAAGTGCTGGTAAATTCAGCGCCAAGAAGAAAAATCTGAGCGCCGTAATACATCCAGACGGCAATGGCGAAAACGGAACTGGCCGCGCCGTAAGCAGAACCAATCGCCGCAGTTCCCAAATAAATTCCGAGAACCAGTTTTCCCAACGCTTCCAGAAAAGCCGTAATCATAGCGCCAATCCAGATAAATCGCCATTCCATGCAGCGGTCCGGGACATAGCGAAAGATCAGGGCGATAACCACGGACGTGAATCCGCAGGTAACAATAAAGTTCGAAACCTCAACCAGGAACGAGGGAAACGAGATGAACTCGCTTAAAAACTTGCCCATACCGGCAGCAGCAACGGTCACGGTGACTGATACCAAGAGAAAAACATCCAGACTGATAACAGTCAGAATAGCTATCAGATAGCGTTTTGTAATACTGTGAATGAAGTCTTCGGATCGGTCTTCCTGCACGTTCCAGATGGTATTCAGGTCGCTGCGCAGTTCCGCAAACATGGAACTTGCACCAAATAAAAGAGTGACAACCGCAACAATGCCGGGCAGAGTGCCGCCGACATGCTTCAGAGCGCCATTCATTAAAAGCTGCAAGGCATTTGCGCCTACCGGCCCGGCCAACCGCGCCGCATAACGGAGCAGGAATGCTTCCGCGCTCGGAGTACCTACCATCAAGGACGTAACCGGCACCAGAACCATCACCAAAGGGGCCAGTGAAAGCAAAGAATAAAATGCCAATGCCGCGCCCAAACGAGGCGTATTGTGATCGCTCCATTGATTGATTGCGGTTCTAGCTACGACCAGGATTCGATGCCAACCGTTTAAACCATACACTGAGGAGCGCAAAAGCGGCGGAATGCGGCGAATGGAATCAACTGCACCCATACGTGACTTCCAGATAGACGCATTTCACGCAGAAGTGTTACTCTCCATACACCCTAAGGGCGTTCCGAAACAGACGGTTCCGAAAAACAGTCTACAAAGTGAGTTACGCGATGTATTCATCGGGAGGACTTCAGTATGGCTGGAAAAAATAAAGCAGTTTTCGGAATCTACCAAACTATTGCGGCTGCGGAAGGAGCGGTTGACACATTGCGCTCATCCGGATTTCGAACAGAAGATATTTCCGCCTTGCTGCCTGACAACCAAGGCACCAAGGATTTTGCGCACGAGAAAGGCACAAAAGCTCCTGAAGGAGCGTTAACCGGAGCCAGCACCGGCCTTGTTTTAGGCGGCGCATTCGGCTGGCTGGCTGGAATCGGCACCTTAGCAATTCCCGGCTTAGGACCATTGATTGCCGCGGGTCCAATTATGGCCGCGCTCACCGGAGTCGGCATTGGAGGAGTAACCGGAGGCATTGTAGGCGGGCTGGTCGGCATGGGCATTCCAGAATACGAGGCTAAACGCTATGAAGGGCGCGTTCGGGCCGGCAAAATTCTTTTATCGGTTCACTGCGATGATTCCGATTGGGTAAAACGGGCGAAAGAATCTTTGGAAGCTACCGGAGCGGAAGAGATCGGGGCAATGAATGAAGCTGCGGCTGATTATGCTGTGACGGACAAGCCGCTTGAACGTTCAAAAACCGTTTAATGATTTGGCCAGGGTTGTTCCTGTTCAAGCAACAACCCTTAGCTTAAAGATTAATTAAACAGCACTGATGCTGTCTTCATCTCCCAAAACTTCGAATTCCATCACCATACCGGAGTTACGAAGCGCGTCTTCGAATTCTTCTTTGCGATCATCAGCCACATCGTAGTCCCAAGTCTCGGCCTGTATACTGAGAAAACTGTCGTCCTCATCCATGTCAGGCTGCGAATGCAATCCCATCGGCTGATCGCGCTCGACCACGGAAGCATCAAGTACTACGCCATCGCTTAATTCGTTGTCAAGGAACTCAGCCGGGTGTTCCGTCGGGTTAGCTCCGGCATCGGTTCGTTCGCGGAATACCACTCTATATCTCATAATTTTTCTGACCAGTATACCGGCCAACATCCTGTTTACTTTTTTTCCTCCGATGAGGGTTTTTCTACCGATTCCACCGACTCCGCCGGCGTTTCCGATACGTTTTTATTTGGAAAGGCTTCTTTTTCCCAACCCTCATACTGGTATTGGGATTTGCTACTGTCAGTAGCTTGTTCTTCCGAGCGATTTTCGTAAGGATCGTCTTTTTCCTTGAATGGGAATTTTTCCCAGCGATCAAGCGTAAGATCTCGTTCCTGCGGTTTCCGGCTGTCCATACGGTCAGGCATCGTGTTTCCTCCTTTGCGGCATGGAGCGCCAAAAGACCGGGCAGCACACCGATATTCTGTGACGCCAGCCTGGTTGATAGTGTTTCACGCAGGAACCGCCAGCTCTCCTTTCTGATCGCGGGACACTGAAACCATGCCGGTATACTCACTGGAACTGCGCTGCCACCCTGACGAAGTGGAACAATTAACGGCAGAATTCTGGGAAGCAGGAACGCTGGGAATACGCGAACTGGAAGAAAACGGCATGGTGCGATTGATCGCCGGTTTTGAAGAAACGGAGAGCCAAGAACTTTTAAGTCGTTTTGCCCGATATTATCCGCAGTGGCGCAAGGAAGAAGACACTAATTGGGCCGCCTACACCGAACAGGCGTGGCCGGGGCGATTGGTGGGACAACGCTTCTTTGTCTGCCCGCCTTGGCATCAGGATCTGACCCCGACCGGGCGCATCCGTTTAATTCAAAATCCGGGCCTCGCCAGCGGCACCGGCGAACACCCCTGTACGCAACTGGCAATGCAAGCTTTAGAAAGTGTTGTTCAGGACGGAATGAGAGTTGCCGATGTAGGAACAGGCTCCGGGATTCTGGCGATTGCGGCGTGTCTTTTAGGCGCGGCGGAGGTGATCGGGCTTGACCCGGATGAAGAAGCTTTGCCAACAGCCAGCGAGAACTGCCGTTTAAACCGGCAAACGCCGCATCTGGTGGTTGGTTCGGCGGACGCGCTACGAACTGGTTGGGCTGATGTAGCGGTGGCGAACATCAGCGGAACGGTTCTGCTCGCGATTCTGGATGACTTGCAGCGAGTAACGCGCCTTGGTGGAACTCTGGTTCTGACTGGATTCACCGACGGCGAGTTGACTGCATTTCAATCGTTATTACCAACGCGCGAAGTTTTATTGTCGGGCGAATGGAGATGCATTGCTGCGGCGAACCTGAAACAGGACGAAGCTGCCCTGCGTCCCGTTAGGAAAGGAATAATCTAGAAGTGATGACACGTCGCGAATATGCGTGGACGATGGCGGCGTTATTGAGCCAGGGAGCGGCATTCGCCCGGCAGCAGTCGCAAAACGATTCCAATGCTCCGGACTCTTCCGTGATCCGGGTGGATGTGGATTTAGTAAACGTTCTGTTTACGGTTCGCAAAAAGCACGGCGGCGCATTGGTTCCGAACTTAAACAAAGACGATTTCACTTTGGCTGAGGACGGCAAAAAACAAACCATCTCCCGTTTCACGCGGGAAAGCGATCTTCCCTTAACGCTCGGCTTGTTAGTGGATGTCAGCGCCAGCCAAGTGAACCTGATTGAAATTGAGCGCGATGCGGCTTCCCGGTTTTTTACGGACGTAATACGCCCGAAAGATGAAGCGTTTCTGATGTCCTTTGGCCGCGACACGGAACTGCTGCAGGACCTCACCGGATCGGCTCGTATTCTGCACGCCGCGCTACGCAATATGGAAGGCGACATTTCCAGCACGGCATCAATGGGCGCGCCGCTGCCGAACAGCAATCCAGGAACTATCCCGCAGATGGGCCGCGCGAAGGGAACGCTTTTGTTCGATGCTGTTTACCTGGCAGCCACCGAAAAGCTGAAAAGCGAAGTAGGCCGCAAGGCAGTGGTTCTGATTACTGACGGAGAAGACCAGGGAAGTTACTACAAGCGCGACCAGGCCGTTGAAGCAGCCCAACGATCAGACACGATTATTTACAGCATCTACTATGTAGACCCTTCGTTTTATCGTATGCACGGCGGGTTCGGCGGTTATGGCGGCGGCGAATCTGATCTGCGGAAGATGTCAGAACAAACCGGAGGGCGCGTGTTCGTGGTGGACCAGAAGCACTCACTTCAGGATGTATTTAAGGAATTGCAGGACGAGATGCGCAACCAGTACGCCATCGGCTACACTCCAACTAACGCGGTGCGGGACGGCAAATTCCGAAAGCTCGAAATTAGAGTGAACGATAAGGAAAACGTTGTGCAGGCACGGCGCGGCTATTATGCTACGCGGAACGATGCGGCTTAGCCTGCTCACGCTGTTGCAGATATAACGCAATGGCTTCTTTGAGCGGCGGCATGGGCGCAATCTGAAACTGGGCTATCTTCTGATTAGCCAACGCTGAGAATTTAGGCCGGCGCGCGGCGGTACGATATTCGCGCTCATTAGTTGGCTTCAGTTCGGGTTCTAAGCCGGACAGTTCAAAAATTAAGCGCGCATATTCGTACCAGGAAATTGGCTCGCCTCCGCCAATGTGGAAAATGCCTCCGCAGTTTTTTTCAACCAGATCAGCGGTGCGGGAAGCCAAGGCTGGCGCGTAAGTAGGCGACGCAAAATGATCTTCCACCACTTTGATAGGCGAGCCGCCTTTCGCCATGCGAAGCATCAGTTCCACAAAATTTCCGCGCGGCGTAAATAAACCGCCCGGCCCGAACACTCCGGAAACCCGAATGATGAGCGGATTATCCAGATAGGCTTGAGCATACAATTCACCAGCCAGTTTTGAAACCGCATATGCGCCTAACGGGTGTGTTTGATCGGTTTCAATGTAAGGACTGCCCTTGGCGCCGTCAAAAACGTAATCGGTGGAAAAATGAACAAACCGCGCATCGGTTTGGCGACAAGCCATTGCCAGATTCCGTACGCCCAGTGCATTGGCGTTGAAAGCGGCCTGCGGTTCGCGTTCGGCCAAGTCCACTTGATTGTAAGCAGCGGAATTAATTACCAGCGCAGGATCTGCTTTCGCCAGCGTTTCCTCCACCAACGCCGTATTTGTGATATCGAGCGATTGGCGGTCAAACCGCACCACATCCCAGGAGCGTTCTGCAAATTCACGGCAAAGTTCCAGCCCTAACTGTCCGCCGCTTCCAAAAATAGCAACGCGCTTTTTCATTCCTTTGCAGGATAGCGAAATCTTGTTTCAAACGGCGAGTGGCGGGTCAGTCGCTAAGATTGAAATGGTAAAAACAATGCAAGCTGCACTTGAGCATCTAAAGCAGGCTGATCCGGTTTTGGGAGCCATCATTGAAAGAGTTGGGCCTTATCAGTTTGTTCGCCGCGAACCGACGTTTGAAACTCTGGTGCGCTCCATTGTTTACCAGTGGATCAGCGTGAAAGCAGCAGCCAGCAGCTTTGCAAAGTTAAAAGCGCGGGTGGGAGCAAGGTTTTCGGCGGCGGCCGTTTTGCGATTGAATGATGAAGAGTTTCGCGCGTGCGGCATTTCTTCGCAGAAAACGGCTTATATTCGCGATTTGGCGGAAAAGGTTATTCGCCGCAAGCTTGCTTTTAAGAAGCTGATTGGCTTAGCTGACGCTGAAGTGATCGAGCACTTGACGCAGGTAAAGGGGGTAGGCGTTTGGACCGCGCACATTTTTCTGATGTTCGGCTTGGAGCGGCCCAATGTATTTCCGGTGGCGGACCTCGGCATTAAGAACGCGATCCGGCGCGCTTACAACCTGGCGGATGTTCCGACCCGCGCCGACATGCTGCGGATCAGCGCGGCGTGGCATCCGTATTGTTCGGTAGCGTGCTGGTATTTGTGGCGCAGTTTGGGCGGGGTGGCGGAGATTTAGAAGTAGGCTGATTGACACTCAACTTATCCGTGTTTACGCTTAAACCATGCAAATCGAGTTCACGCCGGAGCAGGAAGCGCAGTTTCGCGCCGGAGTGCGCCGAGGTGTTAAGCAGGCAGACCGGGGCGAACTGATCGAGCATGATGAAATTAAGAACCGCATTGAGCGGCTTGTTCGCCGCTGATGCGTATCTGGACACCGGAAGTTTTTTCCAATCTTGAGAATATGATTGACAGATTCGAATGGCCCTTACCGTCATAATAAATTCAAGCATGACTTTCACGATTGACGGCCTTGAACTGCATCTCGCGCATCCTGATGAACTGCTGGTGAAGTGGGTGGGCCAGGATGAAGCTATGCGCCAACTGATGGCGGCATGGATGGTGCTGGATGAGCGCGATTTCCCCATGAACCCGCGCTTGCTGGGAAAGCCAGGCGTCGGCAAAACCACAATGGCCTATGCGGCAGCCAAACGGCTAGGCCGGGAAGTTTACATTCTGCAAGCAACCGTGGATACGCGGCCGGAAGATTTGCTGGTAACGCCGGTTATCGAAGGCATGTCGAAGTTGAAATACGTGGCATCACCACTCGTAACAGCCATGATTCGTGGCGGCGTAGCCATTCTGGACGAAGGCAATCGGATGAGCGAAAAAAGCTGGGCCAGCCTTGCGCCGCTGCTTGATAACCGCCGCTATGTGGAATCGATTGTGGCGGGAATCAAGATCAAAGCGCATTCTAACTTCCGATTAGTGGCCACGATGAACGATGATTCCTCAACATTTGACCTGCCGGAATACATTCACTCGCGGCTGCAACCGCAGATTTTAATTGATTTTCCCGAACGCGAAGAAGAACTGGCAATTCTGCGCGAGAATCTTCCTTTTTCTTCCGAAGACTTGCTGCAATATGTAACTGATTTCCTGCAACAAGCGCATTCCGCTGATGAAAATTATACGGTGCGCGATGGAGTTAACATTGCCCGTTATGCGTTGAAGCTGCAAAAAGAATCGGGCCAGCCGGACCGAGCGGTGCTTCATCTGGCGATTCTGGCGGTGATCGGCGAAGAAGGCTTGCGCTACCACGCCAAGCGTTGATTATTGAGTAACGCCGCAGTAATACACTTCAAGCCCCAGTTCAGCAAAACAGGCTGCTTTTGCCGCCAATGCTTTTTGTGCGGCTGAGATGTCCGGCGCATAAGCCACTTGAATGTGATTAGCTTTGTGCCGGGCCATCATCTGGTCGCGCGACACGCCATACGTGACGGCGTGCATGATGGGCCATTGCGGGGTGGTGATCTTCCAGCGCCGCTCGGTTTCTTCCGGCGGCAGTTCTATTATCTTAGCTCGGCCCAGGTCGACTTTCAATTTTCCGTTCTCGATAAAAATTCGGCTCCAGACAATTTCACCGGGCTTGCTGATGCCTTTGATTGTGCCGCCGCCTAAACGGAAATACATGGGCGGCTGGCGCTCGCTGGTCACTCCCGCAAAGCCGTTAATGAGATGCGCGGGCGGAACAGCGCCGGAAATTTCAAATACCCAAACGAACTGGCCTTCATAATTTTCCCCGAAACGAAGATCGTGGAGCGTGTTTTCCGGCGGATAGCCGAGCGCGTCCCAGATTCTTTTGGTGATCAAGCCATCCAGGCCGGCGCATTCATCTACTTCGTTGAAGTGCGGCAAGGATTGGTTCTCGTACAAGACGCGCGCGCCATCAGCAGACTTCACCGGCGGCCGTTCGGTGTTGTTCAGCAAGCCTTCTACCAGATCCGAAGCTGGCGCTAAATCTTTCAAGCCTTGCTGATATTGAATGCCGATCGCGTCGCAGCCAAAACTATCTGCGATCCGCAGCGCGGCGATGTACATCCGGCATTGATCCAGGATTTGTTCTTCAGTCAGATCAACGGCGGCGTCAGGACCAGTCGCAAAATGAACGCCCTTCCCATCCAGCCAGGTTTTCACGGCAGCAGCTTCTTCGTTTGATGCTTCGCGCATGGCTGCAAATAAGGCTGACTGGCTAAGCCGCTCTTTGAAAACACCGGTGGGGTTTAGAAGATGATCCGGCACAATAGCGTTGAACATGCCCATGCAGCCTTCATCGAAAACGCCCATGATGGCTTTTTCGCTTTTGAGGCGCTGCGCTTCTTGTTTGCCGATCTGTTCGGCGTCGGTAGGAAGCTTGATCGAAGACAACGGATGCACATGGCTGGTATCGTGCGCCACCGGCTTACCATTCAGCCAATCTTTTAAACGGCTAAGAAAATATTCATCCGTGAAATCTTCTGACCAGAGCGTGGAATATGGCACTCCCGCTTTGGTTAGCGAGCCGTTCAGGTTCAACATGCCGACCAACCCGGGCCACTCGCCGCTCCAGTTCGCTACAGTCAAGATCGGCCCTTGGTGACTGATTAATCCATGCAGCACATGATGGCTGTACTGCCAAACCGCTTCAACAACAATCAGCGGTGTGTCTGTTGGAATGCCGCGAAACACTTCCATGCCGTATTTTTGCGAATCAATAAACCCGTGCTGTTTTTCGGCGTTGTAGGGATGGCCGCGCTTCACTTCGAAACCAAGTTTGTGAATCGCTTCCGTTACAGCTTCTTCCACGCGGTTCTGCGCTGGCCAGCATTTTTGGTTGGCGGCCAGTCGAAGGTCGCCGCTCGCGATCAGAATAACAGGGTTCATATTCAGAACACAGGATACTGAACTCGAAATTAATTACAGGATTATTTTGCTTTTCTGGCCCGTTTCGCCCAATCGAGCCACAGAAAAAAGCCGACAATTGTTTTCGCGTCCTGGATCTCGCCTTTGCGGATCATCCTGCGAACCTCTTTTTTCTTAAACCATTTGACCTCGATTCGCTCGTCATCCATCAGGTTCTGCTTGCCTTGGGTTAAATCAATCGCGAGGAACAAGTTCATCTTTTCCGCTACGTAGCCGGGGCTGGCGAAAAAGGCCGACAGCTTAAACCATTTCTTTGCTTTCACACCGGTTTCTTCTTCCAGTTCGCGTTTTGCGGCCTGAATGGGGCTTTCACCGGGGTCAAGCCGACCAGCAGGGATTTCCCATAGCTTTTGTTCTGCCGGAAGGCGGAACTGCTGGACTAACAAGACGCGATCTTGCGCGTCCACCGCAATCATTACCGCTGAACCGGGATGATGCACAATGGAGCGGTGAATCTCAAAACCATCCGGATCCACCGCCACTTCATCTTTCACCGTAAACAGCTTGTTTTTCAGCAGTTCCTTGGAAGACACAATTTTCATATCTCCTAGGATGCAACGAAGCTGTTTAAAAACCGAACGAGTTTTACACTAAACGGAATTGCACTTCGATGGTTGCTTGCACCGCGACAGGTTCCCCATTCCTGGTAGCAGGCTGGAATTGCCATTGATAGACCGCTTCAATCGCTTTCTGGTCCAGTCCGGAATCCAGGCTTTTCATGACTCGTACGTCCGTAGGATTTCCGGCTGCGTCAATCACCAGAGTAAGCATCGTGACGCCTTGTATTTTCTTCTGATGCGCTTCCGGAGTGTATTGCGGTTCTAGCTTGCTGATCAGAGTCGGCGGATGCACGTCGCCTCCAATCTTGTAAATCGATTGATTATTGGTTGCGCCCCGCAAAAAGAAGCCGCGACCTGTGGGCAGGAAAGCAACAGCAGCCATCAACAGCGCGGGAGCCAAAAACAATGCTGTTCGCTTGGATGACGAAAGCCTTTGCCCAGATTTGAAATTGAGTATGTTCATGATTCGACCTCGAAGCGTTTGAGATTTTCCAACCATGGCGCAGTTAAACAGCAAACGCGAACTGTTCTGCTGCGATAATTCCAGTAAAAATTCGGCATACCTGGCCGGAGAAACGCCGCTGCCGAGAACACAATCGTCACAGGCCAGTTCCTGTTGTTCGTAAAATTTTGCGGAAAGCCACCACGTCAGCGGATGAAACCAATACAGCGATTGCGCCGCGAGCGGCAGCAGCAGGTTCCAATGGTCCCGTCGTTCGATATGGGCTTGTTCGTGCAGAATCGCCATGCGCCGACGTTCTTCCGGCCATTCGATGGAGTTCAGGGGAAGCAAAATCACCGGATGAAGCCAGCCCCAAACCAGCGGCGTAGAAACCGGAGCCAGGCAAATTTCCACTCTTGATTCTGTTTCAATTCCCCGCCCGTTTGAAGTTTGCTGATACAGATAAATAATTCCCAGCAAAAAACGGACCAGAACCAGCACGGCTCCGGCCAGCCAGATCGCTGGAAGCCAATCAAAAAAACTGTGCGTACCCCAGGCGGAATTGATGCGGGAGTGAACAACAATCTTGAAAACATCAGGCACAAAAGACGGTGCCGGGATGTATCCTCCAGCCAGCGCCAGCATCACTGCGGCCAAACTGAAAGCGCAGATCAGGTAACGAACTGAAGCCGTTGTGCGACGGCATACGCATAAAGCCGCTAAACCGAGCAGGTAAATGAAAGTAATCTTGGCGGTCAAAAACATAGTAACTTCACTTTTCCGATTGTTTTTTTGCTTGTTCCACCAATTCAGTTAGTTTGTCGAGTTCTTCCCGACTGAGGGAAAACGATTTCGGGTCAAGCAGCGCCGCTACTGCCTGTTGCGCGGAACCATCAAAAAACGTTCGCAAAAGACGCTGTAATGCTGATTTCTTCGCTGTTTCTTTGGCGATCGCCGGTTCATACAGGTAGCGCATCCCTTCTTCACGATGTTTTACATAGCCTTTGCCTTCCAGAATGCGCAGCAGAGTACGAACTGTGGAATAACTGAGGGAATCAGGAAGTTGCTGCTGGATTTCCACTCCGGTAGCTGATCCGGCGGCAAACAGAAGATCCATAATCTGGCGCTCACGCCGGCTGAGTTCAGTTTCTGAGGATTTTCTGGGCATACCTGTTGAACTGTTAGTAATTTAGCAGCCTGCTAAAAAATTAGCATCAATGGATAACGGTGTCAATACCCAATTTAGAATTGTCAGAGGAGATTACGCGTCGTAATTGGGCGATCCCACTCATTCAAAGTACAAAATGCAGACCCTTTACTTTGTAACTCAGGATGCTCTGGTCTTGCGTGGCGAACGGACCAGCTTCGGAGATAGCTTGCGCCATCATGAGATGGTCAAAAGGATCTTATGCAGAATCGGGATACGTGAAAGTTCTTCAATGTGGTCATCAATCAAGGGCAACTCCGTAGCTTGAAGGTCTTCCATAGCGCGCTTCAAGTCCGGCACGCTAAACGGAAAGACATCAGGATTCTTGCGATGTTTACAAGCGACTTCTGCCTACGAGATGACACTGACTAGCCGGACATCCGCCCGCTCCACAACTCGACAAATAGACAATGAAACCCGGGATGAATCTACTGCCAACCAGATCACAATATGAGTATCCAGCAATGATCTCATCCCCAATTGCCTTCAATGAAATCGTCAGCTTCCTCATTAGGCATGGCAAACAACAGCGAAGGGTCGATAGGAGGAATTTTCCCCTTCAAAGTATCAAAACGGGGTTGGTTTTTTTCACGGGAGTCAAACGAATGACCTGCTCTCCTTGGCGTGTGATAATTACTTCTTCACCAGCTTCGCCTTGCCGCATCAGTTTCGACAGATTCGTTTTAGCGTAATGAACATCCACTTCCACGCTTTAATTTTAGCTAAATAAATACGCGCCGCCGATATATTTCAAGCGGGGCGCAAGGTCAGTGTATTTTCAAGCCGCTTCCGCGCCTTCGGTAGCCGTAAAGTAAGCGCAGTCAGGATGCTGGAACACGAGCGCGCTGACGCTGGCTTCCGGTTCCATCATGAAACCTTCCGTCAGTTGAACGCCGATTTCTTCGGGCTTCAATAATCGCCACAGTTTTTCCTGGTCTTCCAAGTTCGGGCAGGCCGGATAACCGAAGCTGTAGCGTTTGCCACGATAGCGCGAAGTAAACCGCTCCTGCATGGTCATAGTGGGGGAATCCGGGAAGCCCCAATCTTCACGGATGCGACGATGCAGCCATTCCGCGCAGCCTTCCGCCGTTTCAATTGCCAAAGCTTGAATCGCATGAGCTTTAAGAAACTGCCCTTTTTGCTTGGCTTCGTTTGAATGGGCAATCACGCCTTCGCCTGCTGTGACCACAAACAGAACGACGTGATCGCGCTGGCCTTCGCTTGGGTCAAGCACGTAATCACTTAAACACAAACCATCGGACTTGGCTTGGCGTCCAAACGAAAACGTTTCGATGGGCGTTTTCCCGCCAGGAGTAAACAGGTGAACTGAGTTGCCGTCGCGCTCGGCTTCGAAGAATTGCCAGACTGCGCGCACCTTCATCCAATTGGTAGCGTCGTGCTTTACTTCTTCGACGTTATGGAAAAGCTCCAGCGCTTTCGGATCGCGCGCCGCCAGCATTTTTTCGAAAGGTCCTTTGAAGCCCAGATGCCGCCCGTAAAGCATGAACGGGTTGATGTAGCTCCAAATCTCGTTCAGATGCGGAACCGAGCGTACCCGGCGATCCAGATAGGGCGCCGCGGGAATCGGCAGATCCACCCGCACTTTCGGGCTGCGAAACTCCGCGCTGGGCGCGGGAACCACTTCCAACACCGGCGCTTCCACCGGAACATCGCGGAAGATGTGCTGCGTAAGCACTTGTTCCCGCGTTTCGGGGTCCATGATCTCGTTCATCAAGCGCAGCCCGGTCATCGCGTCTTTCGCGTAAAGCGTGGGAGCCGAGTAAGACGGTGCGATTTTGGTTTTGGTGAATTTATCGGAAAGTGCGGCTCCGCCGACCAGCAAAGGAACATTGATGCCGGCATCGTGCAGATCACCGGCAGTAGTCACCATCTGCTGCGCGCTTTTCACGAGTAAGCCTGACAACCCAATCGCATCCGGCTTATGCTTTTGAAAGGCTTTGATCAGTTCATCAGGCGGAACTTTAATGCCCAGGTTCACGACTTCGTAGCCGTTGTTGCTCAAGATAATTTCCACCAAGTTCTTGCCGATGTCGTGAACGTCACCTTTCACCGTCGCCAGCACGATTTTTCCGCGGGCGGCAGTGTCCGATTTCTCCATGAACTGTTCCAAGTGGCTGACGGCCGCTTTCATTGCTTCCGCCGATTGCAACACTTCGGCCACAATAAGTTCGTTGTTGTTGAATAAGCGGCCTACTTCCGACATTCCCGCCATCAGCGGACCATTGACGACATCGAGCGGCGGCATGCCTTCGCGCAGTTTCAAATCCAGATCGGCGATCAACCCGTCTTTCGTGCCTTCAATGATGTAGTTCGATAAACGTTCATCGAGCGGCAGGTCAGCGGTTTTCTTTTTCTGTCTTCCGGTAGCGCCGCGAAAATGCTCGGAAATAGCCGCAATGTGAAATTGATTGACCGCAGCTTTCTGTTCCTTATTTTGTTCGCGCCAGTCTTCAGGAACAAGCTCCAGAACCGCAGCATCTTTGTAATCAGTCGGAACATCATTAGGCGGAGTGTTGAACAGCAAAGCTTCCGCCAAGCGCCGCTCTTCTTCCGGAATGGATGCAAAACGCTCCAGCTTTTCCGCGTTCACAATCGCCAAATCAAGTCCGGCTTTGGTGCAGTAATACAGAAAAACGGAGTTCACCACTTCGCGGGCAGCGGCAGGCAAGCCAAACGAAATGTTGGAAATGCCGAGAACAGTTTTCACAAAAGGAATTTGCTGTTTAATCAGACGGATCGCTTCAATGGTTTCCACCGCGCCGCCGATGTAGTTTTCATCGCCGGTCGCGCAGGGGAACACCAGCGGGTCGATAATGATATCTTCCGGCGCTATTCCATATTTACTGGTTAAGATATCGACGGATCGCTGTGCAACGGCCAGCTTGCGCTCACGCGTAAAAGCCTGGGCTTGAACCGGGTCTTCGTCAATGCAGCCTACTACTAGCGCCGCGCCGTAAGCTTTCGCCAGCGGGCAGATCGCTTCGAATTTTTCTTCGCCGTCTTCCAGGTTTACGGAGTTAATAATGCCTTTACCCTGGCAATAGGTGAGCGACAGTTCCACCGATTTCGGATCGGTGGTATCGATCATGATCGGCGCCTTGGTTTTATGAATCAGTTTTTCGTAAAACGGCGGAATGTCCTGCAACTCATCGCGCTCGCTCGATTGCAGGCAGACATCGATAATGTGCGCGCCGTTGCGAACCTGCCAGCGAGCTATCTCAGTAGCTTCTTCCCATTTTTCTTCCGCGATCATTTTCTTGAATAACCGCGAGCCGATCACGTTGGTGCGCTCGCCAACAATCAATGGGCGATTGCTGTCATCGGCTTCCACCAGGTCAATGCCGGTGAAGTATGTTTTGTGCGCCGACGGTTTCAGCGCGCGCGGTTTTTTGCCGTGCGACATTTCGGCAATTGCTTTGATGTGCTGAGGCGTCGTGCCGCAGCAGCCGCCCAGAATATTGATCCAGCCGTGGTTTACAAATTTTTCCAGTTGCGCGGCCAGGCTGGTAGGAGTTTCCAGATACTTGCCCTCTTCGTCGGGTATTCCGGCATTCGGATAACAGGAAACCCGCGTCGTCGCCATTTCATGAACCGACCGGATGTGATCGGTCATGAACTCAGGGCCGGTGGCGCAGTTTAAACCAACCGAAAGCAGTTCGGCATGGGAAACGGAGGCACAAAACGCTTCGGCTGTCTGCCCGGCCAGCATGGTTCCCATGAGTTCGATTGTTCCGGAAACCATTGTCGGAATAGTATGGCCGCGCTCCCGCCCCAGCTTGTGAATTGCCACCAGTCCGGCTTTTGCGTTGAGCGTATCCAGACAAGTTTCCAGCAGCAGAATGTCCGCGCCGCCTTCCACCAGCCCTTTCGCCTGTTGGTAATAATCGTCCACCAGTTCCGGAAAGGTAATGCCGCCGATCACAGTGAGAGCTTTTGTGGTTGGCCCCATCGAACCGGCCACAAAACGCAGTCTGCCACCGTTTGTAAATTCCGCCGCGGCTTGCCGGGCCAGTTGCGCGGCAGCGTAGTTGATCTCGTAAGCCTTGTCTTGCAGGCCATATTCACCCAAACTCACCCGGTTGCTGTTGAAACTGTTGGTTTCAACAATGTCGGACCCTGCTTCGTAGTAAGCCCGGTGGACATCCACAATCACATCGGGCCGGGTGAGAACCAGATTGTCGTTGCAGCCTTCAAGCGCCGAACCGCCAAAATCTGCTGCCGTCAGGTTACGCTGTTGGAGCATGGTCCCCATCGCTCCATCGAGCACCAGTACACGCTCCCGAAGAGCGTCAAATAAGGCTTGACGGCGTATCTGCTGATTTTCCATGAGTTTAGGTATTACCTAATTTTAGCGGGGTTTCAAACGGTGCGCTAGTTCTCACAGTTTAACGGCAATTATTCGCAATCGGCGGTAGTCTGCGAACCATTGGCCGTCGCGCCATAATTTGGGCCGTAGTGCTTCTACTACTTTGATAAGGGCAGCTTGCCGGTCGTTCCTGGAAAGACCTTCAAAGTAGTACCACTTAAACTGTTTGATCCAGTTTTCCATGCCGTTCGGCCCTTCCAGCGGCGTAGGGCGATCAAATAGTTGGCCGAACTGTAGTTCCAGCCCATGCTTTTCAAGCAGCGAACCGTATTCGGTAATCGAAGGAAAATAGGTCCGTGAAGCAGGCATCCGGGAACCGTGGTATTCCGGCAGCACGGCTTGAATCGCAGCCATAATCTGCGCGATGTTGCCTTTGCCGCCGAATTCAGCGACTAGCCGCCCGCCTGATCGCAAAGCCACAACCATGCCAAGTACTACTGGTTCTGGATCGGTCATCCAGTGCAGCGCGGCATTCGAGAACACCGCATCGAACTCCTCGCGGTAGCTCAGCTTCGCGCCATTGCCGAGCACAAACTGAATGCCGGGGAAATTCTGGCGGGCTTGGCCGATCATCTCCGGCGAGGAATCTAAACCAACAACCGAAGCGCCGCTCTCCGCAATCTTTTGAGTTAACTGCCCGGTGCCGCAGCCCAGGTCGAGAATCTTTTCGCCGGGCTGCGGGTTCAGCAGCGCTACCACATCGCTGCCTAGCTTCCAGACAAAATTGTGTTTTGCTTCGTAGAGTTCGGTATCCCAGGAGGTTTTGGTGCTCACCTTCCCATCATCGCCCGCGGCGTTGTTTACACGCGAACATTTACCGACTGGGCCGGAGTCTGCAACAAATGCAGATTCAGAAGATTTCCTTCGGGAGAATACAAACTGGCGCGAAGCAAGCGCGAACCGTAATCCATTACCAGATCGGCAAAAGCGTTTTTTGCTTCATCAGGCTGGCTAAACTGACAGCGCTCCCATTCTCCATCCAAACAAACTTCCAAAACCCAATTCCGCATATACACCTGATTAAATTCGCCGCTTTCATCATGCATAAATCGCAACCTGTTGAAAGGAAGCGAGCTGATTTTTTGAATCCTGCAACGGGAAAAAGCACGAACGTATGAGGGAGTCCTAACATAGCAGCGGTGCATCCCGACGAAAATAGAATATCGCTTCCGCAAGCTAAAAACTCCCTCGCAGAATTGCCGGATAGATTTCGGAAATCCCTGAAGAGAAGTTTATTTAAACAACTGATTAACGGGCGATCATACCAATCAATGGACTGCTCGCGCTTGCGTATAACCGTTTCGGCATGCGTCCTGCCAGGTAAGCCGCGCGTCCTGCTTCCACCGCCAGCTTCATCGCGTAAGACATGCGCTCCGGGTCTTCCGCTTCCGCAATGGCAGTGTTCATCAGCAAGCCGTCAAATCCCATTTCCATGGCAATGGCCGCATCAGAAGCAGTGCCGACTCCGGCGTCCACAATCAAGGGAACAGCGGTAATTTCCTCGCGTAGAATCCGCAGGTTGGTAAAATTCTGAATGCCTAATCCTGAACCGATGGGCGCGGCTAACGGCATCACTGCGGCAGCTCCGGCATCGACCAGCCGGCGGGCATTCACCAAATCATCTGTTGTGTAAGGCAGAACAACAAAGCCTTCTTTCACCAGAACGCGAGTGGCTTCCAGCAGCCCTGCATTGTCGGGAAACAACGTTTTCTGGTCGCCGATTACTTCCAGCTTGATCCAGTTCGATAAACCCACTTCCCGGGCCAGGCGAGCCGTGCGGATCGCTTCGTCAGCGGTGTAACAAGCTGCTGTGTTCGGCAGAATGAACAGCTTTGAGCGATCAATAAAATCCAGTTCCGATTCTTTTGAACGGTCATGCAGGTTCACGCGCCGAACCGCGAGCGTCACCATTTCAGTTCCGGAAATTTCGTGGCAGCGCGCCATCTGCGCTTTGCTGCGATATTTTCCGGTGCCGACAAACAGCCGGGACTGAAAGGTTTTATCCGCAATGGTGAGTACGTCGTTCATGTCTTTATTATCCGCTGTTCTCCCTAAGCATATCCCTTTAGAACAGAAATGGGAGAAAATGTAATGTGAGTTTGCTGTGGAAAACTTTCGGAAGATGGCTGCTACCAGAGTTTCAATTATTCTCTGAGCTTTCCTCAGAAAAGTTGGGGAAAGTACTTGAGGAATTCAGCAGAGTTCGTTACGTTAACGGAGTCGGGTTTTATGGCTGCTTCTCGTGATCTGCTGATTGAACAATCCCTCCCGGTCAACCTGGACGCGGAGCGATTTATTCTGGGCGCCATCATGACGGATGAATCCGCTTTCCTGCAAGTAGGCGGCAAAATCACCGCAGATGACTTCAGCCTGGAAAAGCATAAAGTCATCTTCCGGCGCATCGGCGATCTGCAAGACCGCAGCGAGAAAATTGACAGAATCACGCTTGCTAATGAACTGATGAAGCATGGCGAGCTGCCGTCGGTTGACGGATTAAGTTATCTTGTCTCGCTCGATGACGGCTTGCCGCAAATTTACAATCTTGACAGCTACATCAACATCGTCAAGGAAAAATCGCTTCTGCGGCGCATTATCGCCGTTTCGCAAGGGTTAATTAGCCGCGCCCTGAGCGGAGCGGAAGATCCCGTTCAGATTATCGGCGCGGCGGAAGAAGCGCTGGTCAGCCTGGGCGACATACAAACTCGCACCTCGCTTTCCAATCCCGCGCAGATTATTGATGAGTTTCAGGGCGGCATTAATGCTTTTCTTGACACCAGCAAACGCATCAAGGGCATTGGAACCGGTTTTCTGAAACTGGATGAAATGACCGGCGGTTTGCGCGAAGGCGAATTGATTATTCTGGCGGCTCGACCGGCAATGGGAAAGACAGCGTTTGCGCTGAATATTGCTCAGCATGTGGCTACCAACACGCGCAATCCGAAAGCGGTAGCGGTATTCTCGCTTGAAATGTCGAAAGAATCGCTGCTCACTCGTATGCTGTGCGCTGCGGCCCGCGTAGATCAGCAGAAATTCAGAAACGGATTTCTCAATCAAGAGGAACGGAACCGTTTGCAGGAATCCGCTGCCGAAATGTATAACGCTCCATTGTTTATTGACGATACAGCGGGTACGAACTTACTGGACGTTCACGCCAAGCTTCGCCGCTTGCAGGCGGAACATGATCTGGGCTTGGTGGTGATCGACTACCTGCAACTGATGCAAGGCCCGAAGCGGGAGAATCGCGTGCAGGAAGTCAGCTCGCTTTCGCGCGGCTTGAAACTGATGTCGAAAGACCTGCGCGTGCCGTTTCTGGTGCTTTCGCAGTTAAGCCGCGCTTCGGAAACGCGCCAGGGCGACCATCGGCCGATGTTAAGCGACCTGCGCGAATCAGGATCGATCGAGCAGGACGCCGATATGGTGATGTTTATTTTCCGCGAAGAAGTTTACCGGCCTGATAAAGAAAGCCTGAAAGGCATCGCGGAAATCATCATGGGCAAGCAGCGCAACGGTCCTACCGGGCGCTTGAAACTGGCGTTTCTGAACCGTTTCACAAAATTCGAAAATCTGGCTACCGACACGGGCGAGGAAGACGGCAGCGCGCCGTTTGCGTAAGCGTCGCGCCCGGCTTATGATTCTTCTTTGCCGAGATAGAGCTCGCTCACCAGGTGCCGATGGTTTTCCAGGGTGCGGGTCCGTCGAATTTTCATGGTAGGCGTCAATTCGCCGTGTTCAATGGAAAAATCTCGCGGCAGAATCCGAAAACGCCGGATGCGTTCGAAATCAGCCAGTTGTTTATTGACGCGGTTCACAACTGCTTGCACGGCATCTTGTACCGGCTTGGCTTGCAGCATTTCCGCATACGGCTTGTCTTTCATGCTTTCCATGCCGGGCAGGGTCGGCACTTGCGCGGAGTTTAAAGTAACAAGCACCGTAACATAAGGCTGCTTATCGCCCACCAGCAGCAATTGATTAATTAACGGCTCCAGCTTAAACAGGCTTTCAATGCGCGCCGGATAAATCTTCTTGCCGTTCGAAGAAACAATCAATTCTTTCTTGCGCCCGGTGATGTAGTAGTAGCCGTCCTGGTCCACTTCGGCCAGGTCGCCGGTGGCCATCCAGCCATCTTCGCTCAAAACGGCGCGGGTAGCAGCTTCATCGTGGTAGTATCCGCTAAACATTCCCGGACTGTTAATAATGAGTTCGCCATCTTCGGCCAGTTTTGCTTCCACTCCCGGCAGTAGTTTGCCGATACTTCCTGGCTTTAATTTGTTGATCGGGTTAAAACATAGAATGCCGGTTTCGGTGAGTCCATAGCCTTCCAGAATCGGAATGCCGATGGCAGAAAAGAATTCGCTTAAATCTTTTCCGAGCGGGGCCGCGCCGCTAATCGCAATTCGTATGCGTCCGCCTAAACGCTCGCGCACTTTCGCAAAAATCACGCGGTCAGCAATTTTCAGCGACCGCGCAATCCAGCCGGGTACAGTTTTGTTCTCCTGCCGGTAGCGATTGGCCTGCATTCCCAGCCCCAGCGCGGCATAAAACATTTTGCGCGCAATGGGCGGGCGCTTGCGCAGTTCAGCGGAAATGCTGGCATACATTCTTTCCCACACTCGCGGCGGCGCCAGCAGGAACGTAGGACGAACATTCTTTAGTTCATTCGGCAGCTTCGACAGGCTTTCGGAAAACCAAACCGGCGTTCCCATCCGCATGGGCAGCAGTTCCAGCACAATCCTTTGCACGATATGGGCGGAAGGAAGAAACACAACCGTAGAATCTTCGGGGTTGATGGGCAGAACTGACGGGCCAAGATCAATATTGGCAAGCACGGCAGCGTGTGACGTCAGGCTCATCTTCGGCGTGCCGGTAGCTCCGGAAGTGAGATACAAAAAGGCCGGATCGTCCGGTGTAATTTCGGCATTGATCCGCGCAAACGTCGCCGCGTCTTTGTGTTGCAGTTCACGGCCCGATTCCCGGAATGCATCGAGCGACAGAGCATTGGGAGCTTCGCCTGTAAGCAGAATCACGTGTTTCGGCAAGCGTCCTTCGTAAACAGCAGTTAGCTCACTAAGCGTTTTCGGATTTTCGATAAACAGGAACTGCGGCTCCAGGGCGCGCAGGCTTTTCACCTGCTCGGGCATGGGATAACTGGTGTACAACGCCGCCGCAATGCCACCCGCGCCCAGAATAGCCAAATCAGCCAGATAGAATTCGGCCCGGGTTTCCGAAAGCAGGCAAGCGATGTCTCCTTTGCGCATCCCTTGGGCATAAAGCGCCAAAGCGAGTTCACGCGAGATTTGCAGCCAATCGGTCCAAGTATAGGTCCGGTAACCGGAGGTTTGTTTCAATCCGGTTGGCTGATGCAGAGCGATTGCATTACCCTGACGTTGGGCAGTTTCTTCCAGAACTGTGAATACCGTTCGCACAGACACAGAATAGCCGACTTCCTTCCGTGCTGCCTGAGTATTGCGCTACGCTGGTGGCGTTTCTCCATGAGTGATTTAGTGCCGCCCCAAGCGAAGATTATTCCCGTTGTCCTGACCCATCATGATGATGCCCGTACCGACAATTACCATTGGATGCGCGATCGCAGCGATCCTGATGTTATTGCTTATCTGCAAGCGGAAAACAACTACACGCAAAGCATCATGAATCCGCTTGAAAACTTGCAGAAAACGCTTTATGCGGAGATGCTCAGCCATATCGAAGAAGACGACACCGAAGTTCCCTTCCCGCGTGGTTCTTTTCTGTACTACAAACGAACCGAAAAAGGGAAAGCTTACCCGATTCATTGCCGCAAAACAGGCCCGGACGGCGCGGAGCAGGTCCTGTTGAACGAAAATCAGCTTGCCGCAGGACACAAGTTTTTCTCGCTAGGCAATTTCAAAATCAGCGCCAACGAAAATCTACTCGCTTATTCCACTGATGTGGAAGGCGACGAAGTTTACGTCACCCGCATTCGGAACCTAAAAACGGGGCAGGATTTGGACGACCAAATTCCAGAAACGTACTATTCCCTGGAATGGACAGGCGACAACAGCGCGTTCTATTACGTAACGCTGAACGAAGCCAAGCGGCCTTACCGTGTCTGGCGCCACCAACTTGGACAGCAGGAAAACGAATTGATTTTTGAGGAGGAAGACGAACGATTTGAAGTAGATGTTTCCCAATCACGCGACCGGCGCTGGATTTTCATTCGCAGCGAAAGCAAAATCACTTCGGAAATCCGGTTCGCGCCTGCGGCAGAACCGTCCGCTTTCCAAGTCGTTTGGCCTCGTCGCCAGGACGTGCTGTACGATGTGGAAGCGCACGGTGACGATTTCTACATTTCCACGAACGATGGCGCACGGGAATTCCGTTTGCTGCGCTGTTCAGCACAGAATCCTGACCGGCAATCAGCTACGGAAATTCTTCCCCAACGCGCGGGCATTACGCTTGAAGCGGTTTATGCTTTTCAAAATTTCTTAGCCATCTATGAGCGGGACCACGGCTTACCAAAAATACGCATTCACGACCTGCGAGACGATCAAGCACATTACGTCACCTTCACCGAACCGGCGTTTACTCTCGGCACAGCGCCGAACGAGGTGTTTGATACAAATCTTCTGCGGTTTACCTATACGTCGCTGGTGACGCCTGTTTCTGTGTTCGAGTACAACGTGCAAAGCCAGCAACAAGCCTTGCTGAAGCAGACACCGGTTCCCGGCTATGATCCTGCCCAGTACACAACGGAGCGCGTGTTTGCCCCCACTGGTGATGGTTTAAGAGTTCCGATTTCTCTGGTTTACCACAGCGATGCGCGGACAAACGAACCCATGCCGCTGTTGTTGTATGGATACGGTTCATACGGGCTTCGCTCCGATCCGGCGTTTCGTTCCGAACGGTTAAGCCTGCTCGATCGCGGCGTGGCGTTCGCCTTGGCCCACATTCGCGGCGGCAGCGACCTGGGCCGCCAATGGTATGACGACGGCAAGCTACTGAAGAAACAGAACACTTTCGATGATTTCATCCGCTGTGCCGAGTACTTGATTGAGAACCGATACACGGAGCCAAGCCGGTTAGCGATTCAGGGCGGCAGCGCGGGCGGATTGTTGATGGGAGCAGTTCTGAACAAGCGGCCTGATCTGTTTCAATGTGTTGTCGCGAACGTTCCTTTTGTGGATACCCTGACTACTTGTTTGGACCCGACCCTGCCGCTTACGGTGGGTGAGTATGAAGAATGGGGCAATGCCAGCCAGCCTGAATTTTACCGGTACATTAAAAGCTATTCGCCTTACGATAATGTCAAACCAACGCGTTATCCGCCTATTCTGGTGACAGCAGGATTGAACGATCCGCGAGTCTCTTACTGGGAACCGGCCAAGTGGACAGCCAAACTCCGCGCGGTAAAGCTTGATGAGAACTTGCTTTTATTGAAAACGAATATGGACGCCGGACACTTCGGCGCTTCCGGACGGTATGCTCGTTTGAAAGAGCTTTCTTTTATCTACGCGTTTATTCTGAAAAGCTTAGGAGTATCTTTTGCGCATGAATCTTAAATCAGTTGTTTTGCTGCTGGCGGCGGGCGCGCTATCGCTTCCCGCTCAGAACGCCGTGGATATTTTGCCGTCAGCCAAATTGAAGGAAGCTGCCGCCAAGCTGTCGGCCGAATGCAAAAAGAACGGCAGCGGCTTTGCTTCCGAAACGTTTTCCAAATACGGCAACAATCTCACGATGCTTGCTTACCGGACGGCCAACGGCTCTTCCGAACTGCACCAGAAAGACGCGGACGTGTTCATGGCAGTAGATGGCGACGCTACTATTGTCACTGGCGGAACGATGGTGAAGGGACACACCACAGCTCCGAATGAGATTCGGGGAACCGGCATTCAGGGCGGCCAATCGCAAAAGCTGGCGCCGGGAGATGTGGTTCATATTCAACCGAATACGCCTCATCAGTTGATGATTGCTCCCGGCCATACGTTCACTTATTTTGTAGTGAAAGTAACGGAATGAGCGGAGTAACTGCATCTGCTATGCTGATCGCGTAAGTGTTTGCTTATCAGCGCAAAAAGGTCGGTCTGGCTTTAGCCTTAACCGATGCAGTTCTTCTTAGCATTGCTTTTCTGCTCGGCTATCAAACACGAGTTCACCTCAGCCTGGAACGGGATTTCTACATTCTGCCCGACCGTCGCTTTACGCTTTGGCTGGTGAGCATTTTATCCTGGATTACGATTGCGGTTTATTCTCGCATCTATGAGCATCTGGATTCCGCGCAATGGACTCGTATTCTGCGCGTCACCATGCGCCAGTGCGTTCTGGGAACGGCTTGCATTGTTGTGTTTGAGTACTTCGTTCGTTGGGATCTGAGCCGCAGTTTTCTTTTCTTTTTCTCCGGGTACGCGCTGCTGCTGCTTGGCATCTTCCGATTAAACTCAAAGCGCCTCATTCGTTCCTTTCTTCAGGAATTCGGCGCGCCTTACCATATTCTGATTGTTGGCTCATTGCCGGACGCAATCGAAATGGGCCGCCAACTTGTGGCCGGATCACCCTTCCGGATTCAATTAGCTGGAGTCTTTACTGATGAAGAATGCCGGGCGAAGTTACCAGCGCTATTGAAAACCAAAATCATTGATGAGGTGATTTTTCGCGTCAGCAGCGACAAGCTTTCCAACCTGGAAGAAATTTTCCTTCTTTGCGATGAAGAAGGAGTGCGGACGCGGGTGGCCGCTGATTTTTTTCCTCACGTCAACAGCCGAATGACGCTGGACCGTTTCGGCACAGCGCCGCTGCTGACATTCTCCGCAGTGCCGGACGATCTGCGCTTGGTGGTGAAGCGCGGTTTTGATGTGATTTTTTCCGTCGCAGCCCTGCTTCTTCTATTTCCGTTTCTGGTTCTGATTGCAATCTTAATTCGTTCTACGTCGAGCGGACCCGCTATTTTCAAGCAGATCCGCTGCGGCTTAAATGGTCGTCATTTTAATTTTTTTAAATTCCGGTCCATGATCGAAAACGCGGAAGAGTTGAAAATTCAGCTTGCCCACTTGAACCAGAAAACAACCGCTTTCAAAATTCCTGATGATCCGCGATTGACTCCGCTTGGTAAATGGCTGCGCAAATTCTCGCTTGATGAATTGCCGCAGCTTTTCAATGTTTTGCGGGGTGATATGTCCCTCGTCGGTCCTCGCCCGGCTGTTCCCTCGGAAGTGGAGCACTATCAACGCTGGCAAAGACGGCGGCTGCGCATGCGTCCTGGGCTTACCTGTTTGTGGGTAGTGCAGGGCCGCGATCAGCTTGATTTTGACACCTGGATGAAAATGGATTTGCAGTACATTGACCATTGGTCGCTGCTGCTCGACGCGAAGATTCTTTTGAAGAGCATTCCCTACGTGCTCACCGGCAAAGGAGCCCATTAGTTTTATGCATCTGATTCCCACCAACCAGGAAGTAGTTGCGTTATTGCGCGAAACCGGTGCGCTGCGCAGCGGCCATTTTGAACATCCGAGCGGCATGCACACTAATGAATACCTACAGGTGCCGCTGGCGTTCCGCAATTACCAGAACGCGAAGATTTTGAGCGTTGGGCTGAGCCGCAGGCTGCGCGCCGACCCTGAACTCCGGGCCATGATCAAGGAGCTTTCTATTGTCTGCCTGAACACGAGCGGCCTTCCCATCGCTTACGGTTTGTGCGAAGCGCTGCGCGCTCACCAAGTGTACTGGGCCGAACAGGATGGTGCAGATTCACCGTTGCGCTTTCCGCAATTTTTCGAACAACAGCCAGGCGAAAAAGTTCTCCTGGTCAACGATACGCTGCGTTCCGGACGGCGGCTGAACGATTTGAAGCAACTGGTGGAATCAAATGGCGCAACTGTTGTCGGCATTGCGGTAGCAGTGTATCAGCCAAATCCTTTAATTGCTGATTTCGGCTCGATTCCACTTTTTTATCTAGCCAAAATGGATACTGTTTATTCGCGCGATTCCGCCAGTTGCGACCTATGCAGCCAAGGCGTTCCGCTGGAAAAAATCTGGAAGTAATGTGCTGGCCGCCTAAGCAAACAAGCGATGGAACAATTGATACATGGAATCGCGCATTTGGATCAGTTTTTCAAAACACTGGTCGCTATCGTCGCGGCTCGTCCAACGATCTACCAATGCGGCGATGGTTTGCAGATCATCAGCAGATTGCGGCAACTTTGCTTCGGCGCGGCCGGTGTAGACTCGCAAGCCATGATCAACCGCCCGGTAAAGCGTAGTGGCGCGGCGGAGAAGCTCAGCATCAGCACGCTCCAAGTGACCCATCTTTTCCACAATGTCGATGCGCTCCGGGGTATTCAGCGATCTAAAAAATAGCCCTGCGCCCTTTAAGCGTAAATACATCAAAATGAAATCGGTGTCATAATAGGAGCCGCGTCCGGCTTTCAACGGATGATCATTGCCCTGCTCCCGTTCCAGCCTCAAACGCATCTGCTTCAAATCCTGTTTAGAGCGTCCGCTCTGCCCCCATCGCCGCCAGTCTACTTCCTGCAATTTGGCAAGAAACGCGGTAGCTCTTTCCAGGTTCCCGGCCACAGCCCGGGCCTTCATATAGGCAATTCCCTCCCAGGCTTCCGAGTAGTTGGCAAAATAATCTGTGTAAGCCGATTCGGTTTGCACCAGCGGTCCTTCTCGTCCGTTAGGGCGCAGTCGAGTGTCGATCGAAAGAATGCTTCCTTCTCCGGTGTACTCCGTCAGAATCTCAATAATATTTTCAGCAACTCGCGTCCAAAACTGCTGTTTCCGCACTTCGCTGTCAGGAACAATAAACAACAGATCAGCATCAGAACCAAGATCAAATTCACGCATTCCCAAACGGCCCAGGGCGATCAACATCATTTCGTTTTCCGGCGCTTTATATGGATTACTTTGTCTTTCTTCCCGCGACATAGAATCCAGTGATCGCTCGAAAGCAATTCTATAGGCTCGCGCGATCATGAATTCAGCCAAAGCGGAAGTGCGGTCGAGCGTTTGAAACACAGGCTCCGCCGCGCAGGTACTAGCGATTTGAATACGGAACATTTCGCGCCGGAAGAATCGCCTCAACGCGTTGATGTCGTTCAACGGAGCGGCTAGGCTTTCAAATGCAGCGCGGCGGTAGGGATTGGCAGCAACGTCTTGGATTTCTTCCAAAAAACTGAGGTCCGCAATCAGTTGCGAACTCAGGTAGGGACTTGTGTTCAGAATTTGCAGAACGTAATCGGCTAGTTTGGGATCGTTCAAACTAGCGAATAAGCGCGGTTTACCGCGCAGAGCATTCCAGAATGATTCAATAGCTGGGATGCGCGGCCTTGAACACTGATATCTCAGCGCGTCAGCAAACGCAGGAGAAGCTGCTTCGATACTTTTCATCAAGCAAACAGCATTCTCTGTTGCATTTTGATTCTGAGCAGGTTCATTGATTGCTGTTTCAGAAGCAGTTTCTGTTGCGGCTGGCGCAACCGGATGATAGCTGAGCGGACGCTGCGCCTGCATGATGCGCCCATAAACTGCCTGCACATTTTCGAGATGCTGATTCAACTGTTTCAACAGTTCTGCGCCGGGCCGCTGTTCGGATGCAGTTCGCACAACTGGAAGACAATGGGCAAGCCGGTCCAGTTCGTCCGGGTCGGCAGGCAAGCAATAAATTTGTCGGTCCTCATCAAATTGAAGCCGATGCTCTACTTGGCGGAGAAACTGATAAGCGTTCGTCAGACGCGCGTATTCAGTGATGGAAAGCAAGTCCCGTTCCAACAAGCGAACTAATGCCGGAATGGTTCCGCGCCGCCGCAGCGATTCGTCGCTCCCGCCGTGCAGCCGCTGTAAACACTGCACCAGAAACTCAATATCACGGACACCGCCGCGAGCTAATTTCACATCCAATTGGGTGCCGGCAAGCTGTTTTGAAGATAACTTTTCAGTCAGCCGCTCGCGTTGAATGGACATCATTTCGATGGTGGAGAAATCAGTATTGCTGTCGTAAATGAAGGGCTGAACTGAATGGAGCAGCGCGTTTCCAACAGATTGATTTCCGGCCACCACCCGCGCTTTAATCAGCATCTGCAGTTCCCAATCACGCGCTCGTCGCGCATAATATTCTTTGGCGCTTTCGAGCGGCAAGCAGATCTCGCCCAGTTTTCCTTCCGGGCGCAGCCGAAGATCTACCCGATAACAAAGCCCCGCGCGAGTGTAGGCGGAAAGCAGTTTGGTATAGCTGATCGCAAGCTTGCGATAAAACTCACGACTCAAAATTACCTCCGGACCGCCAACTGCGACATTTTGGCCGTAAAGAAAAATCAGATCAAGATCGGAACTGTAATTCAATTCCTGACCGCCCAGCTTACCCACGGCAATGACGGAAAAACTGCCAGACTTCCTGGAGTTTTCACTCTGAACAAGGGAGCCATGCTGCTGCACCAGCAATTCTTCAATGCCGCCCAAAGCCCTCTGCAAGATGGCCTCAGCAAGATTTGAAAGTTCATGCGTGATTTCAGATAGCGTGCCGAGGCCCAACACATCACGCAGCACCAAACGCAAAAGTTCACGCCGGCGAAACGCAGCCAAATGCCACGCTTGCACTGGCACGTTTACGGATGATAATTTCAAAAATTCCGTAAGCCGTTTGGCGTATTGTTCTGTGGAGTAAATGCCTTGAAGATCCGTAATCTGGCAAAGCCAGTCTGGATGCTGCAACAATTCTTCCGATAAAAAACGGCTGTGCTGGAAAAAGGTAAGCAGCCATAACACAGCAGGAGGATGTCCCCCGGCCATTTCGTCCAGAAAACCGGGAAAATGATGGTGAAACTCCGGCAAGTAATGGTTGATTCGCTTTTGATCGGTAAAACTTCGCAAGTGTTCAGCTAGCAAAGCTGCTGTTTCCGGTCTCAGCAACGAGAACACGCGCTGTACCGGAACACTCAACGTGGAGTGCGATGATTCGCTAAGCGAGAAAACCATAAGAATAAGGCAGAGTTCGTCGGGGAACTTCCGCCTAGGATAAATCCTCTACCGGCTCGATTATATCCAGGACATTAATGTTTCCGGGCTGAATTATCGAAGCGTAAAACCCGCTCATGCCCCAATACAGTGACGAAACATCATTATTTTGAACTTTCTTATCGAATATGCGCTTCCCTAACCCGGTTCCATAGCGATGCAAGTTGCGGCAGGGTTTTCGGGGAGTGGTCAATTCGAGGCATACTGTTCCTGCCCGAAACCGCTGGCCGGTTCGCCACTGCTTGTGATCCAGTCCGGCAATGGTAAGATTTTCGCCCAAAGCACCATAGAATAACGGCCAGCCTTGTTTTTTCAGTTCATCGATCACTTCGGCAGCAATCAGCAAAAGAGCTTTCTGGGATCCACCATGAAATTTCTTATTCCGTTGAACATCGCCCGCGATTCCCAATCTAGTTACTTCCGTGCTGATGATGGGGTACTTCGGCAAGCCGCCCGCAGAGATGTTTAACTGCATTACTTTTCCGCTGTTACCGGTTAACATCAATATGAAAGAACAACGAGTTCCTGCAACAATCATAAGAGTAGGCGTGTGCTTGCCTTATCTTTAACCTTTCATCCGTTGTTTTTTATTTCTCGTCACGTAGAAAATCAGGAACCGCCAGGCTAGTCATTCCAACGCGTTTAAACAAGGCCTGAAGCTGTTCCGGGGTGCCGCGCATCCCAACGTGTCCGGAAGGCAACGTGCGTGATTCTGCCGGAACCGCAAAATCTGTAATTGTGCGCTCAAATCCTCCAGGCAGGTACCAGTTCAAGAGCCGAGCTTCGGCCGTGTCGACTCGGAAGCTGTGAACGCATTGCGCGGGGATGTAGATAAACGAACCCGCTTTCGCTATAAATCGTTCCGGCCCGGCGATCAAGGTGATCTCACCTTCCAGGACGTAAAAAGCTTCATCCTGTTCATGCGCATGAAGCGCCGGTCCAGAGTTTTTTGGACAAAGCTGCTCTAACAGCGAATAAGATCCACCTGTCTGTTCAGCGGTCGCCAGAACAGTCCAGAGAATATCCTGTAACCAATACCCGGCTGCCTGTTCCCTAGAAAGCGCGTAAGGTTTGGTCGGGTTTGTTTGGCTAGGCTTGGTGGCCATATTGGTTTCATTGGGAGGGTCAGCAAGCGGTAGATTGATACCTGGTATCTGCCCAAACTCTCGCGATGTTTCTTCCACCATCCAGCGCGGCGGCATGGGAGTAGATCCCGGTACCGGCGCTTTTCGTTCCGCCGCTGGAACAGCCAAACTCATGATAATCCCTTCAAAACCCGCCGGCGTGTAGAAGTTCAGCAATATTGTATTAGGCTTGTCCACAACAAAGCTGTGCTCGGTTTCTCGCGGAATGGATACGAAAGTTCCAGGGCCGGCTTTTACGGTTCTACCCTCGACCTGGTAGGTGCAGTGACCTTCCAGAATATACATTCCCTCGTCAGTCGGATGCATATGAGTGGGCGGTCCGCCGATTCCGGTCCCGCACACCTGTTCCAGCAAAGTGAATTGATTGCCTGTAAGCGAACTGGTAGCCAGAGGCATCCACAAATTATCGATGAGCCAAAAAGCCGTGCTGTTCTGATTTGTGAGCAGATATGATTTCGTGCTGCATTTCATCATGTTTTCTCGTTCGAAGTTTTGTTCAACTCTGAATCAGTTATTTAAAACTTCTTTTTGGTAATTTGTATTACCACTGTGCACAAAATGGTAACATCAATTACCAATGGCCGTCAAATTGAAGCCGAAAAGACGAGAGATTAGGCCAGTGAGTTCAGAACAACACTCTCGCTCTACCAACGCTGCGCGCTCTTCCGATGTGCTGGCCCTTGCCGGTGAACTCTTTCTTGCTCGTGGCTATGCCGGAGTATCAATCGAGATGATCGTGGCCAAAACAGGAGGATCTTACCGGGATCTCTACAAAGAATTCGGCGGCAAAGAATCACTATTTTTGCGAGTCATGCAAGACGTTTGCAATCAAGTTCTCGCTCCGCTCCGCGCTGCCGTTATTCCGAAGAATGGGCAGCAGCTACCAATTGAAGAAGCACTGCTGACGATTGGTAAAACCTTTCTGCGCACTCTTCTTTCTGCGCGTGTTCTGGCGATTCACCGCCTCATCATGAGTGATGCGCCACGCTTTCCTGATCTGGCGAAAGCTTTTTTTCAGATCGGCCCTAACAGTGCTTATGAGGCGCTGGCAGCTTTTTTAACGGACCGGGCAGATGCTGATGGTTTGTTGATCCACGATCCGCTAATGACCGCAGCCATTTTCCTTGATATGCTAACAAGCAACTTACAATTGCGAGCTCTCACCGGCGACGCGGTGCGTCCGTCCGACATAGAAGAGCGTGTTCGTGAGTCTACCCGCATTTTCCTGAACGGTCTCAGGCGATCTGCCTTGTAGAACTGTCTTGTTTTCCGGCTTTAAATGTCGTAATACAACGCAAACTCATACGGATGCGGGCGCAGGCGCACCGCGTCAGCTTCCGCTTTGCGCTTGTAGGAAATGAAAGTTTCAATCAGTTCTTCGCTGAACACATCGCCTTTGGTCAGGAAAGCGTGATCTTCTTCCAGGCACAACAGCGCTTCATCGAGCGAGGCGGGCATGGAAGGCACTTTCTTCATTTCTTCCGGCGATAAATCGTAAATATCTTTGTCAAGCGGTTCGCCCGGATCGATTTTATTGGTGATGCCGTCCAGTCCAGCCATCATCATGGCGGCAAAACCAAGATAAGGATTGCAGGCCGGGTCCGGTGGACGGAATTCCACCCGTTTTGTTTTCGGGCTGGCTGAATACATGGGAATGCGGCAAGCCGCCGAGCGATTTCGGCGTGAATAAGCCAGGTTCACCGGAGCCTCATATCCAGGCACCAGCCGTTTGTAACTGTTGGTTGTCGGCGCAATAATCGCGGAAAGCGCGCGCGCATGTCGCAATAACCCGCCGATGTACCACAAAGCCATTTGGCTCAGCCCGGCATAGCCATCGCCGGAAAACAGAGGTTGGTTTTCTTTCCACAAGCTCTGGTGCGTGTGCATGCCGCTGCCGTTATCCCCGAAGAGCGGCTTTGGCATGAACGTGACTGTTTTCCCGTACTGATAAGCGACGTTGCGGACGATGTACTTATACAGCATCATGTTGTCCGCCGATTTCACCAATGTGTCAAAACGCTGATCGATTTCACACTGGCCGCCGGTAGCTACTTCATGATGATGGCACTCGATCGTCAATCCGCACTCGATCATGGTTTGCACCATTTCGCTGCGCAGATTCTGGTAATGGTCAGTCGGCGGCACCGGAAAATAGCCTTCTTTATAACGAGGCCGGTAACCCAGATTATTTTCTGTCCGCCCCGAATTCCAACGCCCTTCTTCCGCGTCAATAAAATAAAAACCGCTGTGCTGGTTCTGATCGAATCGGACGTTATCAAAAATGAAAAACTCCGCTTCTGCGCCGAAGTAAGCAGTATCGGCAACGCCGCTGTTGTTCAAGTAAAGCTCGGCTTTTTTTGCAATCCAGCGCGGGTCACGTTCATAATGCTGCCGAGTGATGGGGTCCACTACATCGCCCAGCATCACCAGCGTGCGCGTTTCATTGAAAGGGTCCAAAAATGCCGTGCTCGCGTCCGGTAGAATCAGCATGTCGCTTTCATTGATGGCCGCCCAACCGCGAATGCTCGATCCGTCGATGCCGAAGCCGTCCTCAAACGCTCCCTCATCCAACATGCTGATCGGGTAAGAAATATGCTGCATCAACCCCGGAATATCGGTAAACCGCAGGTCCAGTTCCCTCACATCATTGGTTCTGGCAAAGTCGAGAACTTCTGGTGGAGTCATAAGAGATAGCTTAACTTTGATCAAAAAACTCACTAAGCGATAATGAGAGAAACCCTTGGCCGTTTCGTCCTCTCAACCACAATTAGCGCTCAGCTTCGAACCGGAGCGCCGCGTGTACGCTATCGCTGAATTGAATGCGGCGATTAAAGGCGTATTCTCGCGCAGCTTTCAGGATATCTGGGTCACCGGCGAAATTTCCGGCTATAAAGCGGCCGGCAGCGGCCATTGTTATTTTGCTTTGAAAGATAACAGCGGCCAGGTTCGCTGCGTTCTGTTCAAGGGAACGGCGCGCTGGCTCAAGTTTCGCCCGCAGGACGGCATGTCGGTTCTGGCCCGCGGCAGTCTGGATATATATGAACAGCGCGGCGAATATCAACTGATTGTGGAGCAGCTTGAGCCGCAAGGCGCAGGAGCCCTCCAATTAGCTTTTGAACAGCTTAAAAAGAAACTGGAAGCCGAAGGGCTGTTTGCTGCTGAATCCAAACGCGCGCTGCCAAAGCTTCCCCGGCGGCTCGGCATTGTTACTTCCGCGACCGGAGCCGTAATCCGCGACATTCTGCATGTGCTGGAGCGCCGGTTTCGCGGCCTGCACATCCGCATTTTTCATACGTTGGTGCAAGGCGAAGGAGCAGCGGAACAGGTTTGCCGCGCCCTTTCTCATTTCAGCGAAGACGGCTGGGCGGAAGTGGTGATCGTGGCTCGCGGCGGCGGATCGATTGAAGACTTATGGACTTTTAACGAAGAGGATGTAGCGAGGGCCATTCGCGCTTGCGCCATTCCGGTGATTTCCGCTATCGGCCATGAAACCGATTTCACTATTGCCGATTTTGTGGCTGACCTGCGAGCGCCCACCCCGTCCGCTGCGGCGGAACTGGTCATCTGCACGCGCGACAGTTTGCTTGATCTGATCCGAACCAGCCAGGAGCGAGTTCTTCGTAGCGCCCGATACCAATTACTGACCTATTGCCGACTGCTGCAGGAGCGCGGGCTGGAAAGGGCGGAAGCGTTGATGCATCGTTCCATCAACAAACGCGCGCAGCAAGTGGATGACCTGGAATTTCGGCTACGCTCAGTGCCGCGGCAGTTGATTGCAGCGCAAGCAAAACGGCTGGCCGCGCTTGATTGCAGATTGCAAGCGCTGGATTCGCGAGTGCAAATTTCACAGGCCCGCAGCCGTTTGGAAATTGCCGATTCGCATCTGATTCAACGCTCGTGCTCGATGCTTTGGAAGCACAAGCAGCGGCTCACCTCGCTGCAAGCTCAGTTGGCGCAGTTAAGCCCGTTGGCGGTTTTGGGGCGCGGCTATGCGCTGGTGAAACGGAATAACGGAACCCTAGTCCGCAGCGTTGAACAAACAGCGGAAGGAGATTCCTTGATGGTTCAATTGAGTGATGGGCAATTAGAAACGCGGGTGGGAAAGCTTGTTAGAGAACAACAATCAACAAATTAGATCATTTTAATACTGGAGCATTCTTCAGCATTTCTATAAACTCCTCCTGTTTTTTGTTCAGGTTATTATCCCATTGTTTTTCCGCTTGAGATGGCCGAGACTGCCCAAAAAGAACCAGACTTTCTTTATCTGTTTGTAAATCGCAAGATGTCAAGTTCATTTGCCAAACCCTAGTAAAAGCAGAAAGATTAACTACAAAAAGGCAAGATTTGTTTCCTTCTAGGGTTCCGGCCACAAACGAATAAATACCTGTACTGGGCCTCACGATTTCAACAGCGTCACCCTGCTTGAAAAGCCCTGTTTGACTTTCATCGTTCAGTATTCCCGTCAATCTAAGATAGACGTGGTCCGTCGTGGTTACAGGCGCTTTAAGCTGAATTTTTATAATTCCTTTTCGATGATCCGATATGTACGGGTCAACTGTGGATGCTACCATATATACAGCATTTTCTTCACCTGACACCTCGACCAGCTTGGAAACTTCGCCTTCGTGACATTCTAATCGTACATCATAAATGCCTGGTTTTATCCCTTCAGCCACCAAACCATGAAATTGATCTTTCACGTCGAGCATCTTTCCAACGTTAAGTGGGGCGAACCGCTGAACTTCACAGTTTTGCAGAGGAGAGCCGAACTGCCCTAGTGGAACAAGAGTCAGCTCAACTGCCCCGACATTAAAAGTAAAGGTGAGGATTGCCCACAAAAATACTCTCAAGCGCATAGTATTAATAAATAAAGGAATACTCTAAACTTTTTAAATTTTGGTAATTTTAATACAGCACAAAACGGAACCTCATCAGTTTGAAGGAGCTGTAGCACCAGCAAAGCAGTCATTAGCCAATCTGATTGACGTATTAGTAGTATCGTCGGTATTTTTTGCTAATCCAAGCTCTGACTGGATTGCTGTATCAGTAACTGAATAATGAGCTATGTGGACAAGCTCGTGGAGAACTGAGCCTAAAGCATAAGAATAACTAGTTTGCCACATATTTGCCAAGTTGATTACAATTGTATGCGGATTTGCAATTGCTGTAAGATCAGCATTATGATTTATTTTATTTTGAATTTCTGGTATAACAGCTCTATAATCAGAAATTGTTGTTCCACCAGCAGATCGGTCATCACCAGCAAGACTTCTTATTTTAGAAGCGCTCACATCCAAGTGCTGCATATCCACTTGACAAGCATTTGTAACGTTGGCATTAAACTGTTGCAACTGCGTTTTAGCAAACTTTATCCATTTGGATGCTTGCACTCGATCTTTGAAACTTGATAGGGTCTTTCCACCATTTGTATCTCCGGCCTGATTTAAGTCGTATTGCGTAGCATCATCATAAGTTAAGTAGCTAGATGGTACATAACCATAATAAATTAGAGGTTGAGAACCCAGCCAAGCATACCAAGACCACTGTGTACCATCGCCATAGTACCAATCACTAAGAAAATAATAGGTGTACGGACTATAGCTGTCATCCATTGGTTTAGTTATGTTAAAAAAAGTTTTGGATTCTTTTGATTCCGAAACTTCTGGCAAATAAGTTGGAACGTCTGCGGTACTTCCCAGATAAATTTTTAACGTTGTAGGCAGAGATCTGTTACCAAAAAAATCCTGAGCCTGAAGAGTGTAGGTGTGGTACATATCAGGTTTGGCATCAGCATCATGAATTTCTGGTCGGGATGTTTTAGCTAAATAGGCTCCATCTCTCATCCAGATATATTTAGCTACACCAGATCCGGAAGGATCATCCTGCGTCGGTTTAGCAATGATGTTTACTTGAACTGAGGACTCAATGTAAATAGTTGACTTATCAACGGGATTTGGGGGAGCCTCGTCTGCAGGTAAAATCGTAAACGAAGCAATTCCGTTCCCTTCTGGCATGTTTATGCCTCCCACTCCAGAGATTCCATTCAAAGGGTGAGGATCAGCCCAACTTAAAAACTCGCCGCGATCAGTCCAGAAGTGCAACGCACCGTTAAGCAAACCAGCGTGGTAAGTATAGGTACTTGCACAAGGTGCGTATTCAGTAGCAATCTTTGTAGTCGTTTTACCATCTGAACGATAAAGAGTTGCAGTTAAGCTACACCCATTTGCAGCAAATTGCAAGTTGCTTAGCTCCATTGCATAAAAGGAACCACGTGGAGTGTTACTTAACAAAGCATCTGAACTTGCAGCCAAGTAAATCACATAAGAACCTCCTGGGTGATTAAAACGAAATGTGCTGGCAACTCCGTAGTTTTTATTTAAATTAGATGAAGTTTCAGGCAAAATATATGAGCCTGGGTTTTGATCCGGTATGCGTAAGCCAGTGCCTTCATCTATTTCGGAATAACCGTTTCTAAACCAACCTGATGTAGTGGCACTTATTTGTGTTAAATCAAATATGTGCGAAACGTTTGTTGGGGGGGGGGACTCCCCACCTTTTGTCAAGCAGTTTTTCTCTGGCGTCAGCCGGTAG